>NZ_LLZI01000243.1 GCF_001509485.1 Streptomyces sp. NRRL F-4489
CCCCAGCTCGATCCGCCGGTGCAGATCCGACCCCGCCACCCGCTGCGCGGTCCGCGTGATCCGCCCCAGCGGCGACAGCACCCGCCCCGCCATCGCGTACCCGAACGCGAACGCCACGATCGTCAACCCCAGCAACGCCAGCAGCGAGCGGTTGAAGAACTGGCTCAGCGCCAGCGCGCGCTGGTTCTGCACACAGCCGGTGATCGCCGCGTTGAGGTCGCCGACCGTGCCGGACGCCGGCAGGGTGGGGCAGTCGACGTTGCGCACCTGGACGTTGCTGCCGACGATCCGGAAATCCGGGGTGCCCTCCTTGAGGGTGTGCGCCGCGAGGATGTAGAGGATGACCAGCAGGACGACGCCGGCCATCAGGAACATCCCGCCGTACAGCAGCGTGAGCCGGATCCGGATGGTCGGCCGCAGCCACGAGGGGCCGGGGCGGTGCTGCGGCCCGGCCTCGGGGCCGGGTGGGGGCTTGGGCGGCACTGCGGTCCTTTGAACCCGCCCCATCAGCTGCCCGATGAGGCGCACGAAAGCTTGCAAGACCAGCCCATAGTGCTCAAACGAGCCGTAAATCGGCAGTAAGGAAGGAGCTGCCCCGCTCACCCGCCGCCCCGCCCACCCGGCGCCCCGCGCCCCGTACGTGGCGCGGTGTCAGTCGTGCGCGGCCATGAACGCCAGCATCCGGCGGTTGATCTCGTCCGCGTGGTCGAACTGCGGGCCGTGGCCCGTGGCGGCGATGATCTCGGCGCGGGCGCCGGGTATCAGCCGGGGCACCCGCTCCACTTGCCGGTCCGGGTGCAGCAGCAGGCTCCGCCTGCCGAGCACCAGATACAGCGGCGTGCGGACGGTGGCCAGTTCCTCGTCGGACAGCGGCAGCGGGGCCGGACGGCGGATCCGGTACGCGCGGATGCCGCGTTGGACCATGGTGCGCAGTTCCGGTACGACCAGGACCGGCTGCTCCAGCCAGGCGGCCAGGCGCGGCCGCAGTGCCTTGGGCGCGAAGGTCGCGAACAGGCTGACGAAGATCCAGGCGAAGAAGCGCAGTCCGACCTTCTCCAGGCCGCCCGGGTCGAGCAGGGTGACCGAGGCGAGCCGGCCCGGCCCGCGGTGCGCCTGATTGAGCGCCAGCCAGCCGCCGTACGAGGACCCGATGAGGTGCACCCGGTCCAGGCCCAGTCCGGCCAGTGCCTCGTCCAGCCATTGCGCGGCGCGTTCGGGCCGGTGGATCGGCTCGCGCTGCACGCTGCGGCCGGGGTCCCCGGGGGTGTCCAGCGCGTAGACCGGGCGGTCCGCGCTCAGCGCGCCGGTGTTGGGGTACCACATGGCGGAGCAGGAGCCGGCGCCGTGCACCAGGACGACGGGGGTGCGGGCGCGGGCGGCCGGGTCGGCCGGGGCGTAGCGGTAGACGTGGGTGGTGCCGAAGGACGTCTCCACGTCCTCCTCCGCGGCGGCGGGTGCGCCCAGGGCGTAGAGCGCGTCGCAGGCGGCGAAGTAGTGGTCGCGCCGGGCGTCGCTCACATAGCGGCCGACATCGGGCCGGGTGCGCGGGCGGGTGCTGCGGGCAGTGGTCATGGGAACGGCCACCTCCGGGGTGTCTGGTTTTCGTGGTACGACCGTATCACGATGGTGGTACAGCTGTATCATCAACGGGAGGCGGCAGGGCCCGGCCGGCCGCCCCGGCACAGGCGACGAGGAGAAGAGGACCGGCGATGCCCAGGCGCGTGGACCATGCGGAGCGGCGGGCCGCCCTCACCGAGGCGCTGATCCGGGTCGCCGCCCGGCGCGGCCTGCACGCCGTGGGGATGCGGGAGGTGGCCGCCGAGGCCGGCGTCTCGCTGCGGCTGGTGCAGTACTACTTCGAGACCAAGGAGAAGCTGCTGCTCGCCGGGTTGCACCGGCTGGCCGAGCGGTTCGGGGAGCGGTTCGCCGCGCACGTCCGCGCCGCCGGCGAGGACCCGGCACCGCGCGCCATCATCGAGGCGCTGCTGCGGGCGGCGCTGCCGACCGACGAGGAGAGCCGCACCTTCCACCACCTCTACACCTCCTACGCGGTGCTCGCGGTGACCGACCCGGCGCTCGCCGAGCAGCCGTTCATCAAGAGCCCCGACGCGGCCGAGGACGCCCTGACCGCACTCCTCCGCCAGGCCCAGGACGCGGATCTGCTGCGGCCCGGAACGGACGTGCGGAGCGAGGCCATCGCTCTGCTGGCGATGTCCGCGGGGCTCGGCACCAGCGTCCTCGTCGGCCAGCGCACACCGGAATCGGCCACCGCGGTCCTCGACCACCAGCTGGACCGGATCTTCCGGCCGGACGTCCCGCCCGCCGGCTGACGCGCCATCAGGCCGTAACGTCCCCGAGGCGGCGGTGGCGCCGCGGCGTCACCATCCGTTCACCAACGGCTGGTGGGCTGAGCCCCGTTGGGGCCGCGCGACGGTCCCGGCGATCTGCTCAGACGTACCGGCCCGGGTATCGGCCCGGGCGCCGGTGCGTTCCGGATGCCTCAAGGAGACGCTTCCATGCACAGACCCGCTCGCCGCCACCTCGTGGGCGCCACCGCCCTGGTCGCCGCCACCGCGGCCGCCGTCGCCGTGACCACCACGGCCGGCGCCTCCGACACCGGGCTGCAGGCCCAGCGCGCCATCCAGGGCGGCACGGCGAAGAACGTCATCCTGCTGATCGGTGACGGTATGGGCGACTCCGAGATCACCCTGGCCCGCGACTACGTGGCCGGCGCCAACGGCCGCCTGAACATGGACCGCTTCCCGCTCACCGGCGCGTACACCACCTACGCGGTGCACGCCGACGGCACCCCGGACTACGTCACCGACTCCGCCGCGAGCGGTTCCGGCTGGGCGACCGGCCGCAAGACCGTCAACGGCCGGATATCCAAGACCCCCGACACCGACCGGGCCCTGCCCACCATCCTGGAGCTGGCGCAGCGGAACGGCTTCGCCACCGGCAGCGTGACCACCGCCGAACTCACCGACGCCACCCCGGCGGTGCTCGCCGCGCACGCCACCGACCGCTCCTGCCAGGGCCCCGGCGATATGGCCAAGTGCCCCCGCGACACGCTCGCCAACGGCGGCCCCGGCTCGATCGCCGAACAGTCCGTCAACCACCGCGTCGACGTCCTGTTCGGCGGCGGCAAGCAGCGCTTCGACCAGAAGGTCACCGCCGGCCGCTACCAGGGCCTGACCGTCACCGAGCAGGCCGGGAAGCTGGGCTACCAGGTCGTCACCGACGCCGCCGGACTGCGGACGGTCAAGGCCGGCAAGCCGGTGCTCGGGCTGTTCGCCCCCGGCAACGTACCGACCGAGTGGACCGGCAAGCCCGCCGCGGTGGGCGGCACCGCCCCGCAGCGCTGTGTGACCACCAACCCCAAGCGCCCCGCCGGCACCCCCAGCCTGGCCGATTCCGCGGCCAAGGCGATCGAGCTGCTGGAGGCCAAGCAGCGCCACGCCAAGAAGGGCTTCTTCCTCCAGATCGAAGGCGCCTCGATCGACAAGCAGGACCACGCGGCCGACCCCTGCGGCCAGATCGGCGAGACCGCCGCGTTCGACCGAGCCGTCAAGGTCGCCCGGGACTACGCCGCCAAGCACCCCGACACGCTGGTCGTCACCACCGCCGACCACGGCCACACCAGCCAGATCGTGCCGCTGGAGGCCACCCCGCCCGGCCTGTCCTCGACGCTCGTCACCAACGAGGGCCAGCAGCTGAAGGTCAACTACTCCACCAACACCCCGGGCCAGTCCCAGGAGCACACCGGCACCCAGGTGCGGATCGCCGCCCAGGGACCGCAGGCGTACCGGGTGCTCGGCGTCACCAACCAGACCGACCTCTTCACCACCCTCCGCAAGGCGATGGGCCTGCGGTGACCGCGGCGCGGCGGTAGGCGGCCGGGCCCGGGGGGGGGGACCGGCCGCCCCGGCCCGTCGGACCCGCTACTTCTCGGCCGGGCCGGGCAGTACCCGTTCCAGCGCGTCCCAGCTCATATCGCGCTCCCGGTCGGCGGCCTCCGCCCGCCCGCCCCCGCGCACCCCGAACAGCCGCTTGGCGACGAGCAGATAGACCACCACCGCGATGTTGATGAGCAGCGTCAGCACCTTGGTGACGGTCACCCGCGACGTCAGCTCGTAGACCTCCGGGACCAGCAGCACGGTGGTGGCGACGAAGGTGAGGTACTCCGCCCACCGCTTGGCGAACCACAGCCCGACCGCCTCCACCCCCTCCAGCACCGCATACGCGGCGATCACCAGCCCGATCAGCCACAGCGTCGACGAACGCACCGCGAACGCCTTGGCCACCTCGCCCAGCAACCCCTGTTCGGACACTCCGCCGGTGCCGCCGACGCCGTTCTGGAGCAGGTCCAGCAGGCGGTAGAACGGGGCCCGGAGACTGGCCCGCTTGTCCGCGAAGACCAGGATCCCGGCGGCCAGCACCCCGAGCACCAGGAAGTGCAGCAGCCGGTCCAGCGCGATCAGCCGCAGGACGTAGCGGTCCCGCAGCGGCTTGCCGCGCAGCGGAAGGGCGATCTCCGCGCGTCCGGGCGGATGCGGGCGGTCCGGCTGCCGGGGCGGGGGCACCGGGAGCCAGGCATCGCATCGCAGGCAGCGGTGCCAGCGCAGCCCCGCCGGGTCCTCGCGGACCAGCAGCCGGTCGCCGGGCCGCACCCGTTCCGCGGTCACCCCCTCCAGGTGGTGGCCGTGCAGGGCGCAGCCGAGCAGTTCGTAGCGCAACCGCCGCCGGTCGCCGCCCGTCCCGGGCACCGGCGCCGTCCGGTCGCGGTCCTCCTGCGCCATACGTTCCTCCCGTCGCCGGCCCGGGCCTGCCGCGCGCGGTCCCGGCGGCCCGGCGCGTCCGGTGCCGGTCCGGGGCACCGGCCTCCGGTGCCAGTCTGCGGCACCGGGTACGGCGAAGCGCGGAACAGGCATGCGGCGCGGCGCGTACGGGCGCTCCTACGACGCGGGGGGTCCGGCTGCCGTCGTACGGGTGCGGGGCGCGGGCCGGCGGGTCAGCGGACGGTGACCGTGAAGGTGCGCGAGACCGAACGGGCCCGCGGATGGAGGTCGTTGGGGGAGCGGCCCTCGAAGAGCACGGCACGCAACTGGAGATGGCCGCGCTGCCTGGCGCGGACGGTGGCGTTGACGGTGCCACCGGTGTGCCGCGCCGGTTTGGAGCACACCACGTTGTGCCAGGCAGCGGAGCCCCGGCGCTGCTGCACACAGACCTTGTTGAACGACGCGTTGTCGTCACTGGCCTTACCGGTCGCGTGCACGACGCCGCCCAGGCGGACCGCGCGCGGACCGGCGGTGAAGGTGAGCGACGACTTGGCCGACGCCGGTGCCGTGGCCAGGGCGAGCGAGCCGGCGGCGACGGCACCGATGAGCGCGGTGCGCAGGGCGCGGTGCTGGTGGCAGGTCATCTTTCCTCCTCGGTGAGGTGACTCGGCGGTTCCGATGACAGTGACGGTCCGATGAGAGGGACGGTCCGACGACAGTGACGGTCCGATGAGAGGGACGGGACGGGGGGCCGTTGGGTTCACCCCGGGCGGTCACGGGGCGGTGCGGCGCGTCCGCCCCCGGCCACCCTCGCCTCCTTCCCGTTGAGTCTCCTTTGATCCGCTGATCCGCTGATCCGCGAGGGTCCTGCTTCACGAGCTTCTGCCGCATGAGCTTCCTGCTTCACGAGCTTGCTGCCGGGGTGCCGCCGCCGCACCTCGGCGAGGCGGGCCGCCGGGCCGCCGGCCGGTCACCCCGCCGGCGCTACGCCACGGACGCGGCCCCCTCGTCCTCCGCCAGCCCCGTCAGCCCTTCCGGCAGCGCCCCCGTGTGCAGCACACCCAGCCGCTGCGTCGCACGGGTCAGCGCCACGTACAGATCGCTGGTCCCGAACTCCGCCGGCTCGGCCACCAGCACACTGTCGAACTCGAGCCCCTTGGCCTGCCGCGGATCCAGGATCACCACCGGACCGGTCAGATCCGGCGCGGGCCAGGCCGACGCCGCCGGCAGCGCGGCGGCCAGGGCCGCACACCGTTCGCGCGGTGCGATGACCGCGAGCCGCCCGCGCCCGTCGCGCCCGGTCTCCCGGGCCACCGCCTCGGCGACCGCGCCCGGCAGGTCGCCGGTGCGCCGGGCCCACGGGCGGACGCCGGTGGAACGGATCGAGCGGGGCGGTACGAACGCCGGGTCGGCGGCCCGCGGCACCCCGGCCGCGACCTCCATGATCTCGGTCGGCGTACGGTAGTTGACGCCGAGCCGGACATGCTCCCAGCGGTCGTCCACGTACGGCGCGAGGATCGCGTCCCAGGCCCCGCAGCCGCCCGGCTCCGAGGTCTGCGCGGGATCGCCGACCAGGGTCATCGACCGGGTCGGGCAGCGGCGCATCAGCAGCCGCCACATCATCGGGGACAGCTCCTGCGCCTCGTCGACGATGATGTGGCCGAAGGCCCAGGTGCGGTCGGCCGCGGCCCGCTCGGCGGCGGTGCGGTGGTCGGCCTCCTCCTGCCGGTCGGCGAGCCGGTCCGCGTCGATCAGATCGTGCGCGGCCAGCACCTCCGACTCCTCGTCGTCGCGGTCCTCGAACTCCTGCGTACGTGAGCCGTACGACAGGTCCAGCACGCCCTGGGCGTAGTCGATGAGCTCCTGGCGGGCCGCTTCGGCGGCGGCCCGCGCGGCCGAGTCGTCCTCGCCGAGGAGTTCGGCGGCCTCGTCCAGCAGCGCGACATCGGCCGGCGTCCACGCGTCGCCGGTGCGGCGGATGGCGTCCGCGTCGGCCTCGGGCAGGTGCACCGGGTCGGCGAGGAAGTCGGCGACGAGCTGCTGCGGCGTACGGGCCGGCCACAGCTCCTCGATGGCCGCGTGCACCGCGCGGCTGGTGGCGACGGCCTTGCCCAGCTGCGCGATGTCGTCCGGGCCGAGGAGGTTCGGCCCGCCGTACGGGTCGGCGCCGATCCGCTCGGTCAGCTGCGCGGTGAGCGCGTCGATCACATGGAACGCGAAGTGCGGCCGCGCGAGGTTGTGCGGCAGCCGGGTGTCCCGGGCGCGCCGGCGGGCGTGTTCGGCGATCTCCGCGTCGAGGTGCAGCTCCCCGTCCTCGTGGTCGATGACGAGAGCCGGGTCGGGCAGCCGCTGCTGGTCGGCCACGAACGCGGCGAGCGCGTCCGCCATCGCCGCCCCGCCCTTGACCTCGGCGGCCCGGGGCGAGTCGGTTCCGGTCGCGGTCACCCCCGGGAACAGCTCGCCCGGCGTCGCCAGCAGGACCCCGGTCTCGCCGAGCGAGGGCAGCACCTGGCCGATGTAGCCGAGGAACGCCGGGTTGGGCCCGACGATCAGCACCGCCCGGCGGGCGAGCAGTTCGCGGTGCGCGTACAGCAGATACGCGGCCCGGTGCAGCGCCACCACGGTCTTGCCGGTGCCGGGGCCGCCCTCCACGACGAGGACGCCGTGGTGCGGGGCGCGGATGATGCGGTCCTGGTCGGCCTGGATGGTCTGCACGATGTCGTGCATCCGGCCGGTGCGGGCCGCGTCCAGCGACGCCAGCAGGATCGCGTCGGCGTCCGCGCCTTCGTGGCCGGTGCGCTCCCGGTCGGCGAGGTCCAGGATCTCGTCGTGCAGGGCGGTCACCCGCCGGCCCTCGGTCGTCAGATGGCGGCGGCGCCGCAGGCCCATCGGGGTGTGGCCGGTGGCCAGGTAGAAGGGGCGGGCGACATCCGCGCGCCAGTCGATGACCAGGGGAGTGCGCTCGGCGTCGTCCCGCCGGATGCCGATCCGGCCGATGTGGTGGTCGCGGCCGTCCCGGAACGCCAGCCGGCCGAAGCAGAGACCGTGCTCCCCGGCCTCGAACCCGGCCAGCAGCTCGGCCTGTTCGGCGACCATCACGTCCCGCTCCAGCCGGGCCTGGAAGGTCCCTCCGGTCTGCGGGAGGGCCTGCTCCACGGCCGCCCGCGCCCCGGACCGCAAGCTGTCGAGGCGCTCATGGAGCAGGTCCATGAATTCCTGCTCCTTACGCAATTCCTCGGTTGACGCGTTTGACAATTCAACTCCGCTCGAATATCCTGTGTTCTGGAACGTTTTGCTGGGTCGATTTCTCGTGACACGCAAACGCTCAATATACGGGAAGAAGCGCGCCGGTTGTCAATCCAGCTGGTTGCCAATCCAAAGCTATTGGCGCAGAGCTGTCATTCTCCTGCATCCTCGGTCGCCGGGCGCGGCCGGGGATTTTTCGTATTCCACCTCCCCGGCCGCACCGCGCCGTGGCTCTCAGCGGCGGTCGGCCACCGCGCCCGCGCCGCTGACCGGGCGGTCACCGTCCGGACGGGACCACCACAGCGCCTCACCGCGCGTCAGCCCGGGCAGCCGCCGCTCCGCGGCCCGCACCCGACTTGCCGGAATCACGCCCTTGACCAGCCACGATTCATGGCCGCCCGCGGTCTCCCGGATCTGTGCCGCCAGGCCCGCCAGACACGACGTCACGGCCGGCAGGGCATCGATGGGGATCTCGGCCTCGAAGGCGTGGCACGGCTCGTAGACCCGCGTGCCGGCGCATGCCAGGGCGCGGCGGAGGACGACGCGCGTCAGCCCGCGGAAATCGCCGGCCGTGCTGACCGGGCTCGCGAATCCCGACCGGATCAGCGTCACCGCGCAATCCGTGACCGCCCAGCCGTGCGGGCCCTCGCGCAGCACGGCGTGCACGGTTTCCTCGATGGCGGCGTGGAAAGCGCGGGGGAGAGCGCCCAGTTCGGTTTCGTACCGGAAGATGACGCCGCTGTTCCGCGGTGCCGGCGCGACGCGCAGTCCGACCGTGGCCCAGAATCCGCCGGGTCCGACCGCCTGCCGCCCGATTTCCTCGTACGCCTCACCGACGCCCGCGGGCCGCTCCAGGAAGACCGTGCTGCTCGGCTCGAAGACCGCGTCGATCCCGAAGTCGTGCGCCAGCGTCGCCGCGATGATCTCCTTCTGGATCTCCCCGTGCAGCAGCACCGAGGTGGCGCCCTCCGGCCCCGGGGTGGCATGGATGAGCGGGTCCTCTTCGGACAGCCGCCGCAGCGCCGCGTACAGGCGCGCCGACGTGCCGGGGGCCGCCTCCCGGGGACGGACCAGCGTCCGGAACGTCGGGGGCGGGAAGTACGCGGCCCGCGGACCGCCGCCGTCCCGGCCGCCGGGCCCGGTCAGCCGGTCGCCGATCCGCACCTCCGCAAGCCCCCCGATCCGCCCGATCTCACCCGCCGACAGCCGTCCGGGGCCCGGGCCCGGCCGCCCGACGACCTCGAGCGAGGTGATCTGGCCGGTGTGCGCGAGCGGCGCGCCGTCCGCGCCGCGGCGGTGCAGGGTGACCCGCTGGCGAGCGGCGAGGCTGCCGGAGAACAGCCGCACCAGGGCGGTCCGCTTCCCGGAGGGGGCGCGCTCGACGGCGAAGACGGTGCCTTGGGGGCTGCTCGACGCGTCCGGCCGGTCCGGCTCCGAGGGCGCGTTCGCCGCCTCCGGGGCGACCGCCGCCTCCGCCGCCTCCGGTTCGTCGGCTGGATCCGGCACCGGGGGCCGCAGCAGCGTCGCGATCCCGTCCACCAGGTGCGAGATCCCCTGCCCCGTACGGGCGGAGCCGAAGTACACCGGGTGCGCCCGGCCCGTTCGGACCTGCTCGGCGAGCGCGGCGCGCAGCTCGCCGGCCGAGGGCGCGGGCCCGTCGATGACCCGCGCGAGCAGCGCGTCATCCGATTCGGCCAGCGTCTCGGCGACGCGGGCGCGGAACTCCGGATCGCCGCCGAGCGACTGCGGAACGGCGCGTGCCGAGGGCGTGCCGGCATCCCGTACGGCCGTCATGGGAACCAGTCGCGGGACCAGCCTGCGCCGGATATCGGCCAGCAGCCCGTCCCGCCGCGCACCGGACCGGTCGATCTTGTTCACGAAGAGCAGGACCGGCAGCCCCACCGCGCGCAGCGTCCGCATCAGGACCCGGGTGTGCGCCTGGACGCCCTCGACAGCGGAGAGCACCAGGACGGCGCCGTCCAATACACCGAGGACGCGCTCGACCTCCGCGACGAAATCGGAGTGCCCGGGGGTGTCGATGAGGTTGATCTGCGTGCCGCCGACGGTGAACGAGGCGACAGCGGAGCGCACCGTGATCCCGCGCTGCCGCTCGATGAACCCGGTGTCCGTCTGGGTATCGCCCGCGTCCACACTGCCGAGCCGGTCGATGGCGCCGGCGTCGTACAGCAGACGCTCGGTCAGACTGGTCTTACCGGCGTCGACGTGCGCCAGGATGCCGATGTTCAGGGTGCGGGTGCGCGCAAGCTGCTGGTGCTGCTGGCTGTACTGGTCATGCCGTGCCTGCTGGGAGTGCTGGGATTGCTGGGGCTGCATGGGTGCCGAAGTCCTCGAAAGTCAGCGTCCGGTGGGGGTGCTGGGGTGTTCCGAGGAAACGGCGCATGGCGTACTCCCGCTCTGAGGGGCAACGATCGCCGACCAGACTGCGGCCGGCGATCGGCACCGCGCAACCGGATTTCCGCCGAGCGGCGGCCTCAGTGCTAGCGGTTACGTCCCAAGGTGAGGCGGTAGAGGATCAGCAGGATGACGGAGCCGATGATGGCGGCGATCCAGGTGGACAGGTGGAAGAAGCCGTTGATCGAGTGCACCCCGAAGATCACCTTGCCGAGCCAGCCGCCCAGCAGGCCGCCGCCGATACCGATCAGCATGGTGATGAAGCAGCCGCCCGGGTCCTTGCCCGGCATCAGGGCTTTCGCGATGGCGCCGGCGATGAGGCCGATCACGGCCCAGGCGATGATTCCCATGTCCGCACCCTCTCTTGAGGTCCTTTTTCCTACGTAAAGACTGGTTCCCCCGGAACGATCTTTCACGCGGGTTGGCGCAAAAGCGTGACGGTGGTCCCAGTGCACCCGGTGGGCGCGGCCGGGTTCCGGTGGGCGCCTCCTAGGCACCCTCCCCTGTCAAGTCGACCCGGATGCCGACGAGTTGAGGTGCTGACCGGCCCCGGTTTCTGGCGCGCCCTTTAGCCCTCCACCGAGGAAGCCCCCGCCGCCTGATACGACCGGACCAGTCGGGCCAGCTGCCGGCCCACCGTGCGCAGTGGCTCCTCGCTGCGGGTGACCTGCGCGGTGACCTCGGCGCCTTCCAGGGCGGCGATAACGGTCGTGGCCAGTTCCCGGGCGTCCTCGGCGGCGAACCCGCAGCGCAGCAGTTTGCCGGCGACCTGCTGCTCCCAGGCTCGAAGCGCGTCCGCGCACGCCTGCTGGATCGGCGAGTCGGTACCGAGCGTCTCCAGCGCCGCCGCGGTGACCGGGCAGCCGTCGGTCCAGCCCGACTCCTTGAGTTCCCGGGCGAGAAGACCGGCGCAGGACTGTACCGCCGCGGCCGCGTCCGGATCGCCGTCCAGCGCCTTCTGGAGGAACGCGGTGAACTCCTGGCCGCTGTGCTCGATCGCGGCGACCGCGACGGCCTCCTTGCCGCCGGGGAAGAAGTGGTAGACGGAGCCGAGGGTGGCCCGCGCCTCCTGGGCGATCTGCTTGATGCCTGTGCCGACGTAGCCCTGCCGCTGGAGGAGGCGCGCGGCGGTGACGACGATCCGGTCCCGGGTGCTGGTCTGCTGCATGGGGACACCGTACCGAGTGCTGGGTAGAGCGTTCGTTCTAGTGCTGTGGTAGCTTCTCCGCATGCTCTGAATAGAGCGTTCGTTCTAGTCCTGCTTCGGCGCCGCTGCGGAGCAGTTCCGTGGCGTTCAAGAGGCTGGCGCGGTGCCCGTCGCGGTGCCGTTCCGGCCGTTCGGGAGGGGTTTGGCAATGGGTAGCATCGCGGGTTCGAGCAGGGTGTCTGTGGAGCGTGTGGCGGAGGCTGCCGCCCGGCGGTCGGTCATCGTCATCGGGCTCGGCCCGATGGGCCAGGCGATGGCCGGCGCGTTCCTGGACCAGGGATACGAGGTCACCGTCTGGAACCGCACGGCGTCCCGCGCGGACGCCCTGGTGGCCCGCGGCGCCGTCCGCGCCGCAAGCGTCGCCGAGGCGCTCGCCGCCGGTGAACTGGTGATCCTCAGCCTCACCGACTACGCGGCGATGTACGCCGTCCTGGAGCCCGCGGCCACCGCCCTGGCCGGCCGGGTGCTGATCAACCTCACCTCGGACACCCCGGAGAAGGCGCGGGCCGCCGCGCGCTGGGCGGACGGCCACGGGGCGGTCCAGCTCACCGGCGGCGTCACCGTCCCGCCCTCCGGCATCGGGCAGCCCGCTTCGGTCACCTTCTACAGCGGGCCCCGCCAGGTCTTCGACGCCTGCCGGCCCGTCCTGGAAGTCGTCACGGGGAGCACCGACTACCGGGGCGAGGACCCCGGACTCGCCGCTCTCTTCTACCAGTTGGGCATGGTGATGTTCTGGACGTCGATGCTCGCCTACTGGCAGGCCGTGGCCCTCGCCGACGCCAACGGGCTTTCCGCCGCCGACATCCTGCCGCACGCCAACGAGACCGCGAACTCCCTGCCGGGCTTCTTCGCCTTCTACGCCGAGCGCCTCGACGCCGGCCGGCACGAGGGCGACGTGGACCGCCTGGCGATGGGGCTGGCGAGCATCGAACACGTCCTGCACACCAACGCCGACGCGGGCGTCGACACCGCCCTGCCGGCCGCGATCGCCGACCTCTTCCGGCGCGGCGTACGGGCCGGGCACGGCGCGGACAGCTTCTCCAGCCTGGTCGAGCTGATGAAGGCCCCCGAGGCCGCCGAGCGGTGACCGGCCCCCGACTGGCCTGCCACCGGCCTCCCACCGGCCTCTCCATCCCGGCGCCTCCACCCGTGGGTTGAGGAGCAGGGGTGGAGTGCGGCGCGCCGGGACCGGCCCTGGGGCCGATGCCCTTCCACCCGCCCGGCTCGTAGCGTCGTACCAGGTCGTCGTCGTACCGGACCGTCCGGTATCGAGAATCTGGAGGCCGTCGTGGAGACCGTGCAGACCCCCCGCGCAACCCCCGCCCGGACACCCGCCGACCGGCCCCGCGCGACACCGCGGTGGCGCACGGTCGGCCTGCCACTGGCCGTCAACGTCGCGGTGCCGCTGGCCCTGTATTACGTGCTGCGCGCACAGGGCGCCGCGCAGTGGCTGGCGCTGCTGCTGAGCGGCGTGGTGCCGGCGGCGCACGCGCTGGCCGCGGCCGTGCTGCGGCGCCGGGTCGAGGTCTTCGACCTCCTCGTGGTCGTGCTGCTGGCGGTGTCGGCGGGGCTGTCGGCGCTCAGCGGCAGCCCCCGGGTGCTGCTGCTGAAGGACGCCGGGATACCCGCCGCCCTGGGCCTGTGGATCCTGGCCACCCTCCGCGCGGCCCGGCCGTTCCCGTTCCACTTCGGGCAGCGGCTGCGCGGGCCGGGCGGGGCCGAGGCGGCGGACCGCGCCTGGCGCGAACTCCCGGAATTCCGTGCCGCCCTGCGCGGACTGACCCTCCTGTGGGGCGGTGCGGAACTCCTCGACGCCGCACTGAGCGCGGTATGGGCCCTCACCCTGCCGATCGACCTCGTCCCGGTGATAGGCCGCTTCCAGTCCCTGGCGATCCTCGCCGCGCTCGCGGCCCTGACGGTACGCCGCAGCCACTCCTTCCGCATACGCTGCGGCATCCCGCTCTTCGGGGTCCGGCCGCAGACCGCGTCCCAGCAGTGAGACGTCGCCGGCGGTGATGGTGCGGGTTGCGGCGGCGTGACGGGGGAGAGGAGAGGCAGGCAGCGGTGGTGCCGGCGGGGCGCGGTGCCGGTACGGCACGAAGGCGGCACGGCGCGGTGTCGGTACCGAGCGAACGCGGTACCGAGCGAACGCGGCACCGTGCGAAGGCGGCACCGTGCGAAGGCGGTATGGGAGGGCGGCGTCACGGGGCGGCCGGTGGGTCGTTGGACCGGGCGACAGCCTGTTCTTCCTCTAGGAGCGAAGCATGAACTCCCTTGTACGCACCGGTGATCGCGATGGTGTCCGTGTCCGTGTCCGTGGGCGGGTGCGCGGACGGGCGACGGCGGCCGTGGCGCTCGCGCTGGGTGCGGTCCTGGCGTCGGGGGTGGCCGCCGGCGCTGCCGACCTCGGCATGATCCTCTACACCACCCCGCACGGGAAGAAGGCCACCTTGAGCCAGCCCCTGCCGGGCCACTGCTACACCCTCGCCGGGTCCGGCAGCACCGCCAACCTCTCCCTGGTCGGCAAGACCGCCCACTTCTACGCCAAGCCGCGCTGCGCCGGGGCACCGGTCGCCGACCTCGGCCCCGGCAAGCGACGCGACGTCCGCTTCCAGTCCCTCCGCCTCGACGCCGACTGAGAAACGGCCCCCCTGCTGACTGCGCGCCGCGCGCCGCCACCGTCCTGGCAGTACCACCGCCGAAGTACCCGCTCTCGAAGACATAACCTCGACGAGAGCGACATGCTCGAAGAGACCGGCAGGCTCGAAGAGACCGGCATGATTTCGGGGTGCGCGGGCAGACGGTTGCTGGCCCCGGCTGGTAGCTCCCGTTCCGGCCGGGGACCGCCTACCCGCCGCCGCTGCCACCGCCCCCGGCCACCGCGATCAGCAGCCGGCGGCCGGCGTTACGCGGGCTGGGGCTGCTGGCGGCGGAACGCCTGCTGGGCCAGCGGGTCGTTGGCGGGAAGGACGCCGCGCTCCGCCTCGGCGGCCGGGGCCGGGGCGGCCGGTGCCTCGGTGGTGGGGGCCATCTCGGGACCCTTGCCGCCACTGGGCGTGCTCAGGTGCCTGGCGTACCGCGAGTCGGGGTGCGCGGCGAGGACCCGTACCCTGCCGTCGCCGGACCCGCGCGGGCCGACGGGGACGACCGCGACCGACAGCCCTTGGTCGTCCGTCACGAACAACTGGAAGTCGTCGGCGCGGAAGTGGTCGATGTCCACGATCGGCTTGGGGTAGTGGTGGTAGCCGGCCGCCGTGGGAAGGACGCCGGAGTGGGTGCCGGCGGGCAGCGGCACCGAGGCGTTGAAGATCGAGTCCGTCCAGTCGGCGATCTGCTGCGGCGTTTGTATCGTCGTGGTGAGAATCCGCTCGCCTTGCGTGTAGCCGAGCTCCGCGTAACCAGGCAGGGTGTCCGGGAACGCCGCGATGATCCGGGTCGCGTACTGCCTGATCCGGTCCACCTTCGCCGGATCCGCGCAGAACTGCGCCGACCACTCGATGCCGAGCCCGCTGAACACGCACATCCAGCCGTTCGCGTCCTTGACCCACAGCCCGCCGCCGTGGTGGTCCTGGTACGGCCCGGGGGCGTACGTCCAGTCCTCGGTGGTGTCGACGAGCTTGCGCATCAGGTCCCGGCTCGCCGTGTACAGCGGGCTGTCGACCCGTGGCGGGTGGTCCGCCACCTCGATCGTCCACGGGTGGTTCTCGTGTTCGGTGTGCGTCGCCGCCGTGGACTGGTTGCCTGTCGCGTTCCCGGACGCGCTTCCTGCCGCGTTGCCTGCCGCGCCGTTCATGGGGATCTCCCTCATGCGGTTGGGAAGATGAGAATCACCCCGGCCTGACTCGATCCGTGACTTGACCCCGCCCGGTCCGGCCTTGCCCGGCCCCGACCGGGCCGCGGGCGCCCCGCTCCGCTATGGGCGCGGGCAGCAGGTCGCCGCTCCGAACTCCCTGCCTGCGGCCGTGATGCCCGTGATGGATACGTGGATGCATGACGGTTGGTATGCGACTGCGGGTTGGTAAATGCGACTCCGGGCATGCGGCGCCGTCGTACGAGCCAGTCTCTCCAGCACGATGCTACCGCCGTTCCCCGCGGCCGGCCCGGTGGTGCCCCATGTCCCATCCGACCGGTCACCGCCCTGTATCGCAGGTCGCCAGGGTGCCGTGCAGGCCGCGTCGGCGGCGTCGGCGGCGTAAATCGGTAGGAGGGCGCGATCCGGTCCGGGCTACCGTGGGTGCCGCCTCCGTGCCTGGCCGTGGACGGAGGACTCCAACATGGCGCGATCAACCCGAGCCAGACACCAGCAACCGAGCCAGGCACCAGCAACCGAGCACGGCACGAGCAGCCGAGCACGGCACAAGCAAGGCCCGAGGAAGGATACGGAATGGAACTGGCGGCACTGTCCCCCGCCGAACTGGCCGACCGGCTCACCGCGCTGCGCGGCGAATACGACCGCCTCAAGGCCCGCGGGCTGCGCCTGGACCTGACCCGCGGCAAGCCGTCCGCCGCCCAACTGGAGCTGTCCCGCCCCTTGCTGGAGCTCCCGATCGCCGACGACCACACCGCCCAGGACGGGACGGACTGTCGCAACTACGGCGGTCTGCAGGGCCTGCCGGAACTGCGCGCCGCGTTCGCCGGGCCGCTCCAGGTGCCTGCGGAGCAGCTGGTCGCCTTCGGCAACTCCAGTCTTGAGCTGATGTACGAGTGCGTGGTGGACGCCGTGCTGTTCGGCGTGCCCGGGTCCGCCGCGCCCTGGCCGCGGTCCGGTGGTACGGCCATGCTCTGCCCGGTGCCTGGATACGACCGCCACTTCGCGCTCTGCGAGAAGCTGGGCATCGACATGATCACCGTCCCGATGACCGACACCGGGCCGGACATGGACGAGGTGGAACGCCTGGCCGCCGACGAACGCGTCAAGGGCATCTGGTGCGTACCGAAGTACAGCAACCCCACCGGTGTCACCTTCTCCGACGAGACGGTACGGCGCCTGGCCGCGATGGAGACCGCCGCCCCTGACTTCCGCATCTTCTGGGACAACGCCTACGCCGTACACGGCATGGCGGAGGCGGACGAGCCGCTGGCTGACGTGCTGAGCCTGTGTGCGGAACGCGGCCATCCCGACCGGGCGTTCGTGTTCGGATCGACATCGAAGATCACCACGGCCGGCAGCGGTGTGGCGTTCTTCGGCTCCTCGCCCGCCAACGTCGACTGGCTGCTGGGCCACTTCGCCAAGCGCACCATCGGCCCGGACAAGCTCAACCAGCTCCGGCACGCCCGCTTCCTGCCCGACGCGCCGGCCGTACGGGCCCATATGGCGCGCCACGCGGAGGTGCTGCGGCCCAAGTTCGAGCTGCTGCACACCGTACTGGAGAAGCGGCTCGGCGGCACCGGCGTCGCCTCCTGGACCCGGCCGCGGGGCGGCTACTTCGTCAGCCTGGACGTCCCGGACGGCTGCGCGACCCGCGTGGTCCGCCTGGCGGCGGACGCGGGCATCGCGCTGACCCCCGCCGGCGCCCCCTTCCCCTACGGCAAGGACCCCCGGGACCGCACCCTCCGCCTGGCCCCCAGCTATCCCACCCTGGAACAACTCCACGAGGCGGCGTCGGGCCTGGCCTTGTGCATCGAACTCGCTGCGGTGGAGCGACTGGCGGCGGGGTGACTGGCGGAGGGACGAGTCACCCCAGGCACAGGCACAGGCACATCCACAGTCACAACAGACGCAGGCACAGCCACAGTCACGACAGACGCAGACACAGTCACCGAAACAGCGACGGAAAGCCGGCTACGGCCGGCCGTGGAGGGCCAGAATGTTCGCGATACCCCTGGGAGACGACGGTGCGGAGCTGCGGCCGCTGGAGCCATGGCAGGCCGAGGAGTTCCTAGCCCATATCGACCGCGGCCGGGAGTTCATCGGCCGCTACAACGGTCTGCCCGACGTCGTCACCGACCTGGAGTCCAGCCGCGCGTACCTCCGCTCGTACGCGGAGAAGGCCGCCACCGACACCGGCCGGATCTACGGCATCCGCAGCGATGGCGAACTGGTCGGCGCGATCCTGCTGCGCACGATGGACACCGAACAGGGCGTGGCCGAGGCGGGCTGCTGGCTGGAGCCGTCGGCCGCGGGCCGGGGCCTGGTCACCCGAGCCGTCCGCGCGGTGATCGACTGGGCCGTCGAGGAACGCGGCATCCACCGCATCGAGTGGTGGGTCTCGGCGAAAAACGAGCCCAGCATCGCGGTCGCCCGCCGGCTCGGCATGACCAAGGAAGGCGTACTGCGCGAAAGCTATCTGTACCGCGGCGAACGGCACGATATGGAGATCTGGTCGGTACTGGCCCCGGAGTGGCGGGCGCACAGACAGCGGGATTGAGCGCACCGGCAGAAGGATTGAACGCCGCAGACAGCGGTTCCGGCCGGTACAGGCAGGAGGCGCTGAGCGGCCCAGGCGGCATCGCCAAACTGTGCGGCCGTGAGGTGGGCCCGCCGGGTACGCGTACCGCATACCGTGTCCGGCCGGGCACGCTACGGAATACCCGCCGTTCCCGCCGCCACGGGTGGCGCCGGGCGGTGGCACGGTCGTAGCCTGCTCCAACAGAGAGGCAGCGACGCCCCGCGGGGCGATGTCCGGCCCGTGACGGTGACCGTACCCTGCGTCGCGACCGATGTCCGAAGTATCCAGACCCCACGAAGCGGCGGAGGAGCGGATATGGGATCTCACAGGGCAACGGCATCACTCATGGTCTGTGCCGGTGCGGCACTGGCGGCGGTCAGCCTGGCGGCGCCCGCGTACGCCGCTCCGGCGCGGTCCGGCCGCGACCGGGTCGCGGTCATCGACTGCACCGGCAACGCCCGGGTCAAACCCGGCAACTTCATTCTCGCCTGCGGCGACGGCAACAACGTCCTGACGTCCCTGCACTGGTCGCAATGGCGGTCCAGGGCCGCGCTCGGCGAGGGAACGGACCTGGTCAACGACTGCCGGCCGTACTGCGCCGCCGGGCACTTCCACGGCTATCCGGTACGCGTCCGCTTCGACACCCCGCAGCGCCGCACCGGCCACACCGGCCAGTGGCGCTACACCCGGGTCACCCTGATCTACCCGGCCAACCGCCCGTCCGGCACCCCGCGCGTGGTCACCTTGCCGCTCTGGACGGGCCCCACCAGCGCCCCCGGCCCCTCCGGCCCCACCGGCCGCTGACGAAACGGACTGCCCCGTCACGCCGACCGGCCCGCGCACCAGTCACCACATCCCACAACACCACCGCAGCGGCTCGCCGCCCCCACCACCGGGCGGCGAGCCGCCGTCGTAGCGCGGCGAGCCCCTGCCGCAATGCTCAACGGGCACCAGCAGATCATCCACTGGCACAGGCGCTGGACGCCCTGAGGCCCTTCCACCGCATCAACCACCCCATCGCCAAATCCCCTGGTCAGAGCATTTATTGAGGTTGAAACGAGGGGTTCACGCAGCGGCCCGGCGGCGCCCGTTGGGTGCGGTAGCGTCTGGCCGCATCACCCCGTGACGGAGGCCAACGCGGACCTGCCAGGCGGCCGGTCACCGACGTGTGCCTGGCCGGGCGCCAGGCACCAGCCCGCGACCGCCACGGCGCCCGTCAGGGCGTGGCAGACGCTCCACAAGAGCCGCCCGCCCCCCGCAACACACCCACCACCCCAGGGAACGAGAAACGATGCACCACGCCACCCCGCCGCACCCCACCACCGCCTCGCGCCCCCGGACCAGACACCAGGCCGCGCCGCGCCGCCGGGCCCTGTTCGCGGGCGCGACCGCGGCCGTCACCGCCGCCGCCCTCGCCCTGCTCACCGCGGGCTGCGGCACCTCCGGCGCCGAGGCGCACCGCATCCGGGTCGGGGTGAGCGGCGACTCCACCGAGTGGGACGTCCTGGCCAAGGAGGCCAAGAAACAGGGACTCGACGTCGAAGTGGTGCCCTTCGACGACTACTCGCTGCCCAACAAGGCACTGGCCGCCGGCGACATCGACCTCAACGCCTTCCAGCACCTGGTCTTCCTCGCCCAGTCCAACACCGAGAACGGCACCGACATCGTCCCGCTGGCACCCACCAGCGTGGTCCCCATGGGCCTGTACTCCAAGAAGGCCCGGAAGCTCGCCGACCTCCCGGACGGTGCCCGGATCGCGCACCCCAACGACCCCGCCAACGAAGGCCGCGCCCTGCGCCTGCTGGCCCGCGCGAAACTGATCGAACTCAAGCCGGGCACCGGCCTCTACGCCACCGCCGACGACATCGCCGCCAACCCCCGCCACCTGCGCTTCACCCCCGTCAACGCCCAGCAGACACCGCGCCTGCTCGCCGACGTTGACGCGGCGGTCATCAACGACGGCGTCGCCACCCTCGCCGGTATCCGCGCCGGCACCGCCCTCTTCAACGACGACCCGCGCAGTCCCGATGTCCGCCCCTACATCAACGTCATCGCAGCCCGCGCGGCGGACCGGGACAACGCGGACTACGCCAAGGTCGTCAAGCTCTACGCGAGCAAGCCCGTACAGGACGAGGCCCGCCGCACCTCCAACGGCACCGCCGTCCACCTCGACCTCTCCGCCGCCGAACTGGCCAAGGAACTGGCCCACGTCACCCGGCAGCTCAAGGGGGCCTCGTGACCACCCGCGAGCAACAGCAACAGCAACAGTCCGCCACCCCCACCCCCACTCCCACCCCGCGCCCCCTCATTGAACTCCGCGAGGTCAGCAAGGAGTTCCCGGGCGGGACGATCGCAGTCGACCAGGTCTCCCTGACCGTCGAACCAGGCAGCGTCTTCGGCATCGTCGGCCACAGCGGCGCCGGCAAGTCCACCCTGCTGCGCCTGATCAACCTGCTGGAGGCCCCCACCGCAGGCACCGTCACCGTGGCCGGACAGGAACTCACCGCACTGGGCGCCCGCCAACTCCGCGCCGCCCGGCGGGACATCGGGATGGTCTTCCAGCAGTTCAACCTCTTCCGCTCCCGGACTGTCCTGGGCAACGTCGCCTATCCGCTGCGCCAGGCAGGCGTCGCCCGGGAAACGGCCCGCGAACGCGCCCGCCAGGCACTCCACTTCGTCGGCCTGACCGGCCAGGCCGACCGCTACCCCGAACAGCTCTCCGGCGGCCAGCGCCAGCGCGTCGGCATCGCCCGCGCCCTGGCGACCGAGCCGCGCGTCCTGCTCTGCGACGAGGCCACCTCCGCACTGGACCCGCAGACCACCCAGGAGGTGCTCGCACTGCTCCGCCGGGTCAACGACGAACTGGGCATCACCATCGTGCTGATCACCCACGAGATGGAGGTGGTCCGCGCGCTCTGCGACCGGATGGCCGTACTGGACGCCGGCCGGATCGTCGAAACCGGCCCGGTCCGCCGGCTGTTCACCGCGCCCGAGCACCCCACCACCCAGGCATTCGTACGCAGCGCCGTATACGCCTCGCCGCTCCTGGACCTGCTCCCCGAACTGCTGCGCAAACACGGCGTGGACGCGTCCACCGCCGCCTCCGTCCTGGCGGAGGTGGGCGCGTGATCCAGCAGGACTGGAGCCTGGTCTGGCCCAAGATCCTCCAAGCCACCGGCGAAACGCTCTACATGGTCCTGGCCACCCTCGCCCTCGCCGGACTGCTCGGCCTGGCCGTCGGACTGGCCCTCTACGCCACCCGCAAGGGCGGAATCCTCCAGCAGCGGGCCGTCTTCGCCGTCCTGAGCACCCTGGTCAACATCGTCCGGCCGGTGCCCGCGCTGATCGCGATCGTCGTACTCTCCCCGCTGACAAGGAAGTTGATCGGCACCGCGGTCGGCACCGACGCGGTGGTCCTCCCGATGACGGTGATCGCCACGTTCGGCGTGGCCCGCATCGTCGAGAGCAATCTGCTCGCCGTCGAACCAGGCGTCATCGAGGCGGCCCGCGCCATGGGCACCGGCCCCGTGCGGATCCTGCTGACGGTCCTCGTCCCCGAGGCACTGGGACCGCTGATCCTGGGGATGACGTTCATGCTGGTCGCCCTGATCGACTTCTCCGTCATCGCGGGCACGGTGGGCGGCGGAGGCGTCGGCAACCTCGCCATCACCCATGGCTATCTGCGCTTCGACACCCGGGTGATGGTGGTGACCGTCGTCATCCTGATCGTCCTCGTCCAGGCCGCCCAACTCCTGGGGAACGCACTGTCGCGCAAGGTCCTCAGGCGCTGACGGCGGTGCAGCAGCGGATGGCGCTGACGACGGCATGGGCCACGGCGTACGGGGTCGGCCGGGCCGGGGTCCGCCCCTTGAGCCCGGCCCGGGGCCGCGGACCGGCGTCGGATACCCTGACCGCCGTCGTCGTAGCGCCGCCGTGGCCGCCGATCCGCAGCGGCCGATCCGCAGAGGGAGACATGCACAAGACGCACCGACTGGTACACGCGGGACTTGTGACGCTGCTCGTCGCCGGGCTGAGTGCCTGCGGCGGCGGGACGAACGGTGCCGCGGGACACCAGACCGGTGACGGCCGCGGCGCCGGCGGGACCGGGAGCGGCCAGGACGCCCCGCCCCAGCAGGACCGCGTCTCCGGGCTCCGCGCCGGCGTCCGCCACCTCAGCCGGCGAACGGTCCAGGCCACCCGCCCGCACCTGGTCACCACCTGCACGCCCGCCACCCGGCAGGTCAAGCACACCAAGCGCAGCGGCCGCAGCAAGAAGACCTGGTACACCACCGAGCACTACCAGGACTGCCACAAGACGCCCCAAGGCACCGAGACGTACCGCAGGGTGATCCGCCCGGAGCGGTGGTGCGTGGCCCTGGACGACGTCAACGGCAACAAGCAGCGCGACAACGTCTGGTACCGCGTCACCTACCCGACCTACAACCAGGCACTCGGCAGCGACAACCACGCCCCGCTGCGCTTCACGCCCATGGGAACGGGCTGCTGACAGTACGTCAGAAGCGTCGCACGTCAGAAGCGACGCAGGTCAGAAGCGTCGCACGTCAGAAAGCGCCGCCCCACTTGCTCGCTACGCACCCGCCGGAAGCGTCCGGCTCAGCAGATCCAACAGCGCCTGCCAGTGCCGCTCATTGGCCTCGGCGTGGTACGCGGCGGTGTCGGGCTGGGTGTAGCCGTGGTGGGCACCCTCGTACAGCTCGCTGCGGTACCGCACGCCCGCCGCGTCCAGCGCGCCTTCCAGCGTCTCGATGTGCTCGGCCGTCATGGACTGGTCGTGGTCGGCGTGGCCGAAGTACAGCTCCGCCGTGATCGGTCGGAGGAGCCGGTGCGGGCTGTCCTCGGCGTCGGTCACCAGCCGCCCGGCGTGGAACGAGGCCGCCGCCGCGACCCGGTCGGGGAAGGCCGCCGCGGTCCGTACGGCCAGGACGCCGCCCATGCAGTAACCGGTGGTGCCGACCGGCCCGTCGCTGACCAGCGGCGAGCCCGCCAGCCAGCCGAGATAGGCGCCGGCATCGCGCATCGCCCGCTCGGGGGTGAGGGCCTGCATGATCGGGGCGAGCTTCCCGAAGATGTCCGGCCGCTCGGCCGGGTTGATGTGGTCGGGCAGTTCCACGAGCGGGGCACGCCCCGCCCGGTACAGGACGTTGGGAACGAGCACCGTGTAGCCGTGCCCGGCCAGTCGCCTGGCCATCTCCTCCAGCGCGGGGCGCAGCCCGAAGGCGTCCATGTACAGCAGGACGCCGGGGTGCGGTGCGCCGTCGTCGGGGTGGGCGAGATAGGCGTCGGCGGTCCCGTCCGGAGTGGGGAGGTCGAGCGAGGCTGCGTGCACGTTGGTCATCTCCGCACCTTTCATCAGGCAGACATGCGTCCGGGCGGCCCGCAGAGCGCGCCGCCCTCGCCGGCGGTTGCCACCGGCGTGATCCCCACACCGTAACTCCTGCCGATCCCGTCCCGATCCCGCTTCCCGATAACGGGCCGATGCCGCACGTCAGGCGGTCACTCCGACGCTTCCCGCGCCGCCGCGACGATCCGTTCCAGGGCCGTGGCGTGCCGCCGGAATGCCTGGCGACCCTGCCCGGTGAGGCGGATGTGGGTGGTTCGACCGATGCGGTTCCGGGTCTTGCGGACCTCTACGTACCCGGCCTCGGCCAGTGCGGAAAGCTGCTTGGACAGCGCCGAGTCGCTGGTGCCCACGCTGTCCCGTACGAATCCGAACTCCACCCAGTCGGCCGGTGCCAGCAGTGCCACGATCGACAACCGGGCCGGGACGTGCAGAAACTCATCGAAATCGGGATCCATCAGCCGCGCCTCTTCCGGGCCTGTTCCGGGCCTGCCGGCCCGCCAGGGCGGAGGTCCTTTCCTCGCCGGACATGACTGTCCAGGGATCCCCTCGCCCGACCTTACTTTCTCCGGAGGAAAGTAGCATGAGGGTGCCGTGCGGCGAGGGAGGGGGAAGGGGGGCCGGGGCTCGACGGGCGGTGCGGGGCCGACTGCCGGACGGCGGACCCGCACCGCTCCACGCCACCGCGTACGGGGCGGGGCCGGGTCAGGCAGCCGCGTACGTGCCCCGAGCCGGGCGGGTGACCAGGTCCGTCTTCTTCACGGCCCGGTCGAGGGTGTTGCGCACGGACTCGATCTGCCCCGGCGTGGCCTCGCGTCCCAGCGCGGCGTTGATATCGCGCGGACGCATCGGGGTACCGGAGTCCTTCAGAATGGCCAGCGCGGCGTCCAGCAGACTGGCGTTGTCCTTCCCGGCCGGTTCCTTGGCGGCCTCGGTGCGCTTCGCCGCCGCCTTCTTGGCCTTCGGCTTCGGCTTCGCGGCCGCCGCGGGCTTCCGGCCCGCCGGCTTCTTGGCCGGGCCGCGCTTGGTACGCGGCGAGGTCGCGGCCCGCGGCTGCGGAACGACGGAGGACGCACCGTCAGCCGACTCGGCGCCCGCCGCTTCACCGGAACCACCGGCTGCCGCGGGAGCGCCACGTTCGGCAGTAACTCCCTTATCAGGAGATGGAGTTGACGCCCCGTCCGCTTCGTCGCTCACCGCGACGTGCGTTGCCGCTGATGCCGCGTCAGGTGCTGACTGGGCCGCCGCGTCGGTGGTGAGCGCGGCCGCCGCGACCGGCTGCTGGGCGGCGAGGGGGGCACCGGTCAGCACCCGCAGATGCTCGAGCGCGGTACGTGCCGCGGTCACCCGCCGCACCACACCGTCGAGTTGTTCGCGCAGTTGCCGTTCCTGCTCTTCCAGCTCGGGCAGGACGCCTTCGAGGTTCTGGATCGTCTGATGGAGAACGGAGTCAGTCATGTGTTTCCTAACCTCACGGGGGAAGCGAGATTCCAGTCACCATACGCCCAACGACCGAAGGGCGGGAGAGGGGACGGCTTTGGCGCGATGATCTGAACGTCACCCCGCGGAACGCCAGACCGACCGAAAAACACTGCTGGGGACGGCACCGGGGGGGCAGGAGCGCGGCCAACTCAACTCCCCACCTCAACCACTGATCAACTGCGCCAACTCCCGTGCCGCATCGGTGGGGTTGGCCGGGTGGACCAGTTCCGTGCGGTGGATCAGGCGCGGCTCGGCGACCGGGACGGCGGTGATGCCGGGAAGCGCGGACGCCACCGGCAGCGGCAGTGCGGCCAGGCCGTGGCCGGCGGCGGCCAGTGCGGCCAGGCCGTGCAGATCGGTCCCGCGGTGGCGCAGCCGGTGCGGGAACCCGTCGGTACGGCACACCGCACGCAGCCGGTCGAGGGGAACGGCGGTGTCGGGCGCGTCGATCCACTGCGCGTGGGTCAGATCCGTCAACCGCACCGAACGCCGTCGCGCCAAGGGATGACCCTCCGGGAACACCACGGCCAGCGTCTCCTCCGCCGCCGCGAGGGTGACGGAGGGGCCGAGGTCAGGCATCGGCAGCGGGTCGCTGGGGGCGGCGACACCGTCAACGAAGCCGAGGTCGGCGCGCCCGCTCACCACCTCCGCGAGCACCGCCTCCCGACCCAGGGTCCGCACTTCGACGTCCAGCAGACGGGCCGAGGACCGCAGGTCGGTGAGTGCCTGGGCCACCGCGGGCCCCAGGGCGGCGGGCGAACAGGCAAGCGTCAGCCGGGTGGGGCGGGCGCCGTCCAGACGGGCGATGTCCGCGCGGGCGGCGTCCAGGCGCAGCAGCAGAGCCGGGGCGTGCTCCATGAGCCGCGCCCCCGCCGGCGTCGGCGCCACCGGGCGGCGCTCGACCAGGCGCGTGCCCACATCCGCTTCGAGCGCGGCGATGTGCTGGGAGACCGCGGACTGGGTGTACCCGAGCGCTGCGGCGGCCCGGGAGAAGGAGGAGTGTTCGAGAACCGCGACGAACGTACGCAGCAGATGCGGATCCATGCTCCCACTATCCCACCTCCATCAGCGTCCCTTATCCCCGATGCAGTAATCATCGTTGGACCTGATCCAGGCACGCGGCGCAGGATGACTGCCATGAACGCCACCACGAACCACGGCACCACGAACCACGCCGCCGCGAAGCACGCCGGCACCAAGCACGCCACCGCGGACGACGCCACCCACCACGGGACGGCTCCCGCGCGCCGCAGGCCCACCGCCCGTCTTGCCTTGATCGGCGACCGTTCCGAAGCGGTCCGCTCGCACACCCTCATCCCCGGCCTCCTCGAAGCGCTGCGCGACCGGGACGGCCTGGACCTCGACGCCTACTGGATTCCTTCCGAGGACGCGGCGGAGTACCAGGACCTGGCGGGCTTCGACGCGATCTGGGTCCTCCCCGGCAGCCCCTACCGCAGTGAGTCCGGCGTCCTGGCGGCGATCCGCGCGGCCCGCGAGGGCGGCATCCCGTTCCTGGGGACCTGCGGCGGTTTCCAGCACGTACTGCTGGAGTTCGCCCGCAACGCCTGCGGCCTGACGCACGTCGGCCACGCCGAGAACGATCCCCACCTCGCCGACGAGGACGCCGTGGTCATCCCGCTGGCCTGCTCCCTGGTCGGCCACGAGGGGACCGTACGCGTCACCGCCGGTTCCCGCGCCGCGCACCTGCTCGGCACCGACCGCATCCAGGCCCGCTACCACTGCAACTACGCGCCCAACCCCCGCTACCTCGACCGCCTGCGCGCCGACGGCCTGAGCTTCACCGGCACCGACGAGTCCGGCGAGGTCCGCATCGCCGAGCTGCCCGGCCACCCCTTCTTCCTGGCCACGCTCTTCCAGCCGGAACTGGACGGCGACGGCACCCGCCCCCATCCGTTCATCACCGGCCTGGCCACCGCCGCCGTCGACCACGCCCGGACCCGATGAACGAGGCCACCGGGCCAGGCAGTCCACCTGTCGTCCACTCCGCAGGCGACCGCCGTGCCCGGCCGGTAGGCGACCGCCGTGCCTGGCCGCCGCCAGCCCGCAGTGCCTGGCCGGCCGTCTGCCGCGCCTGGCAACGCGCCCGCCATGCCGGGCTGCGGGTCTGCCGTGCCTGGCTGCGTGCCTGCACCGTGCCCGACGCGCACGCCCGCAGCCCGCTGGCCCCGGCGCGGGACACCGCGCTCACCGCCGCCCGCCTCGCCGCCACCGGCTCGCCCGGCGCGTTCACCGCTGCGACGGCGGACCCGTCCGCGCCCAAGCCGTAGCGGATGCGGATCCGCACCGAAGGGTCTGGGGTCGGCGCGACCGAACCGGAGGGCCTGGGCTCGGAGCCGGGGTCGGCCTGGGCCAACCCGGACCCGGGCCCCGCTCCGGCTCGGCCCGGTCCCGCTACCGCTGGGCGTGGTGCAAGCGATAGGCCCCGGACAAGTCCCGTACCTCCACCGACGTCACCACCTCATAGCCATCGCCGTCGCTGTCGCGGTAGCCGTGGCCGCCGGCCGGCAGATGCTTGCCCAGCAGCGCGAGGACGTCCTCCGCCAGCCGGGCCTTCAGCTCGTCCGGCCGTCCGGGCAGCAGCCCCACCTCGACATGCACGAACGCCACCTGCCCCGCGCCCCGGTCGCCGACGAAGGTCTCCGCGGCCGACCGGAAGAAGGTCTTGCACACACCCGCCGAACCGGTCTCCTCCAGCACCATCGGATGCAGCTCCCGCACGAACGCCTGCCGGTCGAAGACACCGGACAGCTGTGCGGAGTAATCGACGGTGATATGCGGCATGAGGGACCTCTCGGGTGTGTGTGCGTTATGCACCTATCTTGGTCCATGGTGCCGATCGCTCCCCACCGGGCCCCGGAATACGGGCGCGAGGCCGTCCGCCTGCACGCTACGCCGTGGCTGCCTCCAGGAGTACGCGGGCCAGTTCGCGGGGCTGGGAGAACATCGGCCAGTGGCCGGTGTCCAGCGTGGCCAGCCGCCAGCGCTCGCCGGCCAGCAGCGCGGCCACGTCGGGGTTCAGCTCGGGATTGCCGAGAACGCACTGGATGTACGTCGCCGGCAGCTCGCCGAGCGGACGGGCCAGCGCGGCGGGCTCGATGAGCGAGGCACCGGGGTGGGGCGTCGCGCCGCCCATGATCCGCGCCACCTGCTCGTCGGTCAGCCCATGGCCGGCGTAGAGCTCCGCGCCCAACGGCGCCCAGCAGCCGTCGTTCACGGCCATCGACGCCTCCACCATGGCGCGGCCTTCCGGCCAGGCGGACGCGAACGACTCGCCGTCCTGCGGCACATTGGCGTCCACGAACACCACCCGGGCCAATCGCCCGCCGATCCGCTCGGCGGCCTGCCCCACGGGTATGCCGGAGTAGCTGTGCCCCACGAGGACGACATCCCGCAGATCGAGCCGCTCGACCTCGTCCACGATGTCCTGGACGTGGGTCTGCTGTCCGGCGGGGATGCCGCGCTTCTCGGCGAGGCCGGAGAGGGTGAGCGGGTGCACGCCGTGCCCCGCCTCGCGCAGCGCCGGCACCACCTCCTCCCACGCCCACGCCCCGAGCCACGCGCCTGCCACCAGTACGAATTGCGTCATGAGGGCAACGTAGCGGAGGGGTCTGACAATCGCGCCGGAAATACTCTGCCCCGAGGCCGGGAAGACTCTGCCGGAAACCTGCCCAAAACGGGCCGCTGTACCGCCGTACGGAAACGGTCGCGGACCGGCAAATAAGCGACAGCCGACCCGCCGCCGCGAGCGCCGCATGAGTAGGGTGCAACTATGCAGACCAGCGGGGAGGAACAGCGCGGCCACGTGCTGCTGATCGCGGGGGCCAGGGCCACGCACCGGCGTACCGTCCAGGTGATGCCCAGCGCCAATCTGGCCGCGCTGACCGCCGTCCCCGTGCCCGCGCTGCTCGGCAGTACGCTGCCCGCCGACCTCGTCCACCTCGACGGGCCGCGCGATCAGAACACCCTGCTCATCAGGCTCCGTACGGCCGCGGCGGCCTCCGGGCCGCTGCTGGTCTACCTCTCCGGTCAGTTGACGGTGGACCGCAAGCACCACCGGCTGCATCTCGCCTCCGCCGCCACGACCGCCGCCACCGCGCGCTACACCGCGCTGCCCTGGGAGTGGGTGTTCAACGAGCTCCGCCGGCGGCGCGGAGCCACGACCGTGCTGGTCGACATGGCCGCCGACAAGGGCGCCTGGGCCGTCCTCCAGGAGAGCGGCGGACTGCCGGAGGTGAACGCCGAGCTCTACGGCGTCATCACGCCACCCGGAACGCACGCCACCGCGGACGGCATCAGCGTCTACACCCACCACCTCATCGACGTGCTGCGCACCCACCCCGACCGCCCGGCGACCGACCGGCTGCACGCCCTGGCGCTGGCCGCCGCCCCCATACCGCCCGGCACGCTCGTGCTGCCCGGCGGAGGGACGGGGCCCGCGCCCGCGCCCGCCTCCTCCTCTTACGGGTCATACGAGCCTCACGAGCCTCACGGGTCTTACGGGGACCACTCGGGGCACGAGCACCACGGGCCCCGGGGGCCTCACGCGTACCCGACGGCGGCGGAAGCCCAGCCCAAAACGCCGATCAAGCGGCTGCTCTCCGGCGAGCGTTCGCTGCTGCCGGCCCTCCGGCGCCGGGAGCCCGGTGCCGGTGCCGGGGCCGGGCACGGCTTCGGGCCGGCCCCGAGCGAGAGCGACTTCCCGACGCTTCCGCCGGCGACGGCGTACGACGCGTACCCGCTCGTCGACGACCGGTCCCAGTGGTCGCAGCCCCAGCCGACCGGCGCGCCCCCGGCCCCCGGCCACGTCCCCGACCCGAGTACGCACCCGGCCCCCGCCCCCCAGGACACCGCCCCGGGACCGGCGCAGGCCCCGCAGGCCCCGGCCGCGGCTCCGTTCCCCCAGCAGCAGTCCGTTCCCCCGCAGCAGTCCGTTCCCCCGCACCAGTCGGCGCCGCCGCCAACCACCGGGTCGGGCAGCAGCGACCCGGACCCCCGGCCGCTCATCTGGCAGGCCGCTCAGGCAGGCCGCCACGACCAGGCCGCGGACATGGCGGCGGCCTGGGAACAACAGGCATTGCAGCGCTACGGGTACGACTCGCCGCAGGCCACCCAATGGGCGGAGATCCGGGCGGACTTGGCACGGATGGCCGGTCGCTGGCCGCTCGCCACACAGCTGTGGGTGGCCGCGGCCCGCAGGCGCCTGGCGCATCAGTCATCCGACGCCCCGGAAGTCCTCAACGCCGCCCGCGGCGCGCACTACTGCTGGAACCAGATCACCGACACCGACCAGGCGATCGAGAACGGCCCCGAGCTGATCAACCTGCTGCGCCAACTCCCCGCCCTCGACCCGCGCCACGTCTACACCGCGCAGACCCGCCTCCAACACCTGCACCAGCAGTCATGGGGCGTCGGCGGCAAGTAGGCACCCGGCACGGCGGCAGACATCAGGTCGCGGGCGGCATGAAGCCGACCGGTGGCAGCCCCGTCCGGCGACTCGCGCCGGAGGGGGCTCACGCCATGGCCCGGCCCCGGCCGAGTTCCTCGATGCTCTCCAGTCGGTGGCGGGCCTCGTCGAGATCGCGGCCCCAGGTGGTCACCCCGTACCCCTCGATCAGGAGGGCCGGCGGAGCGCAGTCAGCCGATGACCCGTCCAACGTGGTGAAGTAGGCGGCCGCATCATCGGCGATCCGTCGCGGCTCGGGCCAGTTGGCGAAGACCGGGACCGTGACGGCAACGGACAGCGGGACCGTGCCCCGGCCGGTTGCCGGACCGGTGGCCGGCCCCGACGCCGGGGGTGCATCCCATTGCTCGAACGTCACCTCGCCCAACGCGCCGGCGTCGCTGGCGAGTTCGGCGGCCCTGGTGAACCCGCCCAGCGCGGCAAGGCCCGCCGCCCGAGGTGCCTGGGTGTGAATGACTGCCCCGCATCCCGGCAGCAGCCGGTAGAGCGCGAGGTGAAGGGCGGTTTCGGCGGGCGGCCATTCGACCTCGCCGAGCAGCGGCAACCCTTCCTCCGGTTCGATCAGGACGGTGTCGTGGCGGGTGAGCGTCGCCGTTTCCAGGCCGCCGACCGTGATCGCGACCGCGTCACCGCAACGCACCGACAGACTTCCCGAACCGCCCGGCAACCAGCCGCCCTGGTGGAGGGCGCGACCGGCCGCAGCGAGCCGCCCCCGCTGCATTTCGGCGTCCTCACCGATGATGATGGGCTTCACGAGCTTTCTTTCCTCCGGGACATGTCTGGGGTGGCCCATGGGCTGCCGGTCGGTCTGCCTGTCCGCCGTGCCACAGCAGGTATACTGACCGGTATAGCTACTGACGTAACCATACCGATCGGTGTACCGTCAAGGCATGACTGGCGACAGCGGGACGGCAGGGCGGGGCGGGCAGCGAAAGGGCGCCCAGCGCCTGACGCCCGCCGCGGTCAAGGTCCTCGAGACCGCCTCAACGCTCTTCTACGAAAAGGGAATTCGCGCGATCGGCGTGGAGGCCATCGCCGAGGGAGCCGGGGTCACCAAGAAGACGCTCTACGACCGGTTCGGCTCCAAGGACGAGCTGATCGTGGCCTACCTGCGGGCTCGCGACGAGCTCTGGCGCGACACCCTCGTACGGTACGTGGCCGAGCAGGCCCGGACCCCCCAGGAGAAGCTGCTCGCCACGTTCGGCGCGCTCCGCGACTGGATGCGCGAGCGCAACCCGCGCGGCTGCGCCTTCGTCAACGCCCATGTCGAACTCCCCGCCGACCACCCCGGCCAGGACGTCGCCCGCGAACAGAAGTCCTGGCTGCTCGGCTACTTGACGGACCTCGCGGCCGAAGCCGGGTGCGCCGAGCCCGGGCACCTGGCCGACCAGCTGCTCATCCTGCACGAGGGTGCCGGTATCGCCCATTCCCTGCAGTCGGTCCCCCGTGCGATGGAGCGGGCGCAGGAGATGGCCGTGCTGCTGATCGAGCAGTCCCTCAGCCCGGCGAGGGCATCCACCAGGGCCAACTGAGCACCGGAGAACGGTGGTGTGCGTCCCGTCCCGGCCTGGGGCGGGACACCGGGCGTGCGGTTGCGCGTACGGGCGCGGGCGCCGGTGCACGCCCGCCTCGCGCCACACCGTGCTTCAGCGAGCGTCGGCAAGTCCGGAAATATGCCTGAGCGCGTGGATCCGGGTGACTGATACTGGCGGCGGTCCCGATGACTGGTCGCCCGGCGCCACCGCGGGCGAACCCGGGACCAAGGCAGTACCAGCCAGACAGCACACCCCAGGCAGTCCCGGAAAGACCAGGAAATACAGGAAACACAGGCAAGACCAGGAACTGCCGGGAGCACCACGGACCTCATCAGGAACCCCAGGCAAGATCAGCCAAAGGAGCACTGTCATGCGCCCCATGCGTTCGTTCGCCGCCGCCACGGCGACGCTGGCCCTCGTACTCGGCATCGCCCCCGCCGCGACCGCCGCCCCCGCCGCACCGGCCCACCGGGCGGCCTTCAACTGCGCTGCCGGACACTTCTGCATCTACAGCGGCTGGAACGGCAGCGGCCAACGCTGCCAGTGGGCGCAGCGCAGCAAGGCCAACACCGCCGATGACTGTTCCTTCATCCGCCAGGGCCGCAACGTCCGCTCCCTGTGGAACGGCACCGGCCACCGGGTGCAGTACTACACCCAGACCAACTACCACGGCCGCGTCGGGTCCACCCACGCCGGGGCGGGCGGCAACCTCCAGGGCAACTACCAGATCCGTTCGTTCCGCCCGCAGTGAGCGACGCCGGGTCGCCCCGCGCCGCGCGGTTCACCGCACGGCACGCCGCGTGGAGCGGGCGCCCGGGACAGGCGACTGGCCGGATTCGCAGGTGGTGGCGGGATGCGCGCTCATCGCAGGCACCCCGCCCCACCCGCAAGAAGTCAAGGGCGAGGAAAGCGGAAGGACTAAATTCAAGGAAAGTGAAGGAGAAGGAAGCCCTTCCATGGCCTCGCCGTGGCCAACCATAACAGTCAGGCGGGGATCAAGTCGCGGAGATTTTGCGGGGTGATGACCCGGGATTCCGAGGGCAGGCCATCGGGCCGGGCCAGTCCGAGGTACGTCACCGGCCCCGCCCCCTCCGGAAGCGGCCCGCCCTCCCATAGCGTGACCGACTCCGCCTCCTCGGCCATCAGGTCGACGAGGTAACGCACCGTCAGGTACGCGCGGGGCGCGATCCCGCGCAGCAGCGTGGCCGCCGTGACGCGGTTGCCCTCGACCTGGTTGGCGGCGGGCGCCCCCTTCAGATACAGATGCAGCCACTTCGCCCGCCACCGGCCGTCCGCACCCCGCTGGAAGGCGAGCGGCAGGGCGACCCGGCCGGGCCCGCGCAGCTCCGACTTCATCCGCACCGTACGCGGTTCGAACGGCCGCCCGCGCTGCTCGGCGTCGCGCAGCATGAAACCGAAGAACGACTCCGCGACCTCCTCGAACCCTTCCCCCGAGAAGATATTGACCTGCGGAACGATAAAGGTGCCTGGTACCGCGCCCAGGCGCAGGTTGATGAACTCCGAAGCCCCCTCCGGTGCCTCGGTGATGTCCCCGGAGTGCTCACCGCCGACGCCGGTCAGGGCGGTGTAGGACAGCCAGGAGTGGGTGGAGTAGTCGGCGTTGAGCATCAGCGCCGACAGGTCGTAGTCCGTGGTGCGGCTGGTCTGCTTCCAGTAGACGAAGAATCGCAGCAGTTCGCCGTCCACGGGGGAGACCGAGCCGCGCGGCAGGACGCCCAGGCCGGACGTCGTGGCCTTGCCGCTGAGCGGCAGCGCGACGTCGAGGACGTCCGGATCGACCACGAGCCGGCCCGGGGCCGGCAGCCGGCGGCGTATCTCGGCGTCCACGGCAGCGGCCAGTCGGTCCCGCTCCGCCGGGAACACGGGCGGCCGGGTGTCCGGGGCGGCCCAGGCACGTCCCAGGCGGTTGACGAAGACCCGCCGCCCGCCGGCCTCCTCGGCGCGGTTGAGCAGGTGCTCCCGTACGGAGAGCAGGACGCGGCCCGAGACCTGGGGGGCGACCTCCTCGGCGGCCGCCACGACGGCGTCCCGCTCGTCCTGGCCGGGCGCCGTCCGCAACAGCCGGTCCACGGACCGGAACAGCTTGCCCGGCGCGGACTTCAGCAGTCCCACCGCACCGGTCAGATCCTGCCCGGTCAGCAGCTCCTCGACGCGGCCGTCGAGCGACCGGACCCGCCGTTCGCCGCGGGCGACGGCGAACACCTCGGCGGCGTGCGGCCAGCGCGGGTACTCGTGCGGATGCAGCCGCTCGCCCAGGCGCTTCCACGGCTCGCGGTACGCGGCCACGTCGGCGAGCTTGTCGGGGGACGCGGCGACGACCGCGTCGAGGCCGGCGAGCAGGGCCCGGCGGACCGGCCGGGGGAGTGTGGTGAACCGGGTCGGTGCCTGGAGGGTCACATCCCCACCAGACAGCGCACAGGCCAGGCGGAGCACGTCGGTGACGGTATCCAGCAGCGGTTCGGCGCCCACGCCCAGCCGGACCTCGTTGATCACCGCGCGGTTCTCCCGCACCGGGATGCCCTCCGGCTGGGGCCCGGACGCACAATGCCTGGCGAGAAACCGCAGGTCCGCCAGGTCGTCCTCGCCCAGCGGCGTACTGCTTCCGGCCAGCGCCAGATAGCCGGCGGTGACCTCGTCGGCCAGCTCCCCGCCCAGGTGCAGCACCGTCATGCGGTCGCCGGCCGCGGCGATCAACTCGTCGTGCGCGGCGAGCATCTCGGCGTAACTGTGCCCGTAGTTGCCGTACGCCGGCAGGGTGAGCAAGTCGACCATACCGGCGCTGAGTTGGGCGAGCGTACCGGGGCGCGTGGCGTCGTCCGCCAGCGCGTCCGCGATGCAACCCATCCAGAAGTCGAAGGTGTCCGGCACATTGGCCGGGAAGTCAAGGAAGTAGACATTGTGCTGCACGTGATCGCCGACCATCGCGCGGACGGTGTCCAGCGTGTGCGCCGCGGTGCCTATGACCGCGGTCTCGGACAGCCCTGACAGCTGCGTCAGCAGCTCCCCGGACAGTTTGAAGCCCGCAGACATCAGCGCGGCATCGAACTGCCGCGCCGCGACCGCGCCGTCCCCCGCAGGACCCGCGGGACGCGGGAGGCGGTGGGTGTGCCGGATGACCAGTGAGGCGAGACGGTGTCCCATCCTCCGATGATCCCATTCGGCCGCCCGGCGGCGCATGCGGGTTTCCGCGCGCGGCCCCGTACGGCGCTGCGGCGCCTGCCCGGCTCACTCCACCGCGCGGCCGTTCGCCCGTCACATATCCCACATCACATGCCCAACTTCCCTCAGCCCGAGGCCCGTTGTGGCACCCCGCCCCACCGATCGGTAGTGTCTGGTGTCGGGGGCGCTCAGCCCGCCGGCCCCATGCGCCGGCCCCGCAGCAGACGAGCAGACGGTGGTATCCATGGCAGATCATGACCTGACCGGCTTCGAGCGCGACACCTTCACCCACGCCGGCGTCACCCGCCGGACCCTGCGCCGCGGAACCGGACCCGCGGTGATCGTGATGGCGGAAATCCCAGGCATCACCCCCAAAGTGCTGGCGTTCGCGGAACGCGTCGCCGCCATCGGCTGCACCGCCGTCCTCCCGGTGCTCTTCGGCACGCCGGGCCGGGACGTCGACCCCGCGGCCGCCGGCCGGCTCAACACCCAGCGCTACATCGCCGCGTCGATGCGGAAGGTGTGCGTGAGCCGCGAGTTCACGGTGCTGGCCACCGGCAAGTCCTCGCCGGTCGTGACCTGGCTGCGGGCCCTGGCCGCCCACGAACACGAGCGCTGCGGCGGACCCGGCGTGGGCGCCGTCGGCATGTGCCTGACCGGCGGCTTCGCCCTCGCCATGGCCGTCGACGACCGCCTCCTCGCGCCCGTACTGTCCCAGCCGTCCCTGCCCCTGCCTGTCACCAGGAGCCGAGGCGCCACGATCGACATCTCCGCCGAGGAACTCGCCGTCGTCCGGGGCCGCTGCCGGCGCGAGGGCCTCCAGGTGATGGGCCTGCGCTTCCGCAGCGACAAGTTGGTGCCCGAGTCGCGATTCGACTTCCTGCGCCGCGAGCTGGGCGACGCCTTCGTCGCCGTCGAACTGGACGACTCGGCCGCGAACCCCGACGCGACGATGGCCCCGCACTCCGTACTGACCGAGCACCTCATCGACGAGCCCGGCCAGCCGACCCGCGCGGCCCTCGACGGCGTACTCGACCTGTTCCGCACCCGCTTGCTGGAACGGGCCCCCGAGGCCGACCCGGCGGTGTGAACTCGTACCCCGAGCGCGCGCCCTGTGGGTATCGGCTGCCGGACGGAACGAACTGCGGATCGCGGCCCGGGCCGCGCCAACACCTGCTGCCGGCGAACGAGCACGGACGGCCCCGGCACGGAACCGCGGCAGCCCCCCGCGCGTAATCATGAAATATGGCCGAGAAACCCGAAGCATGGCGCACCGCCGTCCACCTCGCCGGCGTGGGATTCGTCGGCTGCGCCCTCAGCGCCGCCCAATTCTGGATCGTGCTGACGGCACTCTTAACCGGCAAGGTGCTGGTCGCCGTCGTCGTCTGCACCCTCGTGGCAGCGATCATGGTCAGCCTCCTCGCGGGTTTCGCCGGCATGGCCAGGCCGTTCGCACCGCTCACCCGCCGGGCGCGCGGGCGATGGGCCTGGGCAGGGGGTGTTTACGCCTTCGGTACGGTCGGCGTGATCGCGGCCATCGCCGCCGAGCCCGGCCTGGACGGGCTCAGCCGCAGCAACTTGCTCTTCCCGTGGGGAGGGGCGTGCTGCGCGCTCGCCGCCGGCTTCTTCCTCCCCGGCGCGCGCACGCGGTGGGCGGCACTCGGCCTGACCGTCGCCCTCGCCGCCGGTCTCGGCTACCACGCCTGGTCCGCCGCCCAACCTCCCACTCTTAACGAGTGGCTCACCGCGAACCGCGTGGACCGCGCCCTGCTCCGCGTCGGCGAACCACCGACCGGCTACACCCTGCGCGTCAACGGAGCCGGTGGGCACGCTTTCGGCGCCGAATACGTACGTCCGGGTGCCTCTGCTATCCATCTGTCAGTGGAACAGCCGGGCCGGAATGCGCGTCGTACCGACGCACGCGGATGCCCCGTTCCATTCGGCGAAACCATCGAATGCGCCGACGACGGCAGCGGCCGCCAACTGATCACCTATAAAGGCACTTACCCGCGCCAGGAACTCCGCCTGCGGCAGGCCGGCCTGATCTACACCCTGACCCTGGAAGGCCGCCGCACCGACCTCGGTGCCGCCCGCCACATCCTCTCGACGCTCCGCCCGGCAACGGACTCGGAACTCGCCCAGCTCGTCACCCTGCCCATGAGTCATTGACCACCCCACTTAGGCCCCAGCCATCCTCGCCTCACCCGGCATCGCCTAAACTGCCTCAGTCTGAGACAAACCGAGAAGATCCCACCTCGCCCGCACGCACTCGCGCACTCACCCATCACGACCGAAAGGCCCGGGGAAATGGCTCCCGTTCTCCGCCCGTTGTCCGCCACCACTTGGGCATGGGTCCAGGACTCCACGGACTGGGGATTCAGCAATGCCGGCGTCATCGCGTCGCGCGGCGTATCGCTGCTCTTCGACACCCAGTTCACGCTGGACGCCACGCGCGCCATGCTCCGCGAGATCGCCGCCGCGACCTCCGATTCCGCCATCGAGACGCTGGTCATCTCGCACCAGAACGGTGACCACACCTGGGGAAACCAGCTCGTGCCCGGCGCCGAGATCATCACCTCCGCGGCCTCCGCCGAACACCTCTGCCACGAAATCTCCCCGGAACAGCTCACCCACCTTTCGCGTACGCAGGGGACGGACTCCACCAGCCGCTACGCCGCCGAGCACTTCGGCCGGTTCGATTTCTCCGGCATCACCGTCACCGAGCCCACCCGCACCTTCACCGGGCGCCTGAAATTGACGGTGGGGGACGTCACCGTGGAAGCCATCGACCTCGGGCCCGGACACAGCGCCGGCGATGTCGCGCTGTGGGTCCCCGAGGACGGGATCGTTTTCGCGGGGGATGTGCTTTTCGACGGCGGGCACATGATTGTCTGGTCCGGTTCGCTGACCGCCTGCGTCGAATCCGTCGACACCCTTCTCGCCACCGGCGTCGAGACGTTCGTACCCGGCCACGGGGCGCTCATGGAAAGGGCGGACGTCCTCGCTTTCCGTACGTACCTGACCGAGGTACGGACCGCCGCCACGGCCTACGCGAAGGACGGAATTCCCCTCGCCGACGCCGCGGCCCGGGTCCACGCGGAATTCGCCGGGAACCGCGCCCACCCCGAGCGCCTTTTCACCGCCACGGCAGGCGCCTACGCCGACGCCGGATTCGCCGAACCGCTCCCGACCCTCGATCTGGTCAAGGGAATGGCCGACTTGGCGGAGCAGCCGTCCTGACGACTGGACTCGTGCGGGCCGGCCCCGGCCTACGCCCCCGGGGCCGGCCCGCCCCTACTTCCCCCGAATCGCCTCAACCAGCCCCGCGATCAGCCCGGCCCGCTCGGCCATGGCGTCGACCACCAGGAACTCGTGATCGGCATGGGCCCCGCCCCCGACCGCCCCCAGGCCGTCCAGTGTGGGGACCCCGAGCGCCGCCGTGAAGTTGCCGTCACTGCCACCGCCGACGGCCTTGCCCTCGATACCCGGCAGCAGCCGCCGCGCCACCGCGAACAGCTCGGCCGACGCCGCCTGCGGCATCGGCGGCCGCCCGACAGCGCCCTCCACGCTGATCTCCGCCTCGTCCAGATGGGGAGCGAGCGCCGCGAACGCCGCCTCGACCCGTTCCTTCTCGGCGGCCGACTCGACCCGGACATCGACGATGACCGTCGCTTCCGCCGGAACGACGTTGTCCAGCGTGCCCGCCTGCGCCACGGTCGGCGTCACGGTCGTACCGATCTCGGGACGCCCGAGCGCCGCGATCTCCAGCACCTGGTGCGCCGCTTCGACCAGGGCGTTCACTCCGGCCGCGGGCTCCAGCCCGGCGTGCGAGGCCCGGCCCGCGATCGAGACCCGGAACGTCCCGCAGCCCTTGCGGCCGGTCTTCAGACCACCGCCGTCAGCGGCCCCCTCGACCACGAGCACCGCCCCGCAGGCCAGGGCGCGCTCCTCGATGAGCGCCCGCGAGGACCGGGAACCGACCTCCTCGTCAGCGGTCACCAGGATCTCCACACCGGACCGGTCATCGAGCGTCGCCAGCCCGTGCACGGCCTGCACCAAACCGCCCAGCATGTCGAAGACCCCGGGACCGGTCGCGTGCCCGTCCTTGACGGTGAACGGGCGGCGCGCCAGCGTGCCGAGCGGGAACACCGTGTCGTGGTGGCCGAGGATCAGCACCTTGGGATCGCCCCCACCCGACCAGTGCACATGCGGCCCGGCCGCGCTCTCCACCAGGACAGCCTGTCCGCCGAGTCGCTTCTCCAGCACGGCCGCCACGACCTTCGCCGAGGCCGTCAGGGCGCCGAGGTCGCGCGAGGGGGACTCGACCTCGACCAGCGCCTTGAGATCCTCGAGCATCGCGTCAACACTCGCCGGGGCGGTCCTGTGCGTCGTCATGCCCCAAGATTAACGGCACGCGCGTTCGACGCCATGGGCTGTGTGACGTGGGACTCCCTGCCGTGCGCTACTTGCCGTGCGCGCGGTCTCTCCGCCGCGGAGCGGGCAGCGGCTGGATGTCCTCGGTCGCGATCACCGGACGGTGGCGCAGGTCGAGATAGGCGCGTACGGACACACCGGGCCGGCCCGGCGTGTACCAGGGAGCCGAGGGCCCGCTCGAACGCCACAAGCGCCCCAGCTCGGCCGCGGCACGGGTAGCGGTGGCTTCGTCTGCGGCGGTGACGTCGATGACGACCATGCCGGGCTCGCTGACATGTTCCTCGTGGATATGCACAGTTCTGTATGGCCCATTTCGCCCCGTGCTGTAAGGAGAAGCCCGCTAGGTTCATTCGAAGGTGGGCATCCTGCGTCCTGAGTTGACCAAGGGGCGGCCGGGGCTTGGCCAAGGGCGGCTGCTCCGTGGCCAACGGGCGGCCGTGGGACCGCCGCTCCACGGTAGCCCGAGACCGGTCCGCCCGCCCCTCACTCACCTCACCCGCACCGAAGTGCGCCCTTACTTCCCCCGTGCGCGTGACGGAGCGGCGTGTTGGTTGTATGACTGATGCGATCGCGCGACGGTGAGCGGGTGCGAATCCCCCTTCCTCCCCTGGTACTTGCTGCGGCGCTGCTGATGGCCGCGACCACCGCCTGTACGACGGTCCCGCCCTCCCGGCCCGCGTCGCCCGGCCCGGGCCACGGCCCGCTCCCGTCCCCCTCCGTGCCCGGCGGGCACCCCTGGACCCGCGCGCTTCCCGAACAGACCCCGAACGAGCAACTGGTGACCGCCCCGCACGGCACTCCGCGCACGAGCGACGCGACAGGGGCGGAACGGCACCCGGGGCGCGGCGCGGGGGAGCGGGGCCACGCACCCGCCGACTCGCTCTCGGCGCACCACCACCAGCCGGGCACCACCGCGTATCCATCCGCCCCCAACCGGCCCGCAGACCACCCGCGTACGACCGCCCGGCCTCCGCGCCCCGCCAACCGGCCGCACCTCCCTCCCCGTACCGCGGCGAACCGGCAACCGCCCCACCCCGCCGCTCGGCCGCCACGCCCCCGCACCACCGTGGACCCGCGCGTCATCTGCCGGATGGCGTCCGGAAAGGTTCGGCGCGACCTCCTGGCGCTCTGCCGCGGCATGTTCGGCCGCTGACCGCGCCCCCGACGGAATGGATCACCAACGGCCGCGGTTGGCACAGTCAAGAACGAACAACCCGACTGCCCCACCACCACGGCCACTTGGAGCCACCGTGATGCAGATCAACGTCACCGAGCCCGTCAACGACCCGTCCCGGCCCGGTCAATACGTCGTCACCCGCGCGGAGTTGTGGGCCGGTCTGCTCAGCAAGGCGGAGTACGCGGTCCCGTTCGTCGCCGGAATGACCGACTGCACCGTGCTGGAACGCCGTCCCGACGGCCTGGTGCGCGAGGTGGTGGTGCGTGGTGAACGGATCCGCGAGGACGTCGTCTTCCAGGAGGGGCGGCGGGTGAGCTTCCACCGCCAGGATGCCCGCGCCACCTGGGTGATCCATAACGAGATCGGCGAGGACGAGGCCGGCGGGCTCACCCTGACCTTCGCGAGCGAGGTCGAGTTCCACGGCCCGGCGGCCGACGCGGGGCACGACGACGAAGCCGTCGCCCGTATGCGCGCCGGCACCCGTCAGGTCGTACGGAACACCCTGGACGTCATACGGGAGAGGGTCGCCGCCCGCATCGCCGAGTCCGAACCCGAGCCCGTGCGCTGATCAACCGCCGCAATCTGGTGGGGAGTTGCTGCCCACCAAACGACGGTGCAGGGCCAGGCGGCAGTCGGCAAGTAATAGTAGCCATGTACTTAATAGCCATGTACGGTATCTGCCGTGAGCTCAACTGCTGAGGGGCCTACACCGGGGTTCCTGGTCTGGCGCCTGTCGATGAAGTGGCGGGTGGCCGTCGACCGGGCGGTCGCGCCGCTGGGACTGACCCACGCCCAGTACGCGTTGCTGGCCTCGCTGCACGGCATGGGGCGGTCCGGCGAGCAGCCCAGTCAGCGGCGCCTCGCCGACCACACAGGGCTCGAACCGCTCTACGTTTCCAAGCTGGCCCGCGCCCTGGAGACCGCCGGACTCCTCGCCCGCACGCGGGACCCCAACGACCCGCGCGCCATGCGGCTGTCGCTCACCGAGCAGGGGCGCGACGTCACGCGCCGCGCGATCGGGGTCGTCCAGGGACTCCTGGACCAGTTGCTGGAGCCGTTCGGGGGCCAGTCCAGTCCGCGCACCCGGCGGTTCGTCCGCGAGCTGGTGACCCTGCTCGACGCCCCTCTCGACCCGCGCGATCCGCACGACGCCCACCACGAGAACGACGACAAGGAGCAGTCATGACCACCACCGCACCCACGGTCAACGGCCGGGTCATAGCCCTGGCGCACCATGCCGGGCGCGCCCTCGTGGAGGGGGTGATGGCCCGCTACGGCGCCACGTTCCACCAGAGCGTGACGCTCCGGGCGGTCGTGACGGCCGGCGGGCACATCGGCCGTGCCGAGCTCGTGGCCGACGTCACCGGTTCGCTGAAGATCGACGAGTCGGCCGTACGCGGCGCGATCGACGAGCTGACGGCCGGGAAGCTGCTGGAGGAGGACCTCGCGGAGGCGTCCCGGCTGCGGCTCACGGACGCCGGGCGGGAGCTGTGCGAGAAGAGCGCCGCTGAGACGGCGGAGATCTCCACCCGGCTGTACGCGGGCATCTCGGCCGAGGACCTTGCCACCGCGGGCCGCGTGCTGGCACTGGTCACCGAGCGCGCGAACGCGGAGTTGGCCGGCGCCCGGGACTGAGCGGGACGCCGCCAACTGCGCCACCGGCTATGCCGCGGTGCGGCCGGTGTTGCGGATCATCTGCTGGAGCACCTTCAGGGTCGTGACGTAATCCGCGTCGTCGATGCCGTGATGGATGCGGTCCCGGATCGCCGGTCCGTGCTGCTTGAGCCCGACTCGGGCCTCTTCCCCCGCCTCGGTGAGCCACAGTCGGCCGTCGCCGTCGCGGGTGAGCCAACCGCGTTCCAGCAGAACCTCCGCCTCGGCCGCCAAGTCATCCTCGGGCCGGAGGTAGGTGCTCATCGCGTCGCGGAGTTCCGGGATGGTCATCCCGTGGCCGTCCGGTGAGATGTCGTTCTTCGACAGGTTGCGGAGCAGCCAGAACTGCGGCTGGGTGAAGCCCAGTTCGGCCTGCCGGGCACGCGTGAAGGCGATGAGGGCTTCGTACGCCAGGCCGGTCCAGTACGCGGCCGGCTGACTGGCGAGTTCGGCGTCGGAGAGGTGCGGGGCAGTGGTCGTCATGGGGGATTCCTCCTTGACGGAAGGGATGGATGGTTGGCGGTCGGCTCACCGTAGAAGCTGAAGTGCAGTTGAGGTCAAGCGTGTCCGGGGTCGTCGGCTCACGCCCGATAAGTGGTTGGCAACTGGGCGGCGTGCTGGACTGGGTCGCGTTGGCACTCGCCGCGCGCGGCCTGCGCGTGACGGGCCGGCCGGCGGTGCGGTTGCGGCCGTGGTCGGTCCTGGTACGCCTGCCCGTCGCGGGCGACGGCACTGTGTGGCTCAAGGCAAGCCCGCCCGCCGGCTGCGGGACGCCTACCCGGAGCCATGGACCGGCCACGGCCGCACGGTGGCGGAGCTGCGGCGCGGGCTGAGCCTGGCCTGGCGCCTGGGCGCGCTGGGCCGTGCCTGTTCCTGGGGGCGCCTCTTCCCCGGTGCGTGCGGTGGCCCAGGCACCGGCGGGGTCCCGGGTGCGGGCGGTGTCCCAGGCATGCGGGAGCGCGCCGACTGGCTCCGGTCTCTGCTCGCCGAGCCGTTGGTCTGATGGGCGCGGGCCGGGGGAGAACCGCCGGGCCGTAAACTCGTTGAACGTCCTGAGCGCAGGCCCGAGTCAAGAAGGACGGGATGAGCACCGTGCGGATCGAGTTGGACGACCTTTCCGGACCCGAGATCGCCGCGTTCCTCCAGGAGCACGTCGATCAGATGCGGGCCATCTCCCCACCGGAGAGCAAGCACGCCCTCGATCTCGACGCCCTCCGCCGACCCGAGATCACGTTCTGGACGGTACGGGACGGCGGCAGCCTGGTGGGCTGCGGTGCGCTCAAGCGACTGGACGCCGGCCACGGCGAACTCAAGTCGATGCGCACCGACCCCGCGCGCAAGCGCAGCGGTATCGCCTCCCTGCTGCTGGAGCACATCATCACCGAGGCGACGCACCGGGGTTTCTCCAGGCTGAGCCTGGAGACCGGTGCGGCGGAGTTCTTCCGGCCCGCCAGGCGCCTGTACGAGAAGTTCGGATTCGTGCGCTGCGAGCCCTTCGCGGACTACCGGCCCGACCCCAACAGCACCTTCATGACGAAGGTCCTCCGGGTGCCGGGGCCGGGGCAGCAGCCGGGCGAGGGGCGCGGCGTCTCCCGCTGAGCCGGCTGACGAGGGTGTGGCGTTCACCCCAACGGCCCTGGTTCCTTACGTCCTATCCCTTCGGCAGGGAGGCGGACGCGTTCGGGTGCGTGCCCGAAACGTCCCGTAGGTCGTATGTGGGGGAGTGCTGCGGTATGTAAGGTCTTGGGAGGTTTGCCGTGACCGGCGACCGGCTACACACGATTCGCGGCGATGTGTCCTCACGCCTCGCCGGCCACTGTGTTCCGGAGGAGACGTGTCGCAACTGGACCAGGCCCGGCCTCGCGAACCGCTGGACGCCTCCGGCAATCCGCGCGTCCACATGGGCCGCAGAATCAGAAAGTATCTGACCACAACCGATCACAAGGTGATCGGGAACATGTATCTGGTCACCTCTTTCTGCTTCTTCCTCTTCGCCGGGGTGCTGGCGATGCTGATGCGGGCCGAGCTGGCCCGGCCCGGCCTCCAGTTCTTCAGCAACGAGCAGTACAACCAGCTCTTCACCGTCCACGGCACGGTGATGATGCTGCTCTTCGCCACCCCGACCTTCGCCGGTTTCGCCAACGCGGTGATGCCCCTGCAGATCGGCGCGCCCGATGTGGCGTTCCCCCGGCTGAACGCCCTCACCTACTGGCTGTTCCTCTTCGGCGGCCTGATGGTGGTGTCCGGGATCGTCGTCCCCGGCGGCGCGGCCTCCTTCGGCTGGTTCGCCTACGCGCCGCTGAACAGCGCCCTCCACACCCCCGGCGCGGGCGGCGACCTGTGGGCGGCCGGGCTGGTCGTGGCCGGCCTGAGCACCACCCTGGGGTCGGTCAACTTCATCGCGACCATCATCACGCTGCGCGCGCCCGGCATGACGATGTTCCGGATGCCGATCTTCACCTGGAACATCCTCTTCACCTCCATCCTGGCCCTGCTCGCCTTCCCCGTGCTCACCGCCGCCCTGCTGGGCCTGCTCGCGGACCGCCGGTTCGGCGCCCACGTCTACGACCCGGCCTTCGGCGGGGCGCTGCTGTGGCAGCACCTGTTCTGGTTCTTCGGCCATCCGGAGGTCTATATCGTCGCCCTGCCGTTCTTCGGCGTGGTGACCGAAATCGTGCCGGTGTTCAGCCGCAAGCCGGTTTTCGGTTACGTCGGAATGGTCGGTGCGACGATCGCCATCACGATGCTGTCGGCCTCCGTCTGGGCGCACCACATGTTCGCCACCGGCGGGGTGCTGCTGCCGTTCTTCTCCCTGATGTCCTTCCTCATCGCGGCACCGACCGGGGTGAAGTTCTTCAACTGGATCGGGACGATGTGGAAGGGCAGCCTGTCGTTCGAGACGCCGATGCTCTGGGCGGTCGGGTTCATGGTGACCTTCCTCCTCGGCGGGCTCAGCGGGGTGCTGATCGCCTCGCCGCCGATGGACTTCCACTTCACCGACAGCTATTTCATCGTCGCCCATCTGCACTATGTGCTGTTCGGCACCATCGTCTTCGCGACCTTCGGCGGTTTCTATTTCTGGTGGCCGAAATGGACCGGGCGGCGGCTCGACGAGCGGCTCGGGAAGATTCACTTCTGGTCGCTGTTCGTCGGCTTCCAGACCACCTTCCTCGTCCAGCACTGGCTGGGGGAGATCGGTATGCCCCGGCGCTACGCCGACTATCTGGAGGCCGACGGGTTCACCGTCCTCAACAGCATCTCCTCGGGCGGGGCGTTCCTGCTCGGGCTGTCGACCTTCGCGTTCCTCTACAACGTCTGGAAGACCGCGAAGTACGCGCCCAAGGTGGAGGTCGACGACCCGTGGGGATTCGGGCGGTCCCTGGAGTGGGCCACGTCGTGCCCGCCGCCGCGCCACAACTTCGAGGCGCTGCCGCGTATCCGCTCCGATTCCCCGGCCTTCGACCTGCACCATCCGCAGTTCCTCGAACTGCCGGCGGGGGAACGCGGCGCCACCGAACCGACCCCCGACACCCTCGGAGAGCAGGGCTCATGAAAGCGGAGGCATATCTGTTCGCGGGCGTCGCCGCGTTCTTCTTCATCACCGACGCCTTCTACATCTGGCTGGCCCGGGAACCGGCCGGCGCCGCCGCCCTCGCCGTGTCCTTCGGCATGGCCGCGGTGATCTCGTTCTTCTGCGCGATGAACTACCGCCGCAAGGGCCGGCGGCCGGAGGACCGCAGCGAGGCGAAGATCCATGAGCGGGCCGGAACGGTCGATTTCTTTCCGCCCGACAGCCGCTATCCGGTCCTGGTGGGATTCGGCGTGGCGCTTCTCGCCCTCGGCCTGGTCTACGGGCTGTGGGTCTTCCTCATCGGCATCGGGGTCACCGGCCTGTCGGTCTTCGGAATGGTGTTCCAGTACGTCGATCGGGACGTCTGACGGCCGGTGACCCCGCTGTCCGCTCGCGCTATTTCTCCGTGGCGTGGGGGCGTTCCTCCTCGCTCGGGAGGACCGGGCCCTTTGTCGCCGCGGTGATCTCCCGGCGTTCGGCGACCGTGACGGGCATGTCCACCCGGTCCCGGTAGTACCAGGCGCTCAGCGCGGCCCGTACCCGGTGCCGTACGGGTGCCTGGCGGCCCGGGGCGGGCAGCGGCTTGGGGAGGTCCCTGACCACGACGTGGTAGCGCTTGGCGGCCTCCAGCGGGCGGCTGCGCTCGGTCAGCCGGCCGTAGACGCTCTGCACCACCTCGCCGGTTTCCTGGCCCTCCTCCAGCAATTCCCGGTCGTGGTCCTGAAGGGCCAGGCAGGCGCGCTTGGTGATGAGGAAGGCGAGAACCGGCCCGATGATCAGCAGCACGCGGAGAATCCAGGTCAGGGTCTCCACCGATACCCGGAACAGCGTGGCGATGACGTCATTCCCGCCGGCCGCGAGCAGTACCGCGTAGAAGACAATGGCGGCCACGCCGAGCGCCGTGCGGGTGGGGAAATTGCGGGGGCGGTCGCATACGTGGTGTTCCATCGGATCGCCCGTCACCCACCGTTCGAAGACCGGGTAGGTGTAGAGGATCAGGAAGAGCAGGGCGGGGAGGACCACGGCGGGAATGAGGACGTTCCACATGAAGGTGTGGCCGGCCACATTGCTCTCCCAAGGCGGCATGAGGCGCAGCGCCCCTTCCAGGAAGCCCACGTACCAGTCCGGCTGGACGTCGGTGGAGGACTGGTCCGCGACGTACGGTCCGTAGCTCCAGACCGGATTGATCTGGGCGACGGCGCCGAGCCCGGACATCACCGAGAAGACCATCAGGAACAGGCCGGTGGACTTCGCGGTGAATTGCGGGAATATCGGCTGCCCCACCGCGTTGCGGTTGGACCGCCCGGGTGCCGGCCAGTGCGTGTGCTTGAGATAGACGACGAGCAGCAGGTGCAGGCCCAGCAAGGCGATCAGCAGACCGGGGATGAACAGGACGTGGAGGACGTAGAGGCGGGGGACGAGGATGTGGCCGGGATAGGTGCCGCCCCAGAGGAAATAGCTGAGGTAGGTGCCGACGACGGGAATGGACAGCACGATGGTGTTCGCCGTGCGGAGTCCTGTTCCGGACAGCAGGTCGTCGGGCAGGGAATAGCCGCCGAATCCCTCCAGCAGGGACAGCATGAAGAGGGTCACCCCGACGGCCCAGTTGAGTTCGCGCGGCCGCCGGAAGGCTCCGGTGAAGAACACCCGCAGCATGTGCACACCCAGCGCGGAGATGAAGACCAGGGCCGCCCAGTGGTGCATCTGGCGGATCAGCAGACCGCCCCGGACCTCGAAACTGATCCGGAGAGTGGAGGAATAGGCGTCCGACATCAGCAGGCCCCGCAGCGGCCCGTAGGCGCCGTCGTACACCTTCCGGGACATGCTCGGCTCGAAATACATCGTCAGGTAACTGCCGGTCAGCAGCAGCACCAGCAGGCTGTAGAGCGCGATTTCGCCCAGGAGGAAGGACCAGTGGTCGGGGAATGCCTTGCGCAGCAGCGCCTTCGCCGCTTCCGAGATCGGAGCGCGGCCGTCCACCGCCACATAGGTGGAAAAGGCGGTCTCCCGGACCTTCTTCTCCATCCTTTCCGCTGGTTTCCGGAACAGCATTCCGGCCCTCCTCGGCGCTTCGGTCCATGGCGCTTCTGCGGCGCTCGCTCATCCGCACCCTGCCTGGCCGGAGGCCGGACGCCGTGCATTACGCAGATCGGGGGCACGGCCGTCCGTACGGTGCCGTCCGGCGCATACGCCGTATGGCAGGGCGGCCGGTGGCTTGCCGGCCGCTGAGGCGGTGGGGGGCTGCCGTGGCGGTCCGGGCGGGGCACGGGCTGTGGCATGCCATGCCGGTCCGGTCCGGTGCGGTCCGAGGAGTTGTATTACCGACCGATAAAGCCGAAGCATCAAGTAATGGAAATGTAAAGCTCTTTGGTAACCTTGGCGGAAGTTGAGTGACCTGTCCGAAGGAAGCCTGAAGGAAATCGCATGAGTACGCCCGTCCCTCCCGATGGCTCTCCGATAGCGGATTCGCAGCCGTCAGGGCCGCCGCAGCCCCAGTCACCACCGCCGCAGGCGCAGGACCATGACCCGTGGGCTCCGCCGACCGGTCCGGTGGCGGGGCACGAGGCGTTGCGGACCGCGCCCGTTCCGCCGCCGTACTACGCCGGCGCGCGGCCCAGTAACGGGATGGGTATCGCCGCCCTGGTGCTCGGCCTGGTCGGGATCGTCCTCGGGCTGTTCGTGGTGCTGTTCTGGATCGCCTGGTTGCCGGCCCTGCTGGCCGTGATCTTCGGTGGTGTCGCGCTCAGCCAGGTGAAGAAGGGCGTGGCCGCCAACAAGGCGATGGCGGTCAGCGGCCTCGTCCTGGGCGTCCTCGGGCTTCTGCTCGCGATGGCCACCGGGGTCGTCGCCGTCGTGGCGGTCAAGAAGGTCGCCGACAGGGCGCATGCCAAGGTGGAGCGCGAACGGGAGTCGGCGGAGGCCGCCGAGAAGGCCCGGCACCTGGCGTTCGGCGAGCCCTACACCTTCGACAACGGTCTGAAGGTCACGGTCGCCAAGCCGGAGCCGTTCGTCCCGGACGAATTCGCCAACGGGCACGCCAAGGGGAACAAGGCGGTCCAGATCACCGTCACGGTGGTCAACACCGGTCCCGAACGGGTCTCCGTGGAGACCGGACTGCCCGATGTCAATGACGCCAACGGCGCCTCCGCGGAGCTGGTGATCGACGGCAGCGGGCGCCAGAAGGTCATCACGGGCTATGTCCTTCCCGGCAGAACCGTTGTCGGCAAGTACGCCTTCTCACTGCCGCCCGACGCCGCCGACCGCATCGAGGTGGAATTCACCCCGGATGCGGAGGAGTGGCCGGACGCGTACTGGAGCGGGACCACCTCCTGATGGGGTGATGCCGGGCGGGGCGGCCGGGGGCGGGCCGCGTCGCCCGGGGGCGGGAGCGGGACCGCGCGGTCCGTCTGGGTGTCAGGTGGCGGGCGGCGGAGTGAGCCGGTAGGCGTCCCCGTCGGGTATGACGCGGCCGGCGGTGGGCGGGGGGAAGTGGCTGCCCAGGACGAGGGTGTGGCGCTCGGCCAGTGAGGCGAGCAGCGCGCGGCGCGTGGTCGCGGCCTGGGCGGGGTCGATGTCGACGCAGCTCCCGATGGCGGGGTGGGCGAACTGCACCGGATGGTGCAGGCAGTCACCGGTGATGAGCGCGCCGGCGCCGCGGCTGGTGAGTTCGACGGCGATATGGCCCGGCGTGTGGCCAGGGGTGGGTATCAGCCGCAGGCCAGGGGTGAGGTCGAGGCCGTCCGGCGGGACATCCACGAGGTCGAGCAGCCCGGCCTCCTCGACCGGGTGTACGGAATCGCGGAACATCTGCCGGCGCGGCTCGTCCATGGCGTAGCCGGCCCAGAACTCCCGCTCGGTTCGGGAGACGATGTACCGGGCACGGGGAAAGGTGGGGATCCACGCGCCCTCGTGTGCGCGGGTGTTCCAGCCGACGTGGTCGGCGTGCAGGTGGGTGAGGATCACCAGGTCGATGTCCTCGGGGGCGAAGCCGGCGGCTGTGAGGCGGCTTGGATAGTCGGTGCGCAGGTCGTTCCAGGCGGGGTTCGCCCGCGGTTTGCCGTTGCCGATTCCGGTGTCGATCAGTATGCGCAGCCCGTTGAGGGTGACGGCGAAGCTGTGGGTGTGGAGGCGGAGGCGGCCGTCCGGATCCGTGAAGTCCGGCCGCAGCCAGTCGTGTTGGGCGACCAGGTCGGCTGTGGCGTCGGGGAGGAGCCATTCTCCGGTCTGCGGTGGGAGCCGGGTCTCGTCGATGCGGTGGATGGTGAGGTCGCCCACCGGCCAGGCGTTCGTGGGCGATGTGTGCGCGGGTGGAGTGTGCATGGTGGCCTCTCTCGCGGCGGTTAACGCAATCTGTTTGCGTTAACGCGAGAGTACGTCGTATCGTGGGTTAACGCAAACGGTTCGCGTTTAGCGGTCGCTGGATTTCCTTGCCCGCCGCTGCCGACTGCCGCTCCACCCGCACGATCAGGAGATAGCGCCCATGACCACGCACTCATCCACGTACTCGTCCGCGTCCGCGTCGCCTCCGGGCGTCGCGTCCGGGCCGGTGTCCGAGCCGGCGCCCGCCGAGGCGGCCCGCTGGGCGCAGCGGGCGGGGCTTCCGCTGGCCGAGGACCGGCACGCCGTCGTGGCGGCCACCGCCGAGCACATCCGCACCGTCGTCTCGGTGCTGCGGGAGCTGGACTTCGCGGACACCCCGCCCGCTGCCGCCTACCGCGCAGGACGCGGAGGAGAGGAGAAGTGCCATGCGGACGTCTGACGCGACGCGGCCGTACGAGCTGACCGTCGCCGCGGCGGCGCGGGCGATACGGGACCGGGAGCTGTCGCCCGTCGAGCTGGTGGAGTCGGTGCTCGACCGGATCGAGGAGGTGGAGCCGCGGCTCGGCGCCTATACGGCCGTCACCGCCGGGCCAGCCCGCCGGGCGGCCCGGGAAGCGGAGCGGGAAGCCGCCGAGGGCCGCTTCCGTGGACCGCTGCACGGGATACCGATGGGGCTGAAGGACCTGATCGACGTGGCGGGGACGGCCACCACGGCGAGCTCTCGGGTGCGGGACGGCCACCGCGCGCGGCGCGACAGCACGGTCGCCGCGCGCCTGGCGGCGGCCGGCGCGGTACTGGTCGGCAAGACGCACACCCATGAGTTCGCCTACGGACTGATCACTCCCCAGACCGCCAACGCCTGGGACGCGGGCCGGGTCGCGGGCGGCTCCAGTGGCGGGTCGGCCGTCGCCGTGGCCGCGGGCGCCGCCACCTTCGCGCTGGGCACGGACACCGGGGGATCGATCCGCGTCCCCGCCGCGCTGAACGGCGTCGTCGGCCTGAAACCGACCTACGGGCTGGTCCCCCGGCACGGTGTCACCTCGCTGTCGTGGTCGCTGGATCATGTCGGTCCGATGACCCGTACGGTCGAGGACGCGGCGCTGGTCCTGCCGGTGCTGAGCGGACACGATCCGCGCGACCCCGCCTCCCTGGCCCCGTTCGCCGCGGACGGCCTCCTGGCGGAGGGCGGTACGGACCTCACCGGGCTGCGGATCGGGGTGCCCCGCAACTACTACTTCGACCGTGTCGAAGCGGATGTCGAGGACGCGGTCCGGCGGGCCGTCACGCGTCTGGCGGACCTCGGCGCACGGCCCGTCGAGGTCGAGATCCCCATGACGCGCTACATCCAGGCCACCCAGTGGGGCCTGATGGTCCCCGAGGCCACCGCGTATCACGAGCGCACCCTGCGCACCGTCCCCGACCGCTACGCCGACGATGTCCGCGTCCTCCTCGAAGCCGGCGAACTGATGCCTGCCGGGGACTACTTGCGGGCCCAGCGGGCGCGGACGCTGATGCGCGACGCATGGGCAGTGCTGTTCGACGAGGTGGACGTGATCGCGGCGCCGACCGTGCCCGCGGTGGCGGTGGCGGCCGGGCAGGAGACGATCACCTGGCCCGACGGCACGGTGGAGAGCGTCTCCGACGCTTACGTCCGGCTGTCCGCGCCCGCCAACATCACGGGAGTGCCGTCGCTGTCCGTCCCGGTGGGCCACGACCGCGCGGGGATGCCGATCGGTATGCAGCTGCTCGGGCGGCCGCTGGCGGAGGCGGAGCTGCTGCGGGTGGGACGGGCCTACGAACGGTCCGTGCCGGTCCGCGCGCTCGCGCCGGTGGCCTGAGAGCGGGGGCGAGGGGGAAGCCAGAGCCGATGGCAGCACGGGCTAGAAGCAAGAGCGTTGCGTTAAGGCTTTAGGGTGGTGGTATGAGTCCCCGACCGATGGTGCGTCCCGGTGGGCGCAGCGCCCGTGTGCAGGAAGCGGTCCATGCCGCCGTCCGTGAACTGGAAGCCGAGGTGGGCCGGGATGCCTTGACGGTGCCGCTGATCGCCGCCCGGGCCGGAGTCACCCCGTCGACGGTCTACCGCCGCTGGGGCGACCTGCGGGAACTGCTCTCGGACGTGGCCGTCGAGCGGCTGCGCCCGGAGGCGCCGCCGGAGGATCAGGGTGACCTGGCCTCGGATTTGATGACCTGGGCCGAGCAGTTCCTCGACGAGATGGCGTCGCCCCCGGGGCGGGCGTACATCCGCGACGCGCTGCTCGGCGATCCGGACGGCAGCAACGCCGGTCGCTGTTCGGCGTACGCGTCCGAGCAGATCGACGTCATCCTCACCCGCGCCGGTGAACGGGGCGAGCCCGCGCCGGACGTCGAGGCGGTCATGGACCACGTCGTGGCGCCCATGATGTACCGCATCCTCTTCCGGCCCGGTGCGGAGCCGGACTCCCTCGACGCGGAGTACGCGCGCCAGTTGGTGAGCGGCCTGCTCGACAAGGAGGCGTAGGGCCGCGAGACGTGGCGGGGGAGCGCGGAGGAACTCCCGGTCCGAATCTCGCCAGCGCGGCCCGGCCGAGCGGCTCATGCTTCCGGTATGACGCATGAGAAGACGGACGACACCCTGGCGGTCCTCACCGGCATGTATGCCGCCGAGGCGGAGTATCTGGCGGCCGGCGGCCCGGGCGAGGCATCGTTCGACCTGCTCGCGCCGTTCTTCGCGCCGGACGTCGTGCTGCACCAGGCAGCCGGGCTGCCCTACGGCGGTGTCTGGCGCGGGCACGCCGGTCTGGAACGGTTCTTCCTGGCCATGAGCCGGACGTGGGAGACGTTCGAGATGACGGAGCAGCAGTTCCTCGCCACCGGCTCGACGGCGGTGGTGCTCACCCACATCCGCGCCCGGCCGCGCCCCGGCGGCCGGGAACTCGCCTTCCCGCTGCTCCAGACCATCACGGTGGCGGCGGGGCGGATCGCCGAGGTCCGCCCCTTCTACTGGGACACCGCCGCGATCGCCGAAGCCTGTGCGAGCGCCGGGGCCGGCCTGGGCGGGGGAGGCCGGGCGGCGGAGTCCGGTTCGGGTGGGGGGAGTGATGCGGGAGTGGCGGAGTAAGGGGCCGGCCGTGGGTCGGGTCGCGGGTCGCCGGCGTTGGTCCTCTCCCGGGGTGCGGGTCACAGGGTGCGGTGGAGGATGTGGAGGTCCACCGGGCCGAGGCGGGGGTGGTCGAAGGCGCCGGGGAGGGTGCCGGTGATGGTGAAGCCGAGGGAGAGCCAGAGGCCGAGGGCGGGGTTGGTGGCGACCACGGCGTTGAAGACCATGGCGCGGTAGCCGGCGTTCCGGGCCTGGTCGAGGACGTGTTCGGCCAGGCGCCGGCCGATGCCGCGGCCGGCGTGGGCGGGCGCGACCATGAAACCGGCGTTGGCGACCCGGGCGGCGCCGCCGCCGTAGTTGGGGCGGAGGTAGGCGGAGGCGACGGGCACGCCGTTCTCGCGGACGACGAAGACGCGGGAGGTGGGCGCCATCCACAGGGCGCGGGCGGTCCGCTCGTCGGTGTTCCGGTCCCAGGCATAGGTCTCGCCCGCGGCGACGATCTCGTGCCAGAACGGCCAGATCCCCGGCCAGTCGTCCGGGGTGGCGTCGGTGATCTCCAGGGTGGGGGCGGGCCGCCTGGATCCCGGGGCCGTGGGGATCGCCGGGTCGGCCGGGGCGGCGGGTGCGTCCGAGGCGGGGGATGTCTGGGGGCCTTCCTCGGCCGGTACCGCGTAGCCCGGGATGGAGGGCCACCGGACGGTCAGGACCACCGAATCCTCCTCCGCGACCCAGGAGTGGTCCACGCCGCGGCCCCAGACGACGTAATCCCCCTGGCGCTCCAACAGGACGCTGCGGCCGGGGAATTCGAGCCGGAAGCGGCCGCTGACGAGCACCTGGAGGGCGGTGCGCTCCTCGCCCCGTACCCACTGCGCGCGGGTGTCGCCCGCGGGGTGGACGCCCCATTTGATCTCCACGGCGTCGCTGTGGCGGGGATCGCCGGCCTCCTTGAAGTGGCCGAGCAGCCAGCCGCGGTCCAGTGCCGCGTCCTTGTCCGCGTGGCCCACATACACGCTGTCGTTCATGGCGAGAACGTAGCACCGGGGCTGAAGCCGCCGCCTTGCCGTGCTGCTTCGGTGCCGGCGGGTGGCGGGGCGTCAGTGGCTGATTACGTGTCAACTGCAGCAGTACACAGGCGACTTACGAGCCCGGAGGCGTCGCCTCGAGGGTGAGGGCGCCGGGGATCGCGGCGAAGGCGGTACGGACCTCGGTGGCGAGGGCGGCCCGGTCGGGGGTGCCTGGGCGCGCCACCCAGGATTCCAAGCCGCAGTGGAAGGCGGCGATGAGGAGGTCCAGGGCCAGTCGCGGGCGCGGGTCGCCGGGGTCCTGGATGCCGAGCTTGCGGTGCAGGAGGGTGACCGCCGTACGGACCGTGCGGTCGCAGAAGTGCCGGCCGCGGGCGTCCATGGACGGGGTGTCGGCGGCCAGGCGGCGGCTGAGGCGGACGCGCTGCGCCCAGCCCTCGTCGGTCATCCGGTCCAGCGCGGCGAGCAGGGATGCCTGGAGCATCGCCAGGGCCGTGCCGCCGGCCGGTTCGCGGTCTTCCAAGTCATCCAGGAACGCGGTCCACAGGTCCTGGGTCGGGGCCATCGCCACGTCTTCCTTGCTGCTGAAGTTCCGGAAGAACGTGCGCTTGGAGACCTCGACCGCCTCGCACAGGTCGTCCAGGGTCGTGCCGTCGAAACCGCGCTCGGTGAACAGCTCCAGGGCGGTGTCGATCAATGCCTGGCGGGTGCGCAGCTTCTTGCGCTCGCGCAGCGGAAGGCGCTCGGCGGGGGTGCCTGCGGCGGTCGTTGAAGCGGTCATCGGGATCAGTGTAGCGGGGGAGCCTATGCCTCTTGTAGGTTTATGCCACTCAGTGGCGCGACGCCACCGAGTGGCATATTCGATCCCTCCTCAGAAGGGCTTCCTCGTCATGCGCGCACTCCTCATCGACCCCACCGCTCCCGGCCGCCTGCGCCTGGGCGAGGCCCCGGATCCCGAACCGGCCCCCCACCAGGCACTCGTCCGCGTCACCGCGACCTCGCTCAACTACGGCGAGGTCAAGCACGGACCGGACCGCGAGGCCCCCGGGTTCGTACTGGGCTGGGACGCCGCGGGCACCGTGGTCCGGGCCGCGGCCGACGGGTCCGGGCCGGCGGTCGGCACGCCGGTCGTGACCCTCGCCGCCGCCGGTGCCTGGGCCGAACTCCGCGCGGTCGACACCGACTGGATCGGGACCGTTCCGGCCGGCGCCGACCTCGGAGCGATCAGCACCGTCCCGGTCGCCGGTGCCAGCGCCTTGCAGGCCCTGCGCCGGATCGGTCCGATCCTCGGCAAGCGCATCCTGGTCACCGGCGCCACCGGCGGCGTCGGACGGTACGCGGTGCAGCTCGCCCGCCGGGGCGGGGCGCATGTCATCGCCTCGACCGGGGACCCGGCCGCGCACGGCGACGGGCTGCGGGCGCTCGGCGCGCACGAGGTCGTGACGGGTCCCGAGGCGCTCTCGGCGCCGGTGGACGGCGTGGTCGATATGGTCGGCGGCCGTCAACTCGTCGAGGGCTACGCCCGGTTGGCGGAGCACGGCACGCTGGTCTCGGTCGGGCGGACGGCGTACGAGCCGGACGAGTTCCCGGCCGGTGCCTTCCATGGCGCTCCGGCCGGGCACGACCGCTCGCTGGTCAGTTTCTACCTGCTGCGGTGCAGCGGTGTCGGCGCGGATCTGACGCTGCTGTCCGGTCTGGTCGCGTCCGGGGAACTGGACGCGCAGATCACCTGGCGGGGGTCGTGGAGGAAGGCCGCCGAGGCCACCGAGCTGCTGCTCGGGCGGCGGCTGCACGGCAAGGCGGTGGTGGAGATCGACTGAGGGTGGTTCCGCGGCGGCCGCCGCCCGGTGGCCGCTCCCGGGTGCCTGGGAGCGGTTGCCTGGCGCGGTGCGGAGCGGTTGCCTGGTGCGGGGCGGAGCGGTTGCCTGGCGCGGGGCCGGGTCCGCTACAGGGTGTCCGTGAGGGAGTCGGCGGGCGGTTCGCCGGCTGCCTCGGCCAGGGCGCGCAGGCCCCGCACCAGTTCGGCGCGCCGGCCGGCGGGGAGGCGGGCGACGATGGCCCGGATCTCGCGGTGCCGGTGCGCCAGGACGTCCTCGACCAGCCGCCGGCCGTCGTGCCTGAGCCGGAGGATGACCTCGCGGCGGTTGCCCGGGTTGGTCTGGCGGTCGACCAGGCCGCGGGCCTCCAGCTTGTCGACCATCCGCATCGCGGTGGACGGGTTCACGTCCAGCGCGGCGGCGAGCGCGGCGAGTTTCACCGGGCCTTCGCCGTGCAGGACGACCAGGGTGCGCAGTTGCGGCAGGGTCAGGGTCGGTTCGGTCTCGGCGAGGGCGCGGGCGGAGAGCGCGACGAGCAGGCGGGACGCCGTCATGACGGCGGCGGTGACCTCTTCCACGGTCTCGTGCAGCTCGTCCGCCGGCGGTTCCGGCGCGGCCGTCCGCCCGCCGTCCTGTGTCTGTCGCCCCATATCCCTGTTATATCGCTTCACGTATCGGCCTCCGGGAGGGTGAAGTGGTGTCCCTACCCCAAGTGGGCCTGGATTACGTCGCGTTGGGTGCCCCGCTGGTGGCGTCGGGGCCGCTCGCCGGGAGCGGGTGGGCGGCGGTGGCGGCTACTCCAGGCCGGCCGCGTGGTCGGGGACGTACGTCTGGAGGGCGCGCGGGGGGCGCTGGTAGGACGTGGCCGGCGGGCGCGGCGGGAGGTCCAGACGGGGTGGGAGGAGGTCGCGGTAGGGGACCGTCGTGAGGAGGTGGGCGATCATGTTCAGCCGGGCCCGGCGCTTGTCGTCGCTCTCGACGACGTACCACGACGCCTCGGGGATATCGGTGTGCGCGAACATCTCGTCCTTGGCCTGGGAGTATTCCTCCCAGCGGGTCAGCGACTCCAGGTCGATCCGGGACAGCTTCCAGCGCCGCACCGGGTCCGCCAGCCGCCGCCGGAGCCGCTGCTCCTGCACCTCGTCGCTGACCGAGAACCAATACTTCCGCAGCAGGATCCCGTCCTCCACCAGCATCCGCTCGAAGACCGGGCACTGCCGCAGGAAGAGTCGGTATTCGTCGTCGGTGCAGTAGCCCATGACCCGTTCGACTCCGGCCCGGTTGTACCAGCTGCGGTCGAAGAGCACGATCTCGCCGGCCGAGGGCAGCTGCGCCGCGTACCGCTGGAAGTACCACTGGCCGCGTTCGCGCTCGGTGGGCCGGGGCAGGGCGACGATGCGCGCCACCCGGGGGTTGAGGTGGGCGGTGACGCGGCTGATGGTGCCGCCCTTGCCGGCCGCGTCCCGCCCCTCGAAGATCACGACGAGCCGGGCGCCCTCCGTGCGCACCCACTCCTGGAGCTTCACCAGCTCCGTCTGCAACCGGTACAGCTCCCGCCGGTACCGCTTCTTCGACAGCTTGCCGGGGGTCCGGCCGCCGCTGCCGTCCGGTGTGTCCGCCATGCTCCGACGGTACGGAGGAACGGGCCGGGCCGCGCCCTGGGGCGTCTGCGAGGGCGTCCGCGGGCGGCCGGACGGGCCTGGTGGGGCGCGGCCGGTGTGAGGCCCCGGCCCGTCAGTGCCGTGAGCCGGCGGATACCGAGGTGGATGCGGGTCCGGGGAGCGGGCGGGTCCGCAGCCAGTAGGAGCGGGTGGCGAGCGCGAGGGCGATCCCGTAGCCGGCGAAGGCGGTGAGGCCGATCCAGGCGACGGTCAAGGCGTCCTGCGGGGAGGAGAAGTCGCCGGGGCGGATCGTCAGCGCGCCGGTCGTGGCCAGTGCGCAGTAGCCGACGCCGAGGATGCCGTAGGGCAGGAGGGTCGCGGCGCCGAGCAGGGCGGGGGCCAGCGGGAGGGAGCGCGGTACGCGCCGGCCGCGCAGCAGCGGCGTCCAGCGCGGGAAGACCTGCCCCCACGGCCGGACCAGGCCCCAGAGCAGGAAGAGGCCGAGCGCCGCCAGCAGCACGGTGGCGTCCAGGCCCCAGGACTCCAGGGTGAGCCAGACCGCGGAGGCGCCGTTGCGGCGGGAGCTGGCGAGGATCTGCGCGATGTCCGTCCCGGCGAACGTCCCGCCGAACGCCCAGAAGGTCTTCATCGCGCAGTACGGCAGGAAGGCGACCGTCCCGGCGACGGCGGCGAGCTGTACCCGGGCGGGCGCGCGGGACGGGGCCGGGGCGCGGGTGCCGGCGGGCGGGCGGCGCTGGGAGCGGCCGGTCGCGGCGAGCAGCACCGTGCCGAGGGCGGCCAGGGCGCGGTTGGCGGCGGCCGGCCAACTGTCCACGCCCTGGCCGAAGATGAGGGTGATCACATCCATCAGCAGGCTGAAAGCGGCGAGTCCCGTCAGCCCGCAGACGGTGAAGAGCAGCCCGCGCAGCCAGGGCCGCGGCCCGCAGCGCATCACCGCGGCACAGGCGGTGGCCGCCAGCGCGCCCACCGCCACCACGGCCCAGTCCAGCGCGGCGGGCGCGGGGGTGCCGCCTGCCCGGAAGAGCGGCGTCCCGGTCAGCGCGGCGGCGAGGCCGAACGCGGCGTATACCAGCGCCCAGGTCAGGGCTGTCTGGCCTGCCCACCTCGGTTGTGGCCGCTGGTGACCGTGCCACCTGCGCCACCGGGTCCTTGCCGTCCGCGCTGTCTGTGCCGCCTGGCCGTTATCGCTCATGGTGTGAAGGTCGCACTCGCGGGGGTGGGGTGGATCGGCCGGCAGGATGATCTGCCTCCGCCTGCCGGGGGAAGGGTGACTGGGACGAGGGCCGGGGGAGCGGCCGGAGGAGCGGCCTGGTGAAGGAGGCCGTTCAGGCGGGCGGTGCGGTGGTCCGGGGGACGATCGCGAGCGGGCAGCGGGAGTGGTGGAGGAGGCCGAGGACGACCGGGCCGAGGGGCATCGGTGCGCGGTGCGGGCGGCGGCCGATGACCAGCAGGCCGGTGCCGGTGCAGGCCCGGAGCAGTACGGTCGCGGCTTGGCCGGCCGCCACCTCCTCCGCCACCCGGACCCCGGGGAACTTCTCCCGCCATGGGGCCAGGCATGCGGCCAGACCGTCCCGTTCGACCGCCGCGCCCTCCGCCTCGTCCAGCGCGGTGGTCAGCTCGTTGTACGGGGCGCCGGGGGCCGTGGCGGGCCTCCACGCGCGCAGGGCGCGCAGCCGGGCGTGATGGGCCGCGGCCGTGGTGAACGCGTAGGCCAGCACCGCGTCGCTCTCCGGCCCCAACTCCTTGACGCCGACGATGACTTCGGGCCCGGGGCCGGCGGAGCACTCCTCCTCGCGGACCGTGATCACCGGGCACCGCGCGCGTGCCAGCACCCGCAGGCTCACCGAGCCCAGCAGGAAACCGGCGAGGGTGTCGTGCCCGCGTGAGCCGAGGACCAGGAGCGCGGCCGCCGCACTGCGTTCCGCGAGCGCGTCGGCGGCGTCCTCTCCGGACAGTTCGGCGGTCACCCGGAGGCCGGGGTGGAGTTCGGCGGCCAGCGCTCCGGCGCGTTCGAGCACGGTCGCGCCGTAGCGGCGCCGTTCGTCGTCCTGGCCGGAGGACGTCGGAGAGGACGACGCCGAGGGCGCCGGCGAGGAGGTCGGCCAGGGCTGGGACGTCCAGGAGTGCAGCAGATGCAGTGGCAGACGCCGGGCGGCGGCCTCCCCGGCGCCCCAGCGGACCGCGGGCGCGCCGGCCCCGGTGCCGTCCAGTCCTACGAGAACCGCTCCTGCGAGGACCGCGCCGCCCATACCGCACGTCACCTCATCCGCCTGGTGTGCCTGGTGTGCCTGGCCTGCTCGGGATGGTTGGTCTGCTCGGGATGCCTGGGGTGCTCGGCATGCTTGGTCTGCCTGAGGTGCCTGGTCCGTGTCACCCCTCCGGCCTGTGCGCTCGGGTGCCCTGAGCCCAACGTGTCACAGGAGGCGGGGGCGTGCATAGGGCCAGTCGCGCGGGGTGGGCCGGTCGTCAGTCGCCGAGGCGTTGCTGACCCGCGTCGTAGACCAGGAGCCGCCGCTCGGGCAGGAGGCGGGCCTCGGGGCTGACGGGATGCGGGCGCGACCGGCCGTCGTGCATGAGGTGGCGCACCTCGATGCCGCGGGCCAGGACCACGAAATCGGCGATCATCTTGCGGTGGCAGCGCCACCACACCGTTTCGGCGCACATCACGGCGGTGCGCTCGGCGGCCGCCTCGGCGAGCAGTTCGTCCACCGCCGCGACGAAGTCCGGGGTGCGCATATGCGCGGCGTAGCCGGCGAAGGACTGGTTGCGCAGGGCCGTGTCGGGGGTGTCCGGACGGGCCTTCCGCCAGCCGCCGAGCCGCTTCTCCCAGCGGTAGGCGAGGCCCGCCCGCGGCATCCAGCGCGCCATGGCGTCGCGGCCGGCGTCGGGATTGTGCCGGCTGCCGGGCGCCGTCCGCACATCGACCAGGCGGCGCACCTCGGCGTCCCGCAGCAGGCGCGTCATCTCGTCGGCGGTCGCCGTGCCGTGTCCGAAGGTCAGCAGCACCGTCTCTCCAACGTCGGGCGGCTCGGGGAAGAGGGGTCTTTATACCCGGTGGCCGGGCGCCGCCCCGGTTCCGCCCCGCCGCGCGCATCCGCGTTCCGCAGGGGTTCTGTACGTGTGCCGCGCGTGTCCTTACGCGTCCCGTGCGTGTCCCGTACGCGTTCCGTGCCTGTCCCGTACGGCGAATCGGTGGCAACCGGGGCCGGGCGTGTGGGAGGTACCCCGGGGTGGAACATCTGCCCGGACAGCGGACCCCGGGCAGTGGGAGAGAGATGGCAACCGACGACTTCGTCCTCGATGTGAGCAGGATCCGGGCCGAGGCCCGGCAGAAGATGGAGGCCGGACCGGTCACCGGAACGTACGGCCTGGACCAGGAGAAAGTGATCTCCGTCCTCAACGACGTGGTCGCCACGGAGGTGGTGTGCTGGCTGCGCTACACCCGGCACGCCATCTCCGCCACCGGGATCGACCGGGCCCAGGTCGCCGCGGAGTTCACCGAGCACGCGGCTGAGGAACTGGAGCACGGCCGCCGGGCCGCCGAGCGGATCTCCCAGCTCGGCGGCCGGCCCGACTTCGACCCGGCCGGGCTGGCCCGCCGGGCGCACACCGACTACACCGCGCCGGCCGACGACGATCTGCAGACCATGCTGAAGGACAACCTCGTCGCCGAACGCATCGTGATCTCGACGTACCAGGAGATCGCGCGCTGGCTCGGCGACCACGACCCCACCACGCGGCGGCTCATCGAGTCGATCCTGGAGGAGGAAGAGGAGCACGCCGACGATCTCCTTGATCTGCTGGCGGGATAGCCGACGGGTCGGCTGGCTCCCGGCCCCGGTGAGCGGATTTCCCGGCTTGCGCGCCGCCTCCTGCGCACGGCGCTCCTATGGTGGAAGGAGCGACCCAGGGAAGGCGCCCCGCCGCGAGGGGCCGGGCAGCCGAGCCGGCTGTGAGGTGTGGTCCGGTCCGGTTGACGCGGCGCCGACGGGGCACCCGTCCGTGCGACAGCGCCGATCGGATACGACCATGAACGAGCAGCCAAGCAACGAACACGGTACGAACGAACACGGTACGAGCGAGCAGCGTACGACCGAGCAGCGTGCGAGCGGGCAGGTGGCGGCGGGTGTGCGGCCGGTGCCCGAGGCGGCCTCGGCGGCGGCGTCGAAGGTGCTCCACCCGGTCGGCGCGGTGACGAGCACCGTGCGCCGCCTGCCGGGGGCCGAACGGGTCAGCGGGGCGTTCGACGGGGTGCTGGACACCGTTGGGCTGGTCTCGCCGCGGGCGCGCCGGATCGCCGCCTATACGGGCGCGGGGCTGCTGGGCGCGTTCGGGGCGGTGGAGTGGCCGGTCGCGGCGGCCGGCGCGGCGGCCGTGTGGCTCACCCAGAAACGGCCCGAGCGGCCCGAGCGGCCCGAGCGGCCCGAGCAGACCGACCGCCCCGAACGGACCGGGGACCCTCAAGAGCCGCCCCGGCCGACCCTGTAGCCCCCACCCACCCGCGAGGTGAACCATGGTGGTGCGACACCTGACCCGCATACCGGGCGCGGGGCTCGGCCTCGCCCTGGGGGCGCCGGCCGCCGCCGCGCGCCGGGCGCTGCCGACCGCCCGCACCCTCACCCGGCTCGCGGCGGGCGCGGCCGGCGCCGGGCTGCGCGGCACCGCGCACACCGCGGCGGCCGCCGCCACCACGGCGCGGCTGGTGGGCCACGTCTCGCGCAACGCCGCCGAGACGGGCAAGGGCTACTGGCAGGCCGGCACCCGGGTGCAGCTGCCGCTGCGGCCCGGGCCCGGAGCCGGCGGACGGGCGCGGAGCGCGGAGGCCGCGGCACGCAAGGTCGCGGCCGGACTGGCCCAGCGGCCCGATGTCGTCACCGCGTACTGGGACGGCGGACTGGCCCGGCTCGTGGTGCAGATGACCAAGGACGCGGTGGCCGACCGGGTCATCGAGGGCGCCGGCGAACTCGCCGGCGCCCACCGGCTGGAGCGCGCCGACGACGACGTCCTGGAGACCGGCCACCCGGACCACATCGGCGGGGTCCGCGCCCAGGCACTGGGCCTGGCCTGCGACGCGGTCGGCCTGGCCACCGCGGTGGGCGCCCGCACCCTCCGCCTGAAGCACGCCCCCCGGCTGCTCACCGCCGCCACCGGGCTGCTGCGGGAGGACCCCGGTATCGCCGCGGCGCTCCGCAAGCGGCTCGGTGACCCCGGCTGCGATCTGCTGCTGGCCGCGGCCGGCGCCGCTTCGTACGGCTTCGGCCGCTCGCCCGGCGCGCTGGCGCTGGACGCGGTGCTGCGTACCGGTCGGCTGCTGGAGGCCATCGCCGGTGCCGCCGCGTTCGACGCCGCGCAGGACACCGTGTGCGGGCCCGGCCGCCTGAGCCTGGCCGGCGAGCCGACCGCCCGGCCCGCGCTGCGGCCGCTGCCCAGCGAGGAGTACGCGGCGCAGGCGGTGGCCGGCGGGCTGCTCGGCGCCGCCTCGGCCGCCCTGGTGGCCCGCGATCTCGCCGAGGCGGCCGAGGCGCTGGTCGCCGGCAATCCCAAGGCCGTGCGCTACGGGCCGGCCGCGTTCACCGCGGCGCTCGGCACCGAGCTGGCCCGCGAAGGCGTCCTGGTCCGCAATCTGGAGCGGCTGCGCCGGCTGGAACTCGTCGACACCGTGGTGCTGCACCCGGACTCCCTGCGCGGCACGGCCCGTACGGTCCTCCGGGTCCACCCCAGCGACCCGGAGTGGGACCACGACCGGCTGTGGCAGGCGGCGGCCGACGCCCTGGACCCGGCCGGCGCCGAGCCCGGCGTGACCCTGCGCCCGGTCCCCGACCAGGAGGGCCCGGCGTCCGGCCAGGACGACCCCGGGACGGGGCTGATGGTCGCGTCCTCCGGGGACCGGGACGTGGGCACGGTCCTGGTGGGCCGGGAGATCGATCCGCTCGCCGAGGCCGCCCTGGACGCGGCCCGCCGCGCCGGACTCCACGTGGTGGTGGCGGACGACGGCACGCTGGGCGACTTCGGGGCGCTCGCCGATCAACGGGTGGGCGCGGAACGGCCGTTGGCGGAGGTGGTGCGGGAACTCCAGGGGGAGGGGCGGGTCGTGCTCACCCTGGCCCGGGTCCCGGCGCCCGGCGGGGAGCTGAGCGACGCCGGCCGGGAAGTGCTCGACGGGCTGCTGCGCGGCGATCTCGCCGTCGCGGTGACCGACGACCGCAGCGCGGTGGTATGGGGCGCCGATGTCCTCGTCCCGCGCGGGCTGGAGCCCGCCTGGCGGCTGCTGGCCGCGATCCCGGCCGCGCGCACCGTCGCCCGGCACGCCAAGACCTTCGCCGAGGCCGGTGCCGCGCTGTCCGGGCTGCTGGTCATCACCCGGGGCCGGCGCACCGCCGGCACCCTCTCCACCGGCCTCCGCCTCTCGCCCGTCCACGCCGCCGCCGGTGCGTCCCTGGTCTCCGGATGGCGGGCCGCGCTGCGGGTCAGCGTCCGCAGCGCCCCGCACCCGCCGCCCCGGGTCCCGTGGCACGCCCTGTCGCCCCAGCAGGCCCTGGCGCGCCTCCGGGCCACCGCGCGGGCCCCGGGCGCGCTGCCCGGCCGGGACGAGGCCGCGGAGGCGGCCCGGTGGATCGCGGGGCTCCCGGTGTTCGCGCCCGTACGGCCGGCCTTCCAGCTGGCCCGCGCGGTCCGTTCGGAGCTGGACGACCCGCTGACGCCGGTCCTGCTGGTCGGCGCGCTCGCGTCCGCCCTGCTGGGGTCGGTCGTGGACGCGCTGCTGGTCACCGGCGCGCTGGGGATGAACGCGCTGATCGGCGGCGTCCAGCGGCTGCGCGCCGAACGCGCCCTGTCCGCCCTGGAGATACGGCAGCGGCGTACGGCCCGGGTGGTCGACGGCGACCGGACCCGTACCGTCGACGCCGACCACCTCGCGCCCGGCCAGGTCATCGAGGTGCGCACCGGCGAGGTGGTGCCCGCCGACGCCCGGCTGCTCGAACTCGACGACCTGGAGGTGGACGAGTCCGCGCTGACCGGCGAGTCGCTGCCCACCGCCAAGCAGCTGGCCGCGACGCCCGAGGCCCCCGTCGCCGACCGGCGGTGCATGCTCTTCGAAGGCACCACCGTGGTGGCGGGGCAGGCCCGGGCCGCCGTCGTCGGCACCGGCGACGGCACCGAGGCCGGCCGCGCCGCGCACCTGGCCGCCCGCACCCCGCCCGCGCCCGGCGTCCAGGCCCGGCTGCGCGAACTGACCAACCGCAGCCTGCCGTTCACCCTGCTCGGCGGCGCCGCCGTCGCCGGGCTCGCGCTGCTCCGCGGCCGCCCGGTGCGCCAGGCCGTGCGCGGCGGACTCGCGGTGGCGGTGGCCGCGGTGCCCGAGGGGCTGCCGCTGGTCGCCACCGTCGCGCAGATGGCGGCGGCCCGCCGCCTCAGCCGCCAGGGCGTCCTGGTCCGCACCCCGCGCACCCTGGAGGCGCTGGGCCGGATGGACACCGTCTGCTTCGACAAGACCGGCACGCTGACCGAGAACCGGCTGCGGGTGATCCGGATCGCCACCGCCGGCGGGCAGCTGCACGACGCGGGCACGCCCGAAGCGGAGCCCGTGCTCCGGCCGGCCGCCCGCGCCTGCCCGCCGCCGGCCGACGGCGCGGCAGCGCACGCCCACTCCACCGACGAGGCCGTCCTCACCGCCGCCCCCGACGACCCCGACTGGGAGCGCGCCGGCAGCCTGCCCTTCGAGGCCAGCCGCAGCTACGCGGCCGCCACCGGGCGCGAGACCGGCGGCGCGCGGTGGCTGGTCGTCAAGGGCGCGCCCGAGGTCGTCCTCCCCGCCTGCGCCGGCGCCGGGGACGAGGCGGCCGCCGCCGCGACCGCGCTCGCCGACGAGGGGCTGCGGGTCCTCGCCGTCGCCACCCGCCGTACGGACCAGGAGGACGAGGCGGCCGGCGACCCGCTCGACCAGCCGCTGGACCGGCTCGAACTCGCCGGATTCGTGGCGCTGGCCGACTCGCCGCGGGCCGGCTCCGCCGAGCTGGTGGCCGGGCTGCGGCGGGCCGGCGTACGGCCCGTCATGCTCACCGGCGACCACTCGGCGACGGCCTGCGCGGTGGCCACCCGTATGGGCTGGCCGGAAGACGCCGAGATCGCCACCGGGGACGAACTCGCCGCCCTCGACCAGGCGGGACGGGCCCGCCGGCTGCGCGACTGCGATGTCGTCGCCCGGGTCGCGCCCGAGCAGAAGGTGCAGGTCATCGAGGCGCTGCGGGAGGCCGGCCGGGTGGTGGCGATGGTCGGGGACGGCGCCAACGACGCCGCCGCGATCCGCGCCGCCGACATCGGCGTCGGCATCGCCGCCCGTGGCTCGGCGGCCGCCCGCAACGCCGCCGACCTCGTCCTCACCGGCGACCGGATGACCGCGCTGACCGACGCCGTCGCCGAGGGCCGCGCGCTGTGGCGCAGCGTGGCGGACGCGATCTCGATCCTGATCGGCGGCAACGCCGGCGAGATCGGCTTCTCCGTCCTGGGCACCCTGCTCTCCGGCGCCGCCCCGATGTCCACCCGGCAGATCCTGCTGGTCAACCTGCTCACCGATATGTTCCCGGCGATGGCCGTCGCGGTCACCCCCAGGGACGACGCCCAGGCCGGCGGTGAGGAGGCCGCGACACCGCGGGCGGGCCTGGCCGCCCTGGAGGAACCACTCGCCTGCCAGATCCGCCGCCGCGGCGTGGTCACCGCGCTCGGCGCCGCCACGGCCTGGCTGATCGGCACGCTCACTCCTGGCTCCGCCCGGCGCACCAGCACCATGGCGCTGTGCGGCGTGGTGGGCGCCCAGCTCACCCAGACCCTGGCCGGCCGCCGGCGCAGCCCCCTCGTCCTGGGCACCGTCCTCGGCTCGGCCGTCGTACTGGCCGCCCTGATCGAAACCCCCGGTATCAGCCGCCTCTTCGGCTGCCGCCCGCTGGGGCCGGTCGCCTGGGCGGGCGTCGCCACCGCCATCGCCGTCGCCGCCGCGGCCCCCCGCGTGCTGCCGCACCTCGAACGCCTGCTTCCGGACGCCGTGGCCCGCGCCCTGGCCCCCGTCACGGCGACCGGACCCGCCACCGACCCGCCCACCGAGGGAGGAGCATGACGCGCCCCACGCCCGGCCCCGCCCACCGCGCCCGGACGGCCCGGACCCCGGGGAGGCCCCGATGAGCACCAGCCGCACCCTCCACGCGTCCGGCCGCACCGTCGAACTCGCCCGGCCGGACAAGGTGCTGTTCCCCGACGACGGCATCACCAAGGCCGACCTGGCCGCTTATTACCGGACGGTCGCCCGCCGCATCCTCACGCAGTTGCGCGGCCGTCCGCTGATGCTGGAACGCCACCCCGACGGCATCGGCGACCCCGGCTTCATGCAGAAGGACGTCCCCGACCACTTCCCCGACTGGATCCACCGCGCCGAACTCCCCAAGGAGGACGGCACCGTCACGTACGCCCTGTGCGACGACACCGCGACCCTGCTCTACCTCACCGGCCAGGGCTGCCTCACCCCGCACCGCTTCCTCTCCCGCGCCGACCGGCCCCACCACCCCGACCTGCTGGTCTTCGACCTCGACCCACCGGGCCGCGACTTCACCGCCGTACGCGACGCCGCCCGCCGGCTCCACGATCTGCTCGACGGCCTCGGCCTGCCGTCCCAGGTCATGACCACCGGGTCCCGCGGCCTGCACGTCCTGGTGCCGCTGGACCGCCGGGAAAGCTTCGACGGCGTCCGGTCCTTCGCCCGCGACGCCGCGCGGATCCTGGCCGCGCGCCACCCCGACCACCTCACCACCGAGCAGAGCAAACCGGCCCGCCGCGGCCGCCTCTACCTCGACATCCAGCGCAACGCCTACGCCCAGACCGCCGTCACCCCCTACGCCGTCCGCGCCCGCCCCGGCGCACCCCTCGCCGCGCCGCTGACCTGGGACGACGTGGACGACCCCGAGCTGACGCCGCAGCGCTGGACGCTGGCCACCGCCGAGCAGCTGCTCAAGAACGACCCCTGGCGCGGCAGCCGCCCCCGCGGCCGCTCGCTCGGGCCCGCCCGCCGGCGCCTGGCCGCCCTGCGCGAGTGACGCCGCCCGCGGCCACCGCCACCGGAATCCCGCCCGACACTGCGCATTGCGAGGTGTGCCATGACCACCGGCAAGCAGACCGGCAAGCAGACCGGCAAGCAGCACGAACAGGTCGCGGAACTGCTCGACGCACACGGCCGGACCTACGCCGACGAGGCCGGTATCACCCTGCGCGACAAGCCCGCACCGCTGTACCAGCTGCTGGTCCTCACGGTGCTGTGCTCGGTCCGCATCAAGGCCGATATCGCCACCGACGCCGCGCGGGAGCTGTTCGCGGCCGGCTTCCGCACCCCGCGCGCGATGGCCGACTCGTCCTGGCAGGACCGTGTGGACGCGCTGGGCCGCGCCCACTACGTCCGCTACGACGAGAGCACCGCGACCGCCCTCGGCAAGGGCGCCGGCCTGGTGCTGGAACGCTGGCACGGCGATCTGCGGCGGATGCGCGAGGAGGCCGGCGGCGACCGGGACCGGCTGACCGGACTCCTGCGGGACGTCCCCAGGATCGGCCCGGTCGGCGCGGGCATCTTCTGCCGCGAGGTCCAGGCGGTCTGGCCCGAGTTCGGCCCGTTCTTCGACCGCCGGACCTGCGACACCGCCAAGGAACTGGGCCTCCCGCACACCCCCGAGGGCCTCGGCGGCCTGGTGCCGGCCGAGGACCACGCCCGCCTGGCCGCCGCCCTGTTCCGGGTCAGCCAGTCGAAGGCCGCGGTGCGGGAGCTCCAGGCGGCTTAGGGGCCGGCTCCGTACGTCCTTCGGGCCTGGTCAGCCAACCCGCTCGCGCTTGGGCCCGATGCCTTGGACCCTGGTCGGGGTGCCGTCCGGGGCGAACGAGTGGTGGAATGTGAAGGCGTGCGGCGTGGCGTCGTGGTCGCGGAGGTGTTCCAGCCTGGAAACCGCGTCCTGCCAGGTGGGTATCGCGTCGTCGGAGGCCCACCAGAACACGTAACTCGGGTGTTCGGCCCGCTCGAACCAGTCGTGGCGCCGGTTCAGCGCCGTACGGTGCAGGCCGGTGTAGATGGCCTCGAAGGCGGGGCGCAGACCGGTCCAGAGTGAGAGGGTCGCGGCCAGGGCGGTGGTATCCGCCGTCCGGCCCTTGCCGTACCAGGCCGGTACGGCGAACTCCCCCCACGCGCCCCAGTCCAAGTCGAAGTGCGAGCCCCGGTCACCCTCCGCCGGTTCGGCGTGCGCGAGGTATCCGGGGTGCCGGCTGATCTCCCGGTAGACGGCCTCGCCGAGGTCGTAGAACTCGCGGATGAGAGGTGCGGGATCGGCGAGAGGTGACTTCAGGACGCCGAAGGTGTACAGCGCAAGACGGGGCATGCGTCTCTTCCTGGTTGGGGTGCCTGGTGTGGACCCGTTTCGATGGCTTGCGCAGGGCGGCCAGGAGTTGTGAGGCGTGACCAACCCATCCCGTTGCGGAGGGCTCAGGCTGGAGGAACTCCTGTGCGGCCGTGGGCGATTGCCGAAGACCAGGTGAAGATAGCGGCCTGTGCGGTACATGTCGACGTTGCGTTTTCCCTCGCCAAATGCCCTCTTGTACCGGTCATCGCGGGGGCGGGCGGGGCCTTCGGGTCCCGCCCCAGGGCGATGCGCGTCGATCCGAACGCGCCGACCGCTCAGGTGCCGGAGCCCGGTTGGGTCCGGCTCAGGCCGCTGGGGGTCTGCACGATGTCGCGGAAGGCGGTCATGCAGGGGGAGCAGTGGCTCTCGGTCGGCTCCTCGGCGTGGGATGAGCGGCTGGACCCAGGTGGCGGCAGCTGCCGGCCGCACAGCGTGAGGCGTGCCGGGACGTCCGCCATGATGTGCCACACCAGCTCGCTGGTGCCGGTCGCCGCCGGGCCCGGATGCATCTCGTACATCGGCTCACCCCTCTCACCGCGCGTGCCGGTCCGGTCCACCGCGGGTGGTTGCCCACTGCCGCGGTGACGCGGCCGCGCCGCCACGCGACCTGTCGGTCACGCCGGTGCGCGGCCCCGCTGGGGCGGCCAGGACGGCACGCTTGCCTGGCTCCGCCCGCCTTCTCCATGGAATCCCGGGGCACCCGACCGGACCATCGGCGCTCCGCCACTCGGGTGGTCACCGGGGCTGTGACCTGGGCGGGGACGGGAGCGGCCGCCGAGGTGGGGCGCGTACCCCATTGCACCGCGTCCGCCGCGGGCCCGCCGCCTGAGTGGACTGCGCCCGCGGCGGGAACGCGGCAGGCGACGGACCGGGAACGCGGGTAGGGATGACGTATGCAGCGGAGCGCAACGACGCAGCGGATCACGGTGCCGGTGCGGGACGAGCCGGTGGTGGCCTGGCGCAGCCCCGGCCGGCCGCCGGCGGTGGTGTGCGTCCACGGTGCCGGGGTCTCCAGCCGGGAGTTCCAGCCGTTCCTCGGCGAGCTGGGGCGGCGGGGGCATGACGCCTGGGCCGTGGACCTGCCCGGGTTCGGTGCCAGCGGCAGACCGCCGGGGCCGCCGGTGCTGCGGGCGCTGGCCGATACGGTCGCCGAGTGGCTCGCCGCCGCCGGTCTGGAGCGGGTGGTGCTGCTCGGCGGGTCGTTCGGCTGCCAGGTCGTCGTGGACGCCGCCGTGCGGCATCCGGAGCGCGTGGCCGGGCTGGTGCTGGTGGGACCGACCGTCGATCCGGCCGCCCGCGGCTTCGGGCGGCAACTGCTCCGCTGGCTCCGCAACTCCCCGCACGAGCGGCTGTCGATGGCCCCGCTCAACCTCGCCGACTACCGCGACGCCGGCACCCGCCGCGTGATCGGAGCGTTCGGCGAGAGCCTGCGCGACCGGATCGAGGACAAGCTTCCGTACGTCGACCGGCCGGCGCTGGTGGTCCGGGGCGCCCGGGACCGGATGGTGCCCCAGGAGTGGGCGGAGGAGGCGGCCCGGCTGCTGCCACGGGGGCGGCTGGCCGTCGTACCGGATTCCGGCCACATGGTGCCCTACCGGCGGCCGCGGGAACTGGCCGAGACCGTCGCCGCGTTCCTGGCACGGCACGGCCTCGCGCATTCCGGGGACGGCGCGGAAGGGGGGCCGGTGTGAAGGCGTCCAGGGCGGTGGCCTCGTTCGACTCGGCCACCGGAATGCTGCGCGCGCTGGCCCGCTTCCACGCGGGCCGGGACGTGCCCGCCCTCGGCCGGGCCCCCGCCGCTCTCGACGGTCCGGCGTCCGCCCTGCTCGGCGCCGCCAACCGGCTGCCGACCGCCGTCCAGGACCGGGCGTACGCGGCGAGCGGCTGGGCCAGCGCCATCCCGCCGCGCACGGCGGGGCAGGTGCGCGCGGACGCGCTGGCCGACTGGGTCACCGGCCACTACCCGCGCCGGCGCTACCCGGTGATCTTCATCGGCTCGGCCAACGGCGCGCTGGTCCATCTGGCCGCGGCCCTCGACGCCGCCTGGCTTCCGCAGACTCTCCTGGTCCCGGTCCGCCGGCACGGCGTCGCACCGGACGATCCGCGCGGCGACCTCGCCGCCGTCCGCGACGCGGGCCGGGCGCTGCTCGACGCCAACCCCGACTTGGTGCTGCACCATATGCACGACCCCAACCAGGACCGGCTGATGATCGCCGAGATGACGTACTTCCGGCTCAAGTGGTCCCGGCTGCCGGCCGCGTACCGCCGCTTCGTCCGCGACCACCTCGCGCCCGGCGGCCGGATCGTCGCCGTCGACTGCGGGCTGCGCTGGCCCACCACCGCGATCGGCGAACGGTATCTGTTCCAGTTCGGCGCGCTCGGCGACGCCACCCCCGAGGAGTACCACCAAGGCAGCCCCCGCGTCGCCGATCTGCTCTCCCGCTACGGATCGGCCGCCCGCCGCTGGGACCCGCCGGCCCCCGACGGCGAGAGCCCCGAGGCGGAATGGGGCTTCCGGCCGGAGCTGCTCGACGACCTGTCGGCCTTCGCCGGGCAGCACGGCATCGGCCTGGACGTGCTGCGGTTCCCCGCGCCCCAGGCACTCAGCCCGGCCGTCGCCGACCTCTACCGCGCCTGGTACGAGCGGCGGAACGTCCCGGCCGACCGCCTCCTGGTCGAGTCGTTCCTGCTGCTCGACCCCTGGCAGGCGCTCCGCACCGGCTCGGTGCCGTACTGGGCGGTCTTCGGCACCGAGTCCTGCCGGGCCGGTCTGGCGGACTACCTGGACTCCACCGCGCCGTACGACGAGATCCGGGTGCTGCTGTTCAACCACGGCACCGAATCCATCGGCCTGGCCGGTGCGGAGGACTGGCGCCGGACGGCCGCCCGGGCCCGCAAGGTCGGCGTGCTGACCGGGGTGGACGCCGCCGCGTACCCGCGCGATTTCGCCAGTCTGCTCCGCACGCACCGGGAGCTGCGGAAGATCCGCACGCGCTATCCGATGCCCCAGCCGCTCGGCGTGGAGGGGGCCGCGGATGCCCTCACGTCCCGTAAGGACGTTGACTGGCGGCCGGCCATGTGAGGCGGGGCGGCGGGCCGTTACCAGGCGGTTGGGTTATCAGGCGATGCCGTTACCAGGCGACGGGGTAGCGGACGGGGTGGCCGCCGATGCGGCCCGGCAGCAGGCCGAGCGCCACCAGCAGAACGGAGGCCAGCGCCAGCAGCAGGAGGAAGGTCGCCGCGTGCGGGGCCTGGAGCACGACGATCACGGCGGTGGCGACGGCCGGGGAGTGCGAGAGGTGGGTGAGCATCATCGCGCCCATGGAGACACCGGCGGCGATCGCCGCGCCCCAGGCGGTACTTCCGGTCAGCGCCAGGGTGCCGTAGCCGATGAGCGCGGAGAGCAGCTGGCCGCCGACCAGGTTGCGGGGCTGGGAGAGCGGCAGCCGGGGCGCGCCGTGCACCAGCGCCGCGCTGGCCGCCAGCGGCGGGATCAGCAGCGGCTGGTGCAGCAGGACGCCGACCCCGACCAGGATGAGCAGGGCGCCGATGGAGAACGCGGTGGCGCGCAGCACGTGCAAGGGGTGCGGTCTGGGGTCGGCGGCGGACGGGGGCGTGGACATGTCTGGCTCCGGGCAGGATGACGGGGACGCGCGGATCATAGACAAAATGTTGATGGGGGTACGGGGGAGTCCGGTCCGTGGAATGCCTGGTGGGTGGGTGCCTGGGGGGCCGGGTGCCTGGATGCCTGGCCGTTTGACTGCCTGGCTTCGTGGGTGGCTGATGCGCGCATGCCTGGACGCCTTGGTGTCTGGCCGCTTGATGTCCGGCGAACGCGGGCTTGCGGGGCCACTCTGGAGATATGGCGCGGAAACCCCCGGCGGTGGTCAGCACGGCCCCCGCACGGGCCGCGCGGCATGTCCAGGGAAGGTGACACACCCATGGAAGATGCGACCAAGGCCCTGGTGGCCGCCGCGTTGGCCGGTGGTTATGTGCTGGGCCGGACGAAGAAGGCGCGCTTCGCGCTGAGCCTGGCGTCGTACCTCGGCGGCCGCCAATTCGGGCTCGATCCCCGGCACCTCGTACGGGACGGGGCCCGCAAGCTCGGCGATATCCCGCAGGTCGCGGAGCTGGGGGAGCAGCTGCGGGGCGAGGTCATGACCGCCGGGCGGCAAGCCGTCACGACCGCCGCCCACCGGGGCGTGGCATCGCTCGCCGATTCCCTGCACGAGCGGACGCGCCGGCTCACCGAGGGCGAGGAATCGTCCGGGGACGAGGAAACCTCCGGGGACGAGGAAGAGTCCGAGGGCGGGCCGTCGGAGGATGAGTCGGCCGAGGAGGAAACGGCCCGGTCGCGGGACGAGTCGTCCGAGGCGGAGTCGTCCGGTGAGCGGAAGGGCACGACGGCGAGGAAGGCGGCGGAGAAGAAGACGGCGCCCAGGAAGCCGGCCGAACGGAAACCGGCGGCACGGAAAGCGGCCGAGCGGAAGCCGGCCGGGAAGAAGGCGGCCGGGAAGGAGACGGCAGGGCGGTCCGCGCCCGCCAAGAAGGCCGCGGCGCGGAAGAAAGCGGCGCCCGGCTCCCGGAAGAGCGCCGAAAAGGCATCGCCGCGCGAGGGGCGTCGGAGGTAGGCGATCATGGCCAAGCTCGCACAGGAAGACATCGGATCGGAACTCGATCGACTGCGGGACGAATTCGGCGAATTCATGACGGCCTGGGCCGGCAACCTGGCCGAACGGGCCGGGGGCAAGCTCAGCGACGTCGCCGGACAGCTCTCCGACGTGACCGAGAACGGCGGCTCGCTCTCCCAGGTCGGGTCCGCGCTGCTCGGCGGCGGCTCACCCCTGACGAAGGCGTTGGGCGGGGCGGTGAAGGGCGCCGGGGGAAATGTGCTGGAGAAGGTCAAGGAAAGCTTCGGCGGCGGAAAGAGCGCGTCGGGGGACCGCAAGGTCACCAACATCATCGAGGTCATCGACGTCGGGCTGCCGGTGCGTACGGTCTACAACCACTGGACGCAGTTCGAGAAATTCAGCAGTTTCACCAAGGGTGTCCGCAGCGTCTCGGCCGGCGATGAGGTGAGCAGCAACTGGAAGGTCAAGGTCGGCCCCTCGACGCGCGGCTGGGCCGCGACCGTGCAGGAACAGGTGCCCGATGAACGCATCATGTGGACCTCCGAGGGCGCCAAGGGCACGACGCGGGGCATCGTCACCTTCCACGAGGTGACCTCCGATCTGACGCGGATCGTCCTGGTCGTCGAGTACTACGCCACGGGGCTTTTCGAGAAGGTCGGCAATATCTGGCACGCGCAGGGGCGCCGGCTCCGGCTCGACCTCAAGCACTTCCAGCGCTATGTGAGCCTTTCCGACGAGGAGCCGGAGGGCTGGCGCGGGGAGATACACGACGGCGAGGTGGTCCTCACCCACGAGGAGGGCCTGGAAGAGGAAGCGGGCGAAGAGGAGGGCGAAGAGGAGGAATCGGAGGAAGAGCCGGAGGACGAGGAGGAGGGGGAAGAGGAAGAGGAAGAAGAGGAGGGCGAAGAGGAAGAGCGCTGATCGCGGGCCCGCGCGGCCGGGCCGTGTGGAGAAGGTGAGCCCGGAACGCGGTGCCATACCATGGAGGGGCGCCCCTTGCACGTGGCGTGGCGCGGAGGACGTAACGTCTTCGATCGCGGAGAGAGATATGGGCGCTGGCGAAAAGGGCCGCACCGGTCGCGTTTCCGCGCGGGCGGCCATGCGGAACGCCGCCGAGCAACTCCAGGAACTGCTGGGCCGCGCTCCCGAATCCGTTTCCGCGGTCACGCCGACCTCGGACGGCTGGCAGGCGGACGTGGAAGTGCTGGAGATGGAGCGCATCCCCCCGACGACCAGCGTCATGGCGAGCTACCGCGTGACGCTGGACGAGGAAGGCGAACTCGTGGCATACGAACGCATTCGCCGGTACACCCGCGGTCAGATCGACAAGCGGGCTTAGCCGCTTTCCGTTTCCGGGTGGCGTACGAGAAGGCCGGCCCGTCAGCCGGGCCGGCGGTGAGAGGAGGCACCATGACTGTGGTGCCGCAGAGTGAAGGAGCCCTGGCCCGGAATGCCGGGGGAGGAGGCTCGGGAAACCTCTACGACGTACTGGACCTGATCCTCGACCGCGGACTGGTCATCGATGTGTTCGCCCGGGTCTCGCTGGTCGGTATCGAAATCGTCAAGGTGGACGCCCGGATCGTCGTCGCCAGCGTCGATACGTATCTGCGTTTCGCGGAGGCGTGCAACCGCCTGGATCTGGAATCCGGACGCAAGGCGCCCGCACAACTCCCGGACGTGATGGGCGAAGTCACCGAGGGCGGTTCGAAGGGCAAGGCCAAAGGCGCCCTGGCGGGGGCGGCGGAAGCGGTCGGCGATGCCCTCAGGGGCGGCGGCGGACGCGAGGAGAGCCGGAGCGGAGACGAGGAGGACGAGGCGGACGAGGGCGAGAAGGAGCCCGTCGAGAGCAAGCGGGAGCGATCGGTGCGGCGGCCGGTCCGCCACCGGAAGGAATGACCCATGACGGTGTATGTCTATTCCATTGTCCCGGCCGGTCATCCGCAGCGCCTGGACGGCGTGACCGGTATCGGCGACCCGCCCGCGGAACTCCGTACGGTGCGCGGCGGTTCACTGTCCGCCGTGGTCAGCGATTCCCCCGCGGAACCGCGGCCCAAGCGGCGGGATATCGCCGCCCACCAGACCGTGCAGGAACGGCTGATGGCCGACGGCGCCGTGCTGCCGATGCGCTTCGGTTTCACCGCCGCCGACGACGACGCCGTCCGGTCCGTGCTGGAGGACCGCGCGGACGCGCTGACCGCTCAATTGGCGGCGGTGGAGAACTGCGTGGAATACAACCTCAAGGTGGGTCAGGAGGAGGAGAGCCTGCTGCGTCAGATCCTGAACGATTCGGATGAGGCGCGGCGGCTCAACGACGAGATCAGGAGCGGCAGCAGCAGCCCGGAATTGCCGCTGGCTCTCGGTGAACTGGTCGTCAAGGAAGTCCGTACCCGCCAGGACCAGCTGACCGCGGACATCGTGGCCGCGCTCCGCCGGTTCGCCCGCCAGGAGCATCTGGCCCAGGCGGTGGGCGACGATTTCCTCAACGTCTCGTTCCTCGTGGAACGGGGCAGTGAGCAGCAATTCCTCGCCGCGGAGAAACAGCTCGCGGAGGAATTGGGCGAGGGTTTCGACGTCCGGCTGCACGGTCCGCTGCCCGTTTACAGCTTCGTCTGACCATCCGCAACGAACACCGTCACAGGAGGGTGGACATGGGCCTGCTGACGCAGATCGCGACGCTGCCGCTGGCGCCGGTGCGCGGGGTGGCCTGGGTCGTGGAGCGGCTGGTACAGGCCGCGGAGGACGAGTGCTACGACCCCCGGCCGGTCGAGCGCGAACTCGCCGAGCTGGAACAGGCCCTGCTCACCGGCCAGATCGACGAGGAGACCTTCGACCGGCGCGAGGACGAACTCCTCGACCGGCTCGCGGAGATCAGGGCGCACCGCGGTGGCACGCTCACCTGACCCGGGGGCCGCGGCACCGGCCGGACCCGCCCCCGTACGCACCGGCCGGGACGGCGCACCGCACCGGCCGGGTGAGGAGGGACCGCCGTGAGCGAACCCGTAGCCAGGGGGCTGGGCAATCTCCCGTCCCGCGCGGACCCGTACGGCCACGGCTCGTCGGCCAACCTCGCCGACATCCTCGAACGCGTCCTGGACAAGGGCATCGTCATCGCCGGCGACATCCGCGTGAACCTGCTCGACATCGAACTGCTCACCATCAAACTGCGGTTGATCGTGGCGTCCGTGGACAAGGCGAAGGAGATGGGCATCGACTGGTGGGAGCACGACCCGTCGCTCTCCTCGCACGCCTCGGACGGCTACCGGTCGCTGGCCGACGAGAACAAGCGCCTGCGCGCCGAGATCGAGGAACTGCGCGGCGGCGCGGAACTCCCGCCCGCCGAACGCCCGGAACGCCCCGGCCGCACGGACGACAGGGCACGCACCGATGACAGGCAACGCACCGGTGACAGGGCACGCACGGAAGGCGGCGACGCCCCGCCGCGCCACCGCGAGGAGCGGGAGCCATGAGCGAGGTGACCTACGCCTACGGGGTGGCCCGGGACGCCGACGGCACCCTGGAGGAGGCGCTGGCCGGCGTCCCCGGGGTGGCCGGTGCGCCGGTGCGCCTGGTGCGCGCCGAACGCCGCGGCGATGTCGTGGTCGCGGCCGGTTCCGTACCGGCCGACGACTTCGACGAGGCCGCGCTGCGCACGCATCTGGAGGACCTGGACTGGCTGGAGGCGGTGGCCAGGGCCCACCACCGGGTCATCGAGCGGCTCGCCGGCCGCACCACCGTCCTGCCGCTCCGGCTGGCGACGGTCTATCTCAACGACGACCGAGTGCGAGCGATGCTCGGCGCGCGGCTGGAAGCCTTCGCCCGCCGCCTGTCCGAACTGGACGGCCTGCTGGAGTGGGGGGTCAAGATCTACGTGGACGCGGCGGAGGCGGAGCACGACGGGGGTCCGGCGGAGCCGTTCGCCGGGTCCGGGCGGGACTACCTCCGGCACCGGCGGGCGGCGCGGAACGCCCGCGACGACGCCTACCGCGGCGCCGAGGAGGCCGCCGAGCGGGTGTCGGCGGCGGCCCGCGGGTACGCCGTCGAGCGGGCCCGGCACCGGCCCCAGGAAGGCGCGCTGGCCGGCGGCAGCGGCGAGAACGTGGTCAACGACGCGTACCTCGTCCCGGTGCGCCGCGCCGAGCAGTTCCGCACCGAGGTCGAGCGGGCCGCCGAGGGGCTGCCCGGTATCCGCGTCGAGGTGACCGGCCCGTGGGCGCCGTACTCCTTCACCGCGGCGCCGGAGACCGCCGCGCGCGGGAGCGGGCCGTGACGGCGCCCGGCGGGCCTCCGGCCGTACCGCCCGGCGGGCCTCCGGCCGCACCCCGGGGCACGCTTCCCGAGCGGCAGGTCGCGCTGATCGACCTGCTGGACCGGCTGCTCAGCGGGGGCGTGGTGCTCAGCGGCGATCTGGTGCTGTCGATCGCCGATATCGATCTGGTGCGGATCTCGCTGCGGGCGCTGATCGTCTCCATCAGCGCGCAGAACCCGTCCCCGTGGCAGCCTCCGCCCGCGCCCGCGGACCGGGGCCATGACCGGTGACGGGGGCGCCGCCGGCGACCGGTTCGCCGAGGTGGCCGATGCCGCGGCCCGCGCGTTCCGGCTGCTGCCGGCCGCCCCGTACGAGATCCGGCAGGCGCGCGCGGGCCGTTCCCGGGGGGCGCCGCACCGGATCACCACCGGGCCCGACACCGTCGAACGGGATCTGATCCGGCTCGTGCTCACCCTCGTCGAGCTGCTGCGGCAGCTCATGGAGCGCCAGGCGCTCCAGCGGGTGGACGCCGGCGACCTCACCGAGGAGCAGGAGGAGCGGCTGGGCAGCACGCTGATGCTGCTGCACTCCCGGATGAGCGAACTCTGCGCGGAATACGGCCTGTCGCTGGCGGACCTGAATCTGGACCTCGGGCCGCTGGGGACGCTGCTGCCCCCGGCGGAATGACCTGCCGAGCCCGGCGCCGCCCGATCCACCGGGCCCACTCCGCACGGCGCCTCCCCTCGGTATCATGTTGCTACTAGTTTTGGATTCATACCAGAGGGGTCCCTGTGGCGGAGAAAGCACGGCCGGTTGTCTTCCGGCACGGTCAAGCGTTCCTGGCGGCGGTCTCGGAGCGCTGGAACTACCAGATCCTGCGCGAGGTCTTCTTCGGCGTCCACCGGTTCGGCGAACTCAAGCGGGGCCTGGGAATCTCGGCGACGATGCTCACCGCGCGGCTGAACCACCTCACCGAGCTGGGCCTGCTGGAGAAGCACGCGTACCGGGAGGACAAGCCCTGGTACGAGTACCACCTGACCGAGGGGGCGCGGGAGTTGGTGGTGCCGGCCATCGTGGCGGTCACCCGCTGGGCGGAGAACCTCGCCGACGGCGAGGCGGTGCCCGCGCGGCCCCTGCTGCACACCTCCTGCGGAAGCGAGACGGAGCCCTATCTCGCCTGCAGCCACTGCCACCAGTCCATCGAAGCGGCTGATTTGCAGCCGCTCCCGGCGGACGGCGACAAGTAGTCTGTGTTTGCTACTAGTAGGAGTACGCTACCAGTAGCAAGCTCTAGTCGACCCTCGGGTGAGGAGTGACCATGTCACGGACGGACTGGCTCAACGGCACCACCGAGAAGCTGATACCGACATCCCTCGGGCTGATCAATGTCCGGGTGGGCGGTCGAACCGACGGTCCGGCCATGGTCTTCTGGCCGAGCCTGATGATGGACGGCACCATGTGGCGCTTCCAGTACGAGCACTTCGCCCCCACGCACCGCGTGGTGCTCGTCGACAGCCCCGGACACGGCAGGTCCGACGCGCTCCGGCGGATCATCGACCTCAAGGAGTGCGCCGACGCGCTGGTCGAGGTCCTGGACGCGCTCGGCATCGACAGGTGCGTGCTGGTGGGCAACAGCTGGGGCGGCATGCTGGCCGGGGTCTTCCCCGCGTACCACCCCGAGCGCACCGCCGCCGCCGTCGGCATCAACTGCACCGCCTCGCTGCCCACGGCGTTCGAGAGCGTCTGGGCGACCGGACTGGCCGGCTACCTCGCCGTGCAGGCGCGCATGCCGCGACTGGCCCTCAGGGCCGCGCGCGCGGCGTTCGCCGGGCCGACCGCCGAGGCCGGGAACCCCGAGTTCCTGAAGTACCTCGACGTCGTGCTGGACAACGACCCCAAGTCCGTGGCGTGGGCGCTTCGCAGCATCCTCATCGGGCGCCGGGACGAGCACCGGCTGCTGTCCACCATCCCCGCCGGCATCCCTGTCCTGATCGTCGCCGGCGAGGAGGACAGCCAGTTCCCCGTGCACGCGGTGCGGAGGATGGCCGACGCCATCGAGGGCAGCACCTTCCGCGTGCTGCCGCGCACCGGCCACCTGGCCGCGCGGGAGAACCCGGACGAGGTCAACGCCGCGATCGACGCCTTCGTCGCGGCCCGTTCCGTCGCCGCCTGATCCGGCGGCGAGTCCGCAGGACCCGAGGAAAAGGAGAAGAACGGTGACGCAATGTGCCGCGCCCGCCGCCGTGCCGGGATGGGTCGGGCAGCTCATGCGCGAGATCGACGCCCTCGATTTCGGCGAGGGCTTCGCCCGGATGACCGACGACACCGAGATGTTCTTCGGCACCGCCCGCGTGGTGGGTGCCGAGGCCATCAAAGCGTTCTTCGTCACGATCGACGAACCGCTGCACATCGAGCACACCGTGCTGGAGTGCTGGGACGCGCCCGACGGGGTCCTCTTCCTGCGCGGAGAGGCCACCATGGCGAAGAAGACCGACCCGGACACCGTCGTACGGGCTCCGTTCATGCACCTGTACCGCCTCGACGGCAGCGGGCGGATCCGCACCCTCCACGTCACCGCCGGCCCGCTGCGCACCGATGCCGTGATGTGAGGCGCGCGGACGATCGAGCCGGCGGCCCGCGATCGTCGTCAGCAGCTCCGGGACAGTGGGCACCGAAGCGTACAAGTGAGACAATTCACCCAGATATTTCTTCCGCCAGGCCGCGCAAGGAGTGCGCCATGGGCATCGGCAAGAAGGCCAAGAACGTCAGCAGGACCCTCACCGGCAAGACCAAGGAAACCACCGGCAAGGCCACCGGAAACAAGAGCCTGGAGGCGAAGGGCAAGGCCGAGAAGATCAAGGGCAAGGCCGCGCAGGCGGCCGAGCGGGGGAAGGACACCCTCCGGGGGCGGCGGGCCAACCCCTGAAGCCCTGACCCCGCACCTGAAGCGCCCGAGTGGGCCACCGCTCGGGCGCTTCGCTGCGCTCGTTCGCCCTCAGCCCGGACCGCCGGGCTCGCCCGAGCCGCGGAGGATGGCGCCGAGACCGCCGGCCGGGGCCTGCTCCGGGTCCGGGACGACCACGATGTCCGCGCCGGTCGCCGCCGCCGAACGGATCAGCGCGTCGTCGGCCCGCGCGGCGGCCGGATGCGGTTCGCCCAGGTACGTCAACTCCGCGGCGCGCACGCCCAGTTGATCGCTGCGGGAGCCCACCCAGATCTCGCGTCCGGCGTCCGGGCCCCGCGGATCGACCAGCAGGGTGTCGATACGGTGCTCGCGCGCGGCCTCGACCAGGGCCGGGATGCCGGCCGCGGTGTTCGCGGCGGGCTTGCCCACCGGGTCGGCGCCGGTGCGGAAGCGCGCGGTCGCCGCGGTGACGCGGTCCTGCTCGTGGCCCGCGCACACCTCGGCGACGTCCCGTTCGACGAGATCGGTGTCGGCGCCCTCGGCCCGCCCGCCGTGTGCGCTCTCGTGTGTGACGTCCCGCAGCCGCTCCGGGAGCCGGTCGTGCACCGCGCGCCGTTCGCGGATGTCGCCGACGAGCAGGACGGCCTCGGCGCCGCACCGCTCGTACGCGTCGGCGACGGCGTCCGCGATCTCCTGGGCGTTGCGTTCCCAGGTGTTCTCGACCTTGGCCTGGAAGTGGGTCTCGGACCAGTCGGCCGAGGCGGTGCGGTGCAGCGGCCAGTCGGCGCCCTCGACCTCGCCGGCCTCATGGCTCGCGTGGCCGTCGGTGACCGAGAAGTCGGCGCCGCGGCGGTCCAGGCGGACCACCAGGCACAGCGGCCGCTGCCCCACGGCCGCCAGGAGCGGGGTGATGCGGGGGACCGGGCCCCAGTCGACCAGGGGCGCGGGCGGCGGCTCCGGCAGCGGGACGTCGAGCACGACCCGGCCCTCGGTGGCGAACAGCGCGTGGCTGCCCCGGGCCTCGCCGGCGCGCCGCCGCGGCGCCGCGAGCGCGTCCCGCAGGGCGGCGGAGGTGGCCTCGTCCGCGCCGAGTGCCAGCAGCTTGGCGCCGGTGGCCTCCGCGATCAGTTCCTGCTGCTTCGCCGCGTCCTCGGTGGTGTGCGGGATCTCGGTGTAGACCGTTGCCCAGGGGCCCGCCCTCTCGACAACAGGACGCAGGAGCGGGAGTTGCATGGCTGACCTCCTTGGATTCACCGGCTTTCCATGGAGTTCTTCGGGTACCCCGTCGCCCGGCGGGTAAGGGTGCGCCGGCGGGGCCGGTCCGGCGGGGGTGCCGGGAGCGTCCCGGGTGGTGCCGGTGGCCTTCCGTCCCATGGTGTCGCAGGAGGCCGGTCGGGGCTCTTCGGGACCGGCGGGGCCCTCCCGGTGGGCCACCGGGACCCACCGGGAGGGCCCCGGCCTCTGTCGCGTACCGCGCCGCGCTACGCCGGGCAGGAGGCGACCGCGGCCGCCGCACGGGCCGCGCGCCGGCCCGGGCCGAACAGCTTCCCGGCCAGCACCGTGCCCGCGATGATCAGACCGCCCGCCACCAGGGCGCCCCGGGCGCCGACCACCTGCATCAGCACACCGAGCAGCGGCGGGCCCACCAGCCCCCAGCCGGTGCTCAGCGTCCGCCAGACACCCAGCACCCGGCCGCGCATATGCGGCGGCGGGTCGGTCTGCAGGACCGTCGTACCGGCGGTGTCGGAGACCGACTCGACCACCGACATCGGCAGGACCAGGAGCAGGAGGACCAGCAGCGACGGGGAGACGCCGGCGACGACCTGGAGCAGTGCGCCGGCCGCGGCCAGCCCGCCGACCAGCGTCACCGAGGGGCTGCGCAGCCGGGCCGCGACGACCGCGCCGAGGATGCCGCCGGCGGCCAGCACGGTGGAGACCGTGCCGAAGGCGCCCGCGCCCGCGCCGAGCGGACCGGTGACGAGGACGGCGAGGGTGAGGGTGTAGTTCCGGCCGAAGACGGCGCTCAGTCCGGTGATCACCGCCAGGCCCACCAGGCGCGGCCGGCGGAGGAAGAACATCAGCCCTTCGCGGGCGCTGCCGCCGGCCTCGGGCTCCGGGGCGGCGGCCGGCGGCGCGGCCGGCTCGGGCGCGCCGGACGGTGCCCGCAGGGCCGCGGGCGCCGGGCGGAGGAACGGGATCACCGCCGTGACGAAGAGGAAGGACAGGCCGTTGGCGGCATAGGCCGCGCCGGTGCCGAGGGTGCCCACCGCCACACCGGCCAGTGCGGTACCGCCCAGCCGGCCGACGCTGTGCACCAGCGAGCCGACGGCGATCGCGGACGGTACGTCGGCGGTCGGCACCAGGTCGTTGCCCAGCAGGGCGCACGCGGGACCGTCGATGGTGGCGATCAGACCGGTGACACCGGCCAGCGCGAGCAGGATGCCGTAGTTCAGCTGCCCGGTGGCGAGCAGGATCGCGGTGGTGAAGGCGACCAGGCCGAGCACCGCCTGGCTCACCGCGGCGGTGAGCTTGCGCGGCCAGCGGTCCACTGCGGCCCCGCCGATCAGGCCCATCAGCAGCCCGGGACCCGCCTGCACGGCCAGCGAGAGACCGGTGGCCGCGGCGGAGTGCGTCAGCTGGAGGACCAGCAGGTTCTGCACCGTGAGCTGCATCCACGTACCGACGTTGGACAGCAGGTTGGCCACCGACCACCAGCGCATGCTGCGGTAGCGCAGCGAGCGCCACGGGGCGTGGTCCTCGCCATGGCCGCCGGACCCGGGCTTGCGCCGCGTCAGCAGCAGCCGGGCGGCGGCCAGGGTGCGGCGGGGCGCCGGGCCGGCGGCCGGGGGTTCGTACGGGGGCGTGGGTTCGGAGGGGAGGGTGTCGGACTCGGGCGGGGGCGCCTGTCCGGGGATGCGGGCAGGGGCGAGGGCGGGAGAAGGCACAGCGGCAAGACCTTGTGAGGAGCCCGTCAGGCTCGCAGAGCGGTGGGGCCGGCGCGCGGCGCACGACTGCGTGCGGCGACCGTGCCGGGGGCTGGCGGTGCTGGGCTCGGGCCGGGCCGACTGCCACGGAACCTCGCGGGCTCAGCGGTGTCCCATCCTCACAGAACGCCTCATACGGAGAAAAGCGGACGCGGCGTGGGGTGGCTCACGCCGCGTCGCACGCGCCCGCCATGTGCCTTGCGCTACAAGGCAGATGGCGGGCGCGTGGGCTTGCTCACAGCGGGCCGGGGCGGTGCCGGTCAGCCACGGTCCGTGCGCGTGTCATCGCGCACCCGCACCGCGTCCTCCTCGGCGGGCGCCGGGGTGACGTCGTCGGGGCCCGCCTGCCTGGGGGCCGCGCCGCCCGCGCCGGTATCGGGCTCCTCCTCGGCCAGCCGCTCGTCCAGGCTCTCGCCGCGCCGCTGCTCCCGGGCCGTGACGCCTTCGCCGGCCGCGTACGGCTCGTCGGCGGGGGAGTAGCCCGCGTCGAGCAGCTGGTCCGGATCGGCCTGGCCCAGCGTGTTCTCCGGGTCCGGCCCGCGGGCCGCGTCCTCGGCGTCCTGCTGGTCCGGCTGGTAGACCTCGTCGCCCATGGCGTCATCCGACATCTCGCGCACCTTTCGTCGCGGGGCGGTCCCGGGGCCCGCCCCTCCCTCCAGGAATGCCACGGATGCGGCAGCCGGTCCAGTGCGGTCGCGGGCGGACCGGGCCGCGGCCACAGTGGGAGAGCCGCGCCCCGCGGCGCGCGCCACCGGCCGCCCCCGCGGCCCCCCGCCGTGCTCGTACGCGCCCAGGAGGCAGCCCCATGGCCCCGGACCGCCCCCAGCAGCTCCGCATCCCGCCCGGTGACGGCGGCGCGCCGCGGCTCCTCGTCCTGCGGGCGCTCGGGCTCGGGGACCTGCTGGCGGCGGTCCCCGCGCTCCGGGCGCTGCGCGCCGCCCACCCCCGGCACCGCCTCGTCCTCGCCGCGCCCGGCCGGCTCGCCGACGCCGCCCGGGCCACCGGCGCCGTGGACGCGCTGCTGCCCACCCGCGCCGCCGGCCGGGAGGTCCCCCGGCGCCTCGACTGGCCGGGCCCGCCACCCGACCTCGCCGTGGACCTGCACGGCAACGGCCCGGAGAGCCGGGGCGTCCTCCAGCGGCTCCGGCCGGCCCGGCTCCTTGCCTACGCGTCCCCCGGCGCCCCCGCGCCCGTCGGACCGGCCTGGCGGGACGACGAACACGAACGGGACCGCTGGTGCCGGCTGCTCACCTGGTACGGCCTGGCCGCCGACCCCGCCGACCTGCGCATCGCGCCGCCGGACCGGCCCTCCCCGGTTCCCGGCGCGCTCGTCGTCCACCCGGGTGCCGACGCCCCCGCGCGGCGCTGGCCACCGGAGCGGTTCGCGGCGGTCGCCCGGGCGCTGCACCGGGCCGGGCACCGGGTCGTGATCACCGCCGGGGCCGGCGAGGGGCCGCTGGCCCGGTGGGTCGCGGCGCGCGCGGGGCTGTCCCCGGAGGCGGTCCTCGGCGGCGCCGCCGACGTCCCGTTCGCCGACCTGGCCGCCCTGGTGGCGCATGCCCGCGCGGTCCTCGTCGGGGACACCGGACTCGCCCACCTCGCCACCGCCCTCGGCACCCCCTCCGTGGTGCTGTTCGGCCCGGTCGCACCGCGCCTGTGGGGCCCGCCGCACACGGCCCGCCACCGGGTGCTCTGGCATCCGGACGGCGACGACCGCCCGCGCCCGGGTGACGCGCACGGCGACCGGCCGGACGCCCGGCTGCTGCGGATCACCGTGTCCGAAGCGCTCGCCGCGCTCGACGCGCTCCCGGAACCGGACCGGACGCCCGTACGGAAGGAACCGGCCCGATGACCGCCCCCCGGGTGCTGCTCACCGGCTGGTTCAGCTTCCTCGACGGCGAGGTCACGGCCGGCGACGCGCTCGCCGCCGAGGTCGTCGGGCACGCGCTGCGCACCGCCGGACTGCCCTGCGACACGGCCTGGTCCCCGGCCTTCCGGCCCGGCGCGCTCCACCTCGACGCCCTCGACCCCGCCCGCTACACCCACCTGGTGTTCGCCTGCGGCCCGGTGCACTCCCGCGAGCCGGCGGGCGGCGGCCGCAGCCCGCTGCTCGCCCTGCACGACCGCTTCCCGGCCGCCCGCCGCATCGCCGTGGGGGTGTCGGTGCCCGACCCCGACGACTCCGCCGTCCGCCGCTTCCACACCGTCCTGCCGCGCGACGGCGCCGGGCGGCCGGCGGCGGATCTGAGCCTGTCGGCCCCGGTACCGCCCGCGCTGCCCCTGGTGGGCGTGGTGCTCACCGGCGGCCAGCACGAGTACGGCGCGCGGCGGCGGCACGCGGAGGTGTCCCGGACGCTCGGCGCCTGGCTGGTGCGGGCCGGGGTGGCGCGGCTGGCCCTGGACACCCGGCTGGACAGCCGCGACTGGCGGCTGCCCGCCACCCCGGACGAACTCCACACCGTCCTCGCCCGCCTCGACGCGGTGGTCACCACCCGGCTGCACGGGCTGGTGCTCGCCCTGCGGGCCGGCACCCCCGCGCTCGCGGTGGACCCGGTCGCCGGCGGCGCCAAGGTCAGCGCGCAGGCCGCCGCACTGGGCTGGCCGGCGGTGCTGCGCGGCGAGGACCTGCGGCCGGCGGACTTCCACCACTGGCTCGACTGGTGCCTCTCGGACGCCGGCCGCGCCCGCGCCCTCGCCCACACCACCGCCCCCGTGGACGGCACCCTGCTCCGCCGCCTCCTGGACCACCTGCCGGCCGGCGAACGGACCGGCGCCCCGGCCCACGCGGAGCAGCGGCGATGACGAACGACCCCAGGCGAGCACACCAGCCGTACCGCTCAGCGGCTCACCCCTCGTAAGACCGCGCCGTCGACGCCCGCTGCGGCGCCTCCAGCAGCCGCAGCCGCGCCTCCACCGCGTCCGGCAGCCGCCGCCGCTCCCGCACCAGCCACGGCAGTCCGGCGGCGGCGTCGGCGAACGCGGCGGCCGAGGTGGCGTCCCGCGGCACGCGGGCCGCCAGCCACGCCGTCCGGCGCAGCGCCACCGGCAGCGGGCGGCGCAGCCAGGTGAACCACAGGGTGTTGCGGATGCCCCGGCGGCGGCGCTCGGTGGCGTCCCGGTGCGGGGACGCCCGGTGGTGGACGGTCAGCTCGTCGGCGTAGGCGAGCCACCAGCCGTCCGCCGCCAGGTCCGCGGCGAGCAGCTCCTCCTCGCCGCCGAGCACCAGCCGGGGCGAGAAGCCGCCCGCGGTGTGGAACGCGTCGGCGCGCAGCACCGTCGCCGCGGCCAGGAACGACCCCAGCGCCGGGCCCGGGAGCCACGGCGGCCCCGGGATCGGCGAGTTCCGCAGTTCGCGGATGATCGGGTCCTCGTACGGCGGGCGGTCCGGCGGCTCCGGGCCGTCCGGGTGCGGATGCGCCACGATCCGCGCGGTGACGGCCGCCAGTCCGCCGTGCGCGTCCAGCAGATCGGCGGCACCGCTCAGCGAACCGGGGTGCCACCACGAGTCGTCGTCGCAGAATGCCAGGTACGGGGTGGTGGCGGTGCGCGCGGCGAGGTTGCGGCCGACCGCGCCGAGGTTGCGGTCGAGGACCAGTAGCCGTACGGGCAGCGGATGGGCCCGGACCGCCGCGGCGGTGCCGTCGCGGGAGGCGTTGTCGACCACGGTGACCGGCGGCCGCTCGGGCAGCTCGGCCAGCCGGTCGAGGGTGTGCAGGAGGTCGGCCCGGCGGTTGCGGGTGATGACGATGACGGTGGTCCGCGGGTCGGTCACGGCACGGCTCCTCGGCACGGCGGCGGCTGGCGGCGGCACGCTCAACTGGATTGCGTTACGGGGGAGTTGGTGGGCGTTCGAGGACGCGGACCCGCCGCTCGACATGGGGCGGGAGGCGGCGGCGGCGGGCCAGCGCGGCCGGCAGCCGGCGGGCCGCCTCCGCCAGCGCGCGGCGGGAATCGGCGTCGCCCACGCCCTCGTACGCCAGCCGCGCGGTCTGCGCCAGGGCGGCGTTCACCGGCCGCCGCAGCCAGGCGGTGAGCAGCGCGTTGCGGCGGGTCCGGACGGTCCGTCCCGGGCGCGGCCGGTCCGTCCCGGACTCCGGGTCATGGCGGGCGATCAGCTCCGCGCAGTGCACCACCGCCCAGCCCGCCGCCACCAGGTCCATGGCCAGCAGCGACTCCTCCGCCCCGAAGTGCAGCACGGGGTGGAAACCGCCGACCGCCAGGAACGCCCGCCGCCGCAGCACCGCCGCGCAGGCCAGGAAACCCAGCACCGAGGGGCCGGGCAGGCCGGGCTCCCGGCCCAGCGGGGAGTGGGCCAGCTCGGCGTTGAGCGGGTCCGGCGCACCGGACGGGCCGACGAGCGTACTGGCCGCCACCAGCCCGAGCCGCGGATGGGCGTCGAACAGCTCCGCCGCGCGGGCCAGCGCCCCCGGCTCCCACCAGGAGTCGTCGTCGCTGAAGGCGACATACGGGGTGTCCAGCGCCGCCGCCCCGTAGGTGCGGCCCACCGCCCCCAGGTTGCGGCCCGGCGACAGGACCCGTACGCCGGGGTGGCGGGCGCGGACCGCGGCGGCGGTTCCGTCCGACGAGCCGTTGTCCACGACGACCACCGGCGGCCGCTCGGGGAGCCGCACCAGCGCGTCCACGGTGCGCAGCAGGCTCCGGCGGCGGTCGCGGGTGATCACCACGACGCCCACCCGGGGAGCCGGCCGCGCGCTCACGGGTCGGAGTCCCGCCGGACGGCGGCGGTCCGGGCCGCGCGCCGGGCCAGCGTCGTCGTCGAATGCCCGTCGAGATACGGCAGGACCAGCGCCTGGCCGCCCCACTCCTGGAGCGCGGTGGCCTCCGGCAGGGTGTCCACGGTGTAGTCGCCGCCCTTGACCCAGATATCGGGGCGGAGCCGGCGCAGCAGCCGCACCGGGGAGTTCTCCTCGAACACCGCGACCGCGTCCACGCAGCCCAGGCCCGCCAGCACCCGGATCCGGTCCTCGATCCGGGTCAGCGGACGGCCCGGCCCCTTGAGGCGGCTGACCGAGGCGTCGGAGTTCAGGCAGACGATGAGGCAGTCGCCGATCCGCCGGGCGCTCTCCAGCAGGCCCACATGGCCGGCGTGCAGCAGGTCGAAGCAGCCGCCCGCGGCGACCACCACCCCGCCCCGGGCGCGGACCGCGCGGGCCAGCGCGAAGGGGTCGGTGTCCCGGACCGCGGCCGGCCCGGCGGGCACCGGCCGGTCCGCGCCGTCCCACAGCGCCCGGCTGCCCGCGCCGCCGGCCGCGACGAACGCCGCCGCCTCGGCCACCGCCAGCTGCACGGCCTCCTCGGGCAGCGCGCCGTCCGCCAGCGCCCCGGCCGCGGTCGCCGCGAAGCAGTCGCCGGCGCCGCACGGATCGCCGTCCGCCCTATACGGCGCGGGCACCATCATCGGCGAGTCGCCGCCGGCCCGGGCCAGCAGCGCGCCGCGCGCGCCCAGCGTCACGGCGACCGCGGCGGCGCGCCAGCGGGCGGCCAGCCGCATCGCGCGCAGCGCGTCGGCGCGCAGGGTGCGGCCGTCCTGCGCGGTCAGCGCGCGGGCCTCGGACCCGTTGGGCGTCACCAACCGCGCGCCGGCGACCGGGCGTTCGCCCCTGGGGTGCGGGTCCCAGACCAGCGGCACCCGGTGGGCGGCCTCGGCCAGGAAGCGGCGCACCGCGCCCGCGCCGCCGCGTCCGTAGTCGGCGACCAGCACCGCACCGGCGTCGGCGAGCGCGGCCCGCACCTCCGGGCCGGGCTCCCCGGGCCGGCCGCCGCCGCGGTCGTAGCGCACCACCGCCCGGCCACCGGCCAGCACCCGGGTCTTCTCGGGCAGGGTCCCGTCCAGCGGCAGTTCCACCAGCCGCACCGCGCCGTCCAGGGCCCGGCGCGCCTCCTGGCTCGCCCGGTCCTGGCCGAGGGCGGCCACCAGCGTCACCTCCCGGCCGGTCCGGGCCGCGAGCACGGCGGCCAGGCCCGCGCCGCCGGGCCGGGTGTGGTCCCGCACCACATCGACCACGGGGGCCGGTGCGTCCGGTGCGAGCCGGGTGGACTCGCCTTCCAGGTCCCGGTCCAGCAGGACGTCGCCGACGACGACCAGCGGCCGGTTGCCGGCGCTCACGACCGGCTCCGGGCGGTGTGCGGCGGCCCGGGGCGGCGGGCCGGGAAGGGGCAGCGGATGCGGGTCATGTGGCGTCCTCCAGGTCGACCGGGATGCGGTCCGGGACGACCGGGCCCAGCGGGCCGGCGGCGTCGAAGTTCTCGCAGAGGATGTGCAGCGCGATCAGATGGGCCTCCTGGACGGTGGCGGTGGAGCGGGAGGCGATGCACAGCGCCTCGTCGGCGGCGTCGGCCAGCGGGTTGGGCCGGGGCCCGGTCATCGCCCACACCCGCAGCCCGGTCCGGGCCGCGGTCTCGGCGGCGGCCAGCAGATTGGGGCTGCGGCCCGAGGTGGACAGCAGCATCAGGATGTCGCCGGGCCGCCCGTGGGCCGCGACCTGGCGGGCGAAGACCTGGTCGAAGCCGTAGTCGTTGCCGATCGCGGTCACCGCGGAGGTCTCCGCGTGCAGGGCCACCGCGGAGTAGGCGGGCCGGTCCTGCCGGTAGCGGCCGACGAGTTCGGACGTCAGGTGCTGGGCCTGTGCGGCGCTGCCCCCGTTGCCCGCCGCCAGCAGGCGGCCCCCCAGGGGCAGCACCTCGTGCAGGCGCGCTGCCCAGCGGGCCAGCTGGGGCAGGCCGGTGCGCCGCAGCTCGCCCAGGGCCTCGTGCAGTGACTGGCAGTGCTGGTGTGCGCTCTCCAGGGAATGGCTCATCAGGCGCGTCCCTTCCGTGCGGGGTCGGGGCCCGGCCGCGCGATCAACTGCCGTACGCGGGCCGGTATGTGACGTAGCGTCAGGCTGCCTCCGGTACGGTCGGACGCGGGGCGAGCAGCGCCCGGTAGACGGATTCGGTGGCCTCGGCGACGGTGTCCCAGCCGTAGCGGGCCAGCACCCGCCGGCGGCCCTCGGCCCCGCAGGCGGCCCGGTACGCCGGATCGGCCAGGAGCCCGGCCACCGCGTCGGCCAGCGCCTCCGGGTCACCGGGCGGCACCAGCCGGCCGGTCACGGTGTCCACGACGGTGTCCAGCTGCCCGCCGACCGCGGTGGCCACCACCGGCCGGCCGCAGGCCATCGCCTCCAGCGGCACGATGCCGAACGGCTCGTAGTCCGCCGGGCACAGCACCACGTCGGCGGCGCGCAGCAGCGCCGGCACGTCACCGGTGGGCACCCCGCCGGTGAAGCGCACCCGATCGGCGACCCCGGCCGCTTCGGCCACCGCCCGCAGCCGCCGGACCTCCGGGTCGGCGTCGAGCCGGTCCGGCGGCGGACCGCCGGCGATCACCAGCCGCGCCTCCGGCAGCCGGGCCAGCGCCGCGATCGAGACCGCCGCGCCCTTGCGCGGCACCAGCCGCCCCAGCTGGAGCAGCATCGGATGGGCGTCGTCGCGCGGCGCGACCGGGCCTTCCGGGGTGAAGACCGACGGGTCCACCCCGCACGGCACCACGCTGACCTTGCGCGGCGGGATGCCCATCCGCCGCAGCTCGGTGACCTCGTCCCGGCAGGTGGCGATCACCTGCCCGCAGCCGGTCCCGATGTCGACCTCGGTCGCGATCCGGCTGGGCGGCGAGGTGTCGTCGCCCTTCTGGTGGCGGCGCTTGACGCTGCCCAGCGCGTGGTACGTGTGCGCCAGCGGCAGCTCGTGCTCGCGGGCCGCGCCCAGCGTGGCCAGGCCCGACATCCAGAAGTGCGAATGCGCCACGTCCGGCGGGCGGCGCCGCCAGTCCTCGGCCAGCTCCCGGGCGAACTCCGCCATGTGCGGCAGCAGTTCGTCCTTCGGTATGTGGCGCGGCGGCCCCGCGCTGACGTGCCGTACGGTCACGCCGCGGCGCAGCGGCACCTCGTCGGGCGGATCCGGTGCGTCGCGCCGGGTGTAGACCACGACCCGGTGGCCGCGGTCGGCCAGCGCGCCGGCGAGCCGGGCGACATGGACGTTCTGGCCGCCGGCGTCCACCCCGCCCAGGACCGCGAGCGGACTCGCGTGCTCCGAGACGAGCGCGATGGACAGCCGGGGCGCGGGCTGGTGGGCGGTCATGCGGCTACCTCCGTGATCAGGGACTCCCAGTCGGCGAGAAAGCGCTTGAGCCCGTACCGGCCGAGCGCCGCCTGGCGGGCCCGGCCCCCGTCCTCGGCCGCGGCGTCCGGCTCGGCGAGATATCTGCGCAGCGCCCCGGCCAGCACCTCGGGCCGGTTGGAGAGCACTCCGCAGCCCGGCGGCACCGCCTCCGCGGCCTCCGTCGTGGCCAGCGCCACCACCGGCATGCCCAGGTGCATCGCCTCCAGCAGGGACAGCCCCAGCGACGTCCAGCGCACCGGGTGCAGATAGACCCGGCGCTGCGCCATCGCCTCGTGCAGGTCCCGCTGCGGCAGATCGGCGGTCCGGCAGGCCCGCGCGGACAGGCCGAGCCGGTCGGCCAGTCCCTCGGTGCGCATCCCGAACACGTCCAGCGGCGCCGCCTCGGCGAGCGCCGGCAGCAGGTCCGTGCCGACCGTACGGCCGCGCCGCAGCGGCTCGTTGACCACCACCGCGGCCCGCGCCAGGCTGCCGGTGTAGCGGTGGCCCGGGTCGACGATGCCGTGCTCGATCACCTCGGTGCGGGTGGTGCCGCTGTCCCAGAACAGCCGGTTGAAGTGGGTGACGTGCACCAGCACCAGGTCGCGCCGGTCCGCGCACGGGTGGCGGGTGTCGGGCACGGCGCCGTCCGGGGCGTTGTGCTCCAGGTAGACGGCCGGGATGTCGCGGCCCGGGCGGCGGCCGCCGAGCCAGCGCTCGGCCAGCTCCGCCTCGTGCGGCCGCTGCAGGACGACCAGGTCGACCGGGGCCCGGCGCAGCTCCTCCGGCGTCCGCTCGCGCACCGAGTCCGGCCAGGCGAACGTCCGGGCCCGGCCGCGCCCGTCCGGCCCCCGGTCCGGGGTGACCGGCACCAGGTAGGTGTGCGGACCCTGGACGAACGCCGTCGTCCAGGAGCCGTGTACGTGCCACAGCAGGATGTTCATACCGTCGCCCCTCTGTCGTCGGTGGGCAGTTCCGCGGCGCCGGCCGGGGGCGGCCGGCGGTGTCCCCCGGGGCGGGCCGGTCCGGCGGATGGCAGCTGATGGCTCGTCAACTCTGCGACAGCGGCGAGCACTTCGGCGTCCGCAATGCCGTCCAGGCAGGGGTGTCCAGGCACCGGGCACTGCCGCGCCCGGCTGTCCGCGCACGGCGCCCGCTGATCGCCGAGCACCACATGCGGCACTCCGTACGGGGCCCAGCGGCCGGCCGGGACGACCGGCGCGAAGACGGAGGCGACCGGGGTGCCCACCGCGGCGGCCAGATGCGCCGGCCCGGTGTTGCCGACCACGGCGGCCCGGGCGCCCGCCAGGACACCGGCGAGCCGGCGCAGATCGGTCCGCCCGCCGAGGTCCAGCCCGTGCCCGCCGGCCACCTCGGCGGTCAGCTCCCGCTCGGCCGGCCCGCCGGTGACCACCACCCGGTGCCCGGCGGCCGCCAGCGCCGCCGCGGCCCGGGCCGCCCGCCGCGCGCTCCATGCCCGGGCCGGCACCGCCGCCCCCGGATGCAGCACCACGTACGGCTCGCCGCCGGTCAGTTCGCTGGTGTCCGGCGGCGGCAGCACCCGCAGCCGCCCGTCGTCCCCCGGCGGCAGGCCGAACCCCGCCGCCCGGGCCAGGTCCAGGGCCGCCTCCGCCTCGTGGCGGTCCGGGGCGCGCCGGTGCCGCAGGTCCAGCAGGGCGCCCGGATAGTCCACGCAGTCCGCCGCCGTCCAGATGTCCCCGGCCAGCTTCAGCAGCAGCGCGGCCGGCAGCGGGCTCTGGTGGAACGAGGTGAGGATCAGCGCCCGGTCGAACCGGCCCGCCGCCAGCCGCCCCACCAACTCCTCGGTGCCGCCCCGGTCCACCGGCGGCGGCCGCAGCCCGACCCATGGCGCGTCGTGCACCAGGATCTCGTCCACCCCGGGCAGCAGCCGCGCGGCGGCCTCGCCCAGCGGCCCGCACAGCAGCGCGGTGTGCGACGAGCCCGCCGCGACCGCCCGGACCGCCGGGCCGGCCAGCAGGACATCGCCCGCGCTGTCCAGGCGGACCACGAGAGTGCGCGGCAGGGCGGTCATCCGGCGGCCTCCTCCGCGGGGCGGCGGGCCAGCAACTGCCGTACCGCGCCCAGCAGATCGTCCGCCCGGTGCGGTGCGGCGGCGATCTCCTCAGGACGGGTCACCGGCGTCGGTACGAGCACCGCCCGCGCCCCGGCCGCCCGGGCCGCCGCCAGATCGCTGCCGATGTCGCCGACCACCGCCGCCCGCGCCGGCGGGATGCCCAGCCGGCCGCAGGCGGCCAGGACCAGACCGGGGGCCGGTTTGCGGCAGCCGCAGCCGTCCGCCGGGCCGTGCGGGCACACCGCCCAGACATCGAACGGGCCCAGCAGCTCCGCGACCCGGCGGTGCACGGCCTCCACCTGCGCGCGGGTCAGCAGTCCGCGGGCCACCCCGGACTGGTTGGTCACCACCCCCACCGCCAGGCCCGCCGCCCGGACCGCGGCCAGCGCCGCGCGCGCCCCGGGCATCGGCGCCACCAGCCGCGGGTCGCCGTTGTAGGGCACGTCCGCCACCAGCGTCCCGTCGCGGTCGAAGAGCACCGCCGCGAGCGGGCCGGGCGCACCACCGGCCGGCCCGCGGCCGTAGAGCCACGGGTCGCCGGACCGCCGCACCGCCCGCACGGTCATATCCGCTCCCGGGCCGGCCGGGGACCGGCGGCCACCGGCACCGGGCCGGCCGGCACCGCCGCCGGCGCCACGCCCCGGTGCCGGACCAGCCCGCGCAGCCAGTGCGCGGTCGCCACCGGCGGGATCAGCGCGCTGGTCAGCGCCATGGTCGCCACCTCGTCCCGGGTGCGGGGGCCGGGCGCGATCCGCGCCCAGGCGAACTCCGCGGTGCCGGCCAGCCAGCCGGCGGCCAGCCCCAGCGCGGCCCGGCGCCGGCCCAGCGCGGCGCACACCAGCGCCCCGCCGGCCGCCGCGGTCACCGCCAGATGCCCGGGCAGGCGGCCCCTGGGCGCCTGGGCCCGGCGCCACCAGCCGCGCCCGTGCAGCCGGTTCATCAGCACATCGTCGGCGTTGCCTGCCTGGAGCCGCACCGAGACCCAGCGGTCGGCGGGCCGCACCGGATGGGTGGTCCGGCGGCGGCCCTGGGCCAGCTCCCAGCCGGCGTCCAGCAGCCGCAGCGCGAGGTCCGCGTCCTCCCGGAACGCCCGGCGGAACCGCTCGTCGAAACCGCCCACATCGGCCAGCGCCGCGCGCCGGAACGCCATATCCGCGGTGATCCACTTGGCGGTGGCCAGTCCGGCGGTGTTGCGCTCCCAGTCCGTGGGCTCCCGGCCCGCCGGCAGCGGCACGCTGATCCGCGCGGCCACCCCCGCCGTCCGCGCGGTCGCCGCCCGCAGATCGTCCGCCAGATCCTCCGCCCAGCGCGGCCCCGGAACGACATCGTCATCGAGGAAGACCACCCACGGGACGCCGTCCACCGCCCGCCACCCGGCATTGCGCGCCGCCGCCGGACCGTCCCCGTATCCGTGCACGGTCTCGGTGCGGTCCCGCAGCGTCGCCGGGATCTCCACCGGCAGCGGGGCGCAGTCGGTGAGCGGCCGGTCGTCCACCAGCACGATCCGGTGGGGCGCCGGGCCGCGCGCCTGGGCGAGCGCCGCCAGGCACGCGGTCAGACTGGGCCGGCCGAGCGTCGGGATGACCACGGCGTACGCGGGGGCCGGAACGCGGTTCCGGCCGGCCGGCCGCTTCGTCATCGGGCCACCTCCCGCCCGCCGCCGGCCGCTCGCCCGCCGGCGAAGGCGTCCGGGCGGCGGATCGCGAACGGGCCCAGGGCCAGCAGATCCACCGGCGTCGAACCGAAGCACTCCAGCGCGTCCCGGGGATCGTCCACCATCGGCCGGCCCGCCGTGTTGAGACTGGTGTTGACCACCACCGGCAGACCGGTGAGCCGTTCGAACTCGGTCAGCATCCGGGCCACCAGCGGCTCGTCCGCCGGATCGACGGTCTGGATGCGGGCGGTGCCGTCCACGTGGACGACGGCCGGGATGCGGTCCCGCCACTCCGGCGCCACCTCGTGCACGAACAGCATGTAGGGGCTGGGGAGTTGGCCGTCGAAGATCTGCCCGGCGCGGTCCGCGAGCACCATCGGGGCCACCGGCCGGAACTGCTCGCGGCCCTTGACGTCGTTGAGCCGTTCCAGATTCCGCGAGTGCCCGGGGTGCGCCAGCAGCGAGCGGTGCCCCAGCGCCCGCGGCCCGTACTCCGACCGGCCCTGGAACCACGCCACGATCGCGTCGTCGGCCAGTGCCCGGGCCACGGTGGCCGCGATGTCCGGCGGCCGCTCGTACGGTACGGCCGCGGTGCGCAGCCAGTCCTCCAGCTCCCGGTCCGTCCAGTCCCGGCCGAGATCCGCGCCGGGCATCGGCAGCGGCTCGTCGCCCTGGTCGGCGCTGACCAGCAGCGCGGAACCCAGCGCCGTACCGGCGTCCCCGGCGGCCGGCTGCACCCAGACCCGGCTGAACGGGCCCTCGCGGGCGATCCGGGCGTTGGCCACGCAGTTCAGCGCCACCCCGCCGGCCAGCGTCAGGGTGCTGTCATGGGTGCGGCCGTGCAGCCAGCGCACCAGCTCCAGCAGGGTCTCCTCCAGGCATGCCTGGGCGCTGGCCGCCAGGTCCGCGTGGTCCTGCGTCCACTCCTCGTCCGGCCGGCGGGGCGCGCAGAACTCGTGCCAGGGCACACCGGTGGCGTGGAAACCGCCGTCCGTCGTCGGATGGACATGGCGGCGCAGTTCGGTCAGCATCCGCGGCCGCCCGTACGACGCCAGCGCCATCACCTTGAACTCGTCCGAGGAGCGCAGGAACCCCAGGTGCTCGGTCAGCTCCTCGTACACCAGGCCCAGCGAGTGCGGGAGTTCCTGGCCGCACAGCGGCTCCAGCTTGCCCTGCACCCGCCGCGCGGCCAGATGGGAGGTCGCCTCGCCGCGGCCGTCGAAGACCAGCACCGAGGAGGTGTCGGCGGCCGGCGCGGCGAACGCGGCGGACGCGGCGTGCGCCATGTGGTGCGGGACGAACCGCACCCGCTCGGGGTCCAGTCCGGGCAGCGCGGCGGCCAGGAAGCCGGGTGCCTGGCGGGCGTAGGTCAGCCGCAGGTGGTCCCACGGGTCGTCCAGGCCCATCAGGTCGGCGGGCTTGGCGAGTTGGGGATCGAAGGAGTACGCGACCGCGTCGATGTCCTCGATCCGCAGCCCGGCCCGGGACAGGCACCAGCGGGCGGCCTGCTCCGGCAGCTCCCAGGCCGAGAACGGCACCGGCCGCTTGCCGTGCTTCCGCCGCGAGAAGCGCTCCTCCTCCGCGGCGGCCACCGTCGTACCGTCGATGACCAGCGCCGCGGCCGGGTCGTGGAACAGTGCGTTGATTCCCAGAATGCGCATGGCGTCGGGTCGGCCTTTCGTCCGAGGGGCGCGTGCGGGCTCGTGCGCGAACGCCGGCTCAGGTGCCGGGGTGGTCGCGGAACCAGGCGATGGTGCGGGCCAGCCCGTCCCGGGCGGCCACCCGCGGCTCCCACTGGAGCTTGTCGCGGGCCAGGGTGATGTCGGGGCAGCGCACCGCCGGATCGTCGGTGGGCCGCTCGATGAACCGCACCGTGGACCGCGAATCCGCCAACTCGATGACCAGGTGGGCGAGTTCGAGCATGCTCAGCTCGTCGGGGTTGCCGAGGTTGACCGGTCCGCGCAGATCGGACGCGGCCATGGCCAGGATGCCGCGCACGGTGTCGTCCACGTAGCACAGCGAACGGGTCTGGCGGCCGTCGCCGGTCACCGTCAGCGGATCGCCGGCCAGTGCCTGGCGGATGAACGTCGGCACCGCGCGCCCGTCGTGGCCCCGCATCCCCGGGCCGTAGGTGTTGAACAGCCGCACGATGCCGGTGTTGGTGCCGTGCGCGTTCGCCTCGGCGGAGGTCAGCGCCTCACCGAACCGCTTGGCCTCGTCGTAGACGCTGCGCGGGCCGACCGGGTTCACATTGCCCCAGTAGTCCTCGCTCTGCGGATGCCGCTGCGGGTCGCCGTACACCTCCGAGGTGGACGCCAGCAGGAAGCGGGCGCCGCTCTCCCGCGCCAGCCACAGGGCGTTGCGGGTGCCGAGACTGCCGGTGTCCAGCGTGTGCAGCGGCAGCCGCAGGTAGTCGGCGGGCGACGCGGGGGAGGCGAAGTGCAGGACCAGGTCGGGCGGTTCACCCACCTCGAACGGCTCGGCCACATCGGCCTCCACCAGGCGGAAGCCCGGGTGGTCGCGCAGCGGCGCCACGTTCTCCGGTCTGCCGGTGCTGAAGTCGTCCACGCAGACCACCGACGCGCCCTCGGCGAGCAGGGCGGTGCACAGATGCGAACCGACGAAACCCGCCCCGCCGGTCACCACGGCGCGCTGCCACCTGTGCGGTTGTGCCATGCCGATCGCCTCCTCAGCACTGGTTCGGGGCCGTCCGGCGCGGCCGTTCCGGCGGCCGGTGCCCCTCGAACAGCGTCCTGGCGGTGACTGGGCGCAGCGAGGCGGACTCGTCCGGTCGGGTGGTTTCCCCAGGCACCCGACATACCGCCCGCCGACCGCCGGCAACGCCGTTTGCCCAGCTCAGCGGCGTGCCCAGGCTCACCCGCCGGCGTCCTCGCCGACCAGGCCGGGGCGCCGGCCGGTGCGGTCGGCCCGGACGACCTCGACGGACCGGACGCAGCGGTCCCAGCCCGCACCGGACGCCGTGCGGTACCCGGCCAGTTCGCCCGGCGCGAGCAGCGGACCGAACATCAGGCTCTCGCCCCGGAAGCCCGGCTCGGTGTAGAGCACCACCGCCAGCCCGGTGAGGTTCACCAGCGACGCCGCGCCGCCGCCGAAACCGTGCGCGGCCAGGTCCGGTACCGCCTCGTCGGCGACCAGCACCCGCCGGGCCGGATCGCGGTGCTCGTTGAACTGCCCGCCCTCGTAGAGCGCGTAGCAGGACGCCGCGCAGACGGCCGTACCGGAACCCTCGATGACCTGGACCGTCATGCCCCAACTCCTCCGCCGCCGTCGCTCGCCTGCCGCCCGGGGAACCGCCGGGCGCTCCTCCCAGCGTCGTACGACCGCCCGCCACCGCCAGTCCGGGCGCCGGGCGCCGCCGGTCTCGCCGGGCGGCCCCCGCGGGTGCGCGTGATACTGGACGACGGGGGCGGGGCCCGCGTGTGGCAACTACCGCGCCACCGCCGACGACGGCACCCGCCCAGGCAGCGGCCGGGCAGATCAGCCCGCGGCCCGATCGCGCCACTCACGCCAAGCGAAGGAGCCCCGCACATGGGACACGGCGGAAATGTCATCGCAGAGCTGACGGCGGACCACGATGAGGTGAATAAGCTCTTCGACGAGCTCATGGCGCAGCCGGTGGGATCGAAGCGGCGCCGCGAGCTGGCCGACCGGATCACCGTGGAACTGGTCCGGCACTCCGTGGCCGAGGAGCAGTACCTCTACCCGGCGGTACGTGAGCACGTGGAGGGCGGCCGCACCCTGGCCGACAAGGAGATCCGCGACCACGCCGAGGTCGAGCGGCTGCTGAAGGCCCTGGAGTCCCTGGAGCCCACCGACGACCGCTTCGACCAGCAGATCGCCACCCTGAAGACCAGCGTCCAGGCACACGTCCAGGACGAGGAGAACCGCCTGTTCCCGCAGCTGGCCGACGCCTGCTCGCCCGCGGTCCTGGCCGAGCTGGGCGACAAGATCCGGCGCGCCAAGAAGCTGGCCCCGACCCGCCCGCACCCCTCGGCCCCCGACACCCCGCCGGCCAACAAACTGCTGGCGCCGGGTGTCGGCCTCGTCGATCGGGTACGCGACTACGTGTCCGGCCGCCGGCACCACATCGCCTGACGCCGGCGCCCCACAGCCGAACAGGGCCGACACGTCCGTCCGAGCACAGCGGAGGCGGCCCGGCCCGACCCCGGAAACACGAAGCCGAGGAGCGTGTGAACGATGTCGAAGAACCCCCAGCAGCCCTCGGTGCGCCGCAGCAAGAAGGGCGCCACCGTCCAGGACGCCGCCGAGAACAAGGCAGGATCCGACCGCGCGGTCGGCCCCGGCGGCAGCCGCAAGGCACACGGCAGCGACAAGGGCGCCAAGGGCGGCGGCCGCGGCGGCGGCGTGCCCGAGGAGCAGCGCCCCGACCACCCGTAACGCCCGTACACAGGGAAGTCCGAGCAGAACGCAGGGAGAGTAGACGTGGCGGTATCCGGCAAGGTGAGTGACGAACTCTGGGACGAGTTCCACAAGGCCGTCAACATGACGTCCCGGGAGCTCCAGGAGTGGCTGAGCACCCAGGCGGCGGACGAGGAGAGCGAGGAGGTCCCCGATCGAGCGGGCGGGCCGCGCGGCCGCCGGGTCCTGGAGATCCTCGGCAAACGCCGCACCGACCTCACCGACGACGACGCCGAGGTGATGAGCCGGGTCTGCGAGATCGTCCGGTCCCAGCACGGCCCCGACGGCGAACCGACCGCCGGCGGCACCGACTGGCGGCACGGCCTGATGGACATCGGCCACGACCCGCTCAAACCGTCGTGACCGGCCCGGCGCCGGACGGGCCGCCGGCGGGCACCGGACTCGCCGCGGCCTACCGCGGCGGCGAGGAGATCCCGCTCGGGGGCTACGCGACGCTCGCCGCCTGCTACGCCGGGGGCCTCGGCCTGTTCGCGGCGGGCGTCCGCGCGACCCGGCGCCCGCTGCCGGACCGGCTCCCGCCCTGGGAGCTGCTCCTGCTCGGCACCGCCGCCTACAAGGCGTCCCGGACCCTGGCCAAGGACCGGATCACCAGCTTCCTGCGCGCCCCCTTCACCCGCCGCAAGGAAGCCATCAGCGCCAGCGAGGTGATGGACGAACCGCGCGGCCACGGCCTGCGCCTGGCCGCCGGCGAACTGCTGGCCTGCCCGTTCTGCCTGGCGCCGTGGGTGGGCGGGGCGCTGTTCTGCGGCTACGCGGTGGCGCCGCGGGCCACCCGGCTGGTCGCCGGCGGCCTCACGGCCGTCACCCTCGCGGACTGGCTCCAGTACGCGTGGAGCCTGACCCAGCAACAGGCCGAGGGATAACGGCCGTTGGGCCGTGCCCGAGCACGGCCCAGGCACGGCAGCGGGGTTACGGCAGCGGCGTGCCGCCCGTCGCGTTGACGATCTCGGCGGTGATGTAGCTCGCCCGGTCGGAGGCGAGGAAGACATACGCGGGCGCGAGTTCGGCGGGCTGCGCCGGGCGCCCGAGCGGGGCCTGCTTGCCGAAGTTCTCGGTGTCCGGCAGCGTCGCCGGGATCAGCGGCGTCCACACCGGACCCGGCGCCACCGCGTTGACCCGGATCCCCTGCTCGGCCACCATCTGCGCGAGCCCCTGTGTGAACGTGACGATGCCGCCCTTGGTCATCGCGTAGTCCAGCAGATGCGGACTGGGCTTGTACGCCTGCACCGATGTGGAGTTGATGATCGAGCCGCCCTTGGGGATGTGCGGCAGCGCCATCTTGGACAGCCAGAACATCGCGTAGAGGTTGGTGCGCACCACCCGGTCGAACTGCTCGGTGGTGATGGCCTGGATGCCGTCCGGCTGCGACATCTGGAACGCCGCGTTGTTCACCAGCACATCGATCCGCCCGCGTTCCTGGACCGCGCGCTCGATCAGTGACCGGCACTGCGCTTCCTCGCGCACGTCGCAGGACACCGCGACCGGTGTCCGCCCGGCCTCCCGCACCAGCCGGCTGGTCTCCTCCGCCTCCTTCTCCTCTTCCCGCAAGTAGGTGAAGACGACATCGGCGCCCTCCCGTGCGAACGCCAGCGCGACGGCCCGGCCGATACCGGAGTCGCCACCGGTGATGACGGTCAGGCGGTCGGTGAGCAGACCGCTGCCCTCGTACGAGTCCTCGCCGTGGTCGGGGGGCGGGTCCATCGGGCCGGTCCAGCCGGGGTGCGGCTGGTCCTGCTGCGGGAACTCCGGGCGGGGGTGCTTGGTGGTCGGGTCGCTCGGGCCCGCGTTCTCGGCTGCCATACCGGACTCCTCTCGTAGCTCCACTGATCTCCTGGTGGGTCTGCTGAGGCCCTGCCGCGCACGGTGACGTGCGGCCGCGCTCGTGGGTGCCTGGCAGGCGCGGCTGCCCGCGGCGCGGCCTGGGCCCGGACTTCCAGGCTGCGAGCCCGTCGCGGCCTCCGCATCCCGGTCGCCGTCCGGCCGCACCGGCACGGCGGCCCGGCGGCGACACGCAACGCGTCCGCGGGGCCACCCGGCGTGGCAACGGTTGCCCATGTCCCGCCCCCCGGCGACAGTGAGAGGTGGTGGACAGTTCGCCAGGGGCGCGCGCCCCAGCAGCCGCCGCAAGCCCCGTGCCCCACGGGCCTTGCACACCAGCTCACCCGCCGCGTGCCCGGGCCGGACCCGGGTATGCGTTGTCGCGGCGAGGCGGATCCGCGGCCGGTCGCGGCTCCGTGGCGAAACGGACGATTTGGGGAGGCGGCCCGAATGAGCGGACACAGCCCTGATCCGGATCCCCGGAAGACCCCGGGCCTGGAGCCGGGCGGTGGCGTACCGCCGGGGGAGACGCCACCGGCGGAATCCGGCACCGGCACCGAGACCGGCCCGCGGCACAAGGCGAAGGGAGGCTGGTCCAAGGGCCCGACCGTGGTCATCGGCATCGTGGTCGTCCTCTGCGTGGCCTTCTTCATCGCCTACGCCGTGATCGTGGCGGGCTGACCGCGCCGCCGCGACCCCGTTGCCTGACGGGGCATCAGCTCGGCGTGTGGACCGGGACACCGGGGGCACGTTCCCCCACGGTGCCGGGCCCGCGCGGCGGCACCGCGCGGCCGGCCCGGCTCACGGTACGGAAGGGAACATCCGATGGCTGACCGGATCAGCGACGTCTGGGGCAAACGCACCCCCTTCCCCGCCGGCGGCACCTGGCCGCTGCGCGTGGACGAATGCCTGGCCATCCCGCAGGACCACGTCGAACGCTGGGTACCGTCCGCCTGCGTGCTGTGCTCCAACGGCTGCGGACTGGACATCGCGGTCGCCGACGGCCGTATCGTCGGTGTACGCGGCCGGGCCGAGGACCGCGTCAACCACGGCCGGCTCGGCCCGAAGGGCCTGTTCGGCTGGCAGGCCGGGCAGTCCCGCGACCGGCTGCGCCACCCCCAGCTGCGGGTCGACGGCACCCTGCGCCGGGTCGACTGGGACACCGCCATGACGGCCGTGACCGACCGCTCCCGCGCGGTCCTGGCCGAGCACGGCCCGCTGGCCATGGCGTTCTACACCAGCGGCCAGCTCTTCGCCGAGGAGTACTACGCCCAGGCACGGATCGCCCGCGGCGGTATCGGCACCCCGCACCTGGACGGCAACACCCGGCTGTGCACCGCCACCGCCGAATGGGCGCTGATCGAGAGCTTCGGCAGCGACGGGGACCCCGGCTCATACACCGACATCGACCACTGCGACACGCTGTTCCTCGTCGGCCACAACGTCGCCGAGACCCAGACCGTGCTGTGGGCCCGGATGCTGGACCGGCTGCACGGCCCCGACCGCCCCCGGCTGATCGTCGTCGACCCGCGCCTGACCGCGACCGCCCGGGCCGCCGACGTCCACCTCCCCATCCGCCCGGGCACCAACGTCGCCCTGCTCAACGCGCTGCTGCAGGAACTGATCACCAACGACCGGATCGACCGGGCGTTCCTGGACGCGCACACCACCGGCTTCGAGGACCTGGCCCGCACCGTCGCCGACTACCCCGCCGAGCACGCCGCGGAGATCTGCGGCGTCCCCGCCCGCCTCATCCGGCGGGCCGCGCAACTCCTCGGCGAGTCCCACCGGCTGGTCTCCACCGTCCTCCAGGGCGTCTACCAGTCCCATCAGGCCACCGCCGCCGCCGTGCAGGTCAACAACCTGCACCTCGTCCGCGGCATGATCGGCCGGCCCGGCGCCACGGTCTTCCAGATGAACGGCCAGCCCACCGCCGAGAACACCCGCGAGACCGGCGCCAACGGCTCCCTGCCCGCCTACCTCAACTGGCAGAACGACATCCACGTACGGCGACTGGCTGAGCACTGGAACGTCGACGAGCAGCGCATCCCGCACTGGTCGCCGCCCACCCACGCCCTGGAGATCTTCCGCCAGTGCGCGGAAGGCACCATCAAGTTCCTCTGGATCACCGGCACCAACCCCGCCGTCTCCCTCCCCGAACTCCGCCGGATCCGCGCCACCCTCGGCTCGGAACAGCTCTTCCTCGTCGTCTCCGACGCCTTTCCCACGGAGACCACCGCCCTGGCCGACGTGGTGCTGCCGGCCGCCATGTGGGGCGAGAAGACCGGCTGCTTCACCAACGCCGACCGCACCGTCCACCTCTCCCACAAGGCCGTCGAACCGCCCGGCGACGCCCGCAGCGACTTCGCGGTCCTCCTCGACTACGCCCACCGGATGCACCTGACCGACCGGGACGGCAAACCGCTGCTGCCCTGGCACCAGCCCGAGGACGCCTGGAACGACTTCATCGAGCTGACCAGGGGCCGCCCCTGCGACCAGTCCGGTCTGACCTACGAACGGCTGCGCGGCAGCGGCGGCATCCAGTGGCCGTGCACCGCGACCGCGCCCGACGGCACCGAGCGGCTCTACACCGACCACGTCTTCCCCACCGCCGCCGGCCACTGCGAGGACTACGGCCACGACCTGACCACCGGCGCCCAGCGCGAGGCCGGCGAATACCAGGAGAACGACCCCGCCGGACGGGCCGTCATCAAGGCCGCCCACTACCTCCCGCCGCATGAACCGGCGGACGAGACCTACCCGCTGTACCTGACCACGGGACGCGGCGTCTACCACTGGCACACCCGTACCAAGACCGCCCGCGTCCCCGAACTCAACGACGCCGCACCGGAGATGTGGGTGGAGCTGCACCCCGACGACGCCCACACCCGCGATATCGCCGAGGGCGACCTCGTCCGGGTCTCCTCCCGCCGCGGCGAGATCGAGGCGCCCGCCGTGCTGTGCGGAAGCCGCCCCGGCGTGGTGTTCGCACCGTTCCACTACGGCTACTTCGACCAGACCGACCCCGACCGGCACAACCGCGCCGCCAACGAACTGACCCGCACCGAATGGGACCCGGTCTCCAAGCAGCCCGTCTACAAGGTGACCCCGGTCCGGCTGACCAAGCTCGCCGACGCCGAGGCGGGCGGCCGGCCCGTCGTCGTCAGCGAACCCGCCCTGGCCGCCACCGACGACCCCGCCGACCCGTCCGAGGAGCGACAATGACCCATACCGGCGTGGTGCTCCGCCAACTCCACGACGCCGAAACGGAGTTGGCCAAGACCTACCGGTCCGTCGCCGAACGCCAGTCGGCGGACCCGGGCACCCACTACCCGGCGCTGACGCTCGCCGAGCAGTGCGACCGGCACGCCGAACGCATCCGTGCCTGGGGCGAGCGCTTCGGCGTCCGCCTGCACGCCCCGACCGCCGCCGCCGAACCCCTTGCGGCCGTCCGGGACGCCCTCAAGCACACCGCCGCCGAGGTCCGCGGCGACCGCCCGTCCCCGGGCATCGCCCTCCTGCACGACCTGTGCCTGCTGCACGAGAAGGCCCAGGCAGCCGGCATCCAGTGGGTCGTCCTCGGCCAGGTCGCCCAGGCACTGCGCGACCGGGAACTCCTCGACCAGGGCACCGCCTGCCACGACGAGACCCTCACCCAGATCAAGTGGATCACCACCCGCGTCAAGGAAGCCGCGCCCCAGGCGGTGTGCGTTGGTCCGTCGGAGTAGTGCGGGGCATGGCGCCTTGTGCTCCGGCGGGCCAGGGTCCAGGGTCGGTCAGGGGCGGCGGGCCAGTCGGCTACCTACTCCCGGGCACCTGGCCGCCCGTGCGGCACGTTCCGCACGGGCCGCCCCCGCACCAGGCACACGGACTCCCCGAGGGTGGCCCGGCCACTCTCGGGGAGTCCTGTGCGCGCCAGGTGCGCCGCGCCGCGCGCCCTGAAGGTCAGAGCCTGGGCAGCGGACGGTTGCGGTGCCGGTGCTGCGCGGTGGCCTCCACGAACGCGCTGATGAAGCCGTCACTGGTGTCCCCGGCGGTGACGACGCCCTGGTCGGCGACCGGTTCGCCCCCGCCGGACGCGGTGCGGATGGCGTCCGGCAGCACCGTGCGCAGGACCTCCACCCCGCTGCCCAGCCCGGCGACCGGCTTACCGTGCCGGTAGGCGTCCAGCACGAACCGGCGGGCCATCCCGTCCGCCGCCGAGTCCGCCGCGCCCAGGCCGCCGTCCGGGACGATGACCGCGTCGTACAGCACGGACGCGACGGTCGGCAGCGCGCGGTCCGCTGCGACGTTCCCGGAACCGCCGGAGACCTCGCCGTCCTTCGGCGCCAGCGCCTCCACGATGGCCCCCTGGCCGCCCAGCGCCTCCTTGACGGCCGAGATCTGCGCCGCGTTCACCCCGTCCGTCACCAGCAGCGCGATCTGCCGGGTGCGGATCGAACCGTCGCCCTTGTTGTTCTCCATGCTCAGCGCCGGCGACGGCGTGGGGCGCGGGACGTCGGCGGAGTTGGGCGGTTCGGCGACCCCGATGCCCTCCGCGACGGCCTTGGCCAGGCCGTGGTCGACCTTCGCCAGCTCCCCGACGGTGCGCTCGCGCACCTCCATGGAGTTGACCTTGCCCAGCTCGAAGCGGAACGCCTCCACGATGTGCTGCTGCTCCCAGTCGGCCATGCTGTGCCAGAACAGCGCCGGCTGGGTGTAGTGGTCGGTGAAGCTGGGGCTGCGCTTGCGGATCTTCTGCCCGTCGACCCGCTCCGTCAGGTGCCGGAACGCCGGGTCCGAGGGATCGGCCAGCGCCGGGCAGCCGCCGCCCAGGGAGTTGGGGGAGTAGCTGGTGCCCCGGTGGATCTCGCCCTGGTGGTAGCCGTCGCGCTGGTTGTTGCGGACCGGCGCCACCGGCCGGTTGACCGGGATCTGTGGGAAGTTGGGCCCGCCCAGCCGGATGAGCTGGGTGTCCAGGTAGGAGAAGTTGCGTGCCTGGAGCAGCGGGTCGTTGGTGAAGTCGATGCCCGGCACGACGTTGGCGGTGTGGAAGGCGACCTGCTCGGTCTCCGCGAAGAAGTTGTCGGGGTTGCGGTTGAGGACCATCCGGCCGATGGGCTGCACCGGCACCAGCTCCTCCGGAATGATCTTCGTGGCGTCCAGCAGATCGAAGTCGAAGGAGTGCTCGTCCTCCTCCGGCACCAGCTGCACACCCAGCTCGTATTCCGGATAGTCGCCGGCCTCGATGGCCTCCCACAGGTCGCGGCGGTTGTAGTCCGGGTCGCGGCCCATCGTTTCCTGCGCCTCGTCCCAGATCAGCGAGTGCACGCCGAGCTTCGGCTTCCAGTGGAATTTGACGAACGTGCCCTTGCCCTCGGCGTTGACGAAGCGGAAGGTATGGACGCCGAATCCCTGCATCATGCGGTAACTGCGGGGGATGGCCCGGTCCGACATCAGCCACATGATGGTGTGCAGCGTCTCGGGCTGCAACGACACGAAGTCCCACAACGTGTCATGCGCGGAGGCGCCGGTGGGGATCTCGTTGTGCGGCTCCATTTTCACCGCGTGCACGAAATCCGGGAATTTGATGCCGTCCTGGATGAAGAACACCGGGAAGTTGTTCCCGACCAGGTCGTAGTTCCCCTCAGAGGTGTAGAACTTCGTCGCGAAACCGCGGACGTCGCGCACCGTGTCGGCGGACCCGCGCGGCCCCTGCACCGTCGAGAACCGCACGAACACCGGCGTCTGCACCGAGGGGTCCTGGAGGAAGGCCGCCCTGGTGAACGACGCGCAGGACTCGTACGGCACGAAGTAGCCGTACGCGCCGGCGCCCCGGGCGTGCACCACCCGTTCCGGGATGCGCTCATGGTCGAAGCGGGTGAGCTTCTCCCGGAAATGGAAGTCCTCCATCAGCGTGGGACCGCGTTCACCGGCCTGGAGGGAATCGTCGGTGTGGTCGACGGTGACGCCCTGGTCCGTGGTGAGCGGACCGCCGGCCGGATCGGCCGCGTAGTGGGCTTCCCGTTGCTGCTGCTTCTTGTCCGTCAACTCATGCCTCCGGTCTTTCCGTAGGGGTCGGTGGTTTCCTGGTATTCCCCGGCCGGCGGCGCACGCCGGCATCCCGGCACCGCCCCGAGCCGCTTTTCGGTGCCGTGCGCCGGACCGCCGCATGCGGTATTCCGGGACCCCCGGTAATCCCCCGGGGTCCCGTGCCGTGGCGCTGCGCCGGCCGGCCGACCGCGTTACCGACCGCTGCTCTTTTCACGGGTTCCCGGCGCGCTCCGGAATTAACGCCCTTTCGGAGGGATTACGCCGGACGCGGCGTGGAACGCGGCTATCGGGGCGCCACCCGGTGCGCGGTGCCCGGGTGGTGCAGCATGACAGCCCGGGCGTGGCCGTCGCCGTGGCCCGGCCCCGGTGGGACAAGCCGCGTCGAGAGGTGTGAAGGTGCGCTGGACAGCGTTGCGGAAAGGGATCGGCCCGGCCCTGGCGGCCACGACCGGAAAAGGCGCGGCGGTCCCCGCGGACTCGCCCCTGCTGCGGGCCCTGGACGGCCTGGAACGGCTCAAGGGCCTGGACCTGGCGGCCCGCCCCGTCCGGCGGGCGGTGCGGAATCTGCCGCTCGGCCGCTTCCGGGACGTGCTCCACGGACTGCCGCTCGGCCACCCGCTGCACCCCCTGCTCGTCCAGGCACCCATCGGTGCCTGGCTCTCGGCCGGACTGCTGGACGCCGTACCGGGAACCCGGCGCGGCGCCCGGGTCCTGGTCGGCGCCGGCGTCCTCGCCGCGGTCCCGGCCGCGCTGGCCGGCTGGGTCGACTGGGCCGAACAGCAGCCGCGCCAGGCACGGACCGGACTGGCGCACGCCCTGACCGTCAATGTCGCCACCGGCCTGTACGCCACCTCCTGGCTCCAGCGCGGCCGCGGCCACACCGCCCGCGGCAAGGCCCTGGGCTGGGCCGGCCTCGGCGTGGTGGCCGTGGGCGGGCTGCTCGGCGGCCACCTCGCCTACCGGCAGGCCGCCGGCACCAACAAGACCGAGCCGGTGCCGCATCTGCTGGCGGACCGCTGGTACGACCTCGGCCGGGTCGAGGACTTCCCGGTCGGCCAGGCGGTCCGCCGCGAACTGGGCGAGGTCCCCGTCCTCGTCGTCCGGCGGTCCGGCGGCCGGATCCACGTCCTCGCCGACCGGTGCAGCCACCAGTCGGGCCCGCTGTCCGAGGGCAAGATCACCGACGGCTGTGTGGAATGCCCCTGGCACGGCAGCGTCTTCCGGCTCGCGGACGGCGCCAACGTCCGCGGCCCCGCCACCGCCCCGCAGCCCTCCTTCGAGGTGGACGTCCAGGCGGACGGGGCGGTGCGGGTGCGGCTGCCCGAAGCCTGACCGCCGGGACCTCAGGACTTCCGGAACCCGGCCGCCCTGCCGCACCGCAGCAGGGCGGCCGCCACCGCGCCACCGGCCGTGACCCCGGCCAGCAGCCCCAGATGGCGGACGGCCCACAGCTGCGCCGACCGCCCGTGCGCCTGGTCGTCGAAGACGCCGTGCGCGCCGAAGTCGTGGCCGTCCTCGCCGTCCAGCGGATGCCAGAGGTTGTCCGGCCGGCCCCGCGGCACGTCCTCGCCGGTCTGCTGGGAGTCGTAGCCGGTGCGGCCCAGATAGCGGTCCAGCAGCGGCCCGGCGAAGCGGTTGGCGTAGACCGTGGCGACCGTCGAACCGCCCGCGTAGTACTGCTTGCGGCGGGGGCGGTCGGCGGCGTGCAGCACCGCGCGGGCCGCCACCTCCGGCTGGTAGATCGGCGGCACCGGCTGCGGATGGCGGGGCAGCTTGGACCGCACCCACGAGAACTGCGGTGTGTTGACCGCCGGCATCTGCACCACCGTGATGCGCACCTTGCTCTTGTTGTGCAGCAGTTCGGTGCGGACCGACGAGGTGAAGCCGTTCACCGCGTGCTTGGCGCCGCAGTACGCGGACTGCAGCGGGATCGACCGCTCGCCGAGCGCCGAGCCGACCTGCACGATGGTGCCCGCGTCGCGCGGCAGCATGCGGTGCAGCGCGCTGCGCGTCCCGTTGACGAAGCCGAGGTAGGTCACCTCCGTGACCCGCCGGTACTCATCCGCTCCGATCTCGGTGAACTGCGCGAAGACCGAGGTGAAGGCGTTGTTGACCCAGACATCGATGGGCCCGAACGCGTCCTCCACCGCGTCCGCCGCGGCCTCCACCTCCTTCGCGTCGGCGACGTCGGTGGGCAGTGCCAGCGCCTCCCCGCCGGCCGCGACGACCTCGCGGGCCGCCGCGTCCAGGCCCTCCCGGCCGCGGGCCAGGAGACCGATCCGGGCGCCGCGGGCGGCGAACGCCCGGGCGGTGGCGCGGCCGATGCCGCCGCTGGCGCCGGTGATGACGACCGTTTGCTGCATGGGACTGGTGCCTTTCCTGGGAAGTGGGGGAGGGGTGCGACCGCGGCGCCGGGCGGCTCAGTCGTCCGTCCAGGGACCGGCCAGCCGCGCCGCGCACTCCAGCATCAGCGCGTGGACGAACGCCTGGGGGAGGTTGCCGCGCAGCTGCCGCTGGGCGATGTCGTACTCCTCGGAGAACAGACCGGACGGGCCGGACGTGGCGCGGTTGCGCTCGAACCAGCGGAACGCCGACACCTCCCGGCCCTGCTGGTGCTCCGCGAGCGCGGTGATGAACCCGCACAGCAGGAACGCCCCTTCGGCCTCCCCCAGCGGGCGCTCGTCGTGCCGGAAGCGGTAGGCGTAGTGCTCGACGGACAGCTCGGAGGTGTACGCGTCGAGGGTGGCCAGGGTGCGCGGGTCGCCGGCCGGCAGCGCCCCGCGGATCGCGGGCAGCAGCAGCGCGCCGTCCAGCCCGGCGTCGTCGGGGGAGCGCTGCCACCGCCCCGACGGGTGCAGACTGTCCGCGCCGGTCTCCTTGACGAGGATGTCGGCCAGCGCCGTCCAGTCGTCCGCCCGCCGCCCCGCCGCGCCGCCGCGGACGTACGCCCGCAGCCCGGCCGCGCAGATCAGCCGGCTGTGCGCCCACCTGCGCGGCGACAGCTCCCAGATGCCGGCGTCCGGATCGTGGCGGCGCCGGGCGATCGCGTCGGCGGCGATCTCCGCTGCCTGCCGGCCGGTCCGGTCCAGCCGGTCCTGCCGGGCGGCGGCGGCCAGCAGGAGCAGCGCCTCACCGAACGCGTCGAGTTGGAACTGCTCGCTGACGTCGTTGCCGACCCGGTCGAAGCCGCCGGGATAGCCGGGCAGGTCCAGGCAGCGCGGCCCGGGGATCGGGCGGCCGTCCATCCGGTACGCGGGCGCCAGGCGCGGGCCGTCCTCGTGCAGCCGCGCGCCGACGAACCGCACCGCGTCGTCCAGCAGCAGCGGATCCTCTCCCGTGGCGGCCACCGCCTGGCCCGCGTAGCACTGGTCGCGGATCCAGACATAGCGGTAGTCGTAGTTGCGGCCCTCCTCGGCGCGCTCGGGGAGACTGGTGGTCGCGGCGGCGACCATGCCGCCGGTGGTGCCGGTCAGCCCGCGCAGCACCGCGTAGGCGTGCCGGGCGTCGGCCGGCGCGACGGTGCGGTCCAGGCCGGGCACCGCCTGCCGCCAGGCGTCCTCGGTCTCCCGCCAGGCACGGTCCGGGTCCGGGGGGTTGTCGGGGAGCGGCCGGCGGCTCAGCTCCAGCACCAGGTCGTGGTGGCCGCCCGCGGCGACGGTCAGGTCCATGGTGAGCCGCCGCCCGCCCGGTCCCGCCGGGCGCGCGGTGTCCGCGCCGGACCAGCGCAGCCACAGATCGCCGGCCCGCCCGTGCCAGGCACCGTCCGGCCCGCGCCGCACCTCGCGCAGCGGCTGCTCACCGAACCCGGCGCTGGGCTCCAGGACGACCGACAGCCGCGTGGTGGCCTCCTTGGCGAGCACCCGCCGCAGCACCACCGCCCGGTCCGGGTCCCCGGGGAACGCCAGCGCCTCCCGGCACTCCACGATGCCGTCGTCGGTCACCCACCGGCTGCGCCAGATCAGCGACCGGGGCTCGTAGTGCCCGCCCCAGACGAAACGGCCCACAGGCGTCACCACGTACGTGCCGCTGCCGCCGATGAGCGCGGCGAAGACCGCGTCGGAATCCCAGTGCGGCGCGCACATCCAGGCGAACTCGCCGCGCTGGCCGACCAGGATGCCGCGCTCGCCGTCGGCCAGCAGCGCGTAGTTGCGCAGCGGCTGGGGCCCGAAGACCCCGCCGGCCCGGTCCGCCGGCTCCCCGGTCCCGTCCCGCCCTGCCGCCATACCCAGCCTTTCCGCGACGTTCCCATTGCTCGGGTTTCGCTTAACCGCTGCCGCCGGAGAGCAAACAGGCCGTACGGGGCACCGGGCGGCGGCGCGGGCGGGTCAGCGGCCGAGGGCCTTGCGCAGCTCGTCCTTGTTCATTCCGGAGCGGCCCTCGATGTTGCGCTTCTTGGCCTCCGCGTAGAGCTGGTCCTTGGTCGGGCCCTGCGCGCCGCGGTGGGAGCGCTCGCCGCCGCGCTGCGGGGCGGACTTGCGGTCCTCGGTGGAGACCTTGCTGGCCGTACGGGACTCGCCGGCGCGGGCCCGCTCCTTGTTCACCGTCCGCGCGGCGATCTCCTTCGCCCGCTTCGTGGACTCGCCCCGCTGCTGGGCGCCCTCCTTGATGTGCTCGTACTGGCGCTCGCGCTTCTTGCTGGAACCGGCAGGCATGAGGATCTCCTCGCTTCTGTGTCGTGGTGTGTCTGTTGGTGGTTGTGGCACGGGTCCCCACACCAGTTGAGCCCTGGTGGCCCGGCCGCGCTACCCCAGGCGGTCCGTGGGACTGGCGGCGGTGCGCGTCAGCCGACGCGGTACGGTTCGGCCGCCCGCGCGCGCAGCGACAGACCGTGCCCCGGCGCGCCGTCCGCGCCCGGGCGGACGCTGCCGCCCGCCGGATCGAGCACGCCGTCGAACAGGCGGTTCTCGATCCGGACGTGGTCGTGGAACCACTCCAGATGCCGCAGGTTCGGTACCGCGGCCGCGGCGTGGGCGTGCAGATGCGGCGCGCAGTGCCCAGAGATCGCCAGCCCCGCCGCCTGGGCCAGCGCCGCGATCCGCAGCCAGACCGTCAGCCCGCCGCAGCGGGTGATGTCGGCCTGGACGCAGTCGACCGCCTGGGCCGCCAGCAAGTGCCAGAAGTACGGCAGGGCGTAGCCGTACTCCCCGGCCGCCACATCGGCGCCGACCGCCGCCCGCACCTGGGCCAGGCCCGCCAGGTCGTCCGACGAGACCGGCTCCTCGAACCACGTGACCCCGTGGTCGGCCAGGCGGCCGCCGAGCCGGATCGCCTGCTTGCGGGTGTACGCGCCGTTGGCGTCGACGTAGAGCTCCGCGGCGTCGCCGATGCTGCGGCGGGCCAGGCCGATCCGCCGCCGGTCGCGGTCCTCGGCCGCCCCCCACGACTCCCCGATCTTGATCTTGACGCGCGGAATGCCTTGCTCCGCGACCCACTCCCGCAGCTGGCGGTCCTGCGCCTGCTCGCCGTACGTGGTGAAACCGCCGCTGCCGTACACCGGCACCGCACCGGCGGCCGCGCCCAGCAGCCGCACCAGCGGCACACCGAGCAGCCTGGCCTTGAGATCCCACAGGGCGGTGTCCACCGCGGACAGCGCGCCCGCGACGAGCCCGGGACGGCCGGCGTTGCGGACCGCCCGGCTCATCGCCTCGTTGGCCGCCGGCACGTCCAGCGCGCCGCGGCCGGTGACCACCCCCGCCAACTGCTCGTCGATGACATGCGCGGTGGCCGGCGCGCCGTAGGTGTAGCCCAGGCCGCCGGTCGTCCCGGAACGGACGTGCGCGACCACCAGCGTGGTGGCGTCCCAGCTCAGCGTCCCGTCCGCCTCCGGGGAGTCGGTGGGCACCGTGTAGACGGCGGTGGCCACCTCGTCCACCGGCGGCCCGGCGCCACCGGCCGGCGCGCCCTCCACGGCCGCCACGCCCGTCACTTCTCGTGGTGCCGGTGCGGCAGCATCTCCTGCACCTTCGCCTTCAGGCCCTGCCTGACCATCGACACCCGGTCGCTGTCGCCCTTGAGGACGGACGCGGCCGCGGCCTCGATCTGGTCCAGGGAGGCGTGCGGCGGGATCGGCGGGACGGCCGGATCGGTGCGGAAGTCGATCACGAACGGCCGGTTGGCGTGCAGTGCCTGGCGCCAGGCCGACTCCACCGCGCCCGGCTCCTCCACCCGGATACCGTCCAGGCCGATGGTGCGCGCGAAGTCCGCGTACGGCACGTCCGGCAGTGCCTGGGACGGCAGGAACTGCGGCGCGCCGGACATCGCGCGCATCTCCCACGTCACCTGGTTGAGGTCGAGGTTGTTCAGCACCGCCACGACCAGCCGCGGATCCTTCCAGTCCTGCCAGTACTTGGCGATGGTGATCAGCTCCGCCATACCGTTCATCTGCATCGCGCCGTCGCCCACCAGCGCCAGCGCCGGCCGGTCGGGGTGGGCGAACTTCGCCCCGATCGCGTACGGCACACCGGGACCCATCGTGGCCAGCGTCCCGGACAGCGACCCCCGCATCCGGCCGCGCATCCGCAGATGGCGGGCGTACCAGTTCGCCGCCGAACCGGAGTCCGAGGAAAGGATCACATCGTCCGGCAGCTGCGCGTCCAGCGCGTGGACGACGTACTCGGGGTTGATCGGGTCCGCCGAGACGGCGGCCCGCCGCTCCATGACCTCCCACCACCGGGCGGTGTTCTTCTCGATCTTCTTCCGCCAGGCACCGTGCTTCTTGTGGCGCAGCAGCGGCAGCAGCCGCTTGAGGGTCTCCGACGCGTCACCGACGAGATTGACCTCGAACGGGTACCGCATCCCCACCATGTGCGGATCGATATCGATCTGCACCGCCCGCGCCTGGTCCAGATCCGGCATGAACTGCGTGTACGGGAAGTTGGAACCGACCACCAGCAGCGTGTCGCAGTCCCGCATCAGCTCGTACGACGGCCGGGTCCCCAGCAGCCCGATCGCGCCGGTGACATACGGCAGGTCGTCGGGCAGCACGTCCTTGCCCAGCAGCGCCTTGGCGACCCCGGCGCCGAGCACCTCGGCGACCTCCTCGACCTGGTCCCGGGCGCTGCGCGCGCCCTGCCCGATCAGCATCGCCACCTTCTCGCCCGCGTTCAGCACCTCGGCGGCCCGGGACAGCTCCCGGTCCGCGGGCACCGGCGCGTACGAGGAGATGCCCAGGCTGGACGGGACCATCTTGAACGCGTGGGTCGGCGGCGAGTAGTCCAGTTCCTGCACGTCCGCCGGCACGATCACCGCGGTGACCGAACGGCGGCCGTACGCGGTGCGGATGGCCCGGTCGATGGCGTTGGGCAGCTGCTCCGGCACCATCACGGTGTCGCAGAAGTCGGACGCCACGTCCTTGTACAGGCTCTGCAGGTCCACTTCCTGCTGGTACGAGCCGCCCATCGCGCTGCGGTTGGTCTGGCCCACGATGGCCACCACCGGCACATGGTCGAGCTTGGCGTCGTACAGGCCGTTGAGCAGATGGATCGCGCCGGGTCCGGACGTCGCCGCGCACACCCCGACCCGGCCGGAGAACTTGGCGTATCCGACCGCCTGGAAGGCGGCCATCTCCTCATGCCTGGCCTGGATGAAACGCGGTGAGTTGTCGGCCCGTTCCCAGGCGGCGAGCAGGCCGTTGATGCCGTCGCCCGGATACGCGAAGACATGCTCGACGTCCCATTCGCGCAGGCGCTGGAGGATGTAGTCGGACACTTTCATCGACACGGTGCTTCCTCTTTCCTGTCGCGGGAGTCATTCCTGTCGGGGCGGGCGGTCAGGGACCGGCGCGGCGGCGGACCCGCCCGCCCGGCCACCGCCGCCGCAGCGCCGCGCCGGCGGCGGCACCGCCGAGGACGCCCAGCGCGGCCAGCGCACCGGCGGCCAGACGGCCGTCGCGGACCGGCACCCTCGTCCGGTCGGCGGCGCGCTCGGGATGGTGCGCGGGCAGCGGCCCGTCGAGCCCGAGCGCCAGCGCCTCCGCCAGATGCAGCGCGGTCCGCCCGGTGCCGCCCAGCTCGATCTGGGTACGGCAGCTGAAGCCGTCGGCGATCACCAGATCCGGCGGCGCGGCCCGGCGTACACCGGGCAGCACGCCCAACTCGCCGATATCCATGGAGAGTTCGTGGTGCCCGCGTTCGAAACCGAAGTTCCCGGCCAGTCCGCAGCAGCCGGCGTCCAGCACGTCCGCGTCGATCCCGGCGCGGCGCATCAGCTCCCGGTCCGCGTCGTCCTTGAGCACCGCGTGCTGGTGGCAGTGCGTCTGCACGGTCGCCGCCCGGTCCAGCCGCGGCGGCCGCCACCCCTCCGGCGCGTGCTCGACCAGCTGCTCGGCCAGCGTCCGGAACAGCCCGGACAGCCGCTGCACATCCAGATCGTCGGGGAACATCTCCACCGCGTCGGACCGGAACACCGCCGCGCACGACGGCTCCAGTCCGATCACCGGCGTCCCCGCCTCGATCCACGGCCGGAGCACCTCCACGGTGTGCCGCAGCACCCGCCCGGCGACGGCCAGCTGGCCGGTCGAGATCCACGTCAGACCGCAGCAGACGCTGCCGGACGGGACCGCCACCCGGAACCCGGCGTCCTCCAGCAGCCGCACCGCCGACCGCGCGATGCCCGGATGGAAGTGGTTGGTGAACGTGTCCGGCCACAGCACCACCGCCCGCTCGTCCCCCGGAACCGGCGGCGGCACCTGCCGGTCCGCCCACCACCGCGTGAACGACTGGTGCGCGAACGCCGGCGGCTCGGCCTCCCCGGCCACCCCCGCCAGCCACTTCCCCAGCCGCCCGGCGACCGGCGCGTGCAGCACGGCGTTGACCGGCCGCGGCGCGGCCCGCGCCAGGCGCGCCCACAGCGGCAGCCAGCCCAGCGAGTAGTGCGCGGCGGGCCGGATCCGGCCGGCGTAGTGGTGCGCCAGGAACTCCGCCTTGTACGTCGCCATGTCCACCCCGGTGGGGCAGTCCGACTTGCAGCCCTTGCAGGCCAGGCACAGATCCAGCGCGTCCCGCACCTCCGGCGACCGCCAGCCCTTGGAGACGGCCGAATCCGCATGGCCGCCCAGCATCTCGAACAGCAGCCGCGCCCGGCCCCGGGTCGAGTGCTCCTCCTCCTTCGTGGCGCGGTACGACGGGCACATCACCCCGCCCTTGTGCGTACGGCAGTTGCCGATGCCCACACAGCGCATCACCGCCCGCCGGAACGAGTGGTCATCCTTCGGATACCCGAAGAACGTCCGGCCGTCGTGCGGCCGCCAGCGCCCGCCGAGCCGCAGATTCTCGTCGACGCGGTACGGGTGGACGACCTTCCCCGGATTCATCCGGTTGTCCGGGTCGAACAGCGCCTTCAACTCGCCGAAGGCGCCCACCAGTTGCTCACCGAACATCTTCGGCAGCAACTCCCCGCGAGCCTGCCCGTCACCGTGCTCACCGGACAGCGAACCGCCGTACGAGACCACCAGATCCGCCGCCCGGGACACGAACCTGCGGAAGTCCGCCACCCCGTCCGCCTGCTTCAGCCCGAACGGGATCCGGGTGTGCACACACCCCTGCCCGAAGTGCCCGTACAGCGACGGATGATCGTAATCGAACTCCGCGAACAGCTTCTTCAGGTCCCGCAGATAGTCACCCAGCCGCTCCGGCGGCACCGCGGAGTCCTCCCAGCCCTCCCACGTCTCCCGGTCGTCCGGCGGCCGCGCGGTCACCCCGAGGCCCGCCTCCCGTGCCTTGAGCATCTGCTGCTCGCGCTCCGGATCGTCGGAGAACGCCACATCCGGCGCGTCCTCGCTCCGGCCCAGCGCCCGCAGCAAGTCGTGGCCCTGTGCGTCGACCGCCTCCTTGGTGTCCCCGCTGAACTGCACCAGCAGCCAGCTGTCACCCTCCGGCAGCCGGTCCAGGGACTCCAGATAGGCGTGCTCCTCCCGCATCAGCTCCGCCATCCGCCCGTCCAGCGCCTCCAACTGCGTCGGATGGCAGTGCTCCAGCAGCCTGGGCACGTCGTCCGCGGCCGCGCAGATGTCGTGGTAGCCCAGCACCACCATCGATTCGAAGGCCGGTACCGGCACCAGGTCCAGCTCCGCGTGCAGCACCGTCACCAGCGTGCCCTCGCTGCCCACCAGTGCCTTGGCCACGTCGAAACCGTTCTCCGGCAGCAGCGAGTCCAGGTTGTAGCCGGACACCCGGCGCGGAATGCGCGGATAGCCGCGCCGCACCTCGGCCATGTGCCGGTCGATGAGGTCCCGCAGCCCGCGGTAGATCTCCGCGCGGCGCCCACCGCCCGCGACCACCCGCGCGAACTCGTCCTCCGATGTCGGCCCGACCCACATCCGCGTCCCGTCGTAGGTGAGGACCTCCAGGCGCCGTACGTTGTCGACGGTCTTCCCGTACGCCTGCGCGGACGCCCCGCAGGAGTTGTTCCCGATCATCCCGCCCAGCGCGCAATGACTGTGCGTGGACGGCTTCGGCCCGAACTTCAGCTTGTGCCCGGCCAGTTGGCGATTCAGCTCATCCAGTACGATCCCCGGTTCGACCACGCAGCGCCGCTGTTCCGCGTCGAGGGAGACCAGCCGGTCGCAGTATTTGGTCCAGTCGATGACGACCGCGGTGTTGGTGCACTGCCCGCCCAGGCTCGTACCGCCGCCGCGGGAGAGCACCGGCGCGCCGAATTCCGCACAGATACCGACGGCCGCCGCCCCGGCCTCGACGCTTCTGGGCACCACCACGCCGATGGGCACCTGCCGGTAGTTGGAACCGTCCGTCGCGTACGCGCCCCGGCTGCCCGCGTCGAAGCGCACCTCCGCGTCGACGCCGGCCTCCAGGGCCTTCACCAGGGCGTCCACGCGGACGTCGGGCGGGGTGGTGGATGGGGTGTTGCGGGGAGCGTTGTGCGGTGTCATGGGTGTCCTTCCCGTCGGCGGTGACGCGGCCGGTGGCGGACGGCGGCCGGAGTGCTCCGGCCTGCTCCGCCCGGGTCGGGGGGCGGGGGCTCTCGGGTTGATCCATCGGATCGGTTGATCTATCGGTTGATCTGTCGGTGTCTAGCCTCCCGGGTACCCGGGCTCGCTCGGGTGACACCCTCGTCGCGTTCTGATCCCCGCACAGATCCAGGCACAGATCCAGGCACAGGTCCAGGCACTCCCTTCCCAGGCTGCGAGGACGCGGGGGAATCCGCATCCCGGAAGTGGGGAAGACGAGGAGGTGGAGAGGTGGACAGGCAGGCGGGCCAGCGCTTGCCCGGTGTCTGGGCCAGGGCGACAGTTGGGAGAGGAAACTTCCGGTAGCGGGGCCGGGACATACGGACGGGACGCACGGACAGGAGGAGAGCGATGACGGCAGGCGCACGCCGCCGGGCCGCTGTGTTCGACGTGGACGGAACGCTCGTCGACAGCACCTATCTGCACGCCGTGACCTGGTGGGAGGCGTTCCGCCAGGCCGGCCACGAGGTGCCGATGGCCGCGATCCACCGGACCGTCGGCATGGGGGCCGACCACCTCATCGACCACCTGCTGGGCTCCGGCCGCGACGAACCGGAGAAGGACGAGGAGATCAGCACCGCCCACAAGACGCTCTACGCCCAGTACTGGACGCGCCTGGTCCCGTTGAACGGCGCCGCCGACCTGCTGCGTGCCTGTTCCGCGCGCGGCTGGACCGTGGTGCTCGCCAGTTCGGCCGCCGGTCCCGAGCTGGACGCGATGCGCAAGGCGTTGCAGGCGGAGGACGCCATCAGCGCGGTCACCAGCGCCGACGACGTCCGCGCCAGCAAACCCGCCCCCGACCTCGTACAGCTGGCGCTGGACCAGACCGGCACCGCTCCGGAGGACGCGGTGTTCGTCGGCGACACCGTCTGGGACATGAAGGCCGGGCACCGGGCCGGCGTCCCCTGCATCGGCGTCCTGAGCGGCGGTTTCTGCCGTTCCGAACTCCTGGAGGCGGGGGCGGAGGAGGTCTACGAGGACGCGGCGGCGCTCCGCTCCGCCCTCGATTCCTCGTTGCTGAGGTAGCCGCCGGGCGTGGTCAGGCCGGCACCAGCGTGGCCACCAGCACGTCCCGGAACGCGGGGCTGGAGGGATCCACCGGACGGATCGGCGAGACGCTGTGGAGCGTGCGCCGGTCGTCCGCCACGAGCAGCGTCGCGGGCGCGTCCAGCGTCGTGGTCAGCAGTTCCCGGCCGTCAGGCGCGTACACGGTGCTCCGCCCACCAGCCGCATTCGCTCTTCTGACCAGCAGCGACGACACCAACGTCACACCGTCGCGATGCCGCCCCTCGGGCGTGGGATTGCCTTCCCCCTCGCCCGTCGCCACGACCCGGAAGGGATGAACCTTCGCGTTCCAGTCCCGCGTCGTCGCGTCCAGCGCGCCCGCGAGCCGCCCCAGCAGGAAGAGGAACGCGCGCAGCGCGGGGTCGGTGGCGAACGCATCGGTCAGCGGCTCGAAGTGCCGGTCGACCTGTACGTACAGCGGGTTGCTGTCGTCCGGCTGCACGAACGGGACGTGGGGCAGCTGCCGCAGGGTGCCGGAGGCGGGACTGAGCAGGAACTGCCCGTAACGGCGCTGCCGTTGGGTCCCCTGGTCGGCCGCGTACGGATCGGGTGCCAGGTCGTCCCAGTGCGCCGCGAACCGCTCCCAGCCCTCCGCCGCAGCGTCCAACTGCGCCCGCACGGCGTCGGGTGGGACGAGGTGAACCCCGGTTCCGCTCAACGCGGCGCGGATACCGCCCACCGCGGAACGGACTGTGGTCGTCGTCTCCTCCATGACTGGGCCTCCTGCTCTCACGTTGGGGCCTGTGGTGTGTGTCGTCCGTTTACGGCTCCCGGTCCGGCAAGGGGGAGCGCAGTGCGGACCGCTGCGCCCGCCAGGCACCGAGGAGATGCGCGGACAGCCGATCCTCCAGGAACAGCGTGGCGCCGATCCCGAACGCCACATCGGCGTCCAGGCCCGGCTCGTCGCCCAGCAGCCCATCGACGACTTCCCGGCGTACCACTTGCTCGTGTACGGCATCGGCCTCGACATGTTCGTCGTAGAACCGCTCCGCCGCCGGCCCCGCACCGGTCCGGCGCATCGCCTGCGCCAGGCGACGGGACGCCGGCGACGACGTCACCTCCACCGTTGCGAAATGGCCGACCAGCGCCCCGCGCAACGACCGGTGCAGTCCCAGCAGCGACATCAGGTTGACCGTGGCGAGCGCTTCGGCCGGTGCCTGGTCGGTGTAGCGGCCGTAGGCGGTGTCCAGGCCGAGGTCCGCCATGAGGTCGGCGAAGAGCTGGGCGTGGATCTCCTCGGCGCGCCCGGCCCCGAACTCGTCGAATTCGATCGCCGCCATACCGGCCTTGGCGCGGCCGTGGAGCCGTGGCAGCGCCCAGGCATGCGGGTCCGCTTCCTTGAGGTGGTAGAGCGAGCGCAGCGCGGCGTACTCCCGCAGCTGCCACAGCTGCCCCTCATGTCGCAGGAAGTGGCTCACGCTGGTGCCGTCGTCGCCGGCCGGCTCCACCAGCAGACCGCCGACGGCCGCCTGGGCGCCGCCTGCCTCGCCGCCTGCGCCGCCGCCGTCCGTTCCGACGTCCGTTCCGACGTCCGTTCCGACGTCCTTCCGCAACGCCCCGAGAAAGCGCTGTTCCAACCCGCGCCGCACCGCCAGCAGCCCGGGATCCCACTCCTCCTCGTCAGCGACTCCGGCGAAGCCCCGGTAGTGCAACTCGTACAGCACGTACAGCGCGAGCTGGAGGTCCAGGCCGTAGGGGTCGGCGTCGGCGGGGTCCGCGTCGGCAGCCCCGTCCCACGCCGGTGGCAGGGCACCGGCGCCGGCCCGCAGCCGTTCGATAACAGCCTCCGACAACGGCCCGCAGGGCGACGGCAGTTGGGGCCCGGCCAGCCGCCCCACCGGCGATGCCGAACGCCCCGAGACCGAGACCCCCTCCGTCACGACGATCCCTCCTCCGCCACATCCGATCCCGATGCCGAGGTCTTGCCCCGTCCTCCGCCTGCCGCCCGTCCGCGCCGCCGGCGGTGACTGGTATCGCACCAGGGATAGCTGCGACTGCCCCGGCACGTGCAGATCGCCACGACGAAGCGCTCGGAGACGGATACCGTCCCGTCCCGCCCGACCACCTCCACCGGCCCCTCCACCAGCAGGGGCCCCTCGGTGACCACGATCCGGCGAGGACGCTCAGGAGCGCTGGGGGTGCGGTGAGTGGTGTGTGCGGGGGTGCTGCGAGTGCTGGGCGTGCTGCGGCCGTTGCGGGTGTTGGGCACGAATGATCACCAATTCCTCTGTGTCCTGACCACCATCGAGCAGGCCCTGACTGCGCAACCACGCCAACCGCGAGCGCACAACCGGACCGAACGGGATCCGCACCCGGTCACTGACCGCCGCCGGCAACCCGGCCTCGGCCAGCCGCCGCACCGTCCGCTCGGCCCCGCACAGCCCGGAGTGCACCATCAGCAGCACACCGCCGGGCCGGAGCACGCCGGGCGCGGTGTCGCAGATGCGGTCGATCAGCAGTCTGCCGTCCCGGCCGGCGTCCCAGGCACGGGCCGCGCCCCTGGACGAGCCGTTGCCTGGCGTGGGGACGTAGGGCGGGTTGCTGACGATGAGATCGAAGGAGCGGTCGCGCACCGCCGCCGTCAAGTCGCCCTGCCGGACGGTGACCCGCTGCCTGGCCCACCAGGCATTGACCCGCGTGGTGAGCACGGCGCGCCAGGAGATGTCGACGGCGGTGACCCGCGCGCCCTGCCTGGCCGCTCCGAGCGCCAGCGCCCCGCACCCCGTACCCAGATCCAGCACCTCGGCACCCGCACCGATGTCCTCCCGGTACAGCGCCCGCAACAGAAGCTGCGTATCGTGCTGCGCTGGATAAACGCCCGGCAGTTTCACCACCGGACGGGACTGCGGAAGCGTGACGGTGACTGCGCCCATACCTCACCTCCGCGCCGAACCACGGCGCCACTTCGCTGGTTCCTCTGCTTCCTCTCCTTCTCTCCTATCCCAGCTCTCCCACTCCCAGGCACATTTCCTGTTCAGTATCGGTGCCCCGCCGCCCGCGCTCCACCGGAGCCCCGGTGCCGGCGATCTCCCACCGACCCCGCCCGTTCGCCGCTCCCACTCAGCCCCGGCGCTCCCGCACCCCATCGGCCAGCCTGCGCAAGGCATCCCGTACCGCAGGAGCGATCACGTCGGAAGCCGGACCCCGAGAAGTCCCCATCGCCTCCAGCGCGCCCACAGCCCTCTCATGGCGTTCGCGGATCATCGACTCGACGGTATCCACGGCGCCGGTGTCGAGCAGGACGCGCCGCACCCGGTCCGCACCCCGCTCGTCCAGGTCCCGGCGGCCGACGCACGCGTCGAGCACGGCCGTCTGCCGTTCGTCCGCCCGCTCGGAGGCCACCGCGAGCAGCACGGTGGGTTTGCCGCCCCGCACGTCGTCCAGTACCGGTTTCCCGGTCAGTGCCGGATCGCCGAAGACGCCCAGCAGGTCGTCACGGAGTTGGAACGCCTCGCCGACCGGAAGCGCGTACGCGCTCAGCGCCTCCCGCAGCCCACCCGGCGCACCGGCCAGTGCGGCACCGATGTGCAGCGGCCGCTCGACCGTGTACGCCGCCGTCTTGTAGCGCGCGACCCGCAACGCCGCCTCGACCCGCCCCGCGGCCGCCCGCGCCCGCACCTCGGTCGTCAGGTCGAGGAACTGGCCGTGGACCAGCTCCGCGCGCATGGTGTCGATCAGCGGCAGTACGGCGTCCCGCTGCTCGGGCCGCAGCCCGGCGGAGTGCAACAGCTGGTCGGACCAGGCCAGGGACAGGTCTCCCGCCAGGATCGCCGCCCCCGCCCCGATCCGCTCCGCGTCCGGCCGGGTGCCTGGCGGGTACCGGGCCGCCATCGCCCGGTGCACCGTCGGACGGCCGCGGCGGCGGTCGCTGTCATCCATCACATCGTCGTGGATGAGCGCGAACGCGTGGAACATCTCCAGCGACGCCGCCACCCGCCCCACCACCTCCGGTGCCGGCTCTCCCAGCCCCCTGGTGGCGTGCCAGCCCACCACGCACAGCACCGGCCGCAACCGCTTCCCGCCGCCGCGTACGAAGTCCGCCACCGTCTCCGCCAAGTCACCGGCGCCCGCCCCCGGCGGCACGGGGTTCCGCAGCCGCTCGGCGAGAAAATCCCCCAACACCGCGTCGATCCACCGACGCACGGCATCCAGATCCAGCCCCCCACCATCGGTGACAGCCGGAACGCCGGTACGGGCCACGCCCCACCTCACCTAGGGAAACAACCGCTGCCGACTCCCGCCGCTCCCGCCACCGCCTCCCCTCCAGCCTCCCGCCAACCCCGACCCCACGCCCAGCGAACTCCGCCAACCGGACGACGCCCCGACGAGGCAGGCGGTGCCCTGCGCCGGGGAGCGGCTGAACGGCCCCGGCCATCCGGGTGGCGGCGGTGGCGTCGTTCGTTTCCGGACGGCCTCCGCCGGGCTAGGACTGTGGCGACCCGCGCGCAACACGCGAGGTGCCGCTGCCCCGCACGCACGCGGCACCCACCCCAGCCCCGAGCCAGACAAGGAAACCGACGTGTCCGTACCCACGACCCTCGACCACACCGCCCGCGACTACAGCCTCGATCTCGCCTACTGGCTGGCCCGGGCCTCGGACCTCGCCTACAAGGACGAGGCCACCATCGAGCGACAGGCCCGGGAGTGGGGCTTCGACCACGTACGGCACCACCGCACGCGGTTCACGCCGCCGTTCCCGCTGGAGGACACCCAGGCATTCACCGCCGCCAGCGACACCATGGTGATCACCGCGTTCCGCGGCACCGAACCCGCGCAGATCCGTGACTGGCTCTCGGACGCCACCACACCGCCCTGCCCCGGGCCCGCCGGGACCGGATACGTCCACTACGGCTTCGCCCAGGCCCTGGAATCCGTCTTCCCCACGGTCAAGGACACCCTCGAAGAGGTCCGTACGAACGGGCAGAGCCTGTTCTTCACCGGCCACAGCCTCGGCGGTGCGCTGGCCATGCTCGCCGCGGCCCGCCTGTACCTGGAGGACCCGAAGCTGCTCGCGGACGGTGTCTACACCTACGGCCAGCCGCGCACCTGCGACCACCGCCTGGCCGAGGCGTGCAACAAGGGCTTCAAACAGCGCATCTTCCGCTTCGTGAACAACAACGACATCGTTCCCCAACTGCCCCCGGAGCCCTTCACCCACGTCGAGACCCTGCGCTACATCGACTCCGACGGCCGGCTCCGCGAGAAGATGTCCCTCTTCGGCGGCCTCGCCGATCGCGCCAAGGGCTTCACCGCCGACCCCCTGGCCCCCGCCTCCGACGGCGTACGCGACCACTTCATCCACGAGTACCTCGCCGCCCTGGAGAAGAACCTGGCGTGAGGCACGGCTCGAACCCTCCCCGGGACGGCCGCCCCGTACGGAACGATCAGCGCCGTACACCGGCGCCGGCGCATCACCACCATGCCGGAGGGGAAGGAAGCCAGCGGCCGTCACCCATCCCCTCCGACGGGAGTCCCCGGCATGACGATCAGCCACCGCACCCTCGGCACCGGCGCCCACAAGGTCCTGGTGCTGCACGACTGGTTCGGCACCAGCGAGGGCTGGGGACCGTTCCTCGACCACCTCGACCCGGAGGAGTTCAGCTACGCCTTCCTCGACTACCGCGGCTACGGTGAACGGCGCGCCGTAGCAGGTGAGTTCACGCTCGCCGAGATCGCCGCGGACGCGCTCGCCCTCGCCGATCAGCTGGGCTGGGACACGTTCTCCGTGGTGGGCCACTCCATGGGCGGCAAGGCGGCGCAGCGCGTACTGGCCGAAGCCCCCGCCCGGCTGCGCAAGCTGGCCGGCGTGACGCCCGTACCGGCCGGCGCGTACCCGCTGGACGGTGACGCCTACGACCTCTTCCACGGCGCGGCGCGGAGCCCGGCCAACAGGCGCGCGATCCTCGACCTCGTCACCGGGCACCGGGCGTGCGCCCGATGGCTGGACGCGATGACCGCGCGCTCGGTGGCCGCCTCCCGCCCGGAGGCGTTCGCCGCCTACCTGGCCGACTGGACCACCCAGGACTTCGCGGCCAAGGTCGCCGGCAGCACCCTCCCGGTGAAGGTGTTCGTCGGCGAACACGACCTCGCCCTCACCGCCGAGGCGATGCGCAACACCTGGCTGGCCCACTACCCGCGTGCCGAACTGGAAATCCTGCCCAACTCCGGCCACTACCCGATGCACGAAATCCCGGTCGCCTTCGCCACCTCTCTGGAGGCTTTCCTCCGCGCCTGACGCCGCGCCGCCCCCATCACAACCCCAGGCAGCCGAATGTGCGCCGCCGCGACCGGATGCGTAATGTCGGTCCCTGCGGTGATCCGCACGTTTGATCACCCAGAAGCATCCGACCGCCCTGTCACCGAAGGCCGCCACCATGCAGACCGAAGTCCGGCACGCCCCCTCGTTCGCCGTCGCGCGCGTCCACCTGGCGGGAGGTGAGAGCTTCCGGGCCGAGTCCGGGGCCATGATGGCGACCTCGGCCGGCATCGCTGTCGAGGCGAAGACCGAAGGCGGGCTGATCAAGGGGCTCAAGCGCAGCGTGCTGGGCGGGGAATCCCTGTTCATGACGCGGTTCACCGCCGGGCACGAGGGTGGCTGGGTGGACCTCGCCGCACGCCTGCCCGGCGATGTGACAGGCATCGAGGTCAACGGCGTCGTCAACCTCGCCCGGGGTGCCTGGCTCTGCTCCTCGGAGGGGGTCGAGATCGATACGAAGTGGGGCGGCTTCCGGAATCTCGCCGGTGGCGAGGGCGGCTTCCTGGTTCGCGCGGAGGGCAACGGCAGCGTGCTGGCCTCGTGCTACGGGGCGCTCGACCTGGTCGAACTCGCCGACGGCGAGACGATGGTCCTGGACTCCGGCCATATGGTCGCCTTCAGCGACGGCCTCACGTACACCACCCGCAAGGTGACCCGCGGCCTGATGCAGACGTTGAAGACCGGCGAGGGCCTGGTGTTCGAGTTCACCGGGCCGGGCCGGCTGTGGACCCAGAGCCGCAACCCCTCCGAGCTGATCACTTGGCTGACGACCAAGCTGCCTTTCTCCCGGGGGTGACCCGGGGGGCGAAGGACTCCCCTCCCACCCGCGGGACGCGTCAGGCGTTCTCGTGGGATGCGTCAGGCGTCTCGTGCTGCCCCGCCTCGCCGGCCAGAAGGGGAGAGCGGGCCAGTACGAGGACGGCCGCCGCCACCGAGCCGATCGCCACGAGCGACAGGACGATGAACACCCCGCCGCGTACCTTCTCGCCGAAGACCAGTACGCCCCAGAGGATGGAGACCACCGGATCGGCCATCGAGAGGCCGGGCTGGGCCGCGAGCAGGCGGCCGGCATGCACGGCGGACTGCAGCAGGAACATCGAACCCGCGCCGGCCACGATCATCGCGTAGAGCTGCCAACTGGTGAACACACCGGCGATGCCCTGCGATGCCTGGCCGGTCATGCCCTTCATCAAGGCCGCGGTGAGGCCGAATCCGCAGCCGCTGGTGGTCCCCAGGATCGCGGCCTTGCGCGCGCCGCGCCCGAGCGTCGCCGCCCAGCCCACCCCGACGCCGACCAGGAGCAGGTTCGCCGCCAGGGCGAACGCCCAGGCAGGCCCGGACACACCGCTGCCGGAGCCCTCGGTGGGGGACAGGCTGAGCAGCAGTCCGGCCAGCCCCGCGGCGATCACCGCCACGGCTCCCCACTCCCGGGCGCGCAGCCGGCTGCGGAAGATCAGGGCGGACAGCAGCAGTGCCGCCGGCAGGTCCAGGACGAGCACCGGCTCGACCACCGAGATGCGGCCGAACCCCAGCGCGACGGCCTGGAGCAGAAACGCGACGATGACCGACGCCACGCCGCCGAACCACACCGGGCGGTGCAGCAGATGCCAGATCAGCCGCCAGTTCAGGCTTTCCTCGCTGGGGCGGTCCCGGGCCGCCCGGCGTTGCAGCACGGAGGCCAGTCCATTGGCGAAGGCGGCGAGCACCGCCAGCAGTACGCTCAGCAAACCGGATCGGGTCTCCTTCGGCCAGGCGGCCGGCGGTGTGCGGTCGGCATTACCCGAAGCTCCAACGAAGAGGCCAGGCAGGCATCCCGCCCCTCAATCGACATACGATTCGAGCGTGCCGCGACGTCTGGTGTCGAGCGTCGCGCAATGGAACGACCCGCCGAACGGCGCGTAGTGCAGCAGGTCGCACGGAATCGGCTCGAAACCCCATTTCTCCAACGCCCGCAGCATAGTGGTGTGGTGGCGTTCCGCGATCACCCTCTTCTCATCGACCATGAGAAGGTTCATACTGAGCCATTTGCCGCACATCGAGGCGATTTTGAGCAGGCGATCGGGGACCGGGTCCGGTTCCGGGGCGATCAGGACGTCCCATGAACTCAGCACGTCGGGCAGCCGGTCGACGTCGATGTATTCCGGGTTGACGAGTACCTTCCCCGGTCCGAGCACCAGGAACGTCGTATCGATGTGCATCGGCGTGCGGCAGCGGCTCTCGATCTCATGGACGCGGTAGCCGGGGCCGAGATGGCGGCGCAGCCACTCAATGCCCATCTGATTGGTGACGTTGCTTCGTGTGACGAAGAGATCGCGTCCCGCGCGAACGAAATCCGCCGCATCGAACACCGGCTCGAACTCGGTGAGGATGTAGCGCATCGGCTCGCCGTCCCGCGGAACCCGGAATTCGGGGTCGAACAGCTCATCCGTCAGCTGAGGCTTCGGAGCCGCGGTCCACCGCGCGCCGCGCCGGAAGTAATCCTTGAGAATCGGGCGATAGGAGTGGGTCTCGAAGTACCGGCTCGGCCAGGCCATCGGCGTCTCGATGATCTCGTCACCGATCACCAGCATGCTGTCGCGCGGACAGGTGTTGCAGAATCCGCGCGACGACCAGCCCGGTGCGCGGTAGCGCTGCCGGTGGTCGACGGCCTCCGGCCGCCGGACCGTGACTCCCAGCGACTCCAGCAGAGCGACGAATCGATCGAGTTCCTCCTGCGCCGGTTCGAGCAGCACACGGGGGTACCGGAATCCGGCGGCGAGCCGCTGGAACCGCGCCGCCCACGGCGGGATATTGCAGGTCACCACCGGATGGCTGGACGGAATCGTCGCGCCGTCGAGGCGCCCGACGATGATCTCCTCCAGCGGATCCCACTCATTGTGAGAATTCACCGGCGAAACGAGCTCTGCCGCAGCCTGCTCCGCCGCACCCGGCAGCACACCGCCGTCCATTACGCCGTCGTCGTTCACTACGTCGTCATCGGCAGGCGCAGCCCGACGTCCGGACCTCTGCACTTCTGTCATAGCCCATTAGCTCCAGCGACACTCCGGTGAAGGCGGCACTCACTCCGGCGAACCCTCTGGCGCCTTCTGGCCAGCCGTCCCCACCACACTGCGGGAGCACGCCCCACCTCGCACGGCCATTACTCCAACAGGAACTGCCCGGACCGGCGGCGCGGCCTGAACGGACCGAGCCCGCTCCTCCGGCCCGAGGCCGTCGCCATCTCACCTGAGCAGCGCCGCAGGGTGATTCCCGCCGCCCGAATCCCTTCCCCGTGACCAGCCGGGCATAGATCATCTCGTGGCCGATCTCGTGGCCGCAGAAAAATACAGAGCCGGAAGAAAAATGCGGAGCCGGAAAAGGAAACCGGTCATGGCCGACGATCACCGGGGTAATGGCCCGCCGCCGCCCGGCGAAGCGATGAGGAGCTCGTGAAATGCCCCCCTCTTCTCCCCGTGCCGGCCGCACCATCGGCCTGGCGACGCTGTGCCTGACGACCGTGCTCGCGGCGGGCTGCGTCGGCACCATTTCGGACGAACGAAGCTCTCCCAGCGCGCCGCCCCCGTCGCAGGCGGGCGAGACGCGGGTACCGCTCACGGTGCTCAAAAACGGCCGGCAAGTCATCGCGTTCGTGCCGGTGACGATCCAGGGGGAAGGCCCCTTCCGGTTCGTCCTGGACACCGGTGCCTCCTCCAGCGCCGTCGGCGAAGACGTCGCGCGGAAACTCGACCTTCCCCGGACCGGCCAGCGCCAGCCCATCAGCGGCGTCACGGGCACCGAGAAGGTGCCCGTGGTGGAGGTGAGCCGGTGGTCGGCCGGCAAGACCGACCTCGGTTCGACCGAGGCGATCGTCATCGACATGAAGGCCAGTCATGGCACGCCAGGCATCCAGGGTCTGCTCGGCTCCGATGTGCTCAGCCGGTTCGGCCGTATCACCGTGGACTACCAGGGGAAGGCCCTGTTCCTCCCGTCGCGGTCGCGGTGACGTCGAGCTGCCGGGCGAACCGGCCGGGCGTGCGCTTCTCCCGTGTCGTCAGTGGCGCCCACCTCGTGTGACGGTGATGGACATTCCGGCGGCCGCGAGCCCCAGCAGGCAGATGACCGCGCCGGTGACGACGTTGTTCCAGATGACCCCCGTTCCGGCGCCGTGCGTCGCGGTCGCCACCCATGGCGAGATGATGAGCCACACGCCGAGGGGAACGAGCGTCCACGCCAGCCGGAACATCCGGACGGGCGCGAGTGCCAGGCCGGCTCCGGCGAAGGCCACGGTCAGCCCGACGATCAAGTTGTTGATCGTCAGGCTTCCGGCGGTGGCCGAGAAGTGCACGATCCACGGCGATATGGCGGCGTAGACCCCGGCCAGCAGGACCAGGCCCTCGGTCGCCACGGCGGTGCCGCTCGAAGCCGTTCGTTCGAGCCTGTCGCGCATCTCGGCCAGCTCCGGGTGGCCGCCCATTGCGGGGGTGTGCGGTGAGGACGTCATGAGAGGCCCTTCCTTTCGCGCGAGATACACCCTTATGGGTTGCTTACCCCATTTTTTCACGCCTGACCCCGCCACGCGGGCGCGCCCGCCCAGCCACCGACCAGGCGCATGGGGAAATGCCGTACCGTTTCGAATCGCTACCCTGGGTAGCTACCGCCCTGCCCGGGAGCGCTTCGCCCTCACGTCTCCTCATCCAAGCGGATCGCCTTTCTGAGATCCTCCGCGGCCTTGCCGCCCTGCCCCTCGCGGGACTCCAGGAGGGCGGCGGCCAACGCATCGAGTTTGCGTTGGATGGCGTGTTCCGCACGGAGTTCGGAGTTCTTGAGCAGCGCGAGGAGAAGAAGGGTGACCGCGGACATGAAATGCCCCGCGAGCAGCTGGATATCCAAGGGGAGATGGGCGAGATGAACGGCGATGAACAGCGCGACCAGGGCGAGGCACAGCGTGAAGAAGGAGGGGGAACTGGTGAAATGGGATGCTCTTTCGGCCAGTTCGGCGAATCGTCCGCGTTCGCTTCCGCCGCGGTCCACCGGGTGTCGAAGGGTCATTCCTCCTGAATACTGGATGCGGAGGGAGGGGCGGCGATCGCCATGCCGTTGGCCGGGCTCGTAATTGCCCGGGCAGGTGGCCAGGGCGTCGCCGGTGGCGGGGGAGCGTACGTGCTGGCCGTCCTGCCGGGACCAGGTGCCCAACGAAGGAATGCGTCCCGCCCAGAGACATGCGCTAGCTGTCGACTGGCGTGGTTCCCCGGATCTGCGCCGTCAGTGGCCGCATATCGTCATCCGTGATGGCAGCGCGAAAACCCGCCGAAACGAGAACCCCGATAATCGCATCCCGCATGTATGTCGCAACAGCACCCGCATGGCGAATTTCTCGAGACTGATACTTGCCACTGCGCATGCTTTCGACCGCCTCGGCGGAGAGCCTCGGGTGAGGCTTCCATCTCACGAATACCCCGCCAGCCGCATCATCGCCAAGATCAACCTCAATCCCGGCTCCAGTGTTCCCCTTGTCGTTTACCAGTTGGAAAGCAGGGATCCGGCCCGTTCCAATTCTCGCTGAACCCTGTCTGCCAGCTCCTTCCGCTCGGCGACAATCCTGTCGCTGACGTTGTCAGGGGTGTTGGTGGCGGGCGTCGTACGGTGGGGAGGGTGCGCTCCTCCGGAGTGGAGGGCAGGCAGCTCAGAGGGAGGACAGGGTGACAGTGACGCAGAGTTCAGGCGCATCCGTTCCCACGCGGCCGGATCCGGTGCCGCCGACGCCCGGGCCGGCTCCGGGGCCGCCTGGTCCGCAACCCGGGCCGGCGCCCGGGCCGGTCCCCGCGCCGGGGCCCGACCCCGTACCGACGCCTCCGCCGGGGCCTGAACCGGACCCGGTTCCGCCCGCTCCGACGCCGCCGATGCCTGGGCCCGGTCCGGGCCCGGCGCCCGATCCGCGTCCCGCCTGACGCCCTGGCCGCATTGCGGAAGAGAGGATGAGGGGTGTCCGTGGGTGGTTACCGGGGGCCGTGTGCTCACCGTGTCCCGATGTCGTAGGTCGTGCCGTTGCTGATGGCGCGCAGCTTGTCGGGGTTGGCCACGCTGTGGAGGGTGGTGATGCGGCCGGTGGCGTCGAAGTCGAAGGTGACGGTGGCGATGACGCGGTCCGGACCGCTGAAGACCAGGCCCGGGGCGCCGTTGATGTCGGTCAGTTCGGTTGCCTGGCGGAGGGTTCGACGCCCTGGTAGGTGACGGTGCCGATGGCCGCGAACCAGGCGGCCACCGTGGCCGCGCCCACGACCGGGCGGAGTGCCTGGCGGACCTTGCCGCCGCCGTCGGTCCGCAGAGTGACGTCCGGAGCGAGCAGTTCCATGAGGGCGTTGACGTCGCCGCCGGTCGCGGCCGCCACCAACCGCTCGGTTGCCTGGCGCTGTTGCGACCGGTCGGCGGCGAACCGCGGTCGCCTGGCCCGTACGTGTTCGCGGGCCCGGTGCGCAGCCTGCCGGACCGCCGCTTCGGAACGTTCCACCGCCTCGGCGATCTCCGCGTGACCGAAGCCGAACACCTCCTTGAGGACGAACACCGCGCGTTCGAGCGGGCTGAGCGTCTCCAGGACCACCAGCATGGCCGTCGACACCGATTCGGCGTCGGTGACCGCCTGGGAGGCGTCCGGGCCGGTGAGGATGGGTTCCGGCAGCCACGGCCCCACGTACGTTTCGCGCTGGTGGCGGGCGGAGCGCAGCCGTTCCAGCGCCACGTTGGACACGATCCGGGTCAGATATGCCTTGGGATCGGCGACCCGCGACCGGTCCGCGGCGGACCACTTGAGCCAGGCATCCTGCACCGCGTCCGGCCAGGGCGAAGCGGTCACCGTCTCCTTGTACCGGACCACCAGGCGGACGTTCAACCGCGGGTATCGGTCCGCGATCTCGGCGGCCGACTCGATGCCGGTCAGTCCGCTGCCGGCGACCACCACCGTTCCGCTGTCCAGCCGTGCCAGGCGGTCGGCCGGCAACTCGGCGTCCTGGGGGCTGTTCAGGGTGTACGGGTGGTCCTCGACGCCGGGCACGGTGTTCGTGTCGGCGATCCCACCCAACGCGTACACCAGCGTGTCGTAGCCCAGCAGCTGATCGTCGTCGATGCGTACCGTCCTGGCGTCCGTACCCACCGCGGCCACCCAGCCGCGTACGAACCGCGCCCCCGTGTCCGCGAGCAGCTCCGGGATGCTCAGCTCGGCGAGCCGCCGCCCGGTCGCCGCCATGCCTGCGTAGCCTGCGCCGAGGATCACCACGTGGTGGGGCGCGTGCCGTGTCTCTGTCGCGTTGGTTCCGCTCGTTCCGTTCATCGTTCCGGCCTCCTTGGATCGCTCACTCGGTCACTCGGTCGCTCGGACTCACTCGCTCGGACTCGCTCACTACGACCACCGGATGGGAGCAGGTGGGCCGGTTGTGACATGGAGGGGGAGTGGCGTGCGTCACGGTGACGGGTGGGACGGGGAGGGGGTGGGCGATGACGGATAACGGGCGGCCTATCGGGGCGAGTTGGGGGAGGTGTGGGTGGCGAGGGCCATCACCATCACCAGGGTCCATGCGCCGGCCGCGAAGGCCGCGATGCGTTCCAGGGTGCCGAAGCCGATTCCGGGATCGTGCCGGCTGAAGAACAACCAGGCCGCGAGCGTCGCGGCGGCCGCTATGGAGACGCTTACGAGGCGCAGACCGCCCGCCGCGAACCGGGAGTGGGTGGGCAGGAATCCGGTGCAGATCAGGCCGAGATTCCCCAGGCCCATGATGAGCAGCGCGCCCAGGACGTGGAGGTTCTCGTCCACGTCGGCGGGAACGAAACCGACCAGGACCCACCCGGCGGCATCGAGGGCGAGCAGCACGCGGGCGCACGCCGAGAGCCGGCCGCGGCCCCAGAATCTCCTGGTCGCCACGATGCCGATGAGCAGCAGGATGCCGTGTACGGCAAAGGAGATGTTCATGGCGTCGTGCAGCGGGGAGCATACGTACCGAGGGCGGGAGGCGTCCCAGGTCTGGCAGTGGACATTGCCGAGGTCGCTGATGTTGTTCTCCGCCCAGCTGAACGGCGTGTGCCAGGCGGCTGAGGCGATCAGTTGGACGATGAGGAATTGGGCGGCGCCGATGAGCCACGCGGCCGCGCCGACTCTTGCCGCCGATGAGGTGCGGGTTTCGGGGAGTGGGGTGGGTGTTGGTTTCACGATGCCCGTTTCTGGAATGAACGTCCGTGGGGTTTTGTCTCGCCGGTCCACTGCGCCGGGTTTCCCATCGGCCTGCGTCGCCGGTTGCCGAACGTTCTCAGCTGACCGGGTCTCTGCGCATCGCTGCGGCGGGGGAGCGGGGAGTGGCTCTTCCGGGGGAGGCGGGGGCGATGCCTGGGGTTATGGAAATCCCGTTGGCGGGGCAGGGGTACGGCCGTAGGGTCACGGGCATGTCCCTACGTCTTCGTCTGCGTCACGCACTGCCGGGAGCGATGCGAGCCCGGGACAAGGCCGCGGTCAGCGCCTTGCGTTCCACGCTCGCCGCGTTGGACAACGCCGAGGCGGTGCGCGTGGACGCGTCCGAGCTGCGTGGCGTGGCTCTTGAGACGTCACCGGTTGGTGTCGGCTCAACGGAAGTGGCGCGGCGGGAGCTGAGCGAAGCAGACGTCGTGTCCGTCGTACGCGGCGAGGCCGAGGAACGACTCGCTGCCGCGGCTCAGTTGACGGCGCCCGCGCACGCCGACCGGGCGGCACGGCTCCGAGAGGAGGCCGCGGTGCTGCTGCGGTTCCTCAACGGGTCGGAGGCCGGAGACGGGGCTCAGCTTGTGTGCGAATGAAGGCGAACGTAGGGGGTTGGTGACCTCGTGTTGGTGACGCCTGCGCGCCGAAACCCCTCACCGTTGTGCCTGGCGGGGCTGCGTTCTCCCTGACGCCGGGCTCAGCCAGGCAGCGGTCACGGTGACGGCGGCGGCGGTCAGCAGGACGAGCAGTGCCCACCGGGGGCCGTCGAGGGCGGCGTGGGCCGGGGCCAGGTGCAGGGCGAGGGTGACGAGGGCGACGCCGAGCGCGGTGCCCAGTCCTCGGGTCATGTTGACCAGTCCGCCGCCGGTGCCGGACGAGGCGGTGGGGACGGCACCCATGATCAGGGTGTTGTTGGCCGGGGTGAAGACGCCCAGGCCCAGTCCCAGCAGGGCGAGCAGCGATGCCAGCCAGGCAGGGCTGAAGGGCGTGGCGAGCAGCGCGGCCAGGGTGCCGGTGCAGACGGCGGCGCCCAGCAGGCACCGTCCGCGGTCGGTGAGAGTCGGCGGCAGCAGGCGGTCCGCCGTCGTGGCGGCGAGCGCGAAGCCGGCCGGCAGCGCGGTGAGTACCGCGCCCGCGGTCAGTTCGGAATAGCCTGCCTGGGACAGGACGACGGGGACGAGGACGAGCGGGCCGAAGAGCACCAGATACCCGCAGAGGGCGCCGACGAGGCCGGAGGAGACCGCCCGGCGGCGCAGCAGCGACAGGTCGAGGAGCGGCGCGGCGGCTCGTCGCTGGTGGGCGGCGAACGCCCAGGCCGCGGCGGCGCAGAGCGCGAACAGACCGGCGACCGCCCAGCCGGGCACCGGAAGTCCGGAGGCTGCCGAGACGCCCAGCAGGCCGGCGGTCGTGGCCGCGGACAGCAGGGCGAACCCGGGCCAGTCGAAGCCCTCGGCGTGGTGGCGGATGCGGGTGCGGGGCAGCAGATAGTGGCCGGCGACCAGGGCGATCACGCCGACCGGCACGTTGACGCCGAAGACCCAGCGCCAGCCCAGGGTGGAGACCAGTGCCCCGCCGACGGTGGGGCCCAGCGCCAGGCCGAGTGCCTGGGCGGCGGCCTGGACGCCGAGGGCGGTGCGCATCCGCGCGCGCGGGGCGCTGGTGGCGACCAGGGCCACGCTGTTGGCCTGCATCATCGCCGCCCCGGCGGCCTGAAGGACCCGGAACCCGATGAGCGCCCCCAGGGACGGGGCCAGTCCGCAGGCGGCGGACGCGGCGGTGAAGACGACGAACCCGTAGAGGTAGAACAGCTTGCGGCCGTGCGCGTCCGCCAGTCTGCCCACCGGTATGAGCAGGGCGACGAGGGTGAGCAGGTACGCGAGGGAGACCCACTCCACGGCGGCCAGCTGGGCCCCGAACTCCGTACGCAGACTGGCGTAGGTGAGGGTGACGATGCTGGCGTCGAGCTGGCCCATGAACGCGCCGAAGCACACCGTGGCGACGGCCAGCCACCAGGCTCCGGGGCGGCAGCGTATCCGCTCCGGACGCGGCCGTTCGGTCATCAGGGCCGCCGGAACCAGGCGGCGACGCAACGGGTGAGCGGTGCTTCGGCCAGTCACAGCGTCCCCCCTGGTGGAAAGGCGGAGGTCGGTTGGTCGTCGTCCGGGGGCGGGTTCGCCCTCGGGCCCGGTGCCGGTTGGTCCTTGGTCCGATCACGGTGGGTCGGCGGGTCGGCGGTCCGGTGACGGCGCTGCCGCGGGTGTCGCGGCGTTCCGTCCCTCCCTACATTACATCGGCTACCGAAATATTCGGTAGCCGATGCGTGGGATGGTGGCACGCGGTGACCGTGCCGCTACTCCTCGCCGTCTTCCAGGAACTCCGCGACGCGGAACAGGGCAGGCAGCGCGGCCCGGACGGCGGCGCGGTCGGCCTCGTCCAGCGAAGCCAACGCGGCGTCCAGGCGGTTCTCGTGGGCGCGCGTCCACGCCGCGAGCTGTTCCTTTCCAGCATCGGTCAGGGTGACGACGGAAGCGCGGCGGTCCGCGGGATCGACGCCGCGGGCGACCAGCCCGGCGTTGATCATCTGGCCGATGAGGCCGCTGACCGTGCTGGCCGCCAGCCGTTGGCGGGCCGCCAGGTCTCCGATGCGGGCCGGTGAGTGTTCGGCGAGCACCTGGAGCAGTTCGACCTGGGCCATGGGGAGCGTTTCCCATGGGTAGTCGGTGCGGATCGAGGCGCGCAGGGCGCGTCGGAGGCGGGTGACGGCCTCGGTCAGCAGACGGGAATCCGTGGCGTTCCCCGTCCGGTGTGCGGTGCCGGCCTGGCGCGCGGGAGCCATCGGGTCCGCGGGAACGGTCTGGTGTGCCGGAATCGTCGGATCCGCGGGAACCATCCGGTGTCCGGACACCGTCTCATGTGCGGGGACCGCCTCACCTGCGGAACGGCGGGAGCGTGACTGCGGGGGCATGGACGGCACTTTACCCACGGCGCAGACCGGTCATCCCGGGAGGAATTTCGGTGTCCGAGGTAATCTCGGGCGCGTCCTTCCCGGCAGACCGCCGGGCCCGCCGTGAGAACGGTCGACCGTATGAATCTGGCGTCCGCGCCGATGAACCTGGCGTATCTGCCGAGCCCGTCCCAGGGTGTCTGGCACCTGGGCCCCATACCCATCCGCGCCTACGCACTCTGCATCCTGCTCGGCATCTTCGTGGCCGTGTGGTTGTCGCAGCGCCGGTGGGCGGCGCGCGGCAGGGACCCGCAGGAGATCGCCGACATAGCGATGTGGGCGGTGCCGTTCGGACTGCTGGGCGGCCGGCTGTACCACGTGATCACCGACCCCGAGCTGTACTTCGCACCGGGCAAGCACCCCATCGAGGCGCTCTACGTCTGGAACGGCGGGCTCGGTATCCCCGGCGCGGTCGCGCTCGGCGCGTTCGGTGCCTGGCTGGGGTGCCGGCGCCGCGGCATCCGACTGGCCGACTTCGCCGACGCGGTCGCCCCCGGCCTGGTCCTCGCCCAAGGCATCGGCCGCTGGGGCAACTACTTCAACCAGGAGCTTTTCGGCGGCCCCACCGACCTGCCGTGGAAGCTGCTGATCGACCCGGCCCACCGGCCGCCGGACAGCCCCGCGGTCGCCTTCTACCACCCCACCTTCCTCTACGAATCCCTGTGGGACATCGGCGTGATGGCCCTGCTGCTCTGGCTGGACCGCCGGTACCGGCTTCCGCGCGGCCGGCTGTTCGCCTGCTACGTCCTGGCGTACGCGGTGGGACGGGCCTGGATCGAGGCGCTGCGCATCGATCACGCCAACCACTTCCTGGGGCTGCGGCTGAACGACTGGGTCTCGGCCGGGCTGATCCTCGCCGCCCTGGTCTATCTGATCGCCACGTGGCGGCGCACCGGCACCGAACGGGCGGAACGGGGTGACGCCGAGCCCCAGGACAGCACGAGGGCGAAGAGCCTGGCGGCCGATGGCGGCTCGGAGGCCGACGACACGCCGGCAGGCACCCGGAAGCGTTAGTACGCGGTTCATCCGCGGCCCACCCGGCGGGACGGCACCGGCGGCCGCCGCCCCGGCTCAGCCTTCCGATGCCTGGCCGCCGAACAGGGCGACCGCCTCCCGCCCCCGTGCCTGGTTTTCCGCGACGTACGGGCGCAGTTCGGCCTCGTAGGCGGCGAAGGCGGTGCGGTGGTCGCCATTGGCGGCCGCGAGGTTGCGGGCCAGGGAGCGGGCGGCGAGGAGCGCCTGGGAGGTGCCCATCCCGGAGGTGGGGGCCGCGCAGTAGCCGGCGTCGCCGAGCAGTGCGATGCGGCCGTTCGACCAGCGGTCGAGCTGGACCTGGCAGGTGGAGGCGAAGTAGAAGTCCTCGGCCTGGGCCATGGCGTCGAGCAGGCGCGGGACCTGCCAGCCGCGGCCGGCGAAGGCGGTGCGTACCGCGTCCTGCTGTTCGGCCCGGGGCCGCCGGTCCAGCGCGGGGGAGTCCGTGGCGAAGGAGAGGCTGACGGTGAGCCGTTCGGGATCGCCGGCGCTGAAGAGGTAGACGGCGGTGTTCCCGGCAGGCTGCAGTACGCCTTCGCGGTCCAGGCCGAGGAAGTTGCCGGTGGTGAAGCCGGCCCCCGACATGCCCAGGTGGTGCAGCACCTGCTCGTGGGGGGCGAACGCCAGGCGCCGCACCCGCGAGTAGACCCCGTCGGCCCCGAAGACCAGGTCGAACTCCCGGGTGGCGGCCTTCTCGAACTCCACGGTGACGCCGCCCCCGTGCTCGGTCAGCGCCACGATCGAATCGTCGAAGAGGTACTCGACGTCGTCGGCGGTGATGCGGTGCAGGATGCGCGTCACGTCGCTCTTGGGCACCTCCAGTTCGCCGGCGAACGCCTCGGCCGGCAGCCGCCCGCTCTCGGCTCCGGCCTCGTCGAGCAGCGCGGTGCCGCGCATGGCGGTGTCGTGGGCGCGGACCTCGGCGAGGACGCCGAGTTCGTCCAGGACCTCGAAGGCGGCGCCGCGGAAGTCGACGGCGTAGCCGCCGCCGCGCACGGCGGGGGCGCGTTCGACGACGGTCACCCGGTATCCGTCGCGGTGCAGCAGGTGGGCCAGGGCGGGTCCGGCGACGCTCGCACCCGAGATCAGAACGTTGATTGCGGTCATGGCGAGGACGGTAGCGGGGTCTTGTCCATATGGTCAATCCATTTGGTCAAGTCGATTGGATGAGCCATGTGGATGGACCGTGCGGCTGAACCACCCGGTCAAGGCTGCTGCTACGCTCGCCCGTATGGGAAACCGTGAGGATCTGCTGGCGGGCGCCAAGAAGTGCCTGATCGAACGGGGTTGGGGCCGTACGACGGTCCGGGACATCGCCGCGGCCGCCGGCGTCAGCCACGCCGCCATCGGCTACCACTTCGGCTCCCGGGACGCGCTGCTCACGCAGGCCCTGGTGGAGGCGGTGGACGAGCTGGACGCCGAACTGGCCGGCCACGCGTCCGGCGACGACCCCGAGGAGCGCTGGCAGGCGCTGATCGACAGCTTCACCACGCACCGGGCGCTGTGGGTGGCCCAGTTGGAGGCCGCCGTACAGGCGCAGCACTCGCCCGAGGTGCGCGAACGCCTCGCGGAAGGCCAGCGCCAGGGCCGCGAGGGCCTGGGCGGATCGGTGCCGCTCGCGCTGCTGTCGGGTCTGATGCTGCAGTGGCTGGTGGATCCCGACCACGCGCCGTCCGCCGCCGACGTGGTCGCCGAGCTGAGGTCCCTGGCGGAGGGGCGGTAAGAGGGTTCCGCCGGCGGGGTTCAGTGCCGATCATGCGGCTATGAAGATTCCTGACCGACGGATCGAATTGTTCACCGGCGCCGGCAGCGAGGACCGGTTCGGCGGGCCCGCGACCGGGGACGAGCGGAGCATGCTGGTGGCGATGCTGGACGCCCAGCGGGCCACTCTCCGGCTGAAGTGCTCCGGGCTCGGGCCGGAGGTGGCCCTGCGGTCCGCGGCCCCCTCCTCGCTCTCGCTGCTGGGGCTCGTCCGGCACCTCGCCGATGTGGAACGCCGCTGGTTCCGGGCCGTACTCGCCGGGCACGACGTCGAGTTGCGCTTCTCGTCCGGGGAGGTTCCCGAGGGCGACTTCGATGGCGCCGGGCCCGAGCCGGAGGTCATCGCGGCGTCGTGGGCGGCGTGGCGTGAGGAGGTGGCCTTCGCGGAGGCGTTCGTCGCGCAGGCTCCGCATCTCGACGTGGAAGGGCGGGATGCCTGGCGAGGCACGGTCTCCCTGCGGTGGGTGCTCGTCCACCTGATCGAGGAGTACGCCCGGCACAACGGGCACGCCGACTTGCTCCGCGAACGGATCGATGGCGCGGTGGGGGTCTGAGCGACCGCTCGCCGCGCCGTACGCCCGCGCCCCGCGGCGGTCCGAGGACTGCCGCGGGGCACCGGCTCAGTTCCACGGATCGGTGAACGACCGTCCGGGGACCGGCTTGGCGATGAGCGCTACGGGGACGAAGTAGTTGACCTGGCCGATGGCGAGCATCAGGGTGGCCAGTGCCTTGGGCTCGTAGTGTTCGGCTGCCTGGGCGTAGAGCTCGTTGGAGACCCGCTCGCCGTCGGCGGACGGCTGGAGGACCGCGTCCACCAGCGCCAGTGCGGCCCGCTCGGGGGCGGTGAAGTACGGCGAGTCCTGCCAGGACGCCACCGACGTGATCCGCTCCTCCGCTTCCCCGGCCTTGCGCAGGAACCCCGCGTGCAGCACGGTCAGGTACGTGCTGCCCACGATCTGGCCGGCGCGCAGCTGCACCAGGCCGATGGTGGAACGGGGAACGGAGCGGTTGCCGGTGGCCTTGAACAGGGCCGCGGACACCTCCGCCAGTTCGGGAACGAGCACCGCGGGGTCCTCGGCCATCCGCGGGGCCATCGGGATCTCCGCCGTGATCGAACGCGCTTCCATGGTCGTCTCCTTCGGTCCGGTGCGTCCGCTGCTGCCGCCGCAGTCGCTGTCACTGGGTCGACGGAGCTGGGCGGGGAAGTGTGACAACGCGCGGGGAAGTTGTTCGCGGGCCGGTGGCGGGGCGCTCGTACGGGAGTCCGTTTTCTGGCGTTGACGGGACGTCAAATAGGCATTTGCGACCCGTAGTTGAGTAATTCCTCATAAGCTTTGCGTTAAGAGGCGGCTCTCCGCCACATTCCCTCATGAGGTCTGGTGACAGGCCCTTCTCCCGAAGAGAGCAGGGATGACACGTACAAGTGAACAGACACGCGGCGCCGCGCGCGGCCCGGGGCGGCGGGCGGGGTTACGCGGACGCCGCGCCGCGGGCCGTCTCGCGGCGCTCGCCGTGGTGACCGGCAGTTGCTCGATGGCGGCGGCCCCGGCGGCGTTCCCGCAGACGAATGACGGGACGGTGACGGTCCGGGTGGTGCGGGCCGTGGACACCAACGGTGTCTGGAGCCCCGCGCTGGAGCCGGGCATCGGCGGCGTCACCGTCACCCTCACCAACGACGACGGTGTCGGGATCACCGGAGTGACGGCCGCCGACGGCACCGTCACCCTGGCCCCCGGCAAGGCCCGTACGCCCAGCGGCAAGTACCGCGTCCAGGTGGTGAATCCGGAGCCCGGCGTGCTGGCCCCGGCGTTCGCGTCGCGGAAGGGGCTGGACGGCGCGCCCGACCAGCTGAGCAGCAACGAGGAGTTCGTCGACCTCGGTGACGGCAAGCACGTCACGTACACCACGGGCCTGTGGAATCCGGGCGACTACTGCCAGAAGAACGCGCCGCTGGCCACGGCCTGCCAGCCCGCGACGCAGGAACCGCCGTCCCAGCGCACGCTGGTGACGTTCCCCTACCACGCGCGCGGCCTGAACACGCAGACCACCGATCTCGCCACCAACGCCGAGACCGGGACGCTGTACGGCATCGCGTGGAGCAAGCCCGGGAAGCGGCTGTTCAGTTCGGCCATGGCCAAGCGGGACACCACGTACGGACCGGGCGGCGCCGGCGCGATCTATGTCACCGATATGGCGCGGCGGACGACGTCGCTGTTCACCACGGTGCCCGACGCGGGCGGCGCGGTGCACGGGAACGGCCGGACCGATGATGCCTTCCTCGCGGCGGCGGGCAAGGAGAGCCTGGGGGATCTGGACGTCTCCGAGGACGGCCGCTACCTCTACGCCGTCAACCTCAACAACCGCAAGCTGTACCGCTACGACGCCACCGGCGCGACCGCGCGGGCACCGCAGGCCGTGCACGCCATCCCGGACCCGGGCTGCCCGGCGGCCGGTGACTGGCGTCCGTTCGGCCTCGGTTTCCAGGACGGCACCGGCTACGTCGGCGGGGTCTGCTCGGGCCAGTCGACCGGCAAGACCGCGGATCTGCGCGCGTTCGTCCTCCCCTTCGATCCGATGACGGGGAAGTTCGGCCGAGCGGTACTGGACCAGCCGCTGGACTACCCGCGCAAACCCACGCTCGGCGGGAGCTGCCCAGGGGCCGGCTGGTTCCCGTGGACGGACACCTTCCCCACCCGCCAGAACGGGCAGAACTGCGCCGGCGCCATGGCCAACCCCGAACCGGAGCTGGCCGATATCGGGTTCGAGACCGACGGCTCCATGCTGCTGGCGTTCCGCGACCGCTTCACGGACAAGGCGACGGCGTTCCCCCGGCCCGGTGACAACACGACCTATCTCCAGGTGGTGTCCGGCGGTGACTTGAACAAGGCGTGCCTGTCGCACGGCTCGTACGTCATGGACACCAACACCGGCTGCGGTATGGCGCCCCGGGGAACCCGGTTCTTCAACGTGATGAGCATGGGCGGCGGCCACCCCAACTCGGCCTACGCCGGTATGGCGTTGTCGAAGGTGGAGGACTCCATCGCGACCGCCGGGGTGGACCCCATCGATACGGCGTACGGCGCCGGAACGATGTTCACCAAGCGCGACGGGACCAGGGTGCCCGGCGACGGTCTGCGGCTGAATCCCGCGAACACCGTTTCGTCGTTCGGGAAGGGCGCTTCCATGGGCGATCTGGAAGTGCTCTGCGATCAGGCGCCGCTGCAGATCGGCAACCGCGTCTGGTACGACCCCGAGCGCACCGGCGTGCAGGGCCCGGGCCAGCGGCCCGTACCCGGGGCCACCGTCAACCTCTACGACGCGAACGGCAAGCTGCTCGCGACGACGAAGACCACGGCGCGGGGGGAGTACTACTTCGATGACACGAACGTCCCCGGCGGCCTGAAACCGAGGACCAAGTACACCATCCGGATCGACCATCCGGCCGACTACGCCCCTGGCGGGCCGCTGTACCAGTGGGTGCCGACCGATGAAGGCGTCGGTGGCAACCGCTTCGTGGATTCCAAGGGCATCGTCCCGAAGGGCGGCCGCTTCCCGGAGCGGACGCTGACCACGGGCGGGCCGGGCCGGAACGACCACACCTTCGACTTCGGATTCCGGCAGCAGGAGGGCGCGGTCCGGCTGGTCAAGCACGATCAGGACGGCAAGCCGCTGGCCGGGGCGAAATTCGTGCTGTGGAAGGAGACGAACGGGACGGAGGGGCTGCAGACCTCCGGGGCGAAGCCCGATACGAAGGCCGGGTCGCCGTGCACGACCGCGGCCGACGGGATCTGCCGGATCGCGGCCCCGCCGGGCACGTACTACTGGCAGGAGGTCAGCCCGCCCAGGGGCTATGCCGCGCCGGAGAACCCGGTGTTCGGGCCGCTGACGCTGAAGGCCGACAACCTCACGGCAGGTGTCTCCGCGACGGCGGTCAACCGGCTGCTGCCCACGCCGGCACCGCCCGCCAACCCGCCGACCTCGCCTGATACACCGGCCGGGCCGAACGGGCCCGGTGGGCACGGCGGATCGCCCGGTTCCGCTCTGCCGCACACCGGGGTCAGTCAGGTCGCGCCGATGACCCTCGCCGCCGCGGGGCTCACCGCACTCGGCGGGGCGCTGCTGGCGGTCGGCCGCGGGTACCGGGCGCGGCACCGGTAGCAGCACCAAGTACTGGACGGAGCAGCAGCGGGCGGGTTCGCGGGCCGATTTCCGCGGGCCCGCCCGCGTTGTCGAGGGAGAGGACGGAAAGCATCCGCATGGCCTGGAAGAACGTCAAGAAGCGCGGTGAGCGGCGGCCGCGTCGTAGCCGCCGGTTCCGGGTGCTGGTGGTGGCCGCGGTGTGCGGCACGGTGGCGGCGGGTGGGCTCGTCGCGTACCGGGCCGTGCGCGGCGGCGGTCCGGCGAGCCGGCCGGTGACGGTGGACGAAGCGTCCCGGATGGCGCTCTCGCGCCTGACGCTGTATCAGGCCAGCCCGGTCGCCGTGACGCTCACCGCCTCGGAGGGCGGCGGTGTGGTCGTACGGGTCAAGGGAGTTGTCGACTACCGCAGGCACCGGGCCGTGGGCAGCTACGAGGTCACCGGGCCCGCCGGGACGGCGGGGACTGCCGGGGCCGCCGGGGTCTCCGGGCCGAGCGGTCGCGGGCTGATCGTCTGGGACAGCCGCGGGCTGGGGCTGGCCCCGGAGCCGGGGGGCGTCGCCGGCCCGCCCTGGCGGCAGGCCGAGCACGTCCCCCGGGCGGGCTGGTCGCCCCGCGCGTACACCAAGGACCCCTTGGACGCCGGGCTTCAGCTGCTGCTCCAACTCGGTGCGGACCGGCCCGACAACGCGCTGCTGCTCGCCCAGTCCGGGGCGCGGTGGCTGGGCCGGGACCGGATCGACGGCCGGAGTTACGACCGGTTCTCCGGGCCGCGCGCCCAGGGCACCCCGCAAGGCGCCCGGGACGGCGGCGAGTTGTCGCCGCTGACGTACTGGATCGGTGGCGACGGCGCCGGCGAGGGCGGTCTGCGGCGGGTGACGATGCGGATGCCGGGCCTCGGGACCCCGGCGACCCTGGACCTCACCGGCCGCGACGCCGCGGCGAAGATCCCCGAAGCGCCGTGGCTCACCGGCTGAGGCCGGCCGGCGCCGGACGCGGACGCGGCATCGCGGTGGTATCGGCCGGCAAGGGGTAGCGGTCCGGATCCACGGTTCCCGGCAGCCCCACGGCCGGGCGGCCCGGCGCCGCGGGGTCCCGGAGCGAGGGCTGGGCCGGCGGCGCCGGCACGGTGTTGAAGGGGATGCCGGGCGGCGGCTGGACGGGTTCGGGACTCCCCGCCGGGACGGTCCCGTGCCGGGTGGTGCCGCATCCGGCCAGGTCCTCCAGGCCCCCGGGGCGCTGCGTTCCGGGCGCGTTGCCGGTGAAGCAGTTGCCGGGGTCGGCGGCGGACAGGACCAGGTCGGCGCCGTTGGTGGTGACGCGGTTGCCGCTGATGCGGTTGCCGCGGGCCGGGTGACCGGGCACGTCGGTGACGAGGATCCCGGCGGCGTGATTGCCTTGGACGAGATTGCGCACGACCTGGTTCTTCGTCCCGCCGCCGATGCCGATGCCGATCCCGAAGCCCCCGTCGGCCTGCTCCGGGGTGTCCGCGGCGTTGTTGCCGGCGATGACGTTGCCGGCGATCACCGCCTCGTGCTGCGGGGCCAGCGCCTCCAGGTCGTTGGAGTTCACCGTCACCCCGACGCGGTTGCCGGTGATGCGGTTGCCCAGCACCGACAGACCTTCCGAGGCGTTGGTGATCTCGACGCCGACCGCGTTGCGCTCGACCGTGTTGCCGCGCACCAGGGTGTCGCAGGGCTTGCACTGCCCGACGTAGATACCGGAGTCGGCCTGGCCCGAGGCGTAGGAGTCCTCGATGATCCCGCCGCGCGCGTCGAAGGCGTAGATGCCGTAGAGGCCGTTGTTGTACGCGGTCACCGAGGAGGCGCGGAAGCCCCGGACCGGCGGGAAGCGCGCGGTGTCCAGCGGGTCGTAGGCCGAGCCGCCGGCGCCGCGCCGCTGGAGCCGCTCGTCGGTGACGCCGGTGAACAGGACGCCGTTGGCGAGGTAGCCGCGCACCGTGACGTTCTCCACCACCGATCCGGCGCCGGTGACGGTGATGCCGTTGGCCAGCCGCAACCGGCCGTCGAGGACGACCTTGTTGCGGTCCGTGCCGCGCACCACCACGCGCTCCGCGGCGACCCGCACGCTCTCGTGGTACACACCGGGCCGGATCAGCACCGTGTCGCCGGGGCGCGCGACGTTCACCGCCCGCTGCACGGTGGGGAAGTCCGCCGGGACGCGGAGGACGGTGCCGGGCGGATGCCGGTCGCCGGGCGGCTTCGCCTCCGCCGCACAGCCGGCCGCCGCCGGCACGAGCGGGACGAGCAGGACGAGCGGTACGAGCAGAACCGGCCGGCGCCGCGGCGCCCTCGCCCGGGGCATCGGCGCCCGGCGCGCCCTGGTGGCCAACAGGCCAGACAAAAAGCGGAGTTGCATGACAGACGTTCTATCGTCTCCAATGTCGCCCATGCCTACCGAACCAGGAAACGCGTCGCATCCGGCGCGGCCCGCCGCCTCCGGGGTGGGGCGCCGGACGCTGCTCGGCGCCGGCGCCGCGCTGGCCGCCGGGATCGGCGCGGCGGCGGGCGCGCTGACGGGCGACGACCGGGACGTACGGACCGACGGCGCGTCCGGCGCCCCGGCGCCCGAGGCGGCGATCCCGTTCCACGGCGCCCGGCAGGCCGGTGTGACGGCGCCCCAGCAGGCCGCCACCCACCTTCTGGCCCTGGACCTCCCGGCGGCGGCCTCCCGCACCGCCGGCCGGACCACGCTGCGCGACGTGCTGCGCGCGCTCACCCGCACGCTCGCCGGTACGGCCGGCGGCCCGGCGCCCGACCCGCGCCTGGGGGACGGCACCCCGGCCCGGCTCACCTCCCTCGTCGGCGTCGGCCCCGCGCTGGCGTCCCGGCTCGGCCTGCGGGTGCCCGCCGCGCTGGCCGCCCTGCCGCCCTTCCCCGGCGACCGGCTCGACCCGGCGCGCGGCGACGGCGATCTGCTCCTCCAGCTCTGCGCCGACGACCGCTGGACGCTCAGCGTCGTCGCCGAACTCGCCACCACCGCCGCACGGGACGCCGGCGCCACTTTGCGCTGGGCCCAGTCCGGCTTCCTGCCCCGTACGCCGCCCGGCACCACCCCGCGCAACCTCTTCGGCTTCAAGGACGGCACCGCCAACCCCGACCGCCGCGCCGCCGAGCAGTGGGTCTGGGGGCCACCGGGACCCCACCGCGACGGCACCGTCCTGGTCTACCGGAAGATCCACATGGAGTTGGGTGCCTTCACGGCGCTCCCGGTGGAGCGGCAGGAGCGGGCCATCGGCCGCCGCGCCGGCGACGGCGTTCCGCTCACCGGGACCGCCGAGCACGACGATCCGGACATCTACGCCAAGCATCCGAACGGCGCGTACGTCATCCCGCCGACCGCCCATGTCCGGCTCAGCAGCCCCCGGCTGGACCGGGGCGCGCGGATGCTGCGCCGCAGCTACAGCTACGACGACGGCCCGGACGACCGCGGCCTGCTGTTCTGCGCGTTCATGCGCGATCCGGCCCTCTTCACCCGCGTCCAGACCCGCCTGGCCGCGCGCGACGCGCTGACCCCGTTCGTCCGGCACCGGGCCTCCGCCGTGGCCTACGTCCTTCCCGGCGCGCCGCGCGGCGGGGTCCTCGGCGAGCGGCTCTGAGGGGGTGGTTCCGGCCGCGCCGGCATGTGCCGTACCGCACATGAGGTGCATCGACGGCGCGGAAGCGGGTACACGCCATGCGCAGTTCGAAACGCCCGGCCAGGGTTGGCGGAAGGAAAGTATGGTGAGCACGACCGAAGGCCCCGCGCGCGAACGCGTCCTCGCGGTGCTGCGCGCGGAAGCCGACGACATCGCGGACCGCTGGGTCCAACTCCAGCTCAACGAGGCGCCGATGGGCGACGGGGTCAGCGAGTCCGAACTCCGCGAGGAATCCGACGCGCTGATCGGCGCCCTGATCTCGGGACTGGACAGCGGCGGCCCGGTCGCCCGCCTGATCAGCAGCAACGCCGAGCTGCGGCAGGCGGTCTGCGACCTCTCGCTGCGCCGGGCCCGCGCCGGGGCGTCCCCCACCGACACCGCGCTGGCGGTGATGGCGCTCAAGCAGGCACTGCTGGAGGCGGTGCAGCGGCAGACCGAGAACAGCGCCGCGCTGTTCGGCGCCGCGGTGCTGATCAACAGGCTGCTGGACAGCGCCGGCGCGCTGTCCTTCGAGACGTACGTGGACGGCCGCGAGGAGATCATCCGCCGCCAGAGCCGGCAGCTGCTGGAAGTCTCCACGCCGGTGGTGCGGTTGTGGCGGCAGGTGCTCGCCGTACCGCTCATCGGCACACTCGACACCGCCCGCACCCAGGTCGTGATGGAGAACCTCCTCCAGGGCATCGAGGAGCACGAGGCGCTGGTCGCCATCATCGACATCACCGGTGTGCCCACCGTCGACACCGCCGTCGCCCAGCACCTGATGCAGACCGTCAACGCGGTGCGCCTGATGGGCGCGGACTGCGTGATCAGCGGTATCCGGCCGGCCATCGCGCAGACCATCGCCCAACTGGGCATCGATCTGTCGACCATCCTCACCCGGGCCACACTGGCCGACGCCCTGGCCGCCGCGGTCAAGCTCACCGACACCCCCGCGGCGCGGCCCACCCCGGCGGCGGAGCGATGAGCGGCGCCTCCTCGATCGGCGTGCCGATCCTGCGGCTGGGCGACGTGCTGGTCACCGGCCTGCTCAACGAACTCGACGACACCTCCGCCGTCGCGTTCGCCGAGGAGCTCACCGCGCGCATCACCGCGGACGGCGCCCGCGGCGTCCTGATCGACGTCTCGCGACTGGAGATCATCGACTCGTTCGTGGCGCGCACCCTGATGGAACTGACCACGATGGCCCGCCTGTTGGGAGCGCGGGTCATCGTCGCCGGGATGCGGCCGGCGGTGGCCATCACCCTGGTCGAGCTCGGGCTCCGGCTCACCGGAGTGGAGACCGCGCTCAACGCGGAGCAGGGCATGGCGGCGCTCGGCTGGCACCGGATTCCTTCGCCATCCGAAGGAGTTGCGCGTGAGCCACGCCAGTGACGTCGGTACCGCGTCGCGCGGCGGGGACCAGCTCCGCGACGAGGAGCCCCCGGTGGCGCCGGCGGTCCACGAGGTACGCAGCGAAGAGGATCTGCTCGCCGTCCGGCACGCGGTGCGCGCGGCGACCCTGCGGGCCGGCTTCAGCATCGTCGACCAGACCAGGGTCGTCACCGCGGCCAGCGAACTGGCCCGCAACGCCTACGTCCACGGCGGCGGTGGCACGGTGACCATCGAGTACCCGGACCGCAACGGAACGCCCGGGCTGCGGCTGACGGTCCAGGACGACGGCCCCGGCATCCCCGACCTCGCCGCGGCGCTGACCGACGGCTTCACCACGGGGGCCGGTCTGGGGCACGGTCTGGGCGGCGCCCGGCGCCTGATGGACGAGTTCGAGATCGACACCGCGGCGGGCGAGGGCACCACCGTGACGGTCACCCGCTGGGCGGTCCGTTGACTCCCGCGGCGCCCTGCTCCACCGCGCACGTGCGGATCGACCACTACAGCGCCGTGCACCTGGCCGCCGAGACCGCGCGGACCCTGGCCGCCCGCTGCGGGCTGCCCGGAGCGCTGCCCGACCGGGCCGCCGTCGTCGCCTCGGAGCTGGCCGGCAACCTCGCCAAGCACGCCGTCAGCGGTTCCCTCTACGTCCAGCCGATGCCGCTCGGCGGCGGCCTGGAGGTGCTGGCCGCCGACCGCGGCCCCGGCATGCCGGAGATCCGGCGCTGCCTGGCCGACGGCTACTCCACCACCGGCTCCCTGGGCGCCGGCCTGGGCGCGGTCGACCGGATAGCGGCGTACTTCGCGATCCGTACGGAGATCCCCGGCGGCACCCTGGCCTGCGCCCGGATCGCGCCGCCGGACCGGGCCGACGCGGCGCGCGAAGCCGTGGGCGCGGTCTGCGTCCCGGCCGAACGCGAGACGGCCAACGGCGACGGCTACGCCGTCCTCGACACCGGGGGCAGCCGCACCGTGTTCGTCGTGGACGGCCTCGGGCACGGAGAACCGGCCGCCGAGGCCGCGCAGGCCGCCCTGCGGGCCTTCGCCCGGGCCGCGGACCAGCCGCTGCCGGACGTCCTGCGCACCGTGCACCGGGCCCTGCGCCACACCCGGGGAGCGGCGGCCGGGCTGCTGCGGCACCACCCCGACCGGGTGGAGTTCGCCGCGGTCGGCAACATCCGCTGCGTGGCGCTGACCGCCCACGAGGTGCGCCGCCGGCTGGCCGGCCAGCCCGGCATCGTGGGCCTCAACCTCCCCGCCCCGCAGGTCCGCTGCCTGCCCCGGGAGCCGGGCCTGAGCGTACTGCTGCACTCCGACGGGATAGACCCCGCCTGGACCCGCAGTACGTCCCCCTTCCTGCTGCGGCTGCCGGCCCCGCTGCTGGCGGCCGCCCTCGCCGACCGACACCGCCTGATCCGCGACGACGCCACCGTCGTCGTCGCCGGCCCGCACCAGGGATTGACGTGAGCCCCCACGCCTACCACTCGCTGCCCGCCCTGCGCCAGGCCCTGCGCCGCCTGTGCGCCGGCCACCGCATGCCGCTGGAGACCAGGGCCCGCCTGGTCCTCTCCGCGACCCTGCTGGCCCGCCCGGAATTCCGGGCCGGCCGGCCGGTGAGCCTGCACGCCTCCCGCGAGGACGGCCCGGACGGCGGTGTGCACCTGACCGTCACCCTCACGTCCCCCCGCGCCCCCGGCCCGCTCCGCCCGAGGGACCTGCCGCTGCCCGCCCGGACCACCTCCGAGGGCGCGGTCGTCTGGCATCTGGCCTTCACCCCGCTGGAGCGGACCGACGCCCCCGATACGGGCCGGGGGACGGCGTTCCGTACCGCCGCACCGCAGGTGAACGGGTCCGGGTCCGGCCGGACGGCCGAGGCGGTGGCCGCCGGACCGTCCGAGGAGGACGCGTCCGAAGCCGAACTCCAGGCCGTCCTCGCCCGCCTGGACCACCTCACCGCCGAACACCAGCAGCTCAAGCACGAACTCGCCGAGACCAACAGCGGTGTGCTCGCCCTCTACGTCCAGCTCGAGGAGCGCGACGAACAACTCCGCCAGGCCCACGGCCAGATCCTCCGCGAGATCGAGGACGCCCTCCGGCCCCCGCCGCTCGCCATCGACGGACTGGAGATCGCCGTCCACTACGCCCCGGCCGACGCGCACGCGCCCACCGGGGGCGACCTCTACGACTGGTTCGTGCTGCCCGACGGCACCGTGCACCTCACCATCATCGACGCCCTCGGCCACGGCATCCGCTCCACCCGCAGCGCGCTGAACGTCACCCACGCGGTGCGCACCCTCGCCCTCGAAGGCCACCCGCTGGCCGCCATCGTCGAGCGGACCCACGACCTGCTCACCCCGTTCGACCCGGACATCGTGGCGACCGTGCTGCTCGCGCGGATCCGCCCGGCCACCGGCGAACTGCGCCTGGCCAACGGCAGCCATCCGCCGGCCCTGCTCACCCGCGCCGACGGCACCGCCCGCTTCCTGGAGGTGCGCGGCCGCGGCATCGGCTATCCGCTCCCCGGCAGCGAACGCGTCCTGCACGACCGCCTGGAGGCCGGCGATCTGCTCGTCCTCTACACGGACGGGCTGACCGAGAGCCGCCGGGACCCGCTGGAGGGCGAGGCCCGCCTCGTCCACAGCGTCCGCCGCCACCGGCACCGCCCGATCGCCGAGATCCCCTCCGCCATCGCCCAGGACATGCACACCGTCATCCTGCACCCGGACGACACGCTCGCCCTGGTCGCCCGGAGGACGGGATGACGGGGGTCAAGTAGGCGCTGGGAGCGGCGAGTTGACCCCATGGCGTGCCGCGAAGTGGGCGCGCCGTAAGCTCGCTGCCCATGGAGATCCACAGACCCACCCCGCGCACCCGGCGCCGCCTGGGCGCCGCCGCCGCCGTCCTGGCCGCCGTCTTCGCGTCCGGCTGGTACCTGGGACAGCCGCTCGACCCCGAAGGGTGCAAGGACGGGTACCGCGTACCGTCGGCCGGCCAGCGGGTGCGCTACAGCGACCACCTCGCGGCCGAAGCCTGGACGTGCCCCGCCAGGCCGCGCGCCGTGGCGTGGTTCACCGGCGACTTCCGCTAGCGGACCGGCGGCACGTCAACTGCCTTGGCCGGGCAAACCACCTGACGGGAGATCAGGCAGCCCTGGCCAGAGCCTGCCCGATGCTCCTACGATGCTGGGAGCGAGGAGGGGGACTCGACGTGGCACAGCGGGTGGGGCGGCTGGAGTTCGGCGTCGCCTGGGTGATCAGAAACCTCGACGGGGTCATCGCCGTAGGGCTCGGCCTGACCATCGGCCTGATGGACGTCTTCGGCGAACTGATCAGCGACAAGGTGTCCTCCGGCGCGACGCTGCTGGTCCTGGGCACGCTCGCGGTCGGCTCGCTGACGGAGCGGATGCGCCGCAAGTCCGACATCCAGGAGGCGGTCGCGGACACCCGCCGGGCCCTGGAAGACCTCGCCATGGTCCGCTCCCTCACCGGCGACCAGGTCGGCGACGCGCTCGAACGGGCCCGCGCCCAGACCAACCTCTGGTACTTCAAGGGCGGCACCGGCACGTATCTGCGGGCCGTCACCCTGCCCCGGTGCGTCGAGGCCGCCACCCGCCAGCGCACCCAGCTCAGCGTCAAGATAGACATCATCAACCCGGCGGACGAGCAGACCTGCGCCGCCTACGCCCGCTTCCGCCAGACCTTCGCCCGCCGCCGCAACGACGACGCGGCGGACGCCTGGACCGCCGACCGCACCCGCAAGGAGGCGTACGCGACGGTCCTGGCCGCCTGCTGGTTCCGCCAGCGGCTGGACACCTTGGAGATCAGCGTCCACCTCTCCTCCGGCGTCCCCACCCTCCGCTTCGACCTCTCCGAGTCCTGCCTGGTCATCACCCAGGACGACCCCAACCGCGTCAACCTCCTCGTCGCCCGCGACCAGCCGCTCTACGACTACTACGTCACCGAGCTGCACCAGAGCCGCGAACAGGCCACCGCCCTCGACCTGCGCGGCGCCGGCCCGCTGGGCGACGCGCCGACCGTCGACGAGGTCCGCGCGGCCTTCGACGGCGTCGGCCTGCCCCTCCCCTCGGTGTTCAGCGACGCCGACGTCGCCGAGATCGTCGAGAAAGCCCTGCACGCTGAGGACCCCTACCGGAGGTGAGACGCCTCGGGCGCGGCTCATGGACTACGACACGCTCGACCGACTGCTCCGGCCCGGCACCCCGCGGGAGGCACCCCGCGCCGGCGTCACCGGAGCCCTGGAGGAAATCGCCCGCGGCGAACGGGAGTTACGCGCGGTCCACCACCCGCTCGGCTTCCTGTGCCTGCCGCTGGTCCGCGACGGCGCCCGCGGCGTCTGCGTCCACCTCTTCGGCACCGGCGTCGCCGCCGACCCCACCGCCGCCCCCATGCACGCCCACAGCTGGGAACTGCGCAGCTACGTCCTCTACGGCAGGGTCGGCAACCTCCCGGTCACTGTCACCGACGAGGCGCGCACCCCCACCCACCGGATCTACGAAGTCCGCAGCGACCCCTCCGGCGTCGACGAACTGCGGCCCACCGCCCGCCTGGTGCGCTGCGCGCCGGGCCCGGCCACCGCGAGCGGCAGCGGCGAGACGTACAGCCTGCCGGCCGGGGAGTTCCACGCCACCGTCGTGCCCCGCGGCCGGCCCGCCGCCACCCTCGTGCTGGGCCGGTCGCTGCCCGGCCACACCGACCTCTCCCTGGGCCCCCTGCACGGCCGCGGCCACCGCACGGTGCGCCGGCTGTGCGGCGCGGAACACACCGAACGGACCGTCCGCACAGCACTCAGGAGGATCCATGCCGAGCAGCGCGCGTGACCGCGGCCCCGCACCGTACGCCGGCGAGACCGAGGTGGCGGTCGCCGCGGCCGAGGAGGCCGGGGTCCTGCTGCGCGGCCGCTTCGGCGCGGCCCGGGCGGTGGCCGTCAAGGACGCCGGGGGAGACCTCGTCACCGACCTCGACCTGGCCGCGGAGAAGCTCATCCTCGCCCGCCTCCAGAGCCGCTTCCCGCACGACCGGATCCTGTCCGAGGAGGCGGGCCTGCTCGACGCCGCGAGCCGCCGCACCTGGCTGGTGGACCCGCTCGACGGCAGCAACAACGTCGCCATCGGCCTGACCGCGTACGCCGTCGGCATCGGGCTGTGCGTGGACGGCGCGCCGGTCGTCGGCGTGGTGCACGAACCGGTCACCGGCCGCACCTGGCGGGCGGTCCGGGGCCAGGGCGCGTCCTGCGGCCCGGACCGGCTGCCGGGGCCGTCGGGCCGGGTACCGGGCAGCGGGCCGGTGGTGGCCTGGACCCAGGGCCACGCGGTGGGGCGCGCCGACCCGGTGGCCGCCGGGCTGCGCGGCCAACTGGAGCGCCGCACCCGGCGGGTGCTCCAGCTGTGGGCGCCGCTGCTGGGCTGGAGCATGCTGGCGCGCGGCGCGATCGACGGCTTCGTGGGCTACCGCGCCGAGGGCATCGACTTCCCCCCGGGCGCCCTGCTGGCCACCGAGGCGGGCGTGGAGTTCCGCACCCTGGCCGGCGGCCCGTTCACGGTGGGCGCCACCGGCCCGGACACCGACCGCAGCTTCGTCGCCGCCCGGGGCGAGGCCCTGGCGTACCTGCTCGACGTGGTGGGCGGCGTCCGGGCGGCCTGAGCGGGGCCGGGGCCCGCGCGCACCGGGGACCGGACGCGTCAGCCCGCCGCCAGCGCCAGCGTCGCCGCCAGTGTCGCCGCCACGGCCAGGACGAGCCCCGTCCCCATGAAGCGCCGCAGCGGGATCGCCGTGCCCTGGCCCCGGCACCGTTCGAACCACAGCAGCGTCGCCAGCGACGCCCACGGCGTGACCAGCGGGCCGACGTTGGTGCCGATGAGCAGCGCCAGCAACTGGTGGTGGTTGGCGACCGGCACCGCCGCCTCGCCCGCCAGATACACCGGCAGGTTGTTCAGGACGTTGGACAGGCCCGCGCCCACACCCGCCGAGCGGAGCATCCCGGCCAGCCCGCCGTCCGGCCCGATCGCCGCCGTCAGCAGCGTGTGCAGCCCGTGCGCGTCCACCGTCTCGACCATCAGGAACATCCCCGGCACCAGCACCAGCAGCCGCCACGGCACCAGCGACCACGTCAGCTCGGCCCGGCGCCGTACCGCGAACGCGACCACCACGATCAGCATCGTGGCCAGCGACGCCGACCACAGCGGTACGTCCGCGAGGAGCGTCACCAGCAGGAAGCCGGCGCAGGCCAGCGCGCACACCCGGAACAGCACCGGATCGGCCGGCGCCCGCCGCGCGGGCGGCACGTACCGGTCCGCACCGCGCCGGCCGCGCCGCCAGTAGAACCCCCACAGGCACACCATCGTCACGGCGACGGCGGCGAGTTGGGCCAGGCCCATCGTGGCGGCCATCGCGACGGGGGAGAGACCGACGCGGTTGGCCGCCAGCAGGTTCGTCAGATTCGACACCGGCAGCAGCAGGCTCGCGGTGTTGGCCAGCCACACCGTCGTCATCGCCAGCGGCACCGGCGCGATGCCCACCCGCCCGGCCAGCGCCAGCATCACCGGCGTCAGCAGCACCGCCGTGGTGTCCAGATTCAGCGCGATGGTGGTGGCCGACGCGAAGAGCACGCACAGCCCGAACAGCCGCGGATAGCTGCCCCGCGCCGTCCGCGCCACCCAGGACGCCACCGCGTCGAACACCTCCGCCCGGCCGGTCAGTTCGGCCAGCACGATCACCGTCGCCAGGAAGACCAGCAGCGGCCCGATCCGCGCCATCGCCGCCCCGGCGGGCGCGGCCGGCAGCAGACCCGTCGCCACGCACACCAGGCCGCCGGCGAGCAGCCCGGCGGCGAGCCAGTCCAGGGGATGCAGACGCGTAAGGAATCGCACGCCCGACAGCGTCGCACACGCGGCCGGAACGGGTGGCGGGAAGGCTTTCACCCGTCGCCCGCCCCTTCCGCACGATCCCGCCAACCACCTGCCCCGCCGCGCCCCGCACTCCTACGATGGGCCCATGGTCACTGACGGGGAACTGCTCGGCCGGACGCGGGACGTGGACTTCTTCATCAGCTACTCACCCGCCGACGAGCAATGGGCGTCCTGGATCGCCTGGACGCTGGAGGAAGCCGGGTACCGCACCGTCATCCAGGCATGGGACTTCGTCGCCGGCACCAACTTCATCGACTTCATGGACCGCGGCGTCAGCGAATCCGTCGCCGTCATCGCCGTCCTCTCCAGCCACTACGGCCGCTCCACCTACGGCCGGATGGAATGGCAGGCCGCGCTCCGCGCCGAACCGGAAGAGCCCGAGCGGAAGTTGCTCACCGTCCGCGTCGAGGACATCCCCATCGAAGGGCTCCTGGCCACCATCACCTACGTCGATCTCGTCGGCGTCGCCGACGCCGAGACCGCCCGCGCCCTGCTGCTCACCCGCGTCGGCCAGGCCGTCGAGGGCCACGCCCGCCCCGGCCGCCGGCCCGGCTACCCCGGCGCCGCGACCGACACCGCCGAACTCCCCGGGCCCGCCGCCGACGCCGGCCGGCCGCGCCCGCTCGGCCGCACCGGCTGGTCCGGCCGCCGCCGCCCGGCCCGCGCGCCCCGCTACCCGCAGGCCCCCGGCGCGGCCCGCGGTGAGGGCGCCCTGACCGTCCTGCACCTCGCCGGACCGGACTTCGGCCGCGGCCGCGAACCGGACGCGCTGCGCCGGGAGATCCGCGGCGACCTCGTCGAGCTCAAGGACGCCGGCGCCCCCGCGCCCGACCTCCTCGTCGTCACCGGCGACCTCACCGCCTCCGGCAGCCCCCGCGAATGCGACCAGGCGCTCAGCTTCCTCACCGGGCTGCGCTCCCAGCTCGGCCTGCCGCCGCAGCGCGTCATCGTCGTCCCCGGCAATCAGGACGTCAGCCAGGCCGCCTGCCGCGGCTACTTCCACACCTGCGAGGCCGACGAGATCCCGCCGCAGCCCCCGTACTGGCCCAAGTGGCGCCACTACACCCGCCTCTTCCGCGGCCTCTACGAGGGCCTGGACACCGTCTTCGACAGCGACCAGCCCTGGACGCTCTTCCCGGTGCCCGAACTCCACACCGTCGTCGCCGGCTTCAACTCCTCCATCGCCGCCAGCCACCGCCCCGACGACCAGTACGGCTTCCTCGGCCGCGACCAGGCCGCGTGGTTCGCCGAGGCGCTGCGCGGCTACGAGGACGAGGGCTGGCTGCGCGTCGGCGCGCTCCGCCACCCGCTCACCGGCCGCCGCCGCCCCCAGGACGCCCCCGGCGGCCCCGGCACGCTCCGCGACGCCGACACCTTCGCCCGGCTCGCCGCGCCCCGCCTCCACTTCGTCCTGCACGGCCCCAGCGGCGGCCCCCGCACCACCGGCGGCGAGCCCTCCCACGACCACCTCCCGCTCCCCAACGGCACCCTGCCGCTCTACGGCGCGGCCGCCCCCGCCGGCTTCCAGCTGCTGCGCGTCACCGCCGACGGCGTCACCCGCTGGACCGGCGCCGGCGGCACCGAACCGGCCGTCTTCCCCGTCACCTGGCAGGGCGCCGGACGGATCTTCACCCCGCCCGGCGAGCCCGCGGCCCCGCCCGCCGCGGCCCCGCCCGCCGACAACCGCGCCGTGGACGAGCCCGCCGACTCCCTCGCCGAACGCGTCAAGGAGGTCTGCCGCGCCCGCCAGGAAGGCGTCCGCCTGCGCGACGTCCCCCGCGCCACCCCCGACGACCTCGCCCAGATCATGGCCACCTGGAACGACGACGGCGTGGTCCGCCAGCAGCGCATCGCCGTCCACCCCGGCACCCCCACCGACGCCGAACTCGACCGCTTCCTCGCCCAGGCCCACGCCACCGACACCGGCACCGACGCCGAACTGGTCCACGACGGCCCGCCGCCCGAGCCGGCCCTGCGCGAACGGGCCGGCCGCCGCGGCGTCCGCGTCCGCAGCTTCCTGGAATTCCAGGGCCTGCTCGACCTCCGCGGCTACGTCACCGCCCAGACCGCCCGGCTCGGCAGCGACGAACGCTACGCCCCCGACCTCTACCTCCCCCAGCGCTACCGCGACGCCGAACGCCCCGACGCCGAGGAGCGCGACCACCTCGTCGAGGCCATGCTCCAGCTGCTGGAGACCGACCACGGCCGCTTCCTGCTGCTGCTCGGCGACTTCGGGCACGGCAAGACCTTCGCCCTGCGCGAGCTGGCCCGCCGCATCCCCGAACGCCTCCCGCACCTGACCCCGCTGCTCATCCCCCTGCACACCCTCGACCGCGCGCACAGCCTCGAAGGGCTGGTCGCCGCCCACCTCGCCGGCCACGACGTCGACACCATCGACCTGCGCGCCCTGCGCTACATGCTCGGCCAGGGCCGCGTCGTCCTCCTCTTCGACGGCTTCGACGAACTCGTCAACCGCGTCAGCTACGACCGCGCCGCCGACCACCTCCAGGTCCTCCTCAACGCCGCCGTCGACAACGCCAAGATCGTGGTCAGCAGCCGCACCCAGCACTTCAAGTCCCAGGACCAGATCCTCACCGCCCTCGGCGAACGCGTCGGCCTGCTCCCGCAGCGCCGCGTCCTCGCCGTCGAGGGCTTCGTCCCCGAGCAGATCCGCGCCTACCTCGTCAACCGCTACGGCGACGAGGAGACCGCCGACCGCCGCTTCGCACTCCTCGGCAACATCCCCGACCTGCTCGCCCTGTGCGCCAACCCCCGGCTGCTGAGCTTCGTCGCCGACCTCGACCCCGATCAGCTGCGCGCCGTCGCCGGCGCCGGCCGCGCGCTGAGCCCCGCCCGGCTCTACGAGGACGTCTTCACCGCCTGGCTCGCCCACGAGGAACGCCGCGGCCAGGGCGGCCCCGGCGCCGCCCCCGGCCTCACCCTCGACCACCTCTGGGCCGCCGTCACCGCCCTCGCCCGCCGCCTGTGGGAGACCGGCCGCACCGCCCTGCACCTGGACGAACTCACCGACACCGTCGCCACCGCCCTCGCCGGACTCGCCGGCACCACCCTCACCACCCAGGAGAGCGCCCAGGCCGTGGGCGCCGGCAGCCTGCTGATCCGCACCGACGACGGCCTGTTCCAGTTCATCCACGGCTCCGTCGTCGAATGGCTCGTCGCCCGCGAGGCCGCCGCCCGCCTCGCCGCCGGCGACAGCACCCTGCTCGCCGCCCGTCCGCTCAGCGCCCTCGCCGTCGAGTTCTTCTGCGACCTCGCCGACCACGACCTGAGCACCGCCTGGGTCCGCACCGTCCTCAACGCCCCCGGCCCCGGCGTCAGCGACGCGGCCCGCGCCAACGCCGTCCGCGTCATCGACCGGCTCCGCGTCCCGGCCGGCGCCGACCTGCGCGGCGCCCGGCTCTCCGGCGAAGACCTCTCCGGACGCGACTTCTCCGGCGTCGACCTCACCGGCGCCGACCTCACCGACACCCGCCTGATCGGCGCCAACCTCTCCGGCGCCGTACTCCGCGACGCCCGCCTCAACGGCGCCCGCCTCGACCACGCCGACCTCTCCGGCGCCGACGTCACCGGCGCCGACCTGCGCGGCGCCCGCCTCACCCGCACCGACCTGCGCGGCGCCCGCCTGACCCGCAGCCGCTGGCATCGCGCCGCGCTCATCGACCCGCTCACCGACCCCCAGGTCCGCGCCGCCCCCGAACTCCGCACCGCCGCCCTCGCCCCCGGCATGCCCGTCGAGGTCGGCTTCCGCCCCGCCGCCGTCGGCGTCCCGTACGGCTTCGACATGCGCACCAGCCGGCTGCCCGAACCCCTCTCGTACAGCCCCGAGGGCGAACTCCTCGCGGTGGGCAGCGAGGACGGCGGCGTACTGGTCTGCGCCGCCGACACCGGCCGCGCGATGCGCACCCTGCACGGCCACGAAGGCCGCGTCTACGCCGTGAAGTTCCGCTCCCGGGTCCTGGCCACCGGCGGCGCGGACGGCACCGTCCGGCTGTGGGACCCGGTCTCCGGACGCCAGCTGCACCGCCTGGACATCCACCCCGGCGGCGTCTGGCCGGTCTCCCTCGACGACGCCGGGACGCTGGTCGCCACCGGTGACGCCGACGGCCTGGTCACCCTCTGGGACGCCGCCACCGGCGAGCCGCTGCACCGCCTCCCCGGCCACACCGCCCCCGTCTACACCGCGGTCTTCAGCGCGGACGGCCGCACCCTCGTCACCGGCGACGCCGCCGGCCGGCTCCGCATCTGGGACACCGCCACGGGCGAGTGCACCGGCACCCTCGACGGCCACGAAGGCGCCGTCTACCGCGCGCGGTTCAGCCCGGACGGCACCCTCCTGGCCACCGGCGACCAGGGCGCCGGCGACCACGGCACGGTCCGCGTCTGGCACCTCGCCGAACGCCGCCTGCTGCACGCCTTCACCGGCCACACCGGCCGCGTCTACACCCTCGACTTCCACCCCGAGGGCACCCTCCTGGTAAGCGGCGACACCGATGGCCAGGTCCGGCTGTGGGACCCCGTCGTCGGCGCCCCCGCCGGAGCCCTGGAGCGGTGCACCGGCGCCGTCTACCAAGTCATGTTCGGCAACGGCGGCCGGCTGCTGGCCGCCTGCGACAGCGACGGCACCGTCCGCCTGTGGCGGGTCGCCCTCTCCGGCGGCCACCGCGCCATCAGCCTGCTGCGCCAGCAGCCCGTCGAGCACCGCGGCTCCGCCTGGGCCTGCCGCTTCCGCCCGCAGGGCAGTCAGCTCGTCACGGTCGGCAACGACGGCGGCGCGCAGATCTGGAACGCCGACACCGGCCAGGGCCAGCGCATCCTGCGCGGCCACGGCCGCCGCGTCAACACCGTCGCGTTCAGCGCCGACGGCGCCCGCCTGGCCACCAGCGGCAACGACGGCATCGTCCGCCTGTGGGACGCCCGCACCGGCCGCCGTACCGCCGAACTCACCGGCCGCGGCGACCGGTTGATCTCCGCCGTCTTCAGCCCCGCCGGACCCATCCTCGGCACCGCCAGCAACGACGGCGACGTCTACCTCTGGAACGCCGCCACCGGCGAGTACCTCCGCGAGATCGACGTGGAGACCGACCACACCTGGGCCGAGGCGTTCAGCCCCGACGGCACGCTGCTGGCCACCGCCAACGACGACGACTCCGTCCGCCTGTGGTGGCGTGCCACCGGCGCCCATGTCGCCACCCTCGCCGAGCACCGGGGCCGGGTGCGGTCCATCGCCTTCCGCGGCGACGGCACCGCGCTCGCCACCGGCTGCGACGACGGCCGGGTCCGCCTCTGGCACCAGGAGAGCGGCGAGCTGACGGCCGAACTCGACGCCCACAGCGACCGCGTCTACGCCGTCGCCTTCGGCTCCGACAGCGAGTGGGTCGCCAGCGCCTCCTGGGACGGCACCGCCATCGTCTGGCGCGACGGCGCGCCCCGCCACGTCCTGACCGGCCACCAGGGCCGGCTCTGGGCGGCCGTCGCCCACCCCCGGCTGCCGCTGCTCGCCACCGCCGGCGACGACCGCGCCATCTGCCTCTGGGACGCCCGCACCGGCACCCGCACCGCCCGCCTGGCCGGCCACACCGGCCGGGTCTTCTCGCTCGCCTTCAGCCCGGACGGCACCCGCCTGGCCAGCGCCGGCGAGGACGGCACCGTCCGCCTGTGGAACGTCCCGGCTCCGGTCGGCCCGGCCACCCCGCACGCCACCCTCATCGGCGTCCCCGGCGGCTGGGCGGCGCTGACCCCCGAGGGCGGCTACAAGTACGAAGGCGAGGTGACCGGAGAGTTCTGGCACGTCGTCGGCATGGCCCGCTTCGCCCCCGGCGAACTGGACGACTACCTCCCGGGCGTCCACCGCCTCCCCCTCGACGCGGAGCTGTGACCGGACCGGCGCCTACTCGTGCGGCGAACACCGCCGCACCGGCGAATCGACTACGGTGCGCCAATGCCCCACCCACAAACACCGCACGGCAGACGCCCGTCCGGTAGCCGCAGGCCCGGCGGCCACCAGCCCGGCGGCTACCGGACCGGCGGCCTCTGGATCACGGCGGGAATAGCGTTCGCCGCACTCGTGGCGGGCTGCGCGCTCGCCCTGTTCACCATGCTGGAATTCGACGAGCGGTGCGCCCAGGGCATCACCAAGGGACCGGGGCGGTTCCTGCGCGCACGCCACGAGGCGTTCCCGCCCGCCACGGTCTGCGCGTACGAACACGGCGAGGTCGCCTCGCTCGGCGGCTCCGGCGCCCTCCACCTCTTCCTCTGGGCCGCACTGGCCGTCATGACCGGCTGCCTGTTCACGGCCCTGATCGCGGAGTGCCTGGACCCGCGCCCCGGCGGCAGCCGCCTCGTGGTCCCGATGACCCGGTCCGCGAAGCTCCGCCGCACCGGCCTCGCCTTCTCCATGACCGGTACCGTCTTCCTGCTCTTCTACGCGCGCGCCGCCTGGCGGCTCTTCGCCGGCCCGTCCTCGGTCTGCGCGGCCGGCGCCGACTGGGGCTCGCAGCCCCCTCGCACCCTGGAGTACAGCTTCCTGCCCCCGCAGGCCACCTGCCGCTTCGCCAGCGGCATGACCCGGCAGCTGAACCCCGACTGGGTGGCCTCCCTGGCCACGGAGCTGGCCGTCCCCGCCCTGCTGGCCGGCGCCGGCTTCGCCCTCGCCTGGCACCGCCACCGCACGGAACGGCGCGGCGCCTAGGGGGTGTCCGGGGAGAACCCGTCACGGCCCGCCGGGCGGATCAGAAGTCGTACGGCTTCTTGGTGTTCCAGTTCAGTACGTCGGCCTCGTTCCAGCTGAACTGCGGCGTCCCGCCCTTGACGTTCACCGAGTAGAAGGGGCCGCTGCGGCCGTCCGCGCCGCGCAGCGCGAGGGCGAACGACTGCCCCGTGTGGTGCCCCGAGCCGTAGTCGAAGAGGTTCACCGCGCTGTAGACCTTGCCGCCGGGCTGGAGCGTCAGGTGCTTGCCGCCGCCGGGGTTGTCCTTCTCCGAGTGCGGCAGCGTGGCACCATCGACGTCGCCGAGCTTCACGGCCGGGTACGAGGTGACCCAGCACGGCGTGCCGCCCTCGTTCGACGCGGTGACCAGCAGATGGTCGCCCTGCTGCCCGGCGAACCGGTGCACCGCGGTGAGCAGCATCTCGTCCCCCCGGCACTGCCGGGCGCCGGCCGTGGTGCCCTTGCCCGCGACCTCGTCCGTCCCGCCCGAGGCGGTCGTCGAGCGCGTGGCGTCCTTGGTGCCACCGCCACCGCTGGCCTCTTCCGCGCCGCCGTTGCCGTCCTCGCGGTCCGCGGCGGACGCGTTGGAAGCGTTCGGGCCCTGCGCGGTAGCGGCGGTGTCGGCGCCTGCCGCCTTGGAGCCGCCGTCGGTGCCACCGCAGGCGGTCAGGCCCAGCGCCAGCGCGGCGGTGACGGCGGCCAGGGTGGCGGTACGAATCCGGGAAGTACGCATCATCGGGTTCCCCCTGTGTGTCCTGCGGGAGCCGTTCCCGCGGTGTGGACACCACTTTCGCCGGGGCCGCTGGCGTTCCGGAAACGCCTCGCTGACGTTCCGCAAACACGCCGCACGAGCCGGCGGCCCGACCGGGCCCGCCGCCGTTGCGGGCGTACGGCAGCCCGGGGCCGCGGTAGGTCACGGGTTCCGGTCGACCCGGTCGATCAGCCGCTGCCACCAGCGGTGCTCGACGAACCAGTGGCCGGCCAGCGCGCCGCCGTAGACCACGAACCCCACGCCGGTGAGCCAGGACTCCACGATCAGTACGACGCCGACCCCGCCGTAGCTGACCGCGTTGCTGACCAGCAGCGGTGTGAAGACGAACTGGGAGAACAACCGCAGTCCGCCCAGGCCGGCCACGGTGGCGACCGCGCCGGGCAGCAGGTCGCGCCGGTGGATCTGCCCGCCGAGCAGGAAGTGCTGGCCCCACCAGAAGAACGCGAGGCCGGTCAGCGCCGACACCGCGACCCGCAGCCATCCGTGCAGCGCGAAACGCGTCAGTACCTCCTGGTAGAGATAGGCGGTCAGGACGGCCAGCCAGGTCGCCTGCCGCCAGACGCGGTGCCAGGGACCGGGCGGCAGGCCCCAGATCCGCTCGTAGCCGTTCTGCACGCTGCCGCCGAAGCCCACGCCGAACACCGCGAGGGTGACGGCTCCCAGCGCGCTGGTCGTACCGATGACGTTCCGGGGCGGGCTGATGATGTGGGTCACGTCGCGCGCGGACCGCCCGGACAGGCCCATACCGTCGACGAGCCAGGAGGCGAAACCGCTCTGCTTGAGGGGGTCGGCGGCGGCCACCACGATCAGCAGCGGGGCAACGGTGACCAGGGACAGCGTCGCGAAGCCCAGGGACCGGCGCAGCAGCTCGAACTCGCGGCTCTGCCGGACCAGAGCGTGCGCGGCGAGCCGACGCCAGGTCTGATGAAACATGCGCCCGTACCGGTTCACTGGGCTCCTCGGAACTGCCCTCGATCAACACCTGCAAGCAGGTATATCCCGGGACTTCCCGCTGTCAGCCGCATTGAGCCGCCAGTTCCTGGTGCCCGTCGGCTCCGGGGCCGGGGCGCTTTCGGCTGGTGTCAGGGGGCTGGGGCGCCGCGGAAACGCCCTGGGCTCCGCGGCTTTCGGGGTGGATACTGATCACCATGCGCGTTGACTTCGACCCTGCCGAGATGGCCCGTAACGACTTCTACCGGCTGCTGACCGCGACCGTCGTACCGCGGCCGATCGCCTGGGTGTCCACCGTCTCCGACGACGGCACGCCCAATCTTGCCCCGCACTCCTTCTTCAGCATCGCCAGCGTCGCGCCGCCCGTGGTGATGTTCAGTTCCGTGGGCCGCAAGGACACGCTGCGGAACATCGAAGCCACCGGCGAATTCGTGGTCAACTTCACGCCGGAAGAGCTTTTCGAGCAGATCAATGACACGGCTACGGACTTTCCGCGCGGAGTGAGCGAGTTCGAGGCGGCGGGGATCGAGCCGGAACCGAGCCTGCGGGTGAAGCCGCCGCGCGTTGCCGCCTCGCCGGTGGCGCTGGAGTGCGAGGCGCACAGCACGGTGCGGATCGGCGACGGCAGCGTCGTCTTCGGACGCGTGGTGCACGCGGTGGTCTCGGACGACGTGCTCGTCGACGGGCACCCGGAGATCGAGAAGCTGCGCCCGCTGTCCCGGCTGGGCAGGAACGAATGGGGAACGGTCGGCGGCCTGCGCGACCTCGCCCGCATCCGCCACGCGGACTGGCAGGGCCCCGCGGCCGACCGTTAACCGCCCGCCAGCGGCGGGTGGGAAGTGGGGGCGGGGGCGGCGCTGCCGCGGACGCGGAGGCCGCTGAGGAGTTCCTGGGTGGCGGCCGCGACCGCCTCCACGGCCTGGTCGAACACCTCGCGGTTGTGGGCGGCCGGGGCGCGGAATCCGGAGACCTTGCGGACGTACTGGAGGGCCGCGGCGCGGATGTCCTCGTCGCTGACCTCGGGCGTGACGGGCGGGCGGAGCGTCTTGATGCTGCGGCACATGGGACCAGTGTGCCCTTCGGGGGCGTCGGATGGGGGCGTCGGATTTGGGGTGCCGGTGGGGGCGCCGGTGGACGGCCGAGGGACGGCCACCTGCGGGCGCCCCGTCCTCGGCCGGGCTCAGGTGAGGCCGGTGACGCGCATGGTGATGTTCAGGCGTCCGGCGGTCAGGCCCGTGGCCGGGTCGCCGGTGCCCGGATACACCTTCGGTACGCCGTGGTACACGAAGCGCGACGGGCCGCCGAAGACGAACAGGTCTCCCGAGGCCAGCTCGATGTCGGTGTACGGCTTGGTCCGGGTCTCCGTGTTGCCCAGGCGGAAGACGCAGGTGTCGCCGATGCTGAGCGAGACGACCGGTGCGCTGGAACGCTCTTCCTTGTCCTGGTGCATCCCGAGCTTCGCCTCACCGTCGTAGAAATTGATCAGCGCGGTGTCGGGTGTGTAGTCGTCGCCCGCCGAGGCGTCCTGGTAAGCGTCCACCAGTGCGCGGCGGCCCAGCGCGACCAGCCAGTCCGGGAACTCCGCGACCCGGGCGCCGTTCACATCGTCGGCGGTGCGGCGGTACGCGTAGGGCTGCCAGTGCCAGCCGATGCACACGGTCTGGACGGACATCACACCGCCGCGGGGGAGCCGGGTGTGCCGGATGGGGACGGGGCCGCGGGCCCAGTCGCGGCAGGCGCTGACCAGCTCGCGCTGCTCGGCGAGGGAGAGCCAGCCGGGGACATGGACCGCACCGGGGGCCAGTTCCCGGCGGGCGCGGCCTTCCGGACCGGCCGCCGCACCGTGCCGCGGCGTCCGTCCCTCCCGGCCGTCCGGCCCGCCCCCGCCACGCAACCGCCCGACGTCCTCGAAGCCGGGAAGCGGAATGCTCATGGACCTGCGACCTGCCTGGCCACGGATGCCGATAGTGGAAGAGGCAACGGAAGAGGCATAGGCATAGGCATCCGCATATCACCTCGTCCCTTCCCCCGTGCCGGGGCCGTCCCGTTCTTCCGCGTGCTCTTTCAGCGTGCCACGGGAGGGGCGGGCGCGGAGCCGCCGGGGGAGAAGCCCTGGTGCCGCCGCGCTGTGCGGTGCGGGGGCACCAAGGGGCAGCGGCAACCGGGGGCGGCGTCGTAGCTCGCGCCGGTGGGTGCCGGGGCGCCGTCAGGCGGCCTCGACGACGTCCGTGACCTCGGCGCGGACCGCCAGCGTCCAGATCTCCAGCAGCACCGCGTACTCCGCCATGTCCTGTGCCGTCCAGGCCAGACCGTGCCGGGCGCGGACAAAGCGCCGGATCGAGTCATTGGCCTCGGAAGCAGGAACGGGCGCACCCGTATGGTCAGAAGGAGTTGGGGACATGTGAGACATGCTAGGGGCAGCCACTGACAACGAATCCCCGCGTGCCTCAGCCATAGCGTCCCCGCGCCCTCTCTCCAGCCCGACCTGACGTCACCTCAACTCGCTGACCAGCGAAGACTGTCAGCACCTCGCCCTCCCCTCGCTGTCTGCATGTGTCCATTCCCACACGCTCCGCGTTCGCCCCACCCTGTCCGTCCGCCCCCGAACCGTCAACAGGGCGTTGCAGGAACCGGCCGCGAGCGATGCCCTTGGCCCTGCCCCCCGCCCCGGG
>NZ_LLZI01000244.1 GCF_001509485.1 Streptomyces sp. NRRL F-4489
CCCCCACGCCCCGTTCGAACGGCTCCGGCAACCGCGGCCGAACGAGCGCCCGCCGCCCCACCTCCCCAGGCCCACCAGGCCCACCGGGCTCGCCAAAGGGCCCACCAGCCCCCGGCACAACGCACCGCGCCACCAGCCGCCCCAGGTAATCCCCGGGCCCCTCCGGCGCCGCGGCGGGCGTCTCGGGGTTCCCGGGTGTCCCGGGCGTTCCGGGCCTCCCGGGCACCCCGGGTGTCATCTCAGCCATCCGCGCACAGCTCCAGGTAGTAGCGGCGGCGCAGCGGGCTCAGCGCCAGGATCTCGGGCTCGCTCCAGCCGTAGGCCGAGGCGAGCAGATGGACGTCCAGGAGGAGGTCCCGGGCCCAGGCGTCCAGTTCGGTCCACAGGTACGCGGCGATGTCCAGCTCGGCGGGGGTGGCCGCGCCGCACTGCGGGCAGGCGATCTCCAGCGTCAGTTCGGCGCCGGGGTCGGCCTGCTCGGCGGCCTCCGCGAAGCGTTTGAGCACCGCGTCGGGCAGCCGGGCCAGGTCATCCGCGGCGGCCTCCTGGCCGGACCGGTGGGCGGTCAGCGCGCAGCGGGCCGCGAGCAGCCGCCGGGCGGCCGTGGCGTCCGCCGGGCGCGCGGCGGCCACCGCGGCGAGGTCCGCGGGGCAGGGCAGCCGGAACCGCGCCTCCCACCCGTCCTCCGCCACCCGCAGCCCGCCCTCCGGCAGCCGCGGGCGCCGGGCCGCCTGGGCGCCGGCGTCCAGCTCGAACTCCAGCGCCGTACCGCACCCCGCCGCCGCGCAGTCGAGCGTGACCTCCATCCGGTCGCCGAACAGCGTCCGGCGCAGGGCGAAGAGGTCGGCCGCCCGCTCCCCGAGCGGCGCCGACAGCAGCGCGCCGGGGTCCGCGCCGGGCCGGGCCGCCCGGTGCAGCAGCAGGGCCCGGTCCGCGCCCGGCCGGTCCAGCCCGGCCTCCCAGGTGGCCAGCAGCTCCGCCGGCCCGGTGACCGCCATGCCTCCTCCCGCCGCCGCCGGTCAGGCCGGGTGGGTGAACGAGGGCTCCTCGGGCTCGGGCACCTCGTAGTCGCGCTCCCACCCCTCGCATTCCAGCTTCAGGCTCTGGATGGCCACCGCGTTGGCGTTGGCGTCCATCTCGCCCAGGACCTGGTACTCGCTCGGCCAGGACCGGTAGATCTTGTGCGAGACGGCGACCTGCCCGGCCTCGTTGAGGACCTGGATGACGATGTCCTTGCGGAAGTCGGCGAGCGAGACCTCCGAGCCGAGGCCGGCGCCGACCTGCCAGACCTTGTTGGCCCAGCGGTCGAACTCCGGGTCGTGGGTCACCCCGCGCTCCAGGGTGATGCCCTCGAACTCCGAGCGGCCCGGCGATTTGCGCGGTGAGCTGGGGTCGCCGCCGTTGCGGTGCTTGACGACCTCGGTGGTGCGCTTGAGCGGGCTGATCTTGCTGACCCCGGCGACCGTGCGGCCGTCCCACAGCACCAGGAACTTGAAGTTCTTGTACGGGTCGAAGCGATGGGCGTTGATCTTGAACTCAGCCATCGGAATCCTTCACGTCCTCAGCCATCGGTCCTTCACGTCCTTTGCCTGCGCGTCCGGAGAACGGGCGGAGCGGCCCTGGCGGCCCCTCTGGCCCCTACGGCCCTAGAGCTCGAACTGCCCCGCCAGCTGCTGGATCCGGACGATCACGAACTCGGCCGGCTTGACCGGCGCGATGCCGACGAGGACGTTCACGACCCCGTTCGCGATGTCCGCCTCCGTGGTGGTGTCCTTGTCGCACTTGACGAAGTACGCCTGGCGCGGGGTGGTGCCCTTGAAGGCGCCCTTCTCGAAGAGCGTGTGCAGATAGGCCGAGGCGCTCAGCCGGATCTGCTGCCAGAGCTGTTCGGTGTTCGGCTCGAAGACCACCCACTGCAGCCCGCGCAGCAGGCTCTCCTCGACGTGCAGCGCCAGCCGCCGCACCGGGACGTACTTCCACTCGCTGTCCAGCGCGTCCGCGCCCTCCAGCGTCCGCGCGCCCCACACCAGCGGGCCGGCCATCGGGAAGGTCCGCAGGCAGTTGATGCCGAGCGGGTTGAGCAGGCCGTTCTCGCGGTCGGTGAGGGTGACGGTCAGCCCGTGCACACCGGCCAGCCGGGCCTCGGTGCCCGCCGGGGCCTTCCACACCCCGCGCTCACCGTCCGTCCGGGCGATCACGCCCGCCAGCGCGCCGCACGGCGGGAAGGAACGCAGCCGGCCGGTCAGCGGGTCGGTGAGCTGGAGGTGCGGGAAATACAGGGCCGCGTGGTTGCCGCGCACCGCGTCGAACGCGCCGATCCCGGCCCGCGCGGCGTCCACACTGCCCCACGCGGCGGGCGCGTCGACCAGCAGGAACATCCGCCGCTCCTGGCACAGCCGCTGGGCCGCCGAGATCACCGTGGCCATGTCCTCGGCGGACTCGTACGAGGCCAGCTCGGGCAGCGCGAGCAGATTGACGTCCGGGACGTCGCGGAGCGCCTGGAGGCCGCTCTTGCGGGCCTCGCTGCCGATCAGGTCGCGCGGCCCGGGCGGATCGCCGTCCCGGCCGCCGCACAGCGGGAAGACCGGAGGGTTGACCGACGCCTCCAGCCCCAGGTCGTTGGCGCACTCGCCGACGAAGCGGACCACGTCGCCGGGGTCGGTGGAGCCGGCCACCACCTGGAGGCGGCGCCCGAAGGCGGTCACCCGGGTGCCGGCGAAGGCGTGCTTGCCGGGGGCGTCCGGCAGGGCGCGCAGCTTGTGCTCCAGCAGCAGCGCCAGGCCGGTGACGTCGCACGGCGGCTCGCCGTCGCAGTCCGGGTCGTAGAGCGTGAACTCGCGCTCCACGTCGCCGATCTTGACCGTCAACTCGACATTCAGGTCGGGGAGTTCGTGGTGGAACGGCTTGGAGACCGTACCGGACGGGTCCGGGCGGTCCTCGCCCACCGCGACCACCCGGATCAGCGCCGAACCGGCGTTGACGACCGTCTCCGCGAAGCGGCCGCTGCCGGGGTCCATGGACAGCCCGGCGAACGACTCCCGGGCGGTGCCGTGCGCGTCCAGCACCTGGAGGTTGAAGGTCTCCTCGGGACACGGGGTGTCGTGGTCGATGGCGACGCGCAGGCCGTCGCCCCACACGCCCGGCTCCTTGGCGTGCACCTCCAGGGCCGGGCAGCGGCTGCGGCCCTCGGTGGACTCCAGGACCGTACGGGCCTCCTCGCCGGTGCCGGCCCGGGCCACCCGGACGATCACCGCGACCGTCCCGCCGTTGCCGAAGAACTGGTGGACGGCGTACGAGACCGGGCTGCGCGAGGTCAGACCGCCGAATCGGCGTTCGAAATCGGCGAAGCTGGTGATCCTCACCGGCTGATTGAGCGGACCGCGCCGGGTGTGGCCGGCGAACGCGGTCACCGAGGTCGTCACGGTGGTGATGCTGCGGGTGCTGCTGGGAAGCTCTTCGACATAGACGCCGGGATAGGTCGTATGTGTCGGCATTCCCCCTCCAATCCCTTCAGGCACCGAGTGCGAGGACACCAAGAAATCGCGAAAGCCTGGGGAGGGGCGGCGGGAAGAAGGGGGAGGGGCGCGGGCACGGGCGGATTCCACGACCGCTCCCCGCGCCGGGCGCGGCCGGGCATCCCCCCACCACCCATCAAGTTCCCCCGTCTGCGTCCGGTGCGGAACGGCACGGATTTCCGTGGCCGAAGCCCGCACGGGACCAAGCCCCGAGCATGCGTCTGGCGGCTTGTGACTCCTGATGCGTAAGTGCTCAACGCAGTTTCCGCCAGGGGGAGTTGGAGGGGCAAGGAGCTTTCCGGACACCCCCTGCGGAGGTCCTGTGCGGACGCGTCGCACCTTCTTCCCAAACGGATTCCCGCTCTCCCGCGCACCGAACCGGTACGGCCCGGCGCACCGGATCGTCCCGCCCCGGCGCCCGAACGGCGCATGGCCACGGCGTGCACGGCGGATGGCGGTGGGGCGGCCCCCGGCCCCGTTCGGTCCTGCGAAATATCACCGGCGGACCGCCGCGAACCTGCGGAAAAGCGGCGGCGGAGTAAGTTGGCCAATAGATCTGTGACAGTAATCACCGCCGGAGTGTGATCTGCGATTTAGGGACGCCTGTCCGGCGGCGATACCCTGCGAGACGGACATGCCGCGTATCCGGACACCGTGTATACGCCTCCCCTGTGACAGCGCCGTCACGTTGCCCTTCGCGGCACGCCCATCGCAGACGAACGAACCGCGATCACTACGGCGATTCTGAGAAGACAAGGGACGGACGCGCGTGGACCTGTTCGAGTACCAGGCGAGGGACCTCTTCGCCAAGCACGGTGTACCGGTGCTGGCCGGTGAAGTCATCGACACGCCTGAGGCGGCGCGCGAGGTGACCGAGCGGCTGGGGGGCCGGTCTGTCGTCAAGGCGCAGGTCAAGGTCGGCGGCCGCGGCAAGGCCGGCGGCGTCAAGCTGGCCGACAGCCCGGACGACGCGGTCGAGAAGTCGCGCCAGATCCTGGGCATGGACATCAAGGGCCACACGGTCCACAAGGTGATGATCGCGGAGACGGCCCCCGAGATCGCCGAGGAGTACTACGTCTCGTACCTCCTCGACCGCACCAACCGCACCTTCCTGGCCATGGCCTCCGTCGAGGGCGGCATGGACATCGAGGAGGTCGCCGCCACCAAGCCGGAGGCGCTGGCGAAGGTCCCGGTCGACGCCAACGAGGGCGTGACCAAGGAGAAGGCCCAGGAGATCGTCGCCCAGGCCAAGTTCCCGGCCGAGGTCGCCGACAAGGTCGCCGACGTCCTGGTCACCCTGTGGCAGACCTTCATCAAGGAGGACGCCCTCCTGGTCGAGGTCAACCCGCTGGCCAAGGTCGCCTCCGGCGAGGTCATCGCGCTGGACGGCAAGGTCTCCCTGGACGCCAACGCGGAGTTCCGCCAGCCGGAGCACGCGGCCCTGGAGGACAAGGCGGCGGCCAACCCGCTCGAGGCCGCGGCCAAGGCCAAGGGCCTGAACTACGTCAAGCTCGACGGCCAGGTCGGCATCATCGGCAACGGCGCGGGCCTGGTCATGAGCACCCTGGACGTCGTCGCGTACGCCGGTGAGAAGCACGGCGGCGTCAAGCCCGCCAACTTCCTCGACATCGGCGGCGGCGCCTCGGCCGAGGTCATGGCGAACGGCCTGGAGATCATCCTCGGCGACCCGGACGTGAAGTCCGTGTTCGTCAACGTCTTCGGCGGCATCACCGCCTGCGACGAGGTCGCCAACGGCATCGTGCAGGCCCTGGAGCTGCTGAAGTCCAAGGGCGAGAACGTCACCAAGCCGCTGGTCGTCCGCCTGGACGGCAACAACGCGGAGCTGGGTCGCAAGATCCTCTCGGACGCCAACCACCCGCTGGTGCAGCGCGTGGACACGATGGACGGTGCGGCCGACAAGGCCGCCGAGCTGGCCGCGGCCAAGTAAGGGACGAGGGACAACCACAGCCATGGCTATCTTCCTCAACAAGGACTCCAAGGTCATCGTCCAGGGCATGACCGGTGCCACGGGCATGAAGCACACCAAGCTCATGCTCGGCGACGGCACGAACATCGTCGGCGGCGTGAACCCGCGCAAGGCCGGCACGTCCGTCGACTTCGACGGCACCGAGGTCCCGGTCTTCGGCTCCGTCAAGGAGGCGATGGAGAAGACGGGCGCCAACGTCTCCGTCCTCTTCGTCCCGCCGGCCTTCGCCAAGGCCGCCGTCGTCGAGGCCATCGACGCCGAGATCCCGCTGGCCGTCGTGATCACCGAGGGCATCGCGGTGCACGACTCCGCCGCCTTCTGGGCCTACGCCAAGGCCAAGGGCAACAAGACCCGGATCATCGGCCCGAACTGCCCCGGCCTGATCACCCCCGGCCAGTCCAACGCCGGCATCATCCCGGGCGACATCACCAAGCCCGGCCGCATCGGCCTGGTGTCGAAGTCCGGCACGCTGACCTACCAGATGATGTACGAGCTGCGCGACATCGGCTTCTCGTCGGCGGTCGGCATCGGCGGTGACCCGGTCATCGGCACCACCCACATCGACGCCCTCAAGGCGTTCCAGGACGACCCCGACACCGACCTGATCGTGATGATCGGCGAGATCGGCGGCGACGCCGAGGAGCGGGCGGCCGACTTCATCAAGGAGCACGTGACCAAGCCGGTCGTCGGCTACGTCGCGGGCTTCACCGCCCCCGAGGGCAAGACCATGGGCCACGCCGGCGCCATCGTCTCCGGCTCGTCCGGCACCGCCCAGGCGAAGAAGGAGGCCCTGGAAGCCGCGGGCGTGAAGGTCGGCAAGACCCCGTCCGAGACCGCGCTGCTGGCCCGGGAGATCCTGGCCGGCTGACGCCGACACCAAGTCCGGTGGCGCCGCCCCGTCCGGCGGCGCCACCGCGATACGGCCACGGGCCCGCACCCGGTGAGGGGTGCGGGCCTGTGGGCGTTTGGGGGCGGTGCGGGCCGGTGGCCGTTCCGGTCCCCGTACGCCGGGTGCCTTCCGGTCCGTACGCCGGGCGCCTTCCGGTCCCGTAGGCCGCCCGGGTCCGGTCAGCGGGCGTCGGGCGCCAGCCGGGCGCCGGGCGGCAGCGTCCGGTGCCCGGGCCGCCGGTGGCGCCGCTTCCCCGGGGCCGTCGCGCCCTGCTGCACCGCCACCGCCGGCGCCGACCCCGCGCGGGCGGACGGCCCGGCCGGCGCGGACGGCACGGACGGGACCGCCACGGCCGGGCGCCGGGGCGGCGGCCGGTAGCCGTCCGGCGTCCCCAGCGAGACCGCCAGCGCGGCCACCACCAGCACCCCGGCCGCGCCGAAACCGGCCCGGGTCGCCCGCCGGGCCCGCCGCTCCCCGGCGGCCCGCACCTCCCGCGCGGCCGGCGGCGCCACCGGGCGGGACGCCGCCAGCGCCGCCAGCCGGGCGTGCAGCACCGCCCCCTGCCGGTCCGGCGGCAGCCCCCGCAGCCCCAGCTCCGGCAGCTCGGCGGCCAGGCACTCCCGGGCGTGCGTCAGCCGCCCGGTCGCCGCCGGCGTACTGGCCTCCACCTCCACCGCCGTCCGGTGCAGTCCCAGCCCCACCCCGTCGTGCAGCAGCAGCGTCCGCCGGTACGGCACGGGCAGCGCCAGCAGCGCCGCCAGCAGCGCCCGGTCCGCCGGTGCGTCCGCCGGCGGCGCGGGCGTCCCCGGGCCCGGCCGCTCGGCCCGCCGCAGCCGGGCCGGCACCCGCCGCCACGGCGCCAGCGCGTACTCGTACGCCGCCGCCCGCACCCACCCCGCCGGATCCGGGTCCGCGGCCACCTCCGGCCACCGCTGCCAGGCCGCCTGGAACGCCCGCTCCACCGCCCGCCGCGCCAGCCGCGCCCGCCCGGTCAGCAGCACCGCCTGCTGCACCAGCGGTCCGGCGTGCGCCGCGTAGAGCGCGTCGAATTCCACTGACGGCGAGTCAGTTTCGTTGCCGCTCCGGGATTCTGATGTGGCGTCGGGAATTCCGTTACCAGTGGGGTGGCCGTCGCGCGTGGTCATGGCGGAAGTCTGGGAACGGCGCGGGGCGGAACTCACGCGACACGGCGGACGGATGCCCGGTACGTGGTGGAAAGGGGTGTTATTGGCAGCATGGCGGTGTGAGCCAGTTGACCGAACGCGGCACCACCCTCTCCTCGCACGGCCGGACCGCCGCCCGGCGCTCCTCGGCGATCGGCACCGCCGCCGTCAGCGGCGCCACCGCCGCCGGACTCGGCCTGGGCGCGCTCGCGGTCGCCGTCCTGCTGCTCTGGATCGCCTCCCCGTACCCCGACAGCGGCCCGTCCCGGGCGCTGCACCTGGCCGCCGGGCTGTGGTTCCTGGCGCACGGCGGGGACCTCGTCCGCACCGCAACGCTCTCCGGCGCCCCCGCGCCGCTGGCCGTCACCCCGCTGCTGCTCGCCGCGCTCCCGCTCTGGCTGCTGCACCGCGCCGCCCGCGACACCCTGGCCGCGGCCACCGCCGACCGCCCCGCCGCGCCCGGCACCGGCCCGGCGGCCGCCCCGCGCACCCTCCTCGGCGCCCTGCTCGCCGGCTATCTGCTGGTCGCCGCCGGGGCGCTGCTCTACACCTCGACCGGCGGGCTCCCCGCCGCCCCGCTCTCCGCGCTGCTCGCCGTCCCGGGCACCGCGGCCGCCACCGTCGCGGCCACCGCCTGGCACACCCTCGGCGCGGACGCCGCGGCCCTGCTCCCGGCCCGCGTCCGCACCGCCCTGGCGGCGCTGCCGCCCGCCGTCCGCGCCGCCTGCACCGGCCCCCGCTTCGCCACCGCCCGTACCGCGGCGGCCGCCGCCACCCTCGCCCTGCTGGCCGCCGGCACCGCGCTCACCCTCCTCGGGCTGGCGCTGCACGCCGGGCGGTTCGGCGGCGATCTGACCCGCCTCGCCCCGGACTGGGCCGGCCGCGGCACCCTGCTGCTGCTCTGCCTCTTCCTGCTGCCCAACGCGGCGGTCTGGGGCGCCGGCTACGGCCTGGGGCCGGGCTTCACCGTCGGCACGGGCGCCGCGGTCGGGCCGCTGGGCACCGCGCCGCGTCCGCCGCTGCCGCCGTTCCCGCTGCTCAGCGGCGTACCGGACCCGGGCCCCGGCTCCTGGCCGGGCTGGCTGGCGCTGGCGGTGGTCCCGGCCGCGGCGGGCGCGGCGCTGGCCCGGTACGCGGCCGGGGACGGGCACCGCTCGTGGCGGCGGACGGCCGGTACGGCGGCGGTGGCGGCCGGGCTGTGCGGGCTGGCGATGGCGGTCCTGGCCGCGCTGGCGGGCGGCGCGGTGGGCCGCGGCGCGCTCGCCTCGTTCGGCCCGGTGTGGTGGCTCACCGGGCCCGCGGCGGCCGGCTGGGCCGCGCTGACCGGCGTGCCCGGCGCGCTCGCCCTGCGGGCCTGGCGGCGGCACACGGCGCGGCGGATGACGGAAGACCGGCCCCCGGCGGCGGAGGACCGGCCCCCGGGCCGCGCCCGCCGCATCGGCCTGCCCTTCCGCCGCCGCACCACCGGCTAGACCCCGCTGCCCCCTAGGGCTGCTGCTGGCTGAGCAGCGGCCGGAGCTGCGGCGGCAGGAGCTGTTCGCAGGACTTGGTCGCGGCCCGGGTCAGCGCGTCGTTCACGCAGGTGAAGTACGGGCGGTAGACGAGCTGCACGGTGAACGTCGCGGCCACCATCATCAGCGCCAGCGAGGCGGCCACCAGACCGGCGACCGCGGCGGTGGTCTGCGGCCGCACGCCGGGGCCCGGGACGCCCGGCGCTCCCGGGGCGCCGCCAGGACGGCCCGGCGCGGACGCGGCGCCGCCGGCCGGACGGCCCTCCGCGGCGCCACCGGACGCCGCCTGCTTCGGCTCCGGCTTGCCGCGCAGCGCGCTGATGCCCCAGTACAGCGAGAGCGCGCCGAGCAGCAGCGCCACCTCCGGCAGGCTGAACAGCACGAAGAAGAACGCCCACATCCCGGCCAGCAGGGCGTAGCGGGCCCGGCGCTGGAGCGGGTCGGTGGGGTCCCAGCGCAGTCCGCCGGGTCCGCCGCCCTGGCCGCCCGGCCCGCCCGGTCCGCCCTGGCCGCCGCCCCGGCCCGGCCGGCTGCCGAACCCGCCGCTCTGCCGGCCCGGCTGGCGGCTGCTCCACTGGCTGCCCCAGGCCGGCGGCTGGCCGGGACGCCCCTCGCCGTTCCCGCCGTCGCCCTCGCCGCCGTCCTCCCGGGCGTGCCCGGTGAGGTGGGGGCGCGGGCGCCACTCCTGGTCGGGGGCGCCGGCCGGCGGCGGCGCGAAGGGGTTGTCGTCCCGGTCGTCGCGGCCGCCGCGGCCGGAGCCGGCGGGCGCGGAATCCGGGGCGGACGACGACGAGCGCTCGCGCGGCAGCAGGACCGCCCCGGGGGCGGTGACGGGCTGGGGGTACCACCCGGCGGTGGCGGCGGGGGACGTGAGGAGAGCCGCGCGGCGGCGTCGGTCCGGCATCTGGAGTGAGTCTTCCCCTTGTCGTGGGCGTCCGTCCGGCAGGTGGGCCGGGCGGGCGGTCACCGTGAACTGCATGCGTGCTCCCGCCCGACGCTACCTCCCGTGCCCGCCCCCGTCCCGTGGGGGCCGCACGGAGTGCCGGTATCGTTGCTGACGGTCGGCGCCTTCGTAGGGTTCCCCGGATTCCCGCTACCCCTCGCTTTGTACGACCGCACAAACTCCACACCCCACCTGTCCAGCCCCGTACGACCTGGCGAGAAAGACCCCACCGTGGCCTCCTCCCCCCTTCCCGCTCGTCCCGCCGGCTCCGCCCCGGCCCGGATCGTGGTACTCGTCTCCGGTTCGGGCACCAACCTCCAGGCGCTGCTCGACGCCATCGCCGAGGAGGGCGCGCAGGCGTACGGCGCCGAGATCGTGGCGGTGGGCGCGGACCGCGCCGGGATCGCCGGGCTGGCGCGCGCCGAGCGGGCCGGGCTGCCGGCGTTCGTCTGCCGCCTCGCGGACTACCCCGACCGCGCGGCCTGGGACGCGGCGCTGACCGCGGCGACCGCCGCGCACCGCCCCGACCTGGTGGTCTCGGCCGGCTTCATGAAGATCCTCGGCCCGGAGTTCCTGGCCCGCTTCGGCGGCCGGACGATCAACACCCACCCGGCGCTGCTGCCCAGTTTTCCCGGTGCCCACGGCGTCCGCGACGCGCTCGCGTACGGTGCGAAGGTCACCGGCTGCACCGTCCACTTCGTCGACGACGGGGTCGACACCGGACCGATCATCGCCCAGGGCGTGGTCGAGGTCCGGGAGGAGGACGACGAATCCGCGCTGCATGAGCGCATCAAGGACGTCGAGCGCTCGCTGCTCGTCGAGGTCGTGGGGCGTCTGGCCCGGCACGGCTACCGCATAGAGGGACGAAAGGTACGTATCTCGTGACCGCCACCGAAGGTACGCAGCGGCCCATCCGCCGCGCGCTGGTCAGCGTCTACGACAAGTCCGGGCTGGAGGAGCTGGCCCAGGGGCTGCACGCGGCCGGCGTCCAGCTGGTCTCGACCGGATCGACGGCCGCGAGGATCGCCGCCGCCGGGGTGCCGGTCACCAAGGTCGAGGAGCTCACCGGCTTCCCGGAGTGCCTCGACGGCCGGGTCAAGACCCTGCACCCCAAGGTCCACGCCGGCATCCTCGCCGACCTGCGCCGCGAGGACCACCAGCGGCAGCTGGCCGACCTCGGTGTCGAGCCGTTCGACCTGGTCGTGGTCAACCTCTACCCGTTCCGGGAGACCGTCGCCTCCGGCGCCGCCCCCGACGAGTGCGTCGAGCAGATCGACATCGGCGGCCCCTCGATGGTCCGCGCCGCCGCCAAGAACCACCCCTCGGTCGCCGTGGTCACCAGCCCCGAGCGCTACGCCGACGTCCTCGCGGCCGTCCGGAGCGGCGGCTTCGACCTCGCCGCCCGCAAGCGGCTGGCCGCCGAGGCGTTCCAGCACACCGCCGCCTACGACGTCGCCGTCTCCTCCTGGATGACCAACGTCTACGCGCCCGAGGAGGACGGCCCGGCCCTCCCCGCGTTCTTCGGCGGCACCTGGGAGCGCCGCAGCACCCTGCGCTACGGCGAGAACCCGCACCAGGCCGCGGCCCTCTACACCGACGGCCGGCCGGGCGGTATCGCCAACGCCGAGCAGCTGCACGGCAAGGAGATGTCCTTCAACAACTACGTGGACACCGAGGCCGCCCGCCGCGCCGCCTACGACCACGAGCAGCCTTGCGTCGCCATCATCAAGCACGCCAACCCGTGCGGTATCGCCATCGGCGCGGACGTCGCCGAGGCGCACCGCAAGGCGCACGCCTGCGATCCGGTCTCCGCGTTCGGCGGCGTCATCGCGGTGAACCGCCCGGTGACCGTCGCGCTGGCCGAGCAGGTCGCGGAGATCTTCACCGAGGTCATCGCCGCCCCGGACTACGAGGACGGCGCGCTGGAGATCCTCGCCCGGAAGAAGAACCTCCGCGTCCTGAAGGTCGAGGGCAGCCCGCACCAGCCCGGCGACCTCAAGCTGCTCTCGGGCGGCGCGGTGCTCCAGCAGACCGACGTCTTCCAGGCCGCCGGCGACGACCCGGCCACCTGGACCCTCGCCAGCGGCGAACCGCTCCCCGAGGCCGAGCTGGCCGAGCTGGCCTTCGCCTGGAAGGCGTGCCGCGCGGTGAAGTCCAACGCCATCCTGCTCGTCAAGGACGGCGCGTCGGTCGGCGTCGGCATGGGCCAGGTCAACCGCGTCGACTCCTGCAAGCTCGCCGTGGAGCGGGCCGGCGCGGAGCGGGCGCGCGGCTCCTACGCCGCCTCGGACGCCTTCTTCCCGTTCCCGGACGGCCCGGAGATCCTGATCGAGGCGGGCGTCCGCGCGATCGTCCAGCCCGGCGGCTCGATCCGCGACGAACTGGTCGTCGAGGCCGCCAAGAAGGCCGGCGTCACGATGTACTTCACCGGCACCCGCCACTTCTTCCACTGAGGTCCCGCATAACCGCACAACGCTGAGGGCCGCACCCCCGTCCAACGGGGTGCGGCCCTCAGCCGTACGCGGCGCCTACGCGCAACGCCCGCGGGGTCAGTAGCGCGGGCGGTTGAACCAGGCGTTGCCGTCATCCTTGGCGACGAAAACCAGCACCAGCACGCCCAGCACCGTGTGCACCAGGCCGAACGGGAAGGTGCCCAGGCTCAGCATGATGCCGAGGACGCAGGCGACGATGGTGGCGATGCGGACGCCCTTGCCGCCGTTGCCGAACTGCGCGGCGAGCGTGATCGCGCCCGCCGTGAAGATCACGATGATGACGATGATCGCGATCAGCAAGCCCTTGCCGACGTTGAACGCCGACATGTCCGAATAGGCCGAGGTGGCCGCCTCGTGCGATGCCTTGGTGACGCCGCCCAGCCCCATCACCGCCAGCACCAGGCCGATGAGGTTCAGACCGGCGAGCACGAACAGCAGCGCCCGGGCCGCCTTGACGCCGCCCGGCATCACCGTCGGGTACGGCATCTGGGGCGTGGGTATCGCACCGCCCGGGTACGGGCCGTACGGCGCCACCGGCTGCTGCGGAGGCGTTGGCTGCACGGGCTGCTGGGGATAGCCGTAACCGGGCTGCTGTCCCGGCGGGGGGCCGTAGGGGTTGGGGTTGGGATAGCTCACGAGCGGTGCCCTTTCAGGCGATGCGGTATCGAGGCGAAGCGGTAACTGAGAGCGCCAGAAGGCCCCCGGTCGCTGCTGCGAGGGGGCCTTCATCGGCTGGTGCGGGCGTCCGAGGGCCCGTTACGGCATTACTTGGGGGCCTGGACGACCACCGTGCCGACGATCTTGTCCGCGAAGGTCTGGTTCTTGTCGTCCCAGAGCGGCCACAGCCAACCGATGCCGCACAGCAGGCCGTTGAGGTAGCGGCAGATGTAGCGCACGAAGGTCATGCCGAAGCCCATGGGCTGGCCGGTGGCCTCCTTGATGACCTTGATGCCCAGCACCTTCTTGCCCGGGGTCTGGCCGGTGGCGCCTTCCTTGGCGATGAGGAAGAACATCCCGCCCACCATGACCAGCCACGCCAGCACCATGACGATGACGGCGCCGGTCGGCATGGTCGACGACGACGAGTAGGCGTTGGAGACGCAGTTGTAGTCGCCCGGAGGGCAGCTGTTGGCTGCGCTGCTGGCTGCGCTGCTGGCGGAGCTGGCCGAGCCGGCGGCCACGACGGCAGCGATGATGTACAGGATGGTCGGCACCGCGAAGATCATGAGGCCGTCGAGCAGGAGGGCACCGACCCGCGCCCCCCAGCTCGCGTAGCCCTGCGGCATGCCCGGCATACCCGGCTGCCCGTACGGGGCGGCCGCCTGCTGCGGGTAGCCGTAGCCGGGCTGGCCCTGGGGCGGGACCTGGCCCTGCTGGGGGTAGCCGTACGGCTGCTGGGGCTGCTGCGGCGGGACCTGGCCCTGCTGCGGGTAGCCGTAGCCCGGCTGGCCGCCCTGCGGCGGGACCGGGGGCTGCTGGCCGTACGGGCCCTGCGGCGCCTGCGGCGGCTGCTGGCCGTAGGGGTTGTTCGGGTCACCGAAGCTCATGGTGCTGCTTTCCTCCGTTGGTGTCAGTGGGGGACGACGCGGCGTGACTCGGAGGAAAAACAGGTTGTTTCATGGCCCGCCCCCGACGATGCCTGCGGCACTGCGCCGTCAATCCTTCTAGGTGAGGATTCCGTCTGTCCAGTCAAGGCGGTCAGCTTTTGTCCAACCGCAATGATCGTTTCCGGACAACTGCCGTCCGCGCGCCCTGATTGGAACACGGCCGCCCTCATCCGCGAGGATGGGGGTATGAGTGCCCAGATTCTGGATGGCAAGGCCACCGCCGCCGCGATCAAGTCCGAGCTCACCGCCCGCGTGGAGGCGCTGAAGGCCAAGGGTGTCACCCCGGGCCTGGGCACCCTGCTGGTCGGCGACGACCCCGGCAGCCGCTGGTACGTCAACGGCAAGCACCGGGACTGCGCCGAGGTGGGCATCGCCTCCCTCCAGCGCGAACTTCCCGCCACGGCCACCCAGGAGGAGATCGAGGCCGTCGTCCGGGAACTGAACGAGAACCCCGACTGCACCGGTTACATCGTCCAACTCCCGCTGCCCAAGGGGATCGACGCCAACCGCGTCCTGGAACTGATGGATCCGGCCAAGGACGCCGACGGGCTGCATCCGATGAGCCTGGGCCGCCTGGTGCTCGGCATCGAGGGCCCGCTGCCCTGCACCCCGTACGGCATCGTCACCCTGCTGCGGCGGCACGGCGTCGAGATCAACGGCGCGCACGTGGTCGTCGTCGGCCGGGGCATCACCATCGGCCGCCCGATGCCGCTGCTGCTGACCCGCAAGTCGGAGAACGCCACCGTCACCCAGTGCCACACCGGCACCCGCGACCTGTCCGCGCACCTGAAGCGGGCCGACATCATCGTCGCCGCGGCCGGTGTGCCGCACATCATCAAGCCCGAGGACGTCAAGCCGGGCGCGGCCGTCCTGGACGTCGGCGTCAGCCGGGACGAGAACGGCAAGATCGTCGGCGATGTGCACCCCGGCGTCGCCGAGGTCGCCGGCTGGGTCGCCCCCAACCCCGGCGGCGTCGGCCCGATGACCCGCGCCCAGCTGCTGGTCAACGTCGTCGAGGCGGCGGAGCGCGCGGCCGGCCTGTGACCGGGCTGGTTCCCGCCGGCCGTGCGGGAACCACTCGATCCGCGGGAACCACTCGACCCGCCGAACCCGTTGAACCTCTCGTACCCGTCGTACCGCCGATGCCGGCGGATCCGGACACCGGAAGGGGCTGACCGCCAGACATGGCTGCCGAAGCGCACTCGGAGGGCGCGTCCGAGCCGCAGCGCACCCCGCGCCGCTTTCCGCAGCTGACCCGCGACACCGCCCGCCCCGAGGGCGGCGGCCGGGCCGCCTCGGGCGACTATCCGGCACCGGCCCGCCAGTGGCCGCTGCTGGCGGTGCTCTCCGGGGTCGCGGCCGGGCTGCTGCTGGTCGCGGTGGACGCGTTCCGGATCGGCACGATCCTGATCGGGCTGTCCCTGCTGGGCGGCGCGGCGCTGCGCTGGGCGCTGCCGTCGGTGGGGATGCTGGCCGTCCGGTCCCGCTTCACCGACCTGCTCACATACGGCGGGCTGGGCTTCGTCATCGTGATCCTGGCGATGATGGTCCAGCCCAAGCCGTGGATCCACATCCCGTTCCTCGACGACATCGTGCACTTCACGGTCCGATAGGCACGCGGGGGCCCGCCCTCGCGGCAGGACCGCCCGGGAGCCTCGCGCGGCGCCGCGGCACACCTCGTGCCGTAGCGCCGCGCGCCTGTGTGACGCGGGTAACTTGGCGACGTCCGGGGGTGCACCGACCGCGAGAGGGACGTCCATGGCCAAGATCAAGGTTGCCGGCCCCGTCGTCGAGATCGACGGCGACGAGATGACCCGCATCATCTGGGCGTCCATCAGGGACCGGCTGATCCTCCCGTATCTCGACATCGACCTGAAGTACTTCGACCTCGGCATCGAGAACCGCGACGCGACCCGGGACCAGGTGACGCTCGACGCCGCGCACGCCGTCCGGGAGTACGGCGTCGGGGTGAAGTGCGCCACCATCACCCCGGACGAGGCGCGGGTCGAGGAGTTCAACCTCCAGGCGATGTACCGCTCGCCGAACGCCACCCTCCGCCGCGTCCTCGGCGGCGTGATCTTCCGCGAGCCGATCACCGTGGCCAACGTGCCGCGGCTGGTCCCCGGCTGGACCCGGCCCATCGTCATCGGCCGCCACGCCTTCGGCGACCAGTACGGCGCCACCGACCTCAAGATCCCCGGGCCCGGCACGCTCACCCTGGCCTTCACCCCGGCCGGCGGCGGCGAGCCGGTCGAGCTGGAGGTGCACGAGTTCCCCGGTCCCGGCGTGGCGCTGGCGATGGCCAACCACGACGACTCGATCCGGGACTTCGCGCGCGCGTCGTTCCGCTACGGCCTCGACCGCGGCTACCCCGTCTACCTCGCCACGAAGAACACGGTCCTGAAGAAGTACGACGGCCGCTTCAAGGACCTCTTCCAGGAGGTCTTCGACGCCGAGTTCCGGGCCGCGTTCGAGGACCGCGGGCTGGCCTACGAGCACCGGCTCATCGACGATATGGCCGCCTTCGCCATGCGGTCGTCCGGCGGCTATGTGTGGGCCTGCAAGAACTACGACGGTGATGTGCAGTCCGACGCCGTCGCCCAGGGCTTCGGCTCCCTGGGGCTGATGACCTCGGTCCTGATGAGCGCCGACGGCCGGACGCTGGCGGCGGAGGCCGCGCACGGCACCGTCACCCGCCACTACCGGCAGCACCAGCAGGGCAAGTCCACCTCCACCAACCCCCTCGCGTCCGTCTTCGCCTGGACCCGCGCGCTGGCGCACCGCGGCCGGCTCGACAACACCCCCGACGTCGCCCGCTTCGCCCAGGCCCTGGAACGGGTCTGCGTGGAGACCGTCGAGGGCGGCCGGATGACCAGGGACCTGGCCCGGCTCATCGGCCCGGCGCAGCCCTGGCTCACGACCGGTCAGTTCCTGGACGCGGTGGAGGAGGCGCTCCAGCGGACGATGGCGCCGGCGTGAGGGGCGGGGGCGGGGCCCGGCCGGGGGCCTGCCTTACGGGGGCCGTGGGGTCCGGCTTACGGGCGCGTGGGGCCCGCCTGTTGGCGCGCCGGGCCCGGCCCCACTGGCCGGGATTCGCCGCCCCCGGGGGAGCGCCGCGAGAAAGGGGGGATTGCCGTCGCGGATCCCGGGCATGCGCTCCCCAGCCCCCCACGGGTGTGTCACCACCGCACGGCCGTCCGCGCCCTCCCCTCCACGGCGCGGGCGGCCGTCGCCTCGCCCCGGCGGGCGCCGGTGAGGTGTCCCACACCGGCCCGCCACCAGCGGCGCGCGGGGTTCCGATAGCCTGACGGCCGGTTCTCTCGATACCAAGAGACCTCGATAGATGGGCAGGGACACCCACCGCCACCCAAGGTGGTCCAGGGGCTTGCCCCCGGAATACCGCGCAGGAGATCGCCATGACCCGCACTCCCGTCAACGTCACCGTCACCGGCGCCGCCGGCCAGATCGGTTACGCCCTCCTCTTCCGCATCGCCTCCGGTCAGCTGCTCGGCGCGGACGTGCCGGTGAAGCTGCGCCTCCTGGAGATCCCGCAGGGTCTCAAGGCGGCCGAGGGCACCGCGATGGAGCTCGACGACTGCGCCTTCCCGCTGCTCCAGGGCATCGACATCACCGACGACCCGAACGTCGCCTTCGACGGCGCCAACGTCGCGCTGCTGGTCGGCGCCCGCCCCCGTACCAAGGGCATGGAGCGCGGCGACCTGCTGGAGGCCAACGGCGGCATCTTCAAGCCGCAGGGCAAGGCCATCAACGACCACGCCGCGGACGACATCAAGGTCCTGGTCGTCGGCAACCCCGCCAACACCAACGCGCTGATCGCCCAGGCCGCCGCGCCGGACGTACCGCGCGAGCGCTTCACCGCGATGACCCGCCTGGACCACAACCGCGCGCTGACCCAGCTCGCGAAGAAGACCGGCACCCCGGTGTCCGAGATCCGCCGCCTGACCATCTGGGGCAACCACTCCGCGACCCAGTACCCGGACATCTTCCACGCCACCGTCGCCGGCAAGAGCGCCGCCGAGACCGTCAACGACGAGCAGTGGCTGGCCGACACCTTCATCCCGACCGTCGCCAAGCGCGGTGCGGCGATCATCGAGGCGCGCGGCGCGTCCTCCGCCGCCTCCGCGGCCAACGCCGCCATCGACCACGTCCACACCTGGGTCACCGGCACCGCCGACGGCGACTGGACCTCCATGGGCATCCCCTCGGACGGCTCCTACGGCGTCCCGGAGGGCCTGATCTCCTCCTTCCCGGTCACCACCAAGGACGGCGCGTACGAGATCGTCCAGGGCCTGGAGATCAACGACTTCTCCCGCGCCCGCATCGACGCCTCCGTCAAGGAGCTGGCGGAGGAGCGCGAGGCGGTCCGCGCGCTCGGCCTCATCTGAGCCGCCGCCTCTCCCGTACCACCCGCATCACCGGCACCACCCGCATCACTCGACCGAGCCCGTACGGCCCAACTGCCGTGCGGGCTCGGCCCGTTGGGTCCGCCGGTCCGGGCGCCGGACCCTCGTTAACGCGCTGACAGCCGGTGTCCGCCTCCTTTATGCTGCGGTCCCTTTCACACGTTCGGGTGACGATGCGCGCCGGCGGAACCGCCGTGCCGCGCGGGGGCGTTGAGAGGGATACGCCGACAGGGGACGGCGGTGAGAGCAGCGACGGGGGAGGCCATGACCGGTACGCACGTGCCCGCACAGCCCGGGGGAGCCGGGGGATCCGGGGGCTCGGGGGAGCCGCCCGGGCTGCGCAAGGCGCCCGCAGCCGCACCGCCGCCCGCCCCGCTGCCCCCGACGCCGCCCGGGGCCAGTGAGGCCACCCGCCTGCTGTGCGCCGGCACCTACCTCGACGACACCTTCCGCGACGCCGTCATCGACGAGCTGTACGTCCACGAGGAGCGGTTCGCCGCCCCGTCCCTGGGCATCGACGCGGCCCGGGTGCTGGCGCACGCGCTGCGCGCCCGCCGGCTGGAGCTCGGCTGGTCGGCGGCGATCCTGCTGGCGTGGGTCGTCTCCCTGCCGCTGTCCCGGGGGCTGACCTCCGCCTACCTCATCCCGGTCGCGCTGCTGGGCCTGGCCCGCTTCGTCCGCCGGCTCGCCCCGACCGTCTGGTTCGTCCGGGGCTTCGCCTTCGTCCTGCGCTGGTACGCCCGCGTCACGCTGTTCCTCTTCCTGGTGGGCATGGTCACGACGGCCTTCGCCAGCACCCTGCTCCTGCCGGCACTGTCACCGCTCGGCCTGATCAACGCCCTGCTCTCGGACACCGGCCTCACCGGCTCCTCGTCCGGCGGCGGCTGGAGCGATGGGGGCGGCGGCTCCGACAGCTCGGGCCCGGGCTTCGGCTTCGGCTTCGCGGTGTGGGTGACGCTGCTGCTGCCGGTGCTGGTGGCGGCCCTGGTGGCGCTCCAGCGCGGCCAGTTCGCCCGCGCACTGGCCCACGAGCTGTCCCCGGAGCGCTTCCCCGACGTGAGGTCCGACCCGGCCGAGCACGCCGAGGGCATCCGCTTCCAGCGGCTGCGCGAGCGGATCCGGATCGAGCAGCACGGCCCGCTGGTGATGTACCGCCCCGGCGACCCGTTCTGCGGCGCCGGCGAGCCGTTCAAGCCGTGGTCGCTGTCGGTGGAGCTGGTGCCCCGGGCCGGCACCACCACCGTCCCGCTGGACAACGGCGAGATCCTCGCCCGGATCGTCCCGCTGGTGGAGGCGCTGCGGGTGCCGTCCGGCTCCCCGGAGACCGCCGACGCGGTCCGCGACCGGCTGCGCTCCCTCGAAATCGACCAGTGCGTCTTCCTGCCCGCCGACGGCCTGCCGACCCGCGCCGCCGCCCCGTACGACCCCGCGGCCCTGGAGCAGCACCGGGCCGCCGCCCTGGAGGAGGGCGGCGAGACCCGCCGCCACTTCCTGCGGATCCGCGTCGGGGGGTGGAACGAAGGCGTGGTCACCACCGTCTTCGTCCGGGTCCACACCCAGGGCGGGATGCTGATGATGGAGGTGGCCCCGCATGTGCTGTGGCCGCTGCGCCCGCTGTTCCAGAACGCCGACCGGATCGCCCACCAGTACCGCCACCACCACCGCTTCGGCCGCGCCGTCTGGGCGCTGACCAACACCCCCCGGGCCGCCGGCGAGGCCGTGCTGACCCTGCTGCGCGGGCTGGGCGGCGGCTGGGGGCGGGCCACCGAGGGCCACGGTGCCGCCCTCCCGGAGGGCCCGGCCGCCTCGGTCCGCGAGCTCGGCGCGACCGACGACGCCTCGCTGTTCCAGTACATGGACGTCGCCCGCTATCTGAAGACCATTCAGCAGCGGGTGGCCGCCGGTGTGACCAGCGCGCTGCGCGACGCCGGCTACCAGACCGCCGAATTCGAGCAGCGGATCGTCCATGTCGCCGATGGCGGGGTCTACGTCGAGTCCGCCCAGGGCGCCATCGGCATCGGCGACCACAACACCATCACCAACAACGGCGACCCCGCTCCCAAGAGCGACCCCGCATCCCAGAAGGGCAGGTCCTGACGTGGCACCCACCGACGCGTCCGGCAACGGCAAGGGCATCACCATCGGCAACGTCCAGGGCGTGGTCTCCATCGGCGACCACAACATCGCCATCAACAACGCCGGCCGGGACGCCGCGCCCGCCGTCGATCCGGCGCACGAGGAGCTGCTGCGGGCCGTCCGCGCCCTGCGCGAAGACCTCGGCCGGGCCGTGGAGACGCCCGAAGTCCGGGCACTGACGGACGAGTTGGCCGGCACCGAGGAGGAGATCGCCGGCAGCGGCGCGGCCGCCCCCGGCCGGCTGGCCCGGCTGCGCGGCGCGCTGACCGACGCCGGTTCCGTGGTGGGCCTGCTGGCGTCCGGCGCGGCGGTCGTCCAGGCGGTCGCCGCGCTCCTGGGAGGCTGACCGGCCGTGCCCCAAGGCCCCGTTCCGCGCTGGAACCCCGACACCCAGTCCTGGGAAACCGGCCCGCCGCGCCCGGCCCGCCCGTACACCGGCCCGATGCCGCCCCGCCCGGCCGCGCCCCCGCCACCCGCGACCGCCCCTGGTACGGCCCCGTCACCCGCCCCGTCCGCCCCCTCCGACCCGACCGCCCCCACTGCGTCCGCCCCCACCGCGCCCGGCTTCCCGCCCGGCCCGCCGTACACCCCGTGGCCCGGCCCCGGATACGGTCCCGACTCCGCGGGCGTCCCCGGCTCCGGCCCCGAGGGCGGTCCCGGCCCCGAGTCCGGCGGCCGGCGGCGGGTCCTGGTCGCGGGGGCGGTGGCCGCCGTGGTGCTGGCCGGTGCCGGCGGCGGCTATCTCCTGTGGGGCCGCGGCCCGGACACCCCGCCCGCGGCCCGCCCGGCCGCCTCGGCGACCGCCACCCCAGCAGGCACCCCGACCGCCACCGCCTCCGGCCCGGACTCCGCGTCGCCCACCCCCGACGCCTCCGCCTCGTCCACCGCCGTGCCCAGCGGCTACCGCCTCGTCCACGACGACAAGGGCTTCACCCTCGCCGTCCCCGAGGGCTGGCAGCGCGACCTGCGCTCCACCGGCGTCTTCTACACCTCGCCGGACGACCGCAGCCTGCTCCAGATCTTCCAGATCACCGAGCCCGACCTCACCCCGCGCCAGGCCCTGGAGCAGGCGTCCAAGGGCCTGTCCCGCAATCCGGGCTACGAGGAGCTGGGCATCGAACCGCGCCCGGGCCCGGGCGGCAGCGACGGCGCGGTGCTGACCTACGCCTACGACAGCGAGCGCCTGGGCATCCGGGTGCGGGCCGTCGACTGCGCCTTCACCGTCCCGGACGGCCGGCAGTTCGCGGTGCTGGTCCTGGGCCCGGAGTCCGACTGGCCCCAGCAGGAGACGATCCAGCGGGCGGCCCTGGATTCGTTCGTGCCCAGCGCCTGACTCGTCCCCAGCGCCTGAGAGATGCGGCAACGCTGAGGAGGTGCGGCCCGGTCGCCCCGGGCCGCGCGGCCGCTATCCGGGAAGCTCGGTGCGCTCCCACCACTCGTACACCGGCAGGCGGCCGTCGGCGGTGTCCCACTCCCGGGCGGTCGGCCGGAAGTGCTCGTAGCCGCCGCGGAACGGAATCTTCAGGTCGCCGCCGTCCGGCGTGACCTCCACGATCCGCTCGGTGATCCCTTCGGGTCCGCCCTGGAGAACTGCCTTGGGTGCCTTGCTCGCCATGGCGGCAGTGTCTCGCGCACCCGTTCCCGGCCGGGGGCGGCTCGCCGGGGGCGGCGCTCAGTCGTGCGGGAAATGCTCGGTCTCGATGGTCATGCCGAGCACGGTGTCCGTGAGATCGATCGGTTCGCCGTAGGCCACGGTGAGGTCGCGCTTGTATTCGCCGTCCTGCGGGTGCGTGAAGACCCGGCAGCGGCGGACGTACGGGTCCACGATGAGGTAGACGGGGACTTCGGCGTCGGCGTAGGCGTGCTTCTTGGGGCCGTAGTCGTTCATCCCGGTTCCCCTGGAGATGACCTCCGCCACGAACTGGATGTCCTGAGGGCGCCAGCGGCCGCGTACTTTCTTGGCGCTGTCGGCGATCAGGGCGACGTCCGGGCAGAAGGCGTTGTCACCCCCCGGGAAATCGATCCGCACGTCCGAAACCAGGTGGGCGTCCCGCCCGAAGCGGTCTTCGAAAGCCCACAGGACCCGGCGAATGCACTGCCAGTGAACGTCCCGCTGCGGCGTCATGTAAACGGTCCCCTCGACGATCTCGACCTTGTATCCCTCGGGGACGGGCATCCGCTCCAGTCGCTCGAACAACTGGTCCAAGGACAGCTCACCGGGCTCGGCCATCTCGATCCTGTCGGTCCGTTCAAGGCTGATGGTCATCGTGCCGCTCCTCCCCGCTCCGCCGCGGGATGGGGGGAGCCGCACGGTTCAACGATACGTATGTACGAGCGGTCACGGGGCGCGTCCGCTCATACGCTCTGCGACGGGCCGCCCTCCAGGACGGAGATATCGGCCGTCCGGCCGGGGTCGGGGGTGGCAGAGGGGACCGGGCGGTCGTAGTCGCCGAGCCGGATGGTGCCGGTCTCGCCGTCGACCTCGGTCGTCAGCTCCGTCGGGTAGTGCCGGCCCTCCACGGCGACGTAGAGGGTCTGGGTGGCGCCGCCGGCCTTCTTGACGATCGGCAGGACGCGGGTGCCCTCGCGGGTGGTGGGCGCGCCCTTGGTGAGCGTGACCGAGGGCTGCGACGGGCCCTGCGGGTCGGGCGGTGGCGGGGTCATCGACTTCTGGAAGGCGGTGAGGTCGCAGGCGGCGGCCAGGCTCTGCAGGAAGCTGTCGTCGGTGGTGCCGTGGAGGTAGCGGTCGCGGTAGTCGCGGGCCGCGGCGGCGCCCTCGTCGCCGGGCAGCTGGCTCTTCCAGAACGCGGCGTCCGGCTTCAGCCAGACGTCCTTGCCGCGCTTGATCAGATCGACCCGGCCGAGCGGGCCCTTGCTGATGTGGCCGGCGCAGTTCCCGGACCGGTCCAGGGTGAGGTCGAGCTGGGTGTCGTCCGTGCTGGTGGAGGTGCGCAGGCGCAGCGAGGTCGCGCCGGTGAGCTGGTGCAGGGCGTCGTCGGAGATCTGCTGGGCGGACTTGCCGGCGAGGTCGCCCTCGCCGCCACCGCCGGCGGCCGGGGCCGTACCGGACGGGGCCGTACCGGCCGGGACCGCGGCGCCCGCGGTGCACATCAAGGCCACGGCGGCGCCGGCGGCGCCAAAAGCCACGGAGCGGCGTCTGCGGGGCATCGCGGCACCTCCGCTCGGCGGGGCTCCCGGGCGTCCGCTGCGGGCCGTCCGGAAGGCTCCCGGGTAGGCATACGGCTATTCAGCGTACTTTCCGGGCTATTCGGACGCATGCGGAGAGGTTGGACGCCATGCGGTGACTCGGGTCACTTTCGATGAATGTTTGCGCATAGGCCCGGGGCTTTCGGTTAGGGGTCCCGGTTGCCGGGCGGGGGAAGTGGTTGAACCAGTGGAGACACCGGACGGCCCGACTCGCCCGCGCACCGCACCGGAAAAACGGGAAGGCAGAAGGACGTCGTGTCGGCAATCGAGACAAACGAGACCATTCACGTAGGCGGGGTGTGGCGGGCGGCCGCATCCGGCGCCACACGGGAGGTCCTGGACCCCGCCGACGCGACGACGCTCCAGGTGGTCGCCGAGGGCGGCGCCGAGGACGCCGACGCGGCGGTCGCGGCCGCCAAGGCCGCCTTCGACGGCGGCGCCGGGGCCTGGCCGCGCACGCCCGCCGCCGAGCGGGCCGCGCTGCTGCGCCGGGTCGCCGACCTGCTCCAGCGCGACCGCGAGGCCATCGCGCTCATCGAGAGCCGCGACACCGGCAAGACCCTGGAGGAGGGCCGGGTCGACGTCGACGACGTGACCAGCGCCTTCCGCTACTTCGCCGACCTCGTCGTCAACGAGAGCGGCGGCCGGGTCGTCGACGCCGGATCGCCGGAGGTGCACAGCGTGGTGGTGCACGAACCGGTCGGCGTCTGCGCGCTGATCACGCCGTGGAACTATCCGCTGCTCCAGGCCAGTTGGAAGATCGCGCCGGCCCTGGCGGCCGGCAACACCTTCGTCATCAAGCCCAGCGAGGTCACCCCGCTCTCCACGGTGCACCTGGTGCGGCTGCTGAACGAGGCGGGCCTGCCGGACGGCGTCGCCAACATCGTCACCGGTGCCGGGCTGCCGGTCGGCCAGCGGCTCGCCGAGCACCCGGACGTGGACCTCTTCTCGTTCACCGGCGGCCTGGCCAGCGGCACCACGGCCGGCGCGGCGGCGGTCTCCGGCGCCAAGAAGATCGCCCTGGAGCTGGGCGGCAAGAACCCCAACGTGGTCTTCGCCGACGCCTGCGCCACCGACGACGGCTTCGACACCGCCGTGGACCAGGCGCTGAACGCCGCGTTCATCCACAGCGGGCAGGTCTGCTCGGCCGGCGCCCGGCTGATCATCGAGGAGTCCGTCCGGGACCGCTTCGTCGCCGAACTCGCCCGCCGCGCCGAGAAGATCAAGCTCGGCCGGGGCACCGAGCCGGGCGTGGAGTGCGGTCCGCTGGTCTCCCGCCAGCAGCTGGAGAAGATCGAGGCGTACGTGGCGTCCGCGCTCGCCGAGGGCGCCAGTCTGCGGTGCGGCGGCGCCCGGCCCGAGCCCAGCGCGGTCCGCCCGGCCGGCGGCTACTTCTACCTGCCGACCGTCCTCGACGGCTGCCACCGCGGGATGAAGGTCGTCCGGGAGGAGACCTTCGGCCCGATCCTGACCGTGGAGACGTTCAGCACCGAGGACGAGGCGGTCGCGCTCGCCAACGACACCGAGTACGGGCTGGCCGGGGCGGTCTTCTCCGCCGACACGGCCCGCGCGCGCCGGGTCGCCGCCCGGCTGCGGCACGGCACCGTATGGATCAACGACTACCACCCGTACCTGCCGCAGGCCGAATGGGGCGGTTTCGGAAAGTCCGGCATCGGGCGGGAGCTCGGTCCGAGTGGACTGGACGAGTACCGGGAAAGCAAGCACATCTACGAGAACCTGCGGCCGCGGCCCGTCCGCTGGTTCGCCGGCTGACCGGTACCGCCCTGGCCCGTCCCCTCGGCCCGGATCCGCACCTCCGGGCCCCGCGCGCACCGCGCAGTAAGGAGCACACCCCATGCCCGTGTACGACTATGTCGTGATCGGCGGTGGCACCGCCGGTTCCGTGATCGCCTCCCGCCTCACCGAGGACCCGGACACCACCGTCGCCGTCATCGAGGGCGGCCCGTCCGACATCGACCGCGAGGACGTCCTCACCCTGCGCAAGTGGCTCGGCCTGCTCGGCGGCGAGCTGGACTACGAGTACACGACCACCGAGCAGCCGCGCGGCAACTCGCACATCCTGCACAGCCGCGCCAAGGTCCTCGGCGGCTGCTCGTCGCACAACACGCTGATCTCCTTCAAGCCGCTGCCGTCCGACTGGGACGAGTGGGCGGCGGCCGGTGCCGCGGGCTGGGGCGCCAAGGACATGGACCCGTACTTCGGCAAGCTGCGCAACAACATCGTGCGGGTGGCGAAGAAGGACCGGAACCAGATCGCCACGGACTGGATCGAGGCCGTCAAGACCGCCCTCGGCGTCCCCGAGGTCGTCGGCTTCAACGACCGGCCCTTCGACGAGGGCGTCGGCTTCTTCGACCTCGCCTACCACCCGGAGAACAACAAGCGCTCCTCCGCCTCCGTCGCCTACCTCCACCCCCACATGGAGGCCGGCGACCGCCCCAACCTCACGCTGATGCTGGAGACCTGGGCGTACAAGCTGGAGCTGGACGGCACCACCGCCAAGGGCGTCCACGTCCGCACCAAGGACGGCGCGGAGGTCTACGTCGAGGCCGCCCGCGAGGTGCTGGTGTGCGCCGGCGCGGTGGACACCCCGCGGCTGCTGATGCACTCCGGCATCGGGCCGAAGCACGACCTGGAGGCGCTGGGCATCCCGTGCGTGCTGGACCTGCCGGGCGTCGGGGAGAACCTCATCGACCACCCCGAATCGGTCATCGTCTGGGAGACCAACGGGCCGATCCCCGGCAACTCCGCGATGGACTCGGACGCCGGGCTGTTCGTCAAGCGGGACCCGGACCACAAGGGCCCGGACCTGATGTTCCACTTCTACCAGATCCCGTTCACCGACAACCCCGAGCGGCTGGGCTACGAGCGCCCCGAGCACGGCGTCTCGATGACCCCCAACATCCCCAAGTCCCGCTCCCGCGGCCGCCTCTACCTCACCTCCGCCGACCCCGAGGCCAAGCCCGCGCTGGACTTCCGGTACTTCGAGGACCCGGACGACTACGACGGCAGGACGCTGGTCGACGGCATCAAGCTGGCCCGTCAGGTCGCCCAGGCGGAGCCGTTCAAGAAGTGGCTCAAGCGCGAGGTCTTCCCCGGCCCCGAGGTCACCGACGACGCGGAGATCAGTGAGCTGGTCCGCAAGGCCGCGCACACCGTCTACCACCCGGCCGGCACCTGCAAGATGGGCGCCGCCGACGACCAACTGGCCGTCGTCGACCCGGAGTTGAAGATCCGCGGACTGTGCGGCATCCGGATCGCCGACGCCTCGGTCTTCCCGACCATGCCCGCGGTCAACCCGATGATCGGCGTCCTGATGGTGGGGGAGAAGTGCGCCGAACTGCTCCGCCAGGCCCCGACCCAGGGGGGTGATGCGTGATGGCCGGTACGCCCGCCGACCCGACCGCCGTCCCCAACCCCCGTAAGGACTCCGTGACTTCCGCGGACGAGGCGTCCACCGTGTTCTCCGTCCGCAACCTCTGGAAGGTCTTCGGACCGCGCGCCGAGCGGATCCCCGAGGACCCCGCGCTGGCCGGCCTGGACGCGGCCGAGCTGCGCGAGCGGACCGGCTGCACCGCGGCCGTCCGCGACGTCTCCTTCGACGTCCGCAAGGGCGAGGTCTTCGTCGTCATGGGCCTCTCCGGCTCCGGCAAGTCCACCCTCGTCCGCTGCCTGACCCGGCTGATCGAACCGACCAGCGGCACCCTGGAGATGGACGGCGAGGACGTCCGCGCCATGGACCGCTCCGCGCTGCGCGAACTGCGCCGCCGCCGGGCCGCGATGGTCTTCCAGCACTTCGGCCTGCTGCCGCACCGCACCGTCCTCGACAACGTCGCCTACGGCCTGGAGATCCAGGGCATGGGCCGGGCCGAACGCCGCGAGCGGGCCGCCGAGATGGTCGCCAAGGTCGGCCTGGCCGGCCTGGAGAAGCGCCGCCCCGGGCAGCTCTCCGGCGGCCAGCAGCAGCGCGTCGGACTGGCCCGCGCGCTGGCCGTGGACCCCGAAGTCCTGCTGTTCGACGAGCCGTTCAGCGCGCTCGACCCGCTCATCCGCCGCGATATGCAGGAAGAAGTCGTCCGCCTGCACCGCGAGGAGGGCCGCACCATGGTCTTCATCACCCACGACCTGGCCGAGGCGCTGCGGATCGGCGACCGGATCGCCCTGATGCGCGACGGCCGGATCGTCCAGCTCGGCACCCCCGAGGAGATCGTCGGCTCGCCCGCCGACGACTACGTCCGCGACTTCGTCCGGGACGTGCCGCGCGAGCAGGTGCTCACCGTGCGCCGCGCGATGCGGCCCGCCGAGGACGGCGAGGCCGGCGACGGCCCCGCGCTCGCCCCCGACACCCTGATCAGCGACGCCATCGAGGCGGTCGCCCGCTCCGGCGGCCCGGCCCGGGTCGTCGACGGCGGCCGCTGCCTGGGCATCGTCGACAGCGCCTGCCTGCTGAACGTGGTGGCCCGGATCCCCCAGCCGCACCACGGCCCGGCCGGGGAGGTGGCCGCGTGATGTACGCCGCCGCTCCCTACCGCGGCGCCGCCCGCGCCGCCGCCGTCGGCCGCGCCCCCGTCGCCGGCCCCCGTGCCCGGCTGCGCGCCGCCCTGCTCCGCCAGTGGCGCCAGGCCCAGCGCGCCGCCGCCCTGAACGTGCCGGCCGGCACGGTGAAGCGGGGCCGCGCATGAGCACCGCCGCACCCCCCACCACCGCCTCCGCGCTCGCCGCCGGCAGACCCCGCCCGCTGCAGGCGCTGCTGCGCCGCCGCGGCCTCGCCAAGCTCCTGCTGCTCGGCGTCGCCGCGGCGGCCCTGATACCCGTCGCCGCCACCGCCTGGCCCGGCGCCGGCTGGCCCGCCGCGCTGAGCGTCGACGTCTCCGGACCGCTCAACGGCGCCAGCAACTGGATCATCGACAACCGCGACAGCCACTGGCTGTTCGTCTACGTCCTCGGCCACCTCAGCAACGCCGTGGTGCTCTCCGTCCGCGCCGTCTACCTCCTGCTGCTCGCCCTCGGCTGGACGGGTGTGACGGCCGGGGTGACGCTGCTGGCCTGGCGCGTCGCCGGCCCCCGGATCGCCGCCACCGCCCTGCTGTCCTTCCTGGTCAGCGGCGCGCTGGGGATGTGGGTGCCGACCATGCAGACGCTGGCCCTGATGATCGTGGCGGTGCTCGCCTCGGTCGCCGTGGGCGCGCTGCTCGGACTGGCCGCCGGCCTCTCTCCGCGCCTGTTCAAGGTGCTGCGCCCGGTGCTGGACACCATGCAGGTGCTGCCGGCCTTCGCGTACCTCCTGCCGGTCGTGATGATCTTCGGCATCGGCGTCCCGGCCGCCCTGCTCGCCACCGTCATCTACGCGGCCCCGCCGATGGCCCGGCTCACCGCGCTCGGCCTGCGCGGCGCGGACGCCGGCGTGCTGGAAGCGGTCGCCTCGCTCGGCGCCACCGGGCGTCAGCGGCTGCTCACCGCCCGGCTGCCGCTGGCCCGCAAGGAACTCCTCCTCGGCGTCAACCAGACGATCATGATGGCGCTGTCCATGGCCGTGATCGCCTCGATGATCGGCGCGGCCGGCCTCGGCGACCGCGTCTACCAGGCGCTCGCCTCGGTCGACGTCGGCGCCGCGCTCGCCGCCGCGATCCCGATCGTGCTGCTGGCCATCGTCATGGACCGCACCACCGCCGCGGCCGGCGAGAAGCTGGGCACCGACGCGTCCGCGGGCCGCCCCCGGCTGCTGCGCGGCTGGCCCGTCTGGGCCGGTATCGCCGCGGTCACCGCCGCCGCCGCGCTCGCCGGGCGGCTGGCCGGCTCCGCGGTCTGGCCCACCGGCGCCACGTTCGCCATCGCCCGCCCCGTCAACGACGTCAAGGAGTGGATGGTCAACCACCTCTACTCCGGTGTCCCGGTCATCGGCGGCACCGCCGACTGGGCCGCGCACTTCACCAACTGGGTCCTCAACCCGCTGCGCGACGGCCTGACCGCCCTGCCGTGGTACGGCGTGCTGCTCGTCGTCGCCGCGCTGGCCTGGCTCATCGGCACCTGGCGCACCGCGCTGACCGCCGTCCTGGCCATGGCCGCCATCGGCGTCCTCGGCGTGTGGAAGCCGTCCATGGACACCCTCTCCCAGGTCATCGCCGCCCTCGTGGTGACCCTGGCCGTGGGGATCGGCATCGGCATCCTGGCCGCCGGCAGCAAGCGCTTCGAGGCGGTCCTGCGGCCGGTGCTGGACGTCATGCAGACCATGCCGCAGTTCGTCTACCTCATCCCGGTCGTGGCGCTCTTCGCGGTGGGCCGCGCGCCGGCCGCCGCCGCGGCCGTGGTCTACGCCCTGCCGGCGGTCATCCGGATCACCACCCAGGGCCTGCGCCAGGTCGACCCCGGCGCGATGGAGTCCGCCCGCTCGCTGGGCGCCACCCGCTGGCAGACCCTCCGCCAGGTCCAGCTCCCGCTGGCCCGGCCCGCGCTGCTGCTCGCCGTCAACCAGGGCGTGGTGCTCGTCCTCGCCGTCGTCATCATCGGCGGCCTGGTCGGCGGCGGCGCCCTCGGCTACGACGTGGTCACCGGCCTGGCCACCGGAAACCTCGCCATCGGCCTGGTCGCCGGCGTCGCCATCGTCTGCCTGGGCCTGATGCTCGACCGGGTCACCCAGCCCACGGAACGGCGGACGACGGGGAAGGGAGCCTGACCATGTCCCGCACACCCATCCGCGCCCGCACCCTCACCAGGGCGCTGGCCGCCACCGCCGCCACCGGCGCGCTGATCATGTCGCTCTCCAGCTGCGGCAAGGCCGATATGACCAAGCAGGCGTCGCCGTTCGCGGCCGCCAAGGGCTCCAAGTCCGTCACCCTGTCCGTCCAGACCTGGGTCGGCGCGCAGGCCAACGTCGCGGTCGCCAAGTACCTCCTCGAACACGAGCTGGGCTACCACGTCGACACCGTCCAGGTGGACGAGATCCCCGCCTGGGACGCGCTCAGCCAGGGCCGGGTCGACGCGATCCTGGAGGACTGGGGCCACCCCGACCAGGAGAAGCGCTACGTCCAGGACAAGAAGACCATCACCGCCGGCGGCGGCAACGGCGTCACCGGCCATATCGGCTGGTGGGTCCCCAAATACTGGGCCGACGCCCACCCCGACGTCACCAACTGGAAGAACCTCAACAAGTACGCCAAGGAACTGCGCACCTCGGAGAGCGGCGACAAGGGCCAGCTGATGGACGGTTCACCGTCCTACGTCACCAACGACAAGGCCCTGGTGAAGAACCTCGGCCTGGACTACCAGGTCGTCTTCGCCGGCTCCGAGGCCGCCCAGATCACCCAGATCCAGCAGTTCGCCAAACAGCACAAGCCGTTCCTCACCTACTGGTACGAGCCCCAGTGGCTCTTCAACCAGGTGCCGATGGTGGAGGTCAAACTCCCCCCGTACACCGACGCCTGCGCGGCCAAGGGCACCAAGGACCCGCAGTCCATCGACTGCGCGTACCCCACCACCCCCCTGCAGAAGTACTTCAACACCGACTTCGCCAAGAGCGGCAGCCCCGCCGCCCGGTTCCTGAAGAACTTCCGCTGGTCCAAGCAGAACCAGAACGAGGTAGCCGAACTCATCGCCTCCAAGGGCCTGCCCGCCGACGACGCCGCCAAGCAATGGGTGGACACCCACCCGGACGTCTGGAAGCAGTGGCTACCGGGGAAGTGATGGGTCCGGCCACGGGAGATCGCTAACGCCGCCGGGTGGCCCCGCCGTTGAGGCGGGGGCGCCCGGCGGTCGCGCGTCGGTGCGAGGTCCTTGCGGGGGAGAGTTGGTGCTCCGGCTGTAGAGCGTGATCAGGCGTCGTGAGACGCTGCCCTGCATGGTCGCCAAGCTGCAGTGTGTGGTGTTGGACTGTGCCGATGTCGTTGAGCTGTCCCGGTTTTACCAGTCGCTTGTCGGCGGTGTGGTGAACCAGCCGGATCCGCGGTGGTCGCTCGGCGACGGCTGGGCGACGCTCCATGCCGACAGCGGGTTCGTGCTGGCCTTCCAGCGGGTGGAAGACCATCGGCCGCCACGGTGGCCGGATTCCGCTCGGCCTCAGCAGTTCCACCTCGACCTGGGGGTCAAGGACCTGGACGAAGCCCAGGAAGAGGTCCTCGAACGGGGCGCCACACTGCTCGATGCGGGTGACGGAAAGCGGAGTTGGCGCATCTTCGCGGATCCCGCAGGGCACCCGTTCTGTCTCGTCCGGGATTGACGGGACACAACCTGGCGGGCGAGCGGCCCGGTCACCGTTCCAAAAGTTCGTTGACCAGGTCGATGGCCAGGTCGTGGGTGTGGTGGACGGGGAGGTTTTCGTCGAGGAACCAGTCGTCGGTGGCTTCGGGGTGGGGGCCGACGACGGCGACGCGGCCGGAGCCGAAGGGGGCTACCAGGGCGGCTACGGTGCCGTTGGGGTAGGTGGCCAGGACGGTGGCGTCGGCGTTGTCGTCGAGGACGAAGTGGGGGCCGTCCTGGAAGTAGACGGTGCGGGGGAGGCCGCGCCAGCGGGTGTCGACGAGGGTGTCGCCGTCGTGGCCGACGGTGGCGCCGGGCGTGACGATGTACTGGTCGGTGTCGCCGGGGAGCAGGCCGAAGCCGGGGGTCTGGCCGGCGAGGTAGCCGCCGAGGCAGACGCCCAGGTAGCGGCCGCCGCCGCCGACGTAGTCGCGGAGGGTGTCGCGGTGCTTGCGCAGCCGGCGGTAGGCGGGGGCCAGGGAGCCGCCGCCCGGCTGGGCGTAGACCGCGGCGTGGGCCAGGGAGGCGGGGGAGAGCGGGAGTTCCTCGTGCGGGCCGACGTAGCGGACGTCGAAGTTCCAGGGGCCGGTGGCGAGCAGGGACGCGACCGCCTCGGAGCAGCCGGCCGGGCGGGCGGCCGGGCCGCGGTAGACCAGGGCCAGGCGGCGGCCGCCGGTCTCGGGGGGTGGCGCCGCCTTCTCGGTGCGGGCGCCGAAGAGGCCGCGGAGGGCGTCGGGGAAGCCGGGGGGAGGGGGCATGGGGTTCACCGTGAGGGGCTGGGGGAGTGCGGGGCCGGCTCGGCGGCGGGCCGGGCGGCGGGGCGGAGGGCCAGGCCCTGGGCGGGGATACCGCGCCAGGCCGTGCCGGGGGTGAGGTACTCGCCCTTCATCACCAGGGAGAGCGCGTCGAGCCAGACGCCGTCGCCGACCACTCCGTCGTAGAGCACGACCGTGCGGCTGCCGACCGTGGCGCCGGGCCGGACCGTGACCTTCGACATCTTCATGACCCGGTCCTCGAACAGGTGCGTCTGCAAGCTTACGCCCGCGCTGATCGCCGCGTCGTCGCCGATCTCGACCAGGTCGAACTCGGTGAGGAAGGTGGTGCCGAACCACGTGCGGCGGCCGACGCGGGCGCCGAAGAGGCGGAGGAGGGGCGGGAGGAACGGGGTGCCGGTGAGCATGGCGAGTCCGGCGGGGACGGCGGCCGCCTCGTAGAGGCCGGTGACGAATTCGGTGCGGCGGACGAACCAGCTCCAGAGGGGTTCGACGCGGGGGCGGTACGCGCCGATGACCAGCCATTTCAGGGCGGCGCAGGCGGCGATCACGGCCAGGCCGGAGGCCAGGAGCAGGACCGGGGCGAGGAGGAGGGGCAGGGCCGGGTGGGGGCTGTGGGCGAGGCCGGAGAGGGTGAGGAGGAAGCCGAAGCCGGCCGTGCCGAGGAGGGCCGCGGGGAGGGTGGTGCGGAAGTATTCGATGGCCAGGCGGCGGCGGACCGCGGCGCGGGTGGGGCGGAAGGTCAGTTCCTCGGGGAAGGTGCCGCTGCTCTGCCGGTGCGGGAGGTGGATGGCGGGGGAGCCCAGCCAGGACGAGTCCGGCGGGACCTCCTCCCCGGGCGGGACGGTGCCGACGCCGACCAGGGAGCCGGGGCCGGTGCGGGTGCCGGCCGGGAGGTAGGCGGCGTTGCCGACGAACGCGCGCCGGCCGACCTCGGTGCGGCGGCACACCACCCGCCCGCCGGCGTACGCCGCGCCGCCGACCCCCGCCATGTCCGCGACGAAACTGCCCTCGCCGAGGGTGAGCAGGTCGGGGTCGAGGTGGGAGGCGGTGGAGACCTCCGCGCCGGCACCGATCCGGGCGCCCAGCAGCCGCAGCCAGGGGACGGTGTAGAGCGTGGCGTAAAGGGAGTTGGTGAGGGTGAGGCTGGCCTCCAGCAGTTTGTCGGAGAGCCATTTGCGGACGCCGAGCGCGGACCGGACGGGGTGGGTGCCGACCGGGGTGCGGCGCAGGACGAGCCGTTTGGCGCACGCGACGGCGGCGCAGACGGAGACGACGTAGACGGGCGCGGCCACGGTGAGGGTGACGAGGACGGCGGGGACGCTGCCCCAGGCCAGCCAGGCGCACCAGACCAGCGCCGCCCCCGGGCCCGCCACGCCGAGGGTGAGGCATTCCAGGAGTGCGGTGCCGAGCACCGCGGCGGCGGCGTGGCGGGGGCGGCCGCGTTCGGTGGTGCCGCCGGCCCGGAGCATGTCCTCGATGTGCCGGGCCAGCGCCGGTACGGGGGACGGCGGCGAACCGGCCCAGCGGGCCCCCGCCGGTACGGTCTCGCCCTGGCCGAGCACCGACTGCTCGGCGAGCCCGGACCCGGCCGCCATCGACGCGCCGGGCTCCAGTACGGCGTGCGCCCCTACGTACGCGCCGCGGCCGATGGCTATCGGGGCGACGGTCACCCAGCCGTCCGCCACCCGCCAGGCGCGCAGCGTGACGCCGTAGCCGATCGACGCGTCGGCGCCGACCGACAGCAGGGTCGGCAGGGGGATCGCGCCGCTGGCGATGGTGGTGCGCGGGCCGATCCGGGCGCCCAGCAGCCGCAAGTAGCGGCCCATCAGGGGCGAGCCGCTGAGCGTCACCAGCGGGCTGACGCTCAGCAGCAGGGCGAGCGTCCACAGGCGGAGGTAGGTGGTGCCCCACAGGGGGTAGCGGCCCGGCCGGATGCCGGCCGCCAGGGGCCGGGCGCACACCGCCGGCAGCACCCAGCGGACGCCGAAGTAGCTGACCAGGACGGCCAGGACGGGGCGCACCGGGACCGGCGTGCGGCTGGTGAACTGGCCGTGCTCCCAGCTGAAGACGGCCGCGAGGGGGAGGGTGATGAGGAAGAGCAGGACGTAGATCACCCCGGCTTGCGCCAGGCCGGCGGCGGCTATGCGGGAGCGGGGGTGGCGGAGGGGGCGGGGGCGGATGGCGGGGTCGTGGGCGCGGCTTCCGTGGCGGCCGGTGGCCGGGTCGTCGCCGTCGCTGCCGCCGTTGCCGCCTCTGCCGCCTGCTCTGCTGACGGGGATGCGGCTGGCGTCGTCCGCCGCTCCGGCGCCGGTGGGCCCGGTGCCTTCCGGCCCGGCGCCTGCCCCGGTGCCGGCGGGCGCCGCCGAGTCGGGCAGCTCCGCCAGCCGGGCCGCCAGGCGCCGCACGGTCGGATGGGCGTAGACATCGCGCAGGGTCGCGCCGGTGCCGCCGCCGACGCCGCGGCCGCGGAGCAGCGAGACGACCTGCGCGGCGAGCAGCGAATGCCCGCCGAGTTCGTCGAAGAAGTCGGCCTCCGTGGACAGCGCGTCCGGGCCGATGCCGAGGACCTCGGCCCACACGTCCCGCACCCGGGTCTCCAACTCGCCGCGCGGGGGCGTCACTTGACCGCTGCCACCGCCGCCACCGCCGAGCCGGCGGCCGGTCGGCGCGGGCAGCCGCTTGCGGTCCACCTTGCCGCTCGGCAGGGCCGGCAGCCGGGGGACGAGGTCGAGAAAGGGCGGGACCATGTACGCCGGGAGGCGGTGGCGCAGCCGCTGGTGCAGCCGGGCCACCAGCGCGTCCTCGTCCGCCGCCCCGGCCCCGTCGCCATTCGGGGCGGGCACCACGTACGCGGACAGCTCGCGCTGCTCGCCGTCGCCGTCCCCGCCGGGCAGGGGCACCAGCGCGGTGGCCGCCTCGGCCACGCCCGGGTCCTCCAGCAGGACGTTGTCGATCTCGCCGAGGTCGATGCGGTAGCCGCGGACCTTCACCTCGTCGTCGGCCCGGCCCAGGAACTCGATCTCGCCGTCCGGGGTCAGCCGCCCGAGGTCGCCGGTGCGGTAGAGCCGGCCGCCGCCGGGGGCCGACGGGTGCGTGATGAAGCGCTCGGCGGTCAGCTCCGGGCGCCCGACGTAGCCGCGGGCGACGCCCGGGCCGCCCACGCAGATCTCGCCGACCGCGCCGTCCGGCACCGGCCGGCGCTCCTCGTCCAGCAGCACCACCGAGTACGTGGGCAGCGGGCGGCCGATGGTGACCGGCCGGCCCGGCCGCAGCTCGGCGACCGTGGCGGTGACGGTGATCTCGGTCGGGCCGTAGGTGTTGAGGATCCGCCGGCCGGGGCGGCTCCACCGCTCGACCAGCTGCGGTGGGCAGGGTTCGCCGCCGACGACGAGGGAACGCACCCGCGGCAGGTCCCTCGGGATGGTCGCCAGCAGGGTCGGTACGCAGTACAGGAGGGTGACGCCGGACGCGTCCAGCACATCGGCGAGTTCGGCGCCGAGCCGCCCCGCGCCGGCGTCGGCCGGGCCGGCGACGACGGTCGCGCCGACCGCCCAGGTGGGCCAGATCTCCTCGATGGAGAAGTCGAACGAGATGGTCATGCCCTGGTACACGCGGTCGTCGGGGCGGACGCCGTAGACGTCCGGGACGACGGCGAGGAAGTTGCAGACGCTGGACTGCGCGATGGCCACGCCCTTGGGGCGGCCGCTGGAGCCGGAGGTGTACATGATGTACGCGAGCGGGTCGGGGTCGTCCGCCGCGTTCGCCGCGTTGTACGGGGGCGGCTCGGGCCGGGTATCGGGCGCGGCGGCGATCCGGTCGGCGTCGTGGTCGAGGCGTACGACGTGGGCGCGGGCGGGGAACGGGCCGGGGGAGCCGTCCGAGGCGCCGGAGCCCGTCCCGTCGCCGGAGCCGGAATCGGCTTCGCGTCCCGCTCCGCCCGTTCCGGAGACCGTCAGTGCCGCGTCCACCCCGGCGTCCGCCGCGATGAACGCCACCCGGTCCGCGGGCGCCGCCGGATCGATCGGTACGAAGGCCGCGCCCGCCTTGCCCACCGCCAGCAGCGCGGCGTACATGTCCACCGACCGCGGCACCAGCACCGCCACCCGGGAACCGGGCCCGATGCCCAGGCCCCGGAGGTGGTGCGCGAGCCGGTTGGCGCGGGCGTCCAGCTCGGCGTAGGTGAGCTTCCGCCCCGCGCACTCCAGCGCCGTCGCCGTCGGCACGCGGTCACAGGTGGATTCGAAGAGGCGGTGCAGCCGCGTGGGGATCCGCCTGGTCGTGGCCATGACTCCATCGGAGCGCCGGACGCCGGTGATCGCATTTCCGCCCCGCTGCGCGGAGCCCGGACGTTTTCCGGCGTCAACTCCGGGGCGTACGAGGCGCGTCACCCGGCGTACGGCCGGTCACCCGATCGTATGGCGCGGTGCACACAGCGGCACCGGACGCCGGGCCGCCGCACCAGTCTGGAAGGCGCCCGCAGCCCCGCCCGGGAACCCGCCCCGGCCCACGAAAGGCCCGGCCGCCATGCCCCTGCCGCCGCCGCACTGCCCGACGACCGACTGCGACGACCGCCTGTGGAAGGACACCACCACCACCGAGGTCCACTGGGACAACTGGCGCTGGTGGTGCCACCGTTGCGACAAGAAGTGGTATCCGACCCGCGAGCAGATCGAGGAGTACCGCCACGGCGTCGGCGCGAGCCGCCGGGACCCGCGCCTGGCGGCCGGCCCGCGGTGAGCCGCCCACGGCCGGTGGACGGCGCGCCACGGACCGGCCGCGGCCGGCGCACCGCGGCCGGTCAGCCGGCCTCCCCCGGCCACGCCACCTCGGTCGCCACCGGCGCGCCGTAGTCCACCCCGGGGACCTCGAAACCGTAGAGCCGGTGCACCTCGCCGCGGAACCACTCAAGGTCGGCCAGCTCCGCGATGTTCTCCGTCGTCGCCCGCTGCCAGCGCTCGGCGACCGCGGACTGCACCTCGGGCGCCAGCTCCCAGCGGTCCAGCCGGACCCGGCCCTCCTCGTCCAGCTCCAGCGGGCGCACGCCGGTCAGCTGGTCCCACAGCTCGCTGAGCTGCGCCACCGGGGACACCATCCGCTCGCCCAGGACGCCGCGCAGCAGCCCGACGTAGAGCGCGATACCGGGGATGGCGGTGGACGACTGGGTGACCGCGGCACCGTTGACGGAGGTCACCGCGCGCCCGCCGACCAGCTCGGTCAGCCGCTTGTCGAGGTCGCGGGCGGTGGCCTCCAGGTGCGCCTTGGCGGCGCCGATGGTCCCCTTGCGGTAGATCGCCTCGGTCAGCGGCGAGCCGATGTACGACAGCGCGGCGGTGGAGAAGCCCTCGGCGAGCAGCCCGCGCGCGGCCAGGTGGTCGATCCAGCGCTCCCAGTCGGCGCCGCCCATCACCGCGACGGTCTGCGCGATGTCCTCCTCGGCGGCCGGCGCGGTCTCCACTTCCTTGACCTCGGGCGCGCCCGCGTCGTCGAAGACCAGGGTGCGGGTCCGGGACGGTTCGCCGATCGGCTGGAGCACCGAGGCGTACGTGGTCCCGGTCTCCGGATCGGTGCGGCGCGGCGCCGCGACCGAGTAGATCAGGTGGTCCACCTTCCCGCCGAACCGCTCCTCGATCACCTCGGCGACCTGGTCCTTCATCGCGTCGGAGAACGCGTCACCGTTGAGGAACACCAGGTCCCGCCCGGCCTCGCGGGCCAGTTCGGCGGTGGCGGCGGTGCGGTACCAGCCGGCGGTGGCGGTACGCCGCGCGGTGGCCGGCTTCTCGAAGCAGACCGCGACGCCCCGGATACCGGCCCGCTTGAGACCGGCCAGCGTGGCGGCCAGCCCGTAACCGGCCGACGAGCCGATGACCAGGGCCACCGGGCCGTCCGCGGGCGGCGGCGCGGCGGGGGCGGACACCGCGTCCCACATGCCGGACACCAGCTGCCGGCACCCGGCGGGGTGCGAGTCGAGGAAGAGGAACCCGCGGCTGCGGGGGCGGTCGATCACGCGCTCGGTCACGTTCAGGTCCTTGGACGGTTCGGACAGGACACCCATGATTGTCGCGATCGCACCCCCGCACCGGCCGCCCGCCCCGCCCACCCGCGCCGGAACGGCATAGTGGAGGCCGCCCTACAGGGGCATGACAGCCGGAGCCGGGGGCGGGCCGGCCCCATCGGGACCGCAGGCCCGCCGCCCACCGCCCCGGCACGACCGCACGCACGTACGCACCAGGGGGGAACCCGCACCATGCCGTCCGCACTGCCCGCACCACCGGACCCGTCCGGGGAGAACGGCCCGGCCGCCGCTACGAGCCGTACGAAGCCCGGCCCCCGCCGCCGCAACCGCCCCTGCACCGCCCTCGCCCTCCTGGCCGCCGCGGCCGCCCTCCTCACCACCGCCACCGCCTGCGGCCCGGACACCAACTCCGCCGCGCACCACGGCAGTTCGGCGTCCACCGACCACAAGAACCCCGGCCCCACCGGCCTGGACGACCTCAAGCGCTGGAAGGACGGCGGCTGGCAGAACTGGGGGAGATGGGCCCGCAAGGCCCAGGACTTCGCCAACCCCGTCATCAAGAACCACTGGCAGCCGGACCGGATGGCCCGCGCCCAGGCCGCCCCGGACGTCGGCGTACGGGCCGGCGACGCGGCCGGCGGCCACGGTGCCACCGACCCCGAGCCGCGCCCGGTACGCGCCGAGGAGGTGGCCCGCCCGTACCACCGCAACATGGCGCCGGTCGGCAAGATCTTCTTCGACAGCCCCAAGGGCCCGATGGTCTGCTCCGGCACCATCGTGGAGGACCCGGCCCACCCCGGGAAGTCCGACCTCGTGTGGACCGCGGGCCACTGCGTCCACTCCGGCCGCCAGGGCGGCTGGATGCGCAACATCGTCTTCGTCCCCTCCTACAACGACACCGGCGTGCCGATGAGCCGGGTCGGCACCACCCCGACCCGCGAGGTCACCCCGTACGGCCGCTTCTGGGCCGACTGGATCACCACCTCCGGCGAGTGGATCGACCTGGGCAGCGCCGAGTCCGGCAACGCCGGCTCCGCGTACGACTTCGCGGTGCTGCACGTCCGCCCGGAGAACGGCGGCGGGAAGTCACTCCAGGAGACCGTCGGCGCGGCCGCCCAGGTGTGGTTCAACGCCCCGCACGCGGACGGCATCAGCTCGGTGAAAGCGTTCGGCTACCCGGCCGCCCCGCCCTACGACGGCGCCCGCATGATGGCCTGCCTCGACCGCCCCGGCCGCCTCACCATGCGCCCTGGCACCCCGCCCATGGACCGCATCGGCTGCACCATGACCGGCGGCACCTCCGGCGGCGGCTGGTTCGTCAGCCGCGGCGGCAAGCTCGCCCTGATCTCCAACACCTCGATCAGCTCCACCGCCCACACCTGGCTCGCCGGCCCCTACCTCGGCCCCGAGGCGCAACGCGTCTTCACCACCATCAGCGCCAAATTCGCCGGCAGCCGCTAGCGGCGAACGTCCGGAAAACCCGATCACGGATACTGGCAAGGCAAGGCCCCCGCCCGCAGCAGAGGAAGCACGCACCCATGAAGCTCAGCCGCCCCGTCTCCTGGTTCCTGCTCGCCTTCGGCGCCTGGTCGTGGGTGGTCTGGACCACCTTCGTCAAAAACTTGGCCAAGGACGCCAGCGGCCTGGCCTTCGACCACGGCACCCCCACCGCCTACTTCTGGATCCACCTCGCCCTCGCCATCACCTCCTTCCTCCTCGGCACCGCCATCGGCGTCATCGGCCTCCGCGGCCTCCGGGCCCTGCGCCGCGAGGCGGCGGCGACCGGCGCCCCTGCCACGACGGAGTGATTCACGTCCCGTACGGGCGACCGGTGGATCCCCGCCGGGCCGGGCTCCGTCTTTGAATCCGGGACCGCCCGCGGTCCGGCCGCCGGCCGGTGCCCAGGCGTTCCCGGCCCACCGCGAGGAACCGGTGTCAGTGCTCTGACCTGCCCTTTCGCCTGGTCCCGAGGGGCGCCTACGAGTCGTGTGCGAAAGGTGGATCAGATGCAGCAGCTCCCCCGGAAGGCGGGCGGATACGAGGAGACGGGGGCAGCGGGAAGGGCGGGCGGGGGCGGCGGGTCCATCCGGCCGTTCGGAGGGGCACTCTTCCGTGGGGTGCGTTCCCCGGGGCGGCCGCGGGCGGGTACGTTCACGGACGTGCCGACGACCTTGAGTACCCCCGCGTCCCCCTCCGCCGTACGTGCCGTCGCCGCGCTGGCGACCTCCGCGCTGCTGATGACGCCGCTGCTGGCCGGCACCGCGCACGCCGCCCCCGCGGACGGCGGGCAGCAGCCCAAGGTGCCCGTGCCGCCCGCGAAGATGTCGCGGGTCGGCGGGGAGCGGCTGGGCCTGCCCGGTGTCCAGGTGCAGCCCCGGGCGGGCGCGCCGAGGCTCCCGGACGAGAAGGAGCTGACCGCCCGTTCCTGGATCGTCTCGGACGCGGAGACCGGCGAGGTGCTGGCCGCCAAGAACGCGCACTGGCAGCTGGCGCCGGCCAGCACGCTGAAGATGCTGTTCGCCGACACCGTGCTGCCGAAGTTCCCCAAGACCCGCACCTACCAGGTCAAGCCCGCCGACCTGGCCGGGATGGGCGCCGGCAGCAGCCTCGTCGGCATAAAGGAGAACCTCACGTACTCCGTCCACGACCTGTGGCTGGGGGTCTTCCTGCGGTCCGGGAACGACGCGGTGCACACCCTGTCCGCGATGAACGGCGGCACCGAGGCGACCGTCAGGCAGATGCAGCAGCGGGCGGTGGAGCTGAACGCCACCGACACGCATGTGGTCACCCCGGACGGCTACGACGCGCCGGGGCAGGTCTCCAGCGCGTACGACCTGAGCCTGTTCGCGCGGGAGGGGCTGAAGAACCCGGACTTCCGCGAGTACTGCTCCACGGCCAGCGCGCAGTTCCCGGGCGACATGGGCAAGGACGGCAAGCGCGCCACGTTCGGCATCCAGAACACCAACCGGCTGCTCAGCGGCGACTACGACATCAAGCCGTACCCGGGCATCGCGGGCGTGAAGAACGGGTCCACGACGAACGCCGGGTCCACGTTCACCGGGGTCGCGCAGCACGGGAACCGCAAACTGCTGGTGACCGTGATGAACCCGGAGAAGAAGGTGCACAACGAGGCGTACCGGGAGGCCGCCCGGCTCTTCGACTGGGGCTTCGCCGCGGACGGCAAGGTGGAGCCGGTCGGCCGGCTCGTCGGGCCGAAGGGCGCGGACGACGGGCCGGACGGCACCGGCTCGGCGAAGAACGGCGGGCAGCAGGCGCGGGCCGCGCTGGACACCGCCGGCGGCTCGGGCGCGCCGTGGACGGCGGTCGGCATCGGCGCGGGTGTGGTGGCGCTGCTGGGCGGGGCGGCGTACGTGGTCCGCAGGCGGCGGCCGGCGGCCGAGGGGGCGCGGTCGCGCCGGGGCGGCTCGGGGGGCGCGCGGCGCAAGTGAGGGCGGTCCTTCCTGGGGCGTCCCCTTGGCGTCAGGTGCCGGTGGCGGTGGATTCCGGGCGGTGCCGCGAGCCGGTTCAGGTCTCGTTGGCCGCGGTTTCCGGGCCGGTGCCCCGGTCCGTCCCGGTGCCGCGCCCCTTCCCGGTGCGCTGGGTCGCCGTCCAGGCCGCGCAGAAGATCAGCAGCTTCGCGGTGAAGTTGATCCACAGCAGCAGCGCGATCGGGGTGCCGAACGCCCCGTACATACTGCGCGCCGCGACGCCCCGCAGATAGCCGCTGAGCAGCAGTTTCAGCAGTTCGAAGCCGATCGCGCCGATCAGCCCGGCGGTGATCACCGCGCGGCGCGGCGGATGCGCCCCGGCGAGTTTGGTCAGGACGTACGCCAGCATCAGGAAGTCGGCGAGCACCGCGATGCAGAAGCCGGCGGCCGTCAGCAGCACGCTCGCCGCGCCCTCCCGCGGCAGTCCGATCGCCGCCGCGGCCCGGCCGACCGCCGCCGAGGCGAACGCCGAGCAGGCCACCGACGCCACCGCGACCCCGCCGAGGCCGAGCAGCAGCCCGCCGTCGCGGGCCTTGCCGACCAGGAAGTTGATCTCCTCGTCGGGCGCCTCCCAGACGGCCCGCAGGCAGTCCCGCAGCGACTGCACCCAGCCGATGCCGGTGAGCAGCAGCGCGGCGCCGGCGATCAGGCCGACCGTGCCGGCGTTCTCGACCAGCGCGCCGAGGTCGAGCTGCCCGGCGATCCCGGGGATCTGCTCGGCGAGCTTCTTCTGGAGCTGGTGCAGCTGGGCGTCGCCGATCGTGGCGGCGACGATCGCGGCCGCGACGGTCAGCAGCGGGAAGAGCGCCATGAAGCTGGTGAACGTGATGGCGGCGGCGAGCCGGGTCCAGTGGACCTCCAGCATGCGGTTGTAGCTGCGCCAGAGGTGGGTGGTGAGCATCCGGTCGACCAGGGGGGCGAGCCGCGGGCCGACGAGCGGGAGGCCGCGCATCCAGGTCAGCTGGCCGTCGGCCTTGCCCTCCTGGGGGCTCTGCCCGGTCCCGCCGGGGTCGCCGGCCCTGCTCCCGTCGCCGTTCCCCGGCATTCCGCGTTCGTCCGCCATCCGCGTACCGCCCTCCCGACACCCGACTGACCCGGAACACTAGCGTCCGGATACCCCGGAAACCGGGAGCTACCCGGCGGGCCGCCGGAGAGCGACACGGGAGGGCGGGGACGGTCAGCGGGACGGCGCGGGCGGCCGGGACAGTCCGGCCTCGGCGGCCTGGCGGGGCAGCGTCACCGGCCCGCCACCGGCCCCGAACGGATACTCCCGCTCCAGCCGCCACACCGCGTCCGCGCCCTGCTCGTAGAGCGCGAAACCGCCGATCAGCCAGGTGGCGGAGAAGTCCGCCAGCTCCTTCTGGGCGCGGTCCATGGCCGCCTCGTCGATACCGTGCGCGACGGTGACGTGCGGGTGGTACGGGAACTGCAGCTCGCGGGCGCACGGCCCGGACGCGGCGCGGACCCGCTCCTGGAGCGCGGTGCAGCCGCGCGCCCCCTCGACGACCTGTACGAACACCACCGGCGACAGCGGCCGGAAGGTGTCGGTGCCCGCCAGCCGCAGCCGGAACGGCCGGCAGCCCGCGGCGACCTCCGCGAGATGCGCCTCGATGGCGGGCAGCGCCGCCGCGTCGGCCTCGGTCGGCGGGAGGAGGGTGATGTGGGTGGGGATGGCGCGGGCGGCCGGGTCGCCGAAGCTCTCGCGCTTCCGCTGGAGGAAGCTGCCGTAAGGCTCCGGGACCGCGATCGACACGCCGAGCGTTACGGTCCCCACTGCGTTCTCCCTCCTGATGTGTGGCATGCGCCTGATGCGTTGCCTGCGCGCCGCGGGGGCGCGCACCTTCTCAGTGCGCCGGGGGCGTACCGTGCGCGCCCCCGGCCTTCCGCGGTCGGTCAGCGCTTGGCCGGCAGGAAGCCGATCCGGTCGTAGGTGGCGGCCAGGGTCTCGGCGGCCACCGCGCGGGCCTTCTCGGCGCCCTTGGCGAGGATCGTGTCCAGCGTCTCGGGGTCGTCGAGGTACTCCTGCGTACGGGTCCGGAACGGCGTGACGAAGTCGACCATCACCTCGGCCAGGTCCGTCTTGAGCGCGCCGTACATCTTGCCCTCGTAGTCGCGCTCCAGGGACGGGATGTCGCGGCCGGTGAGGGTGGACAGGATGGTGAGGAGGTTGCTGACGCCGGGCTTGGCCTCGCGGTCGAAGCGGATGACCGTGTCGGTGTCGGTCACCGCGCTCTTGATCTTCTTGGCGGTGGCCTTCGGCTCGTCGAGCAGGTCGATGATGCCCTTCGGCGAGGACGCCGACTTGCTCATCTTGATCGACGGGTCCTGGAGATCGAAGATCTTCGCCGTCTCCTTGACGATGTACGCGCTCGGGATGGTGAAGGTGTCGCCGAAGCGCGCGTTGAAGCGGTCCGCGAGGTCGCGGGTCAGCTCCAGGTGCTGGCGCTGGTCCTCGCCGACCGGGACCTGGTCGGCCTGGTACAGCAGGATGTCGGCGACCATCAGCACCGGGTACGTGAACAGGCCGACCGTGGTGCGGTCCGCGCCCTGCTTGGCCGACTTGTCCTTGAACTGCGTCATCCGGGACGCCTCGCCGAAGCCGGTGACGCAGTTCATCACCCAGGCGAGCTGGGCGTGCTCGGGGACGTGGCTCTGCACGAAGAGGGTGCAGCGCTCCGGGTCCAGACCGGCGGCCAGCAGCTGGGCGACCGCGACGCGGGTGTTCCGGCGCAGCTCCGCGGGGTCCTGCGGAACGGTGATCGCGTGCAGGTCGACCACCATGTAGAAGGCGTCGTGGGACTCCTGCATCGCCACCCACTGGCGGACCGCGCCGAGGTAGTTGCCGAGGTGGAAGGAGCCGGCGGTGGGCTGGATACCGGAGAGCACACGAGGACGCTTCAGAGCCATGGCAGCCATTCTCTCAGGTCCGCGGGGGGCCTGGGTGTGGAGGCCCGGGGGTGTTCGGGGCGGGGGGCC
>NZ_LLZI01000245.1 GCF_001509485.1 Streptomyces sp. NRRL F-4489
GTCCTCACCCCCGGCACCCGCCCCCGTACCGCCCTCGCCCGCGCCGCCGGCCTGGACGTCGGGACCGGCATCCGGGTGGACGGCGCGCTGCGCACCAGCGACCCGCGCATCCACGCCCTCGGCGACTGCGCCGAGCACGACGGCACCGTCTACGGCCTGGCCGCGCCCGCCCTGGACCAGGCCGACGTCCTCGCCCGCGTACTCACCGGCGACCTCCGCGCCCGTTACACCGGCACCCGGTCGCTGACCCGGTTGACGCTGGCCGGCGACGGCTTCCTCGACCTCGCCGCGTTCGGCGATCCCCGGCCGCGCCCCGGCGACGACGTGGCCCGGCTGTCCGACCCCACCCGCGGCACGTACCGGAAGGTCGTCGTCCGCGGCGACCGGCTGGTCGGCGGGGTGCTGGTCGGCGCGCTCGGCAGCGTCGGCACGCTCGCCCGGGCCTGGGACGGCGCCGAACCGCTCCCCGCCGGCCGCGGCCCCCTCCTGCACCTGCTCACCGACGACGGAGGCTCCTGATGTCCCGCACGGCTCGCTCCGACCAGCCCGACCGGCCCGACCGCCCCCAGCGCACCGACCGGCCCACCCACGCCCACCAACCGGACCAGGGCAACCAGGACACCCGCCCCACCCGCCCCACCCTCCTCCTCATCGGCCACGGCATGGTCGGCCACCGCTTCCTCGAAGCCCTCGCCGAACGCGGTCTGACCGCCACCCACCGCGTCATCGTCCTCGCCGAGGAGCCCCGCCCGGCCTACGACCGCGTCCGCCTCACCTCGTACTTCTCCGGCACCACACCCGATGAACTGGCCCTCTCCACCGGCGAGTTCATCGACCAGCACGACATCGAACTCCACCTGGACGACCCCGCCGAGCACATCGACCGCACCACCCGCCAGGTCACCACCCGCTCCGGCCGGACCATCCCCTACGACACCCTCGTCCTCGCCACCGGCTCCGCCCCGTTCGTCCCGCCCGTCCCGGGCCGGGACGCCGAGGGCTGCTTCGTCTACCGCACCATCGAGGACCTGCTCGCCATCGAGGCGTACGCGCGGACCCGGGCGAAGACCGGCGCGGTGGTCGGCGGCGGGCTGCTCGGCCTGGAGGCGGCCGGCGCGCTCCAGGGGCTCGGGCTGGAGACCCATATCGTGGAGTTCGCGCCGCGGCTGATGCCCGTCCAGGTGGACGACGGCGGCGGCGCGGCGCTGCTGCGCACCATCGAGGGCATGGGCCTGGCCGTCCACACCGGTACCGGCACCCAGGAGATCATCGCCGGCCCGGACGGCGCGGTGGCCGCGATGCGGCTGTCGGACGGCACCGAACTGCCCACCGACCTGGTGGTCTTCTCGGCCGGCGTCCGGCCGCGGGACCAGCTGGCCCGGGACTGCGGTCTGGCGGTCGGCGAACGCGGCGGCGTCACCGTGGACGAACGCTGCCGCTCGGTCACCGACCCGCGGGTGTTCGCGATCGGCGAGTGCGCGCAGGCCGCCGACGGCCGGGTGTACGGGCTGGTGGCCCCCGGCTACGAGATGGCCGCGGCGGCCGCCGCCGCGCTCGCCGGCGACGAGGCCGCCTTCACCGGCGCCGACCTGTCCACCAAGCTCAAACTCCTCGGCGTGGACGTGGCGTCCTTCGGCGACGCGCACGGTACCGCCCCCGACTGCCTGGACGTGGTCTACGCCGACTCCCGCGCCGGCCTCTACAAGAAGCTGGTCATCGGCGCGGACGGCACCCTGCTCGGCGGTGTGCTGGTCGGCGACGCGGAGGCGTACGGCACGCTGCGGGCGCTGACCGGCTCGGTGCCGCCGGTCCCCGCCGAGCAGCTCGTCCTGCCGGCCGGCTCGGGCGCCCCGGCGCGGCTCGGCCCGGAGGCGCTGCCCGGCGACGCGGTCATCTGCTCATGCCACAACGTCACCAAGGAGGCGATCCAGGCGCACCCCACCCTCGCCGAGGTGAAGCGGTGCACCAAGGCCGGCACCGGCTGCGGCGGCTGCGTGAAAGTCATCGGGCAGCTGCTGCCCAAATCCGGGAAGGACGGGGACGACGGGCTGTGCGGCTGCTTCCGCCACAGCCGCCAGGAGCTGTACGAGATCGTGCGGGTCAAGCGGATCGCCTCGTTCGGGCGGCTGTTGGACGAGCACGGGCGGGCCGAGGCGCGCGGCGGCGAGGGCTGCGAGGTCTGCAAACCGGCGGTCGCCTCCATCATCGCCTCGCTCGCCCCGACGATCGGCGCGGCCGGCCACGTCCTGGACGGCGAGCAGGCCGCGCTCCAGGACACCAACGACCACTTCCTCGCCAACCTCCAGAGGAACGGCTCGTATTCCGTCGTCCCGCGCATCCCGGGCGGCGAGATCACCCCCGAGAAGCTGATCGTGATCGGCGAGGTGGCCCGCGACTTCGGGCTCTACACCAAGATCACCGGCGGCCAGCGGATCGACCTCTTCGGCGCCCGGGTCGAGCAGCTGCCGCGTATCTGGGCCCGGCTGGTGGACGCCGGTTTCGAGTCCGGGCACGCGTACGGCAAATCGCTGCGGACCGTGAAGTCCTGTGTCGGACAGACCTGGTGCCGCTACGGCGTCCAGGACTCGGTGCGCATGGCGATCGACCTGGAGCTGCGCTACCGGGGGCTGCGGGCGCCGCACAAGCTGAAGGCGGCGGTGTCCGGATGCACCCGGGAGTGCGCCGAGGCCCGCTCCAAGGACTTCGGCGTGATCGCCACCGCCGGCGGCTGGAACCTCTACATCGGCGGCAACGGCGGCACCACCCCGCGCCACGCGGACCTGCTCGCACAGGACCTCTCCGACGCCGAACTGGTCCGGCTGATCGACCGGTTCCTGATGTTCTACCTCCGCACCGCCGACCGGCTGGAACGCACCAGCGCCTGGCTGGAACGCATCCCCGGCGGTCTGGACCATGTCCGCGATGTGGTGGTCCACGACGCGCTCGGCCTCTGCGACGACCTGGAGTCGCTGATGGCGGACCATGTCGCGCACTACCGGGACGAGTGGGCGCAGACCCTCGACGACCCCGCGAAGCTTGCCCGTTTCGTGTCGTTCGTGAACGCCCCGGACACCCCCGACCCGGTCGTCGGCTTCGTCCCCGAACGCGACCAGATCAAGCCCGACCTGCCGCTGCTGGACATCGGCCGGCGGCGGCCCACCGAGAACGTCCTGGAAGGGAGCACCACCCGATGACGACCACGACCCTTGAGAAGACGGCCCCCGCGACGACCACGCGGCTCGTCCAACTGGAGCTTCCCACCGGCTGGTTCACCATCTGCGGCACGGAGGCGCTGATCCCCGGCCGGGGCGTCGCGGCCCTGCTGCCGGACGGCGGGCAGGCGGCGGTCTTCCGCGACCGGCACGGCCGGCTCTACGCCCTAGGGAACCGCGACCCGTTCACCGGCGCCGCGGTCCTCGCCCGCGGCCTCACCGGCACCCACCGGGGCCGCCCGTTCGTGGCCTCGCCCCTGCTCAAGCAGCGGTTCGACCTGGAGACCGGGGAGTGCCTGGACGACCCGGAGGTACGCGTCCCGGCCTACCGGGTGCGGACGCGGCCGGCCTGACCCCGGGGCGTAGGCTGAGTGATCCCCTACCGAGGAGTACGGCGTGACCCGGTGGAACACCAGCCATATCCCCGACCAGACCGGCCGCGCGGCCGTCGTCACCGGCGCCAACAGCGGTCTGGGCTACGTCACCGCCCGCGAACTGGCCCGGCGCGGGGCCAGGGTGGTGCTCGCCTGCCGCAGTACGGAACGCGGTACCGCGGCGCTGGCCCGGCTGCGGGCCGAAGTCCCCATCGCGGAGGCGGAGTTCCGGCCGCTGGACCTGGCCGACCTGGGATCCGTCCGGCGCTTCGCCGACGGCCTGGACGCCTTCTGCGGCGACCGGCTCGACCTGCTGATCAACAACGCCGGGGTGATGGCGCTGCCGCACCGCACCACCGCGGACGGCTTCGAGATGCAGTTCGGCACCAACCACCTGGGCCACTTCGCGCTCACCGGACTGCTGCTGCCCAAGCTCCTGGCCACCCCCGGCGCGCGGATCGTCACCGTCTCCAGCATGCTGCACCTGCTGGCCAACGTGGACCTCACCGACCTCAACTCCGGGCGCGGGTACCAGCGTTGGGTCGCGTACGGCCGCTCCAAGAGCGCGAACCTCCTCTTCACCCATGAGCTGGCGCGGCGGCTGGCGGCGGCCGGCTCCGGGGTCGTGGCGGCCGCCGCGCACCCCGGTTACGCGGCGACCAACCTCCAGACCACCGGGGTGCGGATGGAGAACCGCCGGACCGCCGAGCGCCTGGTGGAGGTCGCCAACCGCGTGATCGCGCAGCCCGCGGACGGCGGCGCGCTGGGCACGCTGTGCGCGGCCACCGCCCCGCACATGCGGCCGGACGCCTTCATCGGCCCCCGCAGCGGTCTGCGCGGCGCCCCGGCCCGCTCCTTCCGCGCCCCGTGGACCACCGACGCCCGCACGGCCGCCCGGCTGTGGACGGCGTCGGAGGAGCTGACCGGCGTGCGGTACGGGGCGGCGCTCGCGGGGGCGTGACGGCGGGGGCGGGCCCGGGGGCGCGAGGCCGGGAGGCCGTGCCCCAACGGGCCGAGGCCCACGCCCGCGCCCCAGGGGCGGAGCCCTCCGGCCCTCCGCCCCCGGAGCCCCCGTCACCGCACCGTCAACATCCCGTGAAGATCCCCCCGCCCCCCGCCAAGGCCGCGCCAAGGCCGTGCGCGGGCCGCCGCCGGGCGCCGCACGCTGGGCTGGTCCCAGCAGTGCCGCACGGAGGTCCGCCCCAGCATGTCGACGGTGTCGCAGCCCGCAACGAACCGGCCCGAGCAGCCGCCCCCGGCGACCGCCCCGGCCACCGGCACCGCCGCACCGGGCCGGCCCGTCCCACCGGGCCCGCCCGGCCCGGCCGCCACCGACCGGCGCCGCCTCACCGCCCTCCAGGGCCTGGCCGCGCTCTCCCTGGACGCGATGGCCTCGGTCGCCTACGGGCCCGAGTCGATCGTCCTCGTCCTGGCCGCGGCCGGCACCCAGGGGCTCGGCTGCACCCTCCCGGTCACCCTCGCCATCGCCGCCCTGCTGGCCGTCCTGGTGGCCTCCTACCGCCAGGTCATCGCCGCGTTCCCCGATGGCGGCGGCGCGTACGCGGTGGCCCGGGCCCACCTCGGCCGCCGCCCGGCCCTGATCGCCGCCGCGTCCCTCGTCCTGGACTACGTCCTCAACGTCGCGGTGTCCGTCACCGCCGGCGTCGCCGCGCTCACCTCCGCCTTCCCCGCGCTCTACGGCCACCGGCTGGGGATCTGCCTGGCCGTACTGGCCCTGGTGACCGCGGTCAATCTGCGCGGAATCGCCGACTCCGCGCGGGCGTTCCTCCTCCCCACCGCGGTCTTCGTCGGCGCGGTGCTCGCCATGATCGCGGTCGGGCTGCTCCGGGACGGCCCGGCGTCCACCGCCACCGCCGCCGGCCACCCCTCCGTCCTGGCCCAGAACGCCACGTCCGTGGGCGCGCTGCTGCTGCTCCGGGCGTTCGCCGCCGGCTGCTCGGCGCTGACCGGTGTGGAGGCGGTCGCCAACGCCGTACCGTCCTTCCGGGCCCCGGCCGTCCGCCGCGCCCAGCGCACCGAGGTCGCGCTCGGCGCCCTCCTCGGCGCCATGCTGATCGGCCTGGCCCTGCTGATCGGCCGCTTCCACCTCCAGCCCGTCGAGGGCGTCACCGTCCTGGCCCAGCTCGCCGACGCCTCGTTCGGCCACAACGGTGCCTTCTACGTCGTCCAGTTCGCCACGATGGTGCTGCTGGCGCTGGCCGCCAACACCTCCTTCGGCGGGCTGCCGGTCCTGCTGGGCCTGCTGGCCCGCGACCGCTACCTCCCACGCGCCTTCGGCCGCCAGGACGCCCGCCAGGTCCACCGGCACGGCGTGCTGGCCCTGGCCGCGGCCGCCGCGCTGCTGCTGGTGGTCTCCGGCGGCGACACCAACACCCTCGTCCCGCTCTTCGCCCTCGGCGTCTTCACCGGCTTCACCCTCTGCCAGGCCGGCATGGTCCGCCACTGGTACCGCGCACGGTCCGCCGGCTGGACCGGCAAGGCCCTGCTCAACGGGTTCGGCGCGCTGCTGACGGGTGCGGCGGCGGTGGTGGTCACCGCCACGAAGTTCGCCGAGGGCGCCTGGCTGATCGTCCTCGCGCTGCCGGTGATGGTCGCGGCCTTCGAAAGCCACCGGCGGCGGGTGCCGTAGTCCCCACGTGGTCGGCTGTCCCGCCGTGCGGGTTGCTGTTTTCGCGCCTTCGGCGCGAGGGGGTTTGTGGGGTGGGGGCCCCGGTGTGTGGGGGTGCCGGGTGCGGGCCTCTGGGGTGGGTGTGCGGACTGCTGCGCTTTACGTCCGCACACCCACCCCAGAGGCCCCGCACCCTTCCGCCGTCGTAGGGCCCCACCCCTGGGGGGAGTTGAGGGAACGGGCGGGCCCGCGGATGAGGTCGGGCAGCACGGTGGCGAGCCCGCCCAGGGCCATCACGGCGCCGAGCCAGAGCGGAGCGCGCAGCCCCCAGGCATCGATCACCACAGCACCGAGGGAGGATCCGAGGATGACCCCGAGCGTGATGAACGAGGAGTGCACGGTGTTCACCAACGGGCCCGCGTTCCCGGTGCGCTGCACCCGCGTCACCATGGCCGGGTTCATCGTGACACCGACAAGACCTATGCCCATCATGCAGACCACGGCGGCGACGGGAAGCCCGGCGAGGACGCCGAAGCCCCCCAGGAACACGGCATTGAGGACCAGCCCGGCCGCGAGGACGGAAACGGTATGGCGGTCCGCCAAGCGACCGACCACGGTGTTCCCGACCACCGTGGCGGCGCCATAGGCGATCAGCAGCACCGGAACGCTCCCGGGCGCGAAGCCGGCCACCTCGGTGAGGATCGGATTGAAGTAGCTGAACGCGGAGAAGGTGGCCCCGATGATGAGCGTGCTGGTGGACAACACCAGCCAGAGCTTGGGCTTCTTGAAGACACCGGCCTCCTGCCGGAAGCCGCCACCCCCTTCAGCCCGCTCAATACGCGGCACACCGAACAGCGTCGTCACGGCCGCGATCACGGTGATACCGGTAACGGTCCAGAACGCCGCGCGCCACCCGAACCGTTCGCCAACCAGGGTGGAGAGGGGCAGTCCGAGCAGGGTGCCGAGCATGAGCCCGTTCATCGCCACAGCGATCGCCCGGCCCCGGACCTCCGGGCGGGTGATCTGGGCACACATCGAGATCCCCACCCCGAAGAACGCCTGGGAGGCGGTCCCGGTGATGATCCGCGCGGCCATCATCGTCCCGTACCCGGTCGCGGTGGCCGCCAGGACGTTCCCCATCAGGAAGACCACGAACAACACCATCAACGCGGTCCGGGGCCGCAACTTCATCACCGCCACGGTCAGAAACGGCCCTCCGACCGCCATCGCCACCGCGAACGCCGTGATCAGGTAGCCGATCTGCGGGATGGTCGCACCAAGTCCCTCAGCCATCTGCGGCATCAGCCCGGCGACCACGAACTCGCTGGTCACCATGGCGAAGATGCCAAGCGCCAGCACATATACGGCACGGGGCACGCTCGTGCCTCCTTCGCTACATGGTTATGGATCGATCAGTTCAAAACGAGCCCGTGAAACCCCGTACTGCGGCCGGGCCGAGACGCCACCCTAGCCGTTATGGACCGACCGTTTCAATACTCCCCCACCGGGCGGGGGCCCGCCCCGCACCCCCGCCCCCGGCACGACCACCCGCGAATCCGAAACGGCGCCCCCGCCCAACTCCCCCACGCCGAAGGCGAAACAAAACAGAAACCCGCACGGCGGGAAAGCCAAAAACGTACGGCGCGCCCCGCAGGTACCGTACCGGCATGACCATGCGCAGACGACGACTCCTGACCGCCGGCGGCGGCCTCGCGCTCGCGGGCGCGCTGGCGGCGTGCGGCTCCAACACCGGGCGCGGGAGCGGCGGTTCCGGACCGGCGCTCTCGCAGTGGTACCACCAGTACGGCGAACCAGGCACCCAGCAGGCGGTGAAACGGTACGCCGCCGCGTACACCAAGGCGGACGTCACCGTGCAGTGGCGGCCGGGCGACTACGACCGGCAGACCGCGGCGGCGCTGCTGACCGACTCGGGGCCGGACGTCTTCGAGGTCAACGGCCCGCTGCTGGAGCAGATACAGGGCGGCCAGGTGGCCGATCTGACCGACCTCGTCGCGCCGGTGAAGGACGACTTCAACCAGGCGGTGCTGGCCCCGAAGATCTGGCAGGACAAGATCTGGGGCATTCCGCAGACCATCGACACCCAGCTCCTCTACTACCGCAAGAGCATGCTCAAGGATGCGGGGGTTCAGCCACCGCAGACGGTTGATGAACTCGTGGACGCGGCCCGGACGTTGACGACGTCAAAGGTCAAGGGGCTGTTCCTCGGCAACGACGGCGGAGCCGGTGTGCTCAGCGGGACGCCGCTGGCCGCGGCCGGACTGAGCCTGATCACCGAGGACGGCCGGGCCGGGTTCGACGATCCGGCCGCCGCGCGGGTGCTGGGCAAGATCCGGCAGCTGTACGCCGGGAAGGCGCTGCTGCTGGGCGCGCCCACCGACTGGTCCGACCCGGCGGCGTTCATCCAGGGGCTGACCGCCATGCAGTGGTCGGGGCTGTGGGCGCTGCCGCAGATCAAGAAGGCGCTGGGCGACGACTTCGGGGTGCTGCCGTTCCCGAAGGACGGCCCGGCCGGGAAGCCCGCCGTCCCGGTCGGCGCGTACGCGTCCGCGGTGAGCGCCCGCAGCAGGCACCGCGCGGCCGCCACCGAGTTCGCCAAGTGGCTGTGGATCGACCGGACCGACTACCAGCGGGACTTCGCGCTCTCGTACGGCTTCCACATCCCGGCCCGGATCTCGCTGGCGAAGAAGGCGGCGCAGCTGCGGGAGGGCGCGGCGGCGGACGCGGTGCGGTACGCCACCGACCACGGTTCCGCCGAGCCGCTGCTGTGGAACAGCGCCGACCGCACCGCCTACCAGGACGCGCTGAGCCGGATCATCAAGGAGGGCGCGCATCCGGAGACCGAGCTGAAGGCCGTGCTGCGGACGGTCGAGGCCGAATTGCGGCGGGCGAAGAAGAAGTGAGCGTGCGCACGCCCCGGCTGCCGCGCACGGCCCGGCTGCTCGGCCCGCAGCGGCGGAATCTGTGGTTCTGGGTGTTCGTCGGGCCGTTCGCGGCCGGGCTGGCGCTGTTCACCTACGTTCCGCTGGCGTGGAGCGTCTACCTCAGTTTCTTCGACGCGCACAACACCGTGAATCCGACGGAATTCGTCGGACTGGGGAATTACGCGTCGATGCTGGGCGACAGCGCGTTCCTCAGCAGCCTGGGCACCTTTCTGCTCTTCACCGCGTTCATCGTGCCGGCCACGTTCGCGCTGTCGCTGGCGCTGGCGCTGATGGTGAACCGCCTGCGGATCGCCCAGGCGTTCTTCCGGTCGGTGTTCTTCCTGCCGACCGCCTGCAGTTATGTCGTGGCGGCGCTGATCTGGAAACTGTCAATTTTCAACGGAGTACGGTTCGGGCTGGCGAACACCGTGCTCGGCTGGTTCGGCGCCGACCCCACGGCGTGGCTGTCCACCACCAGCCCGCCGTGGTACTGGCTCGCCCTCGTCACCGTACGGCTCTGGCTCCAGGTCGGCTTCTACATGATCCTCTTCCTGGCCGGGCTGCAGCGGATCTCCCCGCAGCTGTACGAGGCGGCGGCGGTGGACGGCGCGCGGCCGGGCTGGCAGGTCTTCCGGCACATCACCTTCCCGCAGCTGCGCGCCACGTCCGTGGCGGTGGTCCTGCTGCTGGTGATCAACGCGTTCCAGGCGTTCGACGAGTTCTACAACCTGCTCAGCGACTCCCGCGGCTATCCGCCGTACGCCCGCCCGCCGCTGGTGTACCTCTACTACACCGCGCTCGGCCGGGACCAGAACCTCGGGCTGGGCAGCGCCGGCGCGGTGATCCTGGCGCTGGTCATCGCGGTGGCGACGGTGGCGCAGGCCCGCTGGTTCGGCCTCGGCCGCAAGGAGGACTGACCGACGATGCACGATGCCCTGATCCGGGCCGGCCGGGCGCTACGGGTGGTGCTGCTGGTGGCCCTGGCGCTGCTGTTCCTCGTCCCGTTCTATCTGCTGGTCCGCAACGGCCTGGCGAGCGAGGCCGACATCACGGCGCCCAGCTGGACGTTCTTCCCGCGCGAGCTGCACTGGTCGAATCTGACCGAGGTCTTCTCCGACCCGGACCTGCCGCTGGCCCGGTCGCTGCTCAACTCCGCGCTGATCGCGGTCGCCACGACGGTCGGCACGGTCGTGCTCGCCTCGATGGCCGGTTACGGCCTGGCGCGTATCCCCTACCGCCATGCCTCGCTGGTCTTCTACGCGATCCTGGGCACCCTGATGGTGCCGGCGGCCGTGACGTTCGTGCCCAGCTTCGTGCTGGTCTCCACGCTCGGCTGGATCTCGACCCTGCGCGGTCTGGTGATCCCGACGCTGTTCAGCGCGTTCGCCTGCTTCGTCTTCCGCCAGTCGTTCCTCGGCTTCCCCCGGGAGCTGGAGGACGCGGCGCGGGTGGACGGGCTGGGGTACTGGCGGACGTACTGGCGGATCGTGGTGCCCAACGCCCGGCCGGTGTTCGCGGCGGTCGGCACCATCGTCTTCATCGGTGCGTGGAACTCCTTCCTGTGGCCGCTGGTGATCGGCCAGGACCAGTCGGCGTGGACGGTGCAGGTGGCGCTGTCGACGTTCACCACCGCGCAGAACCTCCAGCTGCACAAGCTGTTCGTCGCGGCCGGCGTCTCCATCGTCCCGCTGCTGGTGGTCTTCCTGCTGCTCCAGCGCTACATCGTGGCGGGCGTCGAGCGCAGCGGTATCGACGACTGACCGCGCACGGGCCGCGGCCCCGGGGGTGGCCCCGGGGGTGGCCCCGGGGCGCGGTTCCCGGTACGGTGCGTGCCATGTGCACGTACCCGGTCTTCCGTGAGGCGGTGCCGCGCGACCGCGGCCCTCACGGCGCGTGCGCACCCCGCGGCCTGAGCTTCCTGCGCCGCCGCGGCCGGGTCGGCTCTCCCCCGGCCGGCTGTCCCGGCTGTCCCACCGCGTCCTGACCCGGACGCCCCGCCGAGGCCGGTCCGCCGCTCTACTCCCCCGCTCCGCCGCGCGCCGCCTTCTCCTCCGTACGCGGCCCCGGACGCGACACCGAACCACTCAACTCCCCTTGCAGGAGGCCCCGTTGACGACTTCGACCCCCGCCCTCCGCCCCTTCCGCATCCCCGCCGACGGCCTCTACGAGGGCCGCCGCACCCTCCGCCGCACCCCGGACGACTGGCACGACCGGCCCTACGAGCTGTTCGAGGTGATCCCCCTGGCGGCGACGATCGGGGCGGAGATCCGGGGGCTGGATCTGTCCCGTCCGCTGTCCGCGGCACTGCGGGCGGAGCTGAACCGCGCGCTGCTGGAGTGGAAGGCGCTGTTCTTCCGCGAGCAGCATCTGACCTCCGCCGCACAGCGCCAATTCGCCGCGCATTGGGGGGAGTTGGAGACCAACCCGCTGCTGGCCCGGGGCGACGCGAAGGAGGTGGTGAGGTTTGACAAGGCGGCCGGCGCGGTCCCGACGTTCGAGAACGTATGGCACGCGGACGTAACCTTCCGCGCGCGGCCCGCGATGGGCGCGGTGCTCCAGCTGCGCGAGGTCCCGGAGGCCGGCGGCGACACGATGTGGGCCGATATGGCGGCGGCGTACGACAATTTGCCGGCGGAAATCCGGGCACGGATCGACGGCGCGCGGGCGGTCCACGACTATCTCCCGGGCTTCGCCCGTTTCTGCACTCCCGCTCAACTCGCGCCGTTCCAGGAGGAGTTCCCTCCGGTGGAGCACCCGGTGGTGCGGCGCCACCCGGAGACCGGGCGGCGGACGCTGTTCGTGAACGCGTCGTTCACCACCCGGATCACCGGGCTGCCGGAGGCGGAGAGCGACCGGCTGCTGCGGCTGCTGTGCCAGCAGGCGCACGTCCCGGAGTACCAGGTGCGGTGGCACTGGCGGGCCGGGGACGTGGCGTTCTGGGACAACCGCGCCACCCAGCACTACGCGGTCTTCGACTACGGGAACCGGCGGCGGGTCGCTGAGCGGGTGGCGATCGCGGGCGACCGCCCGTACTGACGCCGGGTCATGTCCCGGGCCGGGGCCCGCCGCGGAGGATTCCTCACCCGGCGGCCGGGCCGTCGCCCTGGGCGCCGCCGCGCAGCAGGGCGGCGCCCAGCGGCGTCAGGGTGTGCAGCACGGCGTTGCCCTGGCGCAGCGTGGACAGCAGGCCGGCGTCCCGCAGCACGGTGGCGTGCTGGCTGGCCGACGCCGGCGAGACATCGACCCGGCGGGCCAGTTCGCTGGTGGTGCAGCCGACGCCGATGCCCTGGAGGATCGCCGAACGGGTCTGGCCCACCAGGCGCCCCAGCGAGCGGTCGGCCGGGACGGGCGGCGTCAGGCGCGGTACGGGGTGCTCGACCGGGTAGACCAGGACGGGCGTGAGGTCGGGGTTGTGGAAGGTGACCGGGGTGCGCCGGCAGAAGTACGAGGGCAGCAGGAGCAGTCCGCGGCCGCCGAGGTGGAGGTCCCGGTCGACGGGGTAGTCCGCCTCCAGGACGGGCGGGCGCCAGCGCAGCATCGGCGGCAGGGACGCCAGCAGCCGGTCGGTGCCGCCGTCCAGCAGGGCCCGGCCGCGGGCCGCCCGGTCGGCCTCTATCCGGCTGCGGACCCGGTGCCAGTACGGGGCGACGGCCGCGTCGTGGTAGCTCTGGAGTATCCCGGCGAGCCGGCCCAGCGAGCGGGTCTCGCCGTCCGCCATCGCCCGTATCCACCCGGGCAGCGGGCGGCCGTCGGCGGCCGCCAGCCGGCCCAGCTCGGCGTGCAGGCGCTCGGCGGGCGTCTCCCGCAGCGCGCCCAGCGCCTCGTCCATGCCCAGCAGTCCCTCGGCGGGCGTCAGGAAATCCGGGAAATAGCCGCGGCTGGGCACCAGGGGCGCCAGCAGACGCGTTTCGCCATTCAACCTTCCGCGGGTTTCCGATCGCCAACCGCCGAACGTGGAATCGTCGCGCCGGTCACGGAGCCGGTGAAAGCTCAATACCGTCTCCCACAGCGCGTCGGGGCGTGCGGCAATCCGCACGCGGGCCAGATCGAGTCCACTGAAATGGACGCGTAACACCGAACCCCCACCCTTTGGTTATCTCCGTCGGCCCCCGGCACGCCTGAGTATGCACGCCACCACGGGCGGTCACCATGCCCTTTTGGCCAGAGTTGAAAGGGGTCGCGGCGACCCCCCTCCGGACGGAATGCTGGAGGCAATTCAACGGCGCTGCGCACGGCCCGGATTGCTCGATCCCGTGGGGGGTGATGGGCAAACAACCGGCCGGGCGGTGCCCCGTTGGAGGCCGCCTCCCACGCCGACTGGGAGGGCGGCAGCTCCCGAGGGGGGAGTCCGGAGAAAAGCGAGGGCGGGCCTGTGCACGGGCCCGCCCTCGCCGCCGTTCCCAGGGGCCCTCCGCCCCGTCCGCAGCCCCCCGCTCCCCGCACAGAAGCCGAGGGCGGCACCTCCGCACAGGTGCCGCCCTCGTGGGGGCCGGAGTGGCGGCGGGGTGAGGGTCAAGGGCGTCCGCCGCCGGTTCCGGGGGTTTGCGGGGCCGGGTGGCCCCGGGGGTCAGCGGCTGTCGCTGCCCTGGGATTCCGCTGCGGCGCGGCCCGCTTCGAGGCGCGCGACGGGGATGCGGAACGGGGAGCAGGAGACGTAGTCCAGGCCGACCTCGTGGAAGAAGTGGACCGAGTCCGGGTCGCCGCCGTGCTCGCCGCAGACGCCGAGCTTGAGGTCCGGGCGGGTGGCCCGGCCGGCCTCGGCGGCGCTGCGGACCAGGGAGCCCACGCCGTCCCGGTCGATGGTCTCGAACGGGCTGACGCCGAAGATGCCCTTCTCCAGGTACGCGGTGAAGAAGCTGGCCTCCACGTCGTCGCGGGAGAAGCCCCAGACGGTCTGCGTCAGGTCGTTGGTGCCGAAGGAGAAGAAGTCGGCGGACTCGGCGATCTGACCGGCCGTGAGGGCCGCGCGGGGAAGTTCGATCATGGTGCCGAGGGTCAGCTTGAGGCTGACGCCGTGGGCGCGCTCGACCTCGGCGATGACCTGCTCGGCCTCCTCGCGGACGATCTCCAGCTCCTGGACGGTGCCGACCAGCGGGATCATGATCTCCGCGCGCGGGTCGCCCTTGGCGTTCTTGCGCTCCGCGGCGGCCTCGGCGATGGCCCGTACCTGCATGGCGAACAGGCCGGGGATGACCAGGCCGAGGCGGACGCCGCGCAGGCCGAGCATCGGGTTCTGCTCGTGCAGCTTGTGCACGGCCTGGAGGAGCCGCAGGTCGTTCTCGTGCTTCTCGTGGCGGGCCTCGGCGAGCGCCACCCGCACCGACAGGTCGGTGATGTCGGGCAGGAACTCGTGCAGCGGCGGGTCGAGCAGCCGGACGGTGACCGGCAGGCCGTCCATCGCCTCGAACAGCTCGATGAAGTCGGCCTTCTGCAGCGGCATCAGCTCGGCGAGCGCGGCGTCCTTGTCGGCGTCGGTGTCGGCCAGGATCAGCCGCTCGACCAGCTCCCGGCGCTCGCCGAGGAACATGTGCTCGGTGCGGCACAGGCCGATGCCCTGGGCGCCGAAGCGGCGGGCGCGGGCGGCGTCCTCGGCGTTGTCGGCGTTGGCGCGGACCCGCAGCCGGCGGACCCGGTCCGCGTACGCCATGATCCGGTGCACGGCCTTGACCAGCTCGTCGGCGTCCTCGGCGCCGGCGTGCATCCGGCCCTCGAAGTACTCGACGACCGGGGACGGCACGACCGGGACCTCGCCGGCGTAGACCTTGCCGGTGGAGCCGTCGATGGAGACGGTGTCGCCTTCCTCGATGACGGTGCCGTCGGCGGTGGTCAGGCGGCGGGTCTTGGTGTCGACCTGGAGCTCCTCGGCGCCGCAGACGCAGGTCTTGCCCATACCGCGCGCGACGACGGCGGCGTGCGAGGTCTTGCCGCCGCGCGAGGTCAGGATGCCCTCGGCGGCGATCATGCCGTTGAGGTCGTCGGGGTTGGTCTCGCGGCGGATCAGGATGACCTTCTCACCGGACCGCGACCACTTCACGGCCGTGTACGAGTCGAAGACGGCCTTGCCGACCGCGGCGCCCGGAGACGCGGCGATCCCGCGGCCGATCAGCTCGGACTCGGCGTCCAGGTCGAAGCGGGGGAACATCAGCTGCGCCAGCTGCGCGCCGGTGACCCGCTGGAGCGCCTCGGCCTCGTCGATCAGGCCCTGGTCGACGAGCTGGGTGGCGATCCGGAAGGCGGCGCCGGCGGTGCGCTTGCCGACCCGGGTCTGGAGCATCCACAGCTTGCCGCGCTCGATGGTGAACTCGATGTCGCACAGGTCCTTGTAGTGCGTTTCGAGCGTCTCCATGATCCGCATCAGCTGGTCGTACGACGCCTTGTCGATCGACTCCAGCTCGGCGAGCGGGACGGTGTTGCGGATACCGGCGACGACGTCCTCGCCCTGCGCGTTCTGGAGGTAGTCGCCGTAGACGCCCTGCTGGCCGGAGGCGGGGTCGCGGGTGAAGGCGACGCCGGTGCCGGAGTCCGGGCCGAGGTTGCCGAAGACCATGGAGCAGACGTTGACGGCCGTGCCGAGGTCGCCGGGGATGCGCTCCTGGCGGCGGTAGAGCTTGGCGCGGTCGGTGTTCCACGAGTCGAAGACGGCCCTTATGGCGAGGTCCATCTGCTCGCGCGGGTCCTGCGGGAAGTCCCGCCCGGTCTCCTCGGTGACGATCTTCTTGAAGCGGTCGACCAGGGCCCGCAGGTCGGCGGCGTCCAGGTCGATGTCGACGGTGACGCCCTTGGCCTGCTTGGCGTCCTCCAGGGCCTCCTCGAACAGCTCGCCGTCCACGCCCAGCACGGTCTTGCCGAACATCTGGATGAGGCGGCGGTACGAGTCCCAGGCGAACCGCTCGTCGCCGGCCTGCGCGGCGAGGCCGGAAACCGACGCGTCGGAGAGGCCGATGTTCAGGACGGTGTCCATCATGCCGGGCATGGAGAACTTCGCCCCGGAACGCACCGATACGAGCAGCGGGTCATCGGCCTGGCCGAGCTTCTTGCCCATGGTCTTCTCGAGCGCGGCGAGGTGGTCGGAGACCTCGGCACGGAGTGCCTCGGGCTCACTGCCGCTCTCGAGGTAGACCTTGCACGCCTCGGTGGTGATCGTGAAGCCGGGCGGGACCGGAAGTCCCAGGTTGGTCATCTCCGCGAGGTTGGCGCCCTTGCCACCGAGGAGGTCCTTGAGGTCCTTGTTGCCCTCGGTGAAGTCGTAGACGAACTTCACGGAAGAAGACGCGGTTACATGGGGATCTTGTGTTTCCGGCACGGCTCTGACTCCTCGCCGACGGGCTGCCCTGACGGCGAGGAACATACCCAGATCAAAGGCGTATGGGTACGTCCACTTGGTCTACATGCGTGCGTAACCCGGCGTCCGCCACCAGATCGAAAGTGATCATGCGTTTTCACCATCGTTTACTACCCGAATGCATCAATGCGCTCCGCAGTCGGACGGGCGGCGATTGCTACGCACAGCGAGGGTTCACTTGATGGGTTGAACGGATGGCGGGTGGCACCGGGTGCCACCTATGCGAAAGGTGGAGTATGCGTCAGAACGCTCATCTGAGCGGTACCCCTATCAAGGGTGGCGAGAATCACGCGCTCATGTGTGAAGAGGGTCCATCATTTGGACGATGCGGGGACCCGTGATCGCCGGAGGCGCCGCCGCAGATCCGGGGCCTTTTTCCGTACTGCGGGAAGATCGGCGCAGTATTCGGCCACCCCCGGCGGGCCGTCCACCGGGGCGCGCCGGGGCGCCGCTAACCGGCCATAGTTCGACGGGGGCCTCCGGCGGCGCGAACGGCCGCGGAAGACCCCCGATGTCGTATACGGAGCGGCGGTTCAGCCGCCCGAGGTGTCCAGTTCGGCGTCCTCGCCGACGCCCGCGCAGTCGTACGGGTCGCGCAGCCAGCCGTCCGGGAGCACCACGCGGTTGTTGCCGGAGGTGCGGCCGCGCGGACCGTCGGCGCCGGCCGGCCAGGACTGGTCCAGGTCGAGCGCGTGCAGGCCCTCCGCCAGCTCCGCCAGCGACGAGCTGATCGCCAGCCGCTTGCGCATCTCCGAGCCGACCGCGAAGCCCTTCAGATACCAGGCGACGTGCTTACGGAAGTCGATGACACCGCGGGCCTCGTCGCCGAGCCACTCGCCGAGCAGCGTGGCGTGCCGGACCATCACCGCGGCGACCTCGCGCAGGGTGGGCGCCGCCGGCGCGCCGCCGCCCTCGAAGGCCGCGACCAGATCGCCGAAGAGCCACGGCCGGCCCAGGCAGCCGCGGCCGACCACCACACCGTCGCAGCCGGTCTCCCGCATCATCCGCACCGCGTCGTCCGCCGACCAGATGTCGCCGTTGCCGAGCACCGGGATCTCCGGGACGTGCTCCTTCAGGCGGGCGATGGCGTCCCAGTCGGCGGTGCCGCCGTAGTGCTGGGCGGTGGTGCGGCCGTGCAGGGCGACGGCGGTGACGCCCTCCTCGACGGCGATCCGGCCGGCGTCGAGGTAGGTGAGGTGGTCGTCGTCGATGCCCTTGCGCATCTTGATCGTCACCGGCAGCGGCCCGGCGCCGCTGACCGCCTCGCGCAGGATGGCGCGCAGCAGCGGCCGCTTGTACGGCAGGGCGGAGCCGCCGCCCTTGCGGGTCACCTTGGGGACCGGGCAGCCGAAGTTCAGGTCGATGTGGTCGGCGAGGTCCTCCTCGACGATCATGCGGACGGCCTTGCCGACGGTGGCCGGGTCGACGCCGTAGAGCTGGATCGAGCGGGGGCGCTCGCTCGCGTCGAAGTGGATCAGCTGCATGGTCTTCTCGTTGCGCTCGACCAGCGCCCGCGTCGTGATCATCTCGCTCACGAACAGGCCCTTGCCGCCGCTGAACTCCCGGCACAGCGTCCGGAACGGGGCGTTGGTGATCCCCGCCATGGGGGCCAGGACGACGGGAGGCTGCACCGAGTGCGGGCCGATCTGCAGCGAACTCATGCCCTCCATTGTCCCGCAACCGCACCGGGCACCCCGCCGGGGGCCGCCCCGCCCGGATCGTTGTAGCGTTCAACCATGCTTGACCTCAGCCGCCGGCGGCGTCTGCTCGTCCTGGCGATCTGCTGCCTGAGCCTGCTGATCGTCAGTCTCGACAACACCGTCCTGAACGTCGCCCTGCCGTCCATGCAGCACGAACTGCACGCCTCGGTCTCCGGGATGCAGTGGACGATCGACGCCTACACCCTCGTCCTGGCGTCGCTGCTGATGCTCTCCGGCTCGACCGCGGACCGGCTGGGCCGCCGCCGGATCTTCATGACCGGCCTGGTGGTCTTCACCGCCGGCTCCCTGCTGTGCAGCCTGGCGCCGGACCTGACGTGGCTGGTGGTCTTCCGGATGGTGCAGGCGGTCGGCGGCTCGATGCTCAACCCCGTCGCCATGTCGATCATCACCAACACCTTCACCGACCCCCGGGAGCGCGCCCGCGCCATCGGGGTCTGGGGCGGCGTGGTCGGCATCAGCATGGCCGCGGGCCCGGTGGTCGGCGGGGTGCTGGTGCAGAGCGTCGGCTGGCGCTCGATCTTCTGGATCAACGTCCCGATCGGCGCCCTGGCGCTCTTCCTGACCTGGCGCTGGGTCCCGGAGTCCCGCGCGCCGCGCCCGCGCCGGGTCGATCCGGTCGGCCAGCTGCTGGTGATCGCGCTGCTCGGCGCGCTGACGTACGCGATCATCGAGGCGCCGGAGGCCGGCTGGGACTCCCCGGAGATCCTGGCGTTCATCCTGGTCGCGGCCGGGTCGCTGGCGGCCCTGGTCGGCTACGAGCGGCGGCGCACCGAACCCCTCATCGACCTGCGGTTCTTCCACAGCGCGCCGTTCAGCGGCGCCACCGTGACCGCGGTCGCCGCGTTCGCCGCGCTGGGCGGCTTCCTCTTCGTCAACACCCTCTATCTGCAGAACATCCGCGGTCTGTCCGCCCTGAACGCCGGGCTCTACATGCTGCCGATGGCCGGTATGACGCTGATCTTCGCGCCGCTGTCCGGCCGCCTGGTCGGCGGCCGCGGCCCCCGGCTGCCGCTGCTGCTGGCCGGCTGCGCCATGGCCGCCAGCGGCGTCCTCTTCGCCGCCTTCGACGCGGAGTCCACCACCGGCCTGCTGTTCACCGGCTACGTCCTCTTCGGCATCGGCTTCGGCCTGGTCAACGCGCCGATCACCAACACCGCGGTGTCCGGGATGCCGCGCACCCAGGCGGGCGTGGCGGCGGCGGTGGCCTCCACCAGCCGGCAGGTCGGCTCCTCGCTGGGCGTCGCGGTGATCGGCGCCGTCCTGGCCGGCGGCGCGCACACCGGTGCCACCCGCGGCGAATTCCTGGCCGCCGCCCGCCCCGGCTGGTGGATCATCGCCGGCTGCGGCGCCGCGGTCCTGCTGCTCGGCGCGCTGACCACCGGCCGCTGGGCCCGCGCCACCGCCACCCGTACCGCCGCCCTCTTCGACGACGAGACGGCCCGCGACCCGCACCGCACCCGCACCGGCTCGTAGCGGAAAGCCGGGCCGCCGCTACGCGCCGACGCCCGCCACCGCCTCCTCCCGCGCCTTCCGGGCCATCCGCTCCAGCTCCTCCAGCCGCCCCCGCGACGCCTCGTCCACCGGCGTGTAGACCAGCACCTTCGGCCCCGGATTCGGCCCCGTCCAGAGATTGGTCGCGGTCAGCTGGAGCACCCCCACCGCGTGCCGGAAGACCTTCACCGCGCTCGACGGCCGCTCGACCTCGTGCTGCGCCCAGATCTCCCGGAACTCCGGCGACGCCTCGGTCAGCCGCGCCACCAGCGCCTTCCACCCCGGCTCGGCGATGTGCTCGGCCATCGCGGCGCGGAACTTGGCGGTCATCCGCCGCAGCGTGTTCTCGCGGTCCACCATGGTCGCCCGCCACCGGGGGTGGGTGAACGCCAGCCACATGCAGTTGCGGTCCTCCTCCGGCAGCGCGTCCAGACCGCCCATCAGCTCCCCGTAGGTGGTGTTGTACGCGAGGATGTCGAACTTGCTGTTCTGGACGGCGGCCGGATACGGGGAGAGCTGGTGCAGCACGTCCCACAGCGCCCGGGGCACACCGGTGCACTCCTTGCCCGGCAGCGGATCGGCCGCCCCGGCCAGCGCGAAGAGGTGGCTGCGCTCGGCGCGGTCCAGCAGCAGCGCGCGGGCCACCGCGTCCAGCACCTGCGGCGAGACATGGATGTCCCGCCCCTGCTCCAGCCAGGTGTACCAGGTGACGCCCACGGCGCCGAGCTGCGCGACCTCCTCGCGGCGCAGCCCCGGCGTGCGGCGGCGCGTACCGCGCACCAGCCCCACCTGCTCCGGCGTGATCCGCTCGCGCCGGCTGCGCAGAAAGGCGGCCAGCTCGGCCCGCCGCACGGCGTCCCCGTCCCGGGCCCGGCCCGCCCCTGCGGCCTGCGTCATCTCTACGGTCATGGCGTCCAGCCTGCCGCAGTCCGCATCCCGTTGCCAGGTAGTGCTGATACCAGGATCAGGACGCTCTGGTACCCGGCTGAGCACCCCGGAATGCTCTTCCCCGTGAGCGAAACCCGAACCATACCCACCACCCTCCCCTCCGCCCCGTCCACCACCCCGGCCGGCGCGCCTCCCCGTACGGCGGCGAACCCGCTGCTGACCCCGCTGGGCCTGCTGACCGTCCTGCTGGGCGCCGCCCTGCCGATGATCGACTTCTTCATCGTCAACGTCGCGCTGCCGACCATCGAACGCGATCTGCACGCCAGCCCCGCGACGCTGGAGATGGTGGTGGCCGGGTACGGCGTCGCCTACGCCACCCTGCTGGTCCTCGGCGGACGGCTCGGCGACATGGCCGGCCGCCGCCGGCTGTTCCTCTGGGGCCTGGCCGCCTTCGGCCTGACCTCGCTCGCCTGCGGCCTGGCCCCCGACGCCTGGACGCTGGTCGCCGCCCGGGTCGCCCAGGGCGCCGCCGCCGCGCTGCTGCTCCCCCAGGTGCTCGCCACCATCCAGGCCGCGACCACCGGCAAGCGGCGCGCCAAGGCCGTCAGCCTGTACGGCGGCACGGCGGGCGTCTCCAGCGCGGTCGGGCAGGTCCTCGGCGGCCTGCTGGTCTCCGTCGACCTGGCCGGCAGCGGCTGGCGCGCGGTGTTCCTCGTCAACGTCCCGATCGCGGCCGCCGCCTGGCTCCTCGCGGCCCGCACCGTGCCGGAGACCCGCTCGCCGCACCCGAGCCGGGTGGACGGCCCCGGCACCGTGCTGCTCGCCGCCGCGCTCATCACCCTCCTCCTGCCCCTCACCGAGGGCCGGGCCGCCGGCTGGCCCCTGTGGTCCTGGGTCCTGCTGGCCCTGTTCCCCTTCCTCGCCGGCGCCTTCCTCGCCGTCGAACGCCGCGCCGAACGCACCGGCCGCACCCCGCTCGTCCCCCCGTCGCTCTTCCGCATCCCCTCCGTGCGCAGCGGCCTCGCCATGATCATCCCGTTCTCGATCGGCTTCGGCGGCTTCATGTTCGTCGTCGCCGTCGCCCTCCAGACCGGTCTGCGGTACGGGCCGCTGGCGGCCGGCATCGCCCTCGTCCCGCTCTGCCTGGCGTTCTTCGCCGCGTCCCTGGCCGGCCCCCGCTTGGTCTCCCGCTACGGCCGCAAGGTCGTCATCACCGGCTCCCTGATCCAGGGCGCCGGCCTGCTCACCCTCGCCCTCACCGTCCAGGCCGGCTGGCCGGGCCTCCCGGTCGCCGCCCTCGCCCCCAGCATGGCCGTCCTGGGGGCCGGCCAGGGCCTGGTCCTGCCGGTGCTGCTGCGCCTCGTCCTGAGCGAATTGCCTGCGGAGCAGGCAGGTGTCGGCGGTGGCGTCATGGTCACGACTCAGCAGTCCGGGCTCGCCCTTGGGGTGGCCACCCTGGGCACGCTGTTCCTCTCGGTGATGCCGTCCGCCGGCATCCGGGACGCGTTTCTCGCCGCGCTGCTGACGCAGTTGGTGATCGTCGTGGGCACGACGTTCTTGGGTCTGCGGCTGCCGCGCCGCGTTCGTTGACGCACGTTGTCGTCTGCCCCGCCGCGGGTGCGTTTCGTGTGCGCCTGCGGCGCGTTGCTTGATTCCGCTGCGCGGGGCTGTTCGGCCGCGGTGCCGGGTCTGCGGGGTGGGGGTGTGCCGGACTGCTTCGCTTTACGTCCGGCACACCCCCACCCCGCAGACCCGTCCCCTCCCGTGGGGGGTCATAAATACGGTGCGTGGGGGCCGGCGTGAGTGGGTTGGTGCCGCTCGTCCCGTCGAGGGCGAGCGCCCACCGGCCGACAACAACCCGCAGGACACCACCGTGAACAGCCCCAATGGACAAGTGAATTGACCCCCCTCGGGAGGGGACGGGTCTGCGGGGCAGGGAGTGTCCGGACGTAAAGCGAAGCAGTCCGGACACTCCCTGCCCCGCAGGCCCGGCACCGCTGCCGAAAAGCCCCGCGCAGCGGACCCAAAAGGCGCCGAAGGCGCAAGCAACAGGCCCCCGCACGGCGGGAAACCCAACAACGTGGGAAGCCAGCCAAGCGCAGCGGAGAGGCGCGAAAAAACGCCGCCCGGCCCCGGGAAAACCCAAGGCCGAACGGCGTCAACAGGTCGGATCCTCACCGGCCGCCAGGCCGGATCAGCAACCGAGGAGCCGCGCCCCCAGGTACGACTGGATCTGGTCCAGGCTCACCCGCTCCTGCTTCATCGTGTCGCGCTCACGCACAGTCACCGCGTTGTCGTCGAGCGTGTCGAAGTCGACGGTGACACAGAACGGCGTCCCGATCTCGTCCTGGCGACGGTACCGGCGACCGATCGCCCCGGCGTCGTCGAACTCGATGTTCCAGAACTTCCGGAGATCGGCGGCCAGCCCCTTCGCCTTGGGCGAGAGCTGCGGGTTGCGGGACAGCGGCAGCACCGCGACCTTCACCGGCGCCAGGCGCGGGTCCAGCCGCAGCACGGCCCGCTTCTCCATCTTGCCCTTGGCGTTCGGCGCCTCGTCCTCGGTGTACGCGTCGAGGAGGAAGGCCAGCATCGTGCGGCCGACACCGGCCGCCGGCTCGATGACGAACGGGGTGTAGCGCTCGCCGGCCTCCTGGTCGAAGTAGGAGAGGTCCTGGCCGGACGCCTTGGCGTGGGCGTTGAGGTCGTAGTCGGTGCGGTTGGCGACGCCCTCCAGCTCGCCCCACTCCGAGCCGCCGAACTGGAAGCGGTACTCGATGTCAGCGGTGCGCTTGGAGTAGTGGGAGAGCTTCTCCTTGGGGTGCTCATACCACCGGATGTTCTCCTCGCGCAGGCCGAGGTCGCGGTACCAGTTCCAGCGCTGCTCCATCCAGTACTCGTGCCACTGCTCGTCCTCGCCCGGCTTGACGAAGAACTCCATCTCCATCTGCTCGAACTCGCGGGTGCGGAAGATGAAGTTGCCCGGCGTGATCTCGTTCCGGAACGACTTGCCCATCTGCGCGATGCCGAACGGCGGCTTCTTGCGGGAGGTCTGCTGGACCTGCGCGAAGTTGGTGAAGATGCCCTGGGCGGTCTCGGGGCGCAGGTACGCGATGGAGGCGGTGTCCTGCGAGGGGCCGAGGTGGGTGGAGAGCAGGCCGGAGAACTGCTTGGGCTCGGTGAAGCCGCCCTTGTTGCCGCAGTGCGGGCAGTTGACGTCGGCGAGGCCGTTCTCGGGGAGCCGGCCGTGCTTGGCCTCGTACGCCTCCTCCAGGTGGTCCGCGCGGAAGCGCTTGTGGCAGGAGGTGCACTCGGTGAGCGGGTCGGTGAAGGTGGCGACGTGGCCGGACGCCTGCCACACCTCGGGGGCCAGGATCACCGACGAGTCGATACCGACGACGTCCTCGCGGGAGGTGACCATGGCGCGCCACCACTGGCGCTTGATGTTCTCCTTGAGCTCGACGCCGAGGGGACCGTAGTCCCAGGCAGCGCGGGATCCGCCGTAGATCTCACTGCAGGGGTAGACGAAGCCACGGCGCTTGCTCAGGCTGACGATGGTATCGATCTTGTCGGCGGCCACGGTGCTCTCTTCAGTACGACGTCGGACAGTGGATGTAGGGGGCGCGGAGCGCCTCGACGAAGGGTGCTGCTCAGGGATCGCGCGAGCGAATAGTTCAGGGTAGCGGCGGGCGTACCCCCCGGACCAAATCGGTTTGCCGATCGGTTCCGGCCGGTTCTGTTCGCCCTGTGACGTGGCGCGCACTTTGTTGACAATCATTTCCATGTTTGTTGAAAATGACAGTCATGAACGTACGCCCTCACATATCCACCGCGGCCGTCGCCGGTGCCGCGGCCCTCGCCCTGCTGGGCCTGTCCGCGTGCTCCACCACCGCCTCCGGACGCACCGACGACGGGAAGCTGCGGGTGACGGCGTCGTTCTATCCGATGCAGTTCCTCGCCGAGCAGATCGGCGGGTCCCACGTCGAGGTGGCCAACCTCACCAAGCCCGGCGTCGAGCCGCACGACCTGACGCTCACCGCCAAGCAGACCGCCCAGCTCAACGAGTCCGGCGCGATCGTCTACCTCAAGGGCCTCCAGCCCGCCGTGGACGACTCGATCGCCCAGTCCGGCGTCAAGCACATCGCCGACGCGGCGGAGCTGACCGGCCTGGAGACGCACGGCACCGAGGTGGACGGGCACCACCACACCACCGGCGACAACCACACCGGCTCGGACGCCGAGCCGGGCCGCGACCCGCACATCTGGCTGGACCCGGTGAAGTTCGCCGAGGTCGCCAAGGGCGTCGACAAGACCCTCGCGGCGGCCGACCCGCAGCACGCGGCGGACTACCGGAAGAACACCGACGCGCTGGTGAAGAAGCTGGACGCGCTGAACAAGGAGTTCGCGGACGGGCTGAAGAACCGCACGTCGGACACGTTCATCACCACCCACGCCGCCTTCGGCTACCTCGCCGAGCGGTACGGGCTGACCGAGGAGGCGATCAGCGGCCTGGACCCGGAGTCCGAGCCCAGCGCCAACCGCGTCAAGCAGCTCCACACCCTCGCCGAGACCCACCACGTCTCCACGGTCTTCTTCGAGACCCTGGCCAATCCGGCCACCGCCAAGACCCTCGCCGGCGATCTGCACCTGAAGACCGATGTGCTGGACCCGCTGGAGGGGATCACCGCCAAATCGCGCGGCCAGGACTACTTCTCCGTGCAGCGCGCCAACCTCGCCGCGCTCCAGAAGGCGCTCGGCGCCAAGTGACCGGCGCCGCACGCCCCGTGAGCCCGCACCGCACCGACGGAGGTCAGCTGATGAAGGACACCGACCGGGTCGGCGACAGCAGCCGGGAGGACCGGCCCGTGATCGAACTGCGCGGCGCCACCGCCTCCCTCGGCGGCCGCCCCGTCCTGCGCGGGATCGATCTGACCGTGCGCCCCGGCGAGGTCGTCGCCCTGCTCGGCGCCAACGGCTCCGGCAAGTCCACCGCGGTCCGCTCGGTGATCGGCCAGGTGCCGCTGACCGGCGGCGAGCTGGCGCTCTTCGGCACGCCGTTCCGCCGCTTCAAGGAGTGGGCCCGGATCGGCTACGTACCGCAGCGCACCACCGCGGCCGGCGGGGTCCCCGCCACGGTCCGCGAGGTGGTCACCGCCGGCCGGCTGGCCCGTACGAAGCTGGGCATCCTGCGCAAGGCGGACCGCGCGGCGGTGCACCGCGCGCTGGAGCTGGTCGGGATGGCGGACCGGCTGAAGGACTCCGTCAACGCCCTGTCCGGAGGACAGCACCAACGGGTGCTGATAGCCCGGGCGCTGGCGGGCGAACCGGATCTGCTGATCATGGACGAGCCGATGGCCGGTGTGGACCTCGCCAGCCAGGAGGTGCTGGCCTCGGCCCTGCGCGAGCAGGTCGGCCGCGGCACCACCGTCCTGCTGGTGCTGCACGAACTGGGCCCGCTGGAGCCGCTGATCGACCGCGCGGTGGTGCTGCGGGACGGCTGCGTCGTCCACGACGGCCCGCCCCCGGAGGCCGTCGGCCAGCACGCCCTGCCCGGCCACGACCACGTCCACCCGCACGCCGACGCCGCCGCGGAGCCGCTCCGCACCGGCCTGCTGAGCTAGGGGCCCGCCCTCATGGAAATCCTCTCCTACGCCTTCATGCAGCGGGCGCTGATCGCCGCGCTGATCGTCGGCATCACCGCCCCCGCCATCGGCATCTACCTCGTCCAGCGCCGCCAGGCCCTGATGGGCGACGGCATCGGCCATGTCGCGCTGACCGGTGTCGGCCTGGGCTTCCTGCTCAACAGCAGCCCGGTGTGGATGGCCACCGTCGTCGCGGTCGTCGGCTCGGTGATCATGGAGCTGATCCGCTGGTACGGCAAGACCCGCGGCGACCTGGCGCTGGCCATGCTGTTCTACGGCGGTATGGCCGGCGGTGTGATGCTGATGAACCTCTCCGACGCCGGTTCCAGCGCCAACCTCGGGACGTACCTCTTCGGTTCGATCACCACCGTCTCCCCGCAGGACATGGTCACGATCTACGTGCTGGCCGCACTGGTGCTGGTGATCACGATCGGGCTGCGCCGCCAGCTGTTCGCGGTCTGCCAGGACGAGGAGTTCGCCCGGGTCACCGGCCTGCCGGTGCGGCTGCTGAACCTCCTGATCGCGGTGACCGCCGCGGTGACCGTCACCGTCGCCATGCGGGTGGTCGGCCTGCTGCTGGTCAGCGCGCTGATGGTGATCCCGGTCGCGGCCGCCCAGCAGATCAGCCGGAGCTTCGCGGTGACCTTCGCGACCGCGGTCGGCATCGGCGTGGCGGTGACGCTGACCGGCACCACCGCCTCGTACTACGTCGATGTGCCGTCCGGCGCGACCATCGTGCTGTTCGCCATCGCGCTGTTCATCGCCTTCACCGCGCTGGCCGCCCCGCTGGCCCGCCGGCGCGCCCGGACCGCCGCCGCGGCGGGCGGCGGCGGATGCACCCTGGAGGTACCGGGCAGCCGCCCCGCCGAGGACGACGTCCGGGTGTGACGGGCGCCCGCCGCGGCGGGTGTGGGACCTCCCCCGGAAGGGGCAGACAGAGAGGTAGCTGTAAGAACCAAACAGGGCTTCCGGTCATCACCTGGCACAATGGCCAAACGCATGCGCGGGAGAAGTCCTGACGTCCTAGGGAGGCAACGGTGGCGACGAGCGCGGGTTCTCCGGTCCGCGGCCGGTCGACGCGGCAGCGCACCGCGGTTTCGGCCGCACTCGACGAGGTCAACGAGTTCCGCAGCGCGCAGGAACTCCACGACATGCTCAAGCACCGGGGCGACTCGGTCGGGCTGACCACCGTCTACCGCACGCTGCAGTCCCTCGCCGACGCCGGCGAGGTGGACGTGCTGCGCACCAGCGACGGCGAGGCCGTCTACCGCCGGTGCAGCTCCGACGACCATCACCACCACCTGGTGTGCCGGGGCTGCGGCAAGGCCGTCGAGGTCGAGGGCCCGGCGGTGGAGAAGTGGGCCGACCAGATCGCCGCCGAGCACGGCTTCCGCGATGTGGCGCACACCGTCGAGATCTTCGGCACCTGCGGGGACTGCGCGGCCGCCGCGGAGTCCGGGCGCGACGCCTGACGGCTCCCGGGCGGGCGGCCCTTCAGCCGGCCCGTCAGCCGGTCCGGTCGGCGGCGCGGTCGGTGGTGAGGCCGGTAGCCAGGTCGGCGGTGCCCTCCGCCGTACGCGGCCGCCCCGGCAGTACGGCGTACAGCACGGCCGACACCGCCATCCCGGCCGGCAGTGCGAGGTCGATCCCGTCCAGCGCGCTCGCCACCGGCCCGGTGTAGAGCGTCCCGACGCAGAGCGCGGACGCCGCCACGCCGCCCGCCAGGGCAGCCACTCCGCGCCAGTTGAAGCCGCCGGTGTACCAGAACGGCCCGCCCCGGCTCTCGTCGCACAGCGCCCGCCCGTCGTAGCGGTTGCGGCGCAGCACGATGTCCATGGCGTAGACGGCGCTACAGGGGCCGAGTAGGACGACGGTCAGCTGGAGCACGTCGTTCACGGTGTCGAGGAAGTTCGAGACCAGCAGCGCGTAGAGGGTCAGCCCGACCGCGACCGCGCCGTCCGCCAGGACGCTGACCGAGCGGCGGATGCGTATCCCCACGGCCTGGAGGGCGAGGCCCGCGCTGTACGCGGTCAGCGCGTTGAGCGCGATCGTGCCGAGGACGAGGGCGAGCAGGAAGAGCGGTGTGAACCACCCGGGCAGGATGTGCTGGAGCGCGGTCTGCGGGTCGGTCATGTCCACGACGGTGGCCGCGAGCGCGCCCAGTGAGCACACCACCACCCCGGGCAGGAAGCCGCCGAGCGCGGTCCAGCCGATCACCGCGTACGGCGAGGTGGCGCGCGGCAGGTAGCGGGAGAAGTCGGCGCTGGTGGTGTACGAGAGCGGGCCGGAGGCCATCAGCGTCGTCCCGGTGAGCAGGGCGGCCCACAGGGCGGTGCCGGAGAGCGGGTGGGCGGGCCGGTAGCCGAAGTCGGCGTGGGTGGCCACGGCCCAGGCGACGACCGCGAACGCGGCGGCCAGCACGAGCGTGATCGGGGTGTAGAGCTTCACGATCAGGGCGTGCCCGTAGACGCTGATGGTCAGGGTGACCGCGGCGATGGCCACCACGACGATGATCTTGACCGGGGTGGTCAGCGGCAGTCCGGTGCGCGCGACGAGCGAGAAAGCCGAACCGGCCGCGGCGGCGAGGTTGAGGGCGACGTAGCTGACCGAGATCAGCCAGCCGGTGACCGCGTTGTTGACGCGGTTGCCGAGGACGCCGTAGAGGGCGCGGGTGATCACTTCGCTGGGGGCGCCGGCGGCCGGGCCAGGGGCCGCGAGGATGCCGGTGACGACCCAGAGCAGATTGCCGACGACGATCACCGCGAGCGCCTGCCACAGGGTCAGCCCCATGAGGATCAGCGCGCCGCCGACCACCAGATTCAGGTAGTTGACGTTGGCGGCGGCCCAGACGGAGAACAGCGACCGGGGGCGGCCGTGGCGTTCCTCGTCGGGGATGTGGTCGATGCCGTGCGCCTCGATCCGGCCGGGGCGGACCGGGGGCGGTCCGGCCGCCTCTGACCTGCCGTCGCTGCCGGTGCTCGGGTCGGGGATCGTGGACGCCATGGGCCCTCCGGGGACGGGTCGTTGACCGACCTGGTTGCTTATTGGTCGCACACTCAATAGCCTCCGGGGTATGTCGTCAAGGGTTCCGCGCAAACGCATCCGGAAAGACCCGGCCGCCCGGCGGGCCGAGATCGTCGAGGCCGCGGCCACCGTCGCCCTCACCGATGGCCTGGAATGCATCACCCTGCGGCGGATCGGCGAGGACCTCGACGTCCGCCCCGGCCTGATCAGCCACTACTTCCCGTCCGCCGAGGAGCTGGTGGCGGAGGCGTTCGGCAGCGCCGCGACCGGCGAGCTGGACGGACTGCTGCCGCCCGCCGCCCCCGGCGAGACCCCGACCGAGCGGATGGCACGCTTCCTGGCCCGCACCGCCGGCGAGCCGTACGACGCCATCAGCCGGCTGTGGATCAACGCCCGCCACCTCAGCCGCTACCGCCCCCTGCTCCGCGAGCGGGTCGCCGCCCAGGAGGCGGCCTGGCGCGGCCGGCTCAGCGATCTCGTCCGCGAGGGCGTCGAATGCGGTGAATTCCACGCCAAGGACCCGCTGATGGCGGCCATCTGGATCCTCGTGGTGCTCGACGGCCTCGGCGCGCACGCCAACACCGACACCAGCGAGCACCCCGACGAGTCGTTCCTGATGGTCTTCCCGACCGCCGAACGCGAACTCGGCCTGCCGGAGGGCTCGTTGCGACCCAAAGGCACGTAGAAGCACGTAGAAGCACGTAACGCCCCGCAGCAGCCGCCCCGCCCCTTCCCCCTCCCCCAGGAGTCGCCGTGCCCGCCGACCTCGTCCTGCTCTCCGCCCGCCTGCTCGACCCGGCGACCGGCGCCTTCCTGCCGGAGACCGCCCTCGCGGCGGCGGACGGAAAGATCACCGCCCTCGGCGACGACCGCGAGATACGCCGACTCGCCGGCCCCGCCACCACGGTGCTCGACCTCAAGGGCGCGGTGGTCACCCCCGGCCTCACCGACGGCCACCTCCACCCGGTCACCGGCGCCGACCTCTCCCACGGCCTGGACCTCTCCCGCTGCACCGACCTGGACGAGGTGCGCGCGGCCCTGGCCCGCGAGGCCGCCACCCTCGCCCCCGGCGCCTGGCTGCGCGGCTGGGGCCTGGACCCCAACGTCTTCGGCGACCGCCCGGTCGAGGCCGCCGCCCTCTCCCCCGTCCTCGACGGGATCCCCGCGCTGCTCCTGCTCTTCGACGCGCACTCGCTGCTCGCCAGCCCGCGCGCCCTGGAACTCGCCGGTGTGGACGGCCCGCGCACCTTCGACCAGGCCGCCGAGGTGGTCTGCGACGCGGACGGCCGCCCGACCGGTCTGCTGCTGGAGGACGCCGCCTGCGAACTGGTCGAACGCGCCGCCCCGCAGCCCACCCGCGCCGAGCGCCGCGACCGCCTGGCCGCCGCGCTGCGCGCCATGGCCGCGTCCGGCCTCACCGGCGGCCACGTCATGGACGCCAACGGCGACAGCCTCGACTTCTACGCGGAGCTGGACGCGGCCGGGGACCTCCCGCTGCGGCTGCGGGTCGCGCCCTGGTGCCAGCCCGGCACCGGCGACGAGGGCGTCCGCGCGCTGATCGCACAGCAGGGCACCGGCGGCCGGCTGTGGCGTACCGCCGGGGTCAAGCTCTTCATGGACGGCACCATCGACAACGGCACCGCCTGGCTCGAACGCCCCGACTGCCACGGCGAGTCCACGCACGCCTTCTGGCCCGACCCCGACGCGTACACCCGCGTCATCGGGCAACTGCACGCGGCCGGTGTGCCGACCGCCACCCACGCCATCGGCGACGCCGCCGTCCGCCACGTCCTGGACGCGGTCGAGAAGGCCCGCGCGGCGGCGGGCTCCACGAGTGGCAGCGGCATCCGGCACCGCATCGAACACATCGAGACCGTCCCCGACGACACCCTCCGCCGCTTCGCCGAGCTGGGCGTGATCGCCTCCATGCAGCCCACCCACTGCTGCGACTTCACCCGCGCCGACCACACCGACAACTGGTCGCGGCGGCTGGGCGAGGAGCGCGCCGCCCGCGCCTGGCGCTGCCGCGATCTGGCCGACTCCGGCGCCACCGTCGTCCTCGGCTCCGACTGGCCGATCGCGCCCTACGAACCGCTGGGCGTCCTGGCCGGTGCCCGCCACCGCCGCCCCACCCGCGACCTCAGCCGCCCGCCGCACGGCCCCGAGCAGGCGCTCACCGCGCTGGAGGCGCTGCGCGGCATGACCGTGCACGCGGCGTACGCGGCCGGTGAGGAGGACCGGGCCGGGCGGCTCGCCCCCGGCTGCCGCGCCGACCTCACCGTCCTCGGCGGCGACCCGCTCACCACGCCCGCCACCGAGCTGCCGGAGCTGCCGGTGCTGCTCACCGTCCTCGACGGCCGCCCGACCCACCGCGACCCGAGCGTGTGAGCCCGGCCCGGTGAGCCCGGGCCGGTCCCCGGCTCAGGTCGCCTTCTCGCCCTCCTCCAGCGGGGCCGCCCCGAAGCGGCGGTCCCGCTTGGCGTACTCCAGGCACGCCTCCCAGAGGTTCCGCCGGTCGAAATCCGGCCAGAGAATGTCCTGGAACACCATCTCGGCGTACGCGCTCTGCCAGATCAGGTAGTTCGAGGTCCGCTGCTCACCGGACGGCCGGACGAACAGGTCCACATCCGGCATGTCCGGGTAGTACATGTACTTCGCGATGGTCTTCTCGTTGACCTTCGACGGGTCCAGCTTCCCGGCCCGGACGTCCGCGGCGATCGCCGCCGCGGCGTCCGCGATCTCGGCCCGCCCGCCGTAATTCACGCAGAAGTACAGCGTCATCTTGTCGTTGTTCTTGGTCTGCTCCTGGGCGATCTGGAGCTCCTGGACGACCGACTTCCACAATTTCGGCATCCGCCCGACCCACCGGATACGAATGCCCAGCGCGTCCATTTCGTCCCGGCGCCGGCGGATCACATCGCGGTTGAAATTCATCAGGAAGCGCACCTCGTCCGGCGACCGCTTCCAGTTCTCGGTGGAAAAGGCGTACAGCGAGAGGTTCTTCACGCCCATCTCGATACAGCCCTTGAGAACGTCGAGAACCACGCCCTCACCGACCTTGTGGCCCTCGGTGCGCGGCAGCCCGCGCTCCTTGGCCCACCGCCCGTTGCCGTCCATCACGATGGCGACGTGGTTCGGTACGAGCTCCCCGGGGATCCGCGGCGGACGCGCACCGGAGGGATGCGGCTCGGGCGTCTGGTATTCCCGTCGGTTGCGCCCCAGAATCCCGCGTACGGCCATGCGCCCCAGTCTCCTCTGCAATAAATCGATGGACGGTGTGTGGTGGAGGGCTTTGGTGTGCGATGCGCGTCCCGCCGCCTATTTCTCCACATAGCGGAGCGAACGCAGTCCGCGCTCCAGATGCCACTGAAGATACGCCGCGACCAGGCCGCTGCCCTCCCGTACGTGCCGCGCCTCGCAGGCGTCCGCGGTCGCCCAGTCGCCGGTCAGCAGCGCGCTCAGCAGCCCGATGGCTTCAGAGGAGGGTACGACGCTTCCGGGCACCCGGCAGTCCCCGCACACCACACCGCCCGACCCCACCGAGAAGAAGCGGTTCGGACCGGGCATTCCGCACTTCGCGCAGGCGTCGAAGCTCGGCGCGTAGCCGTTCACCGCCAGCGAGCGCAGCAGGAACGCGTCCAGCACCAGGTGCGCGGCGTGCTCCCCGTTGGCCAGCGTCCGCAGCCCGCCGACCAGCAGCAGATACTGCTGGACGGCCGGCTCGCCCTCGTGATCGGTGAACCGCTCGGCGGTCTCCAGCATGGCCGTCCCGGCGGTGTACCGGCCGTAGTCGGTGACGATCGCGCCACCGTACGCGGCGATCGTCTCGCTCTGCGTGCACAGCGGCAGCCCGCGCCCGACCAGCTCGCTGCCGCGCGCGAAGAACTGCACGTCCACATGCGAGAACGGCTCCAGCCGGGCCCCGAACTTCGACTTCGTCCGCCGCACGCCCCGCGCCACCGCCCGGACCCGGCCGTGCCCGCGGGTGAGCAGCGTGATGATCCGGTCCGCCTCACCCAGCTTCTGGGTGCGCAGCACGATGCCGTCGTCGCGGAACAGAGTCATACCGCCATTCTCCCGCACCCCGGGTCCGGTCCGTCCGGGCGGGCCCCGGGGCCGCCGTCAGGCCCGCTCGCCCCGGCTGCGCGCGTTGGCGTACCGGGTCTCGGCCTGCAGCCGCTCCCCGGCGGAGGCGTACCGGGTCATTTCGGGGGCGCAGTCCCACTCCGCTCCGCCCCCCACCGGCAGCAGCCGCAGCCCGCGACCGGCCCGGCCGACGACCCGCCCCACCCGCCCGTCCCGGGTGTCCACCACGTACGCCCCGAATTCGGGCGCCGCGACCGGCGGCCGCACGGTGCCCGTCACCGCTCCCCCAGCGCCTTCACCAGCCGCCGCGCGGTGTCGATATTGCAGCGGCCCAATTCCACCAGGGTGGGCATGGTCCGGTGCGCGTACGACACCGGGTCGAACCCGAGCGACGGCAGCACGATCCCGGCTCGGGCCAAAGCTTCGCGCAATTCCTTGATCACGTTTTCCACTTCGGTGCGGTCGTTTTGCATCAGCGGCTCCTTTTCACCGTTTGCAGCAAAAGCGTGACGCCACGGCGCTAACCTGAGCAACAGGACCGGCTCTGCAACTGCCGTGCAGGGAAAGGACGTAGACCATGGCCAATACTTCACGCCAAGTGGCATGGGAGTACTGGGGCGCCGAACTCAAACGCCACCGCGAGAACGCCGGGTTAACTCAGGAGGCACTGGGCAGCCTGGTGTTCGTATCCGGCGGATATATCGGTCAGTTCGAGCAGGCGATCCGCCGCCCGCAACTGGACGTCGCCAAGCTCATCGACAAGGTGCTGCAAACCGACGGTTTTTTCGAGCGGACGTGGCGCAAGCTCATCGACGATCAGAAGTACGCGGATTACTTCGCCAAGGTCGTAGAGCTGGAGCCGCTGGCGACGAAGATCTGCGACTTCGCGCCCATGGCGGTGCCCGGGCTGCTCCAAACCGAGAGGTACATGCGGGCCGTCATGCGTGCGGGCAACGTGTTCGCGCCGGACGAGGAGTTCGATGAGGACGTGCGCTCACGCCTGGCTCGCGCGGTCGTTCTCGAAGGCCCAGAACGCCCCACGTACTGGGCCGTGTTACACGAAGCCGTGCTGCGGGTCCCAGTGGGCGGACCGGCCGTCATGGCCGAGCAGTTGGAGCACATCGCTCGACTGATCCGTGAGCACAAGATCCTGGTTCAGGTCCTCCCGTTCGCCGCGGGCGCGTACCCCTCCATGGGCAAGCTGCTGAAGCTCATGGACTTCGCCGATGCGCCGCCAACTGCCTATACAGAGGCGGTGTACTCGGGAACGCTGCTGGACGATCCGGCCATAGTGCAGCGCGTGCAGCACGACTACGATCTGATCAGGGCCGCCGCGCTCTCGCCGGAGGCGTCCCTGGCCCTGATCGAATCGGCGGCGGAGGAATACCGACAATGCGCGAGTACAACCTGAGTAACGCTCAGTGGTACAAGAGCAGCTACAGCGACGGACACGGCGGCGATTGCGTCGAGGTCGCCCGTTGGCGCAAGAGTAGCTACAGCGGCCACAACAACGACGAGTGCCTGGAGGTCAGGGACGACCTCCCCGGTATCGTCCCCGTCCGCGACAGCAAGAACCCCGACGGCCCCGCCCTCGTCTTCCCGGCCGAAGGCTGGACCTCGTTCGTCGGAGCCGTCAAGAACGACCGCTTCACGGGCGCCTGACCGGAGGTCACCGCACCACCCACGGCCCCGCCGTCCTTTTCGGGCGACGGGGCCGCATCACGTTACCGACCGGTCATCAGCGGCTGAACGTGACCTTCCGTACTTCACGGTCTCCGCACGTCAAGGACCCTCACGGCGTGTCGGGGGGCAGGTAGCATCCGGTGATGATCGGCGCACGGCAGCCGTCGCGGCCGAGACATCCCCGGCAGTCTCCACACGAGGATCTCGATGACATCCATACCGCAGGCGCTGTTGTGGTGCCTCAGCGCGGGCACGGTCGCCGCCGTCGTGCTGGCGGTGCTCCTGGTCCGCGCGCGCAAGGACGGGGCCGGCCTGAAGGCCCGCCTGACCGCCGCGGAGGAACAGAGCAGCGCCACGCTTCACAGCAATACGGAGCTGTCGGCCAGACTGCGGGCCACGGAGGCCGAGATCCGGCATCTGGCCGAGGCCCGGCTGCCCGACCTCACCATGGCCCTGGCCCATCCGCACGTACCGGTGCGCGGGCTGCTGGACAAACGATTCAGCGGTTCGGAGACCGAGAAGGCGCTGGACGGTGTGCTGGCGCAGGTCAGCGAGGCGATCACCAAGGAGCGCACCCGCGTCGACGCGGCGGCGCAGTCCACCCTGCGGGGCGCGACGACCACGATCCAGGCGCTGCTGTACCGCGTGCAGACCGCGGTCCAGGAGATGCAGCACCGCCACGACGATCCGCAGATCGCCCAGGAGCTGCTGGACCTGGACTTCCTCAACGAGCAGGCGCTGCGCCGCGTCCAGGCCACCGGTGTGGTCTGCGGCGCCTGGCCGGGCCTGACCCGCGAGGACTCCTACCTCGCCGAACTCGTCGTCGGCGCCAGCTCCCGGCTGCGCGGCTACGAGCGGGTGCAGATCAGCAACCAGCTGCGCGACCCGGTCGCCGTCGTGGCGCGGGCCGTCGAGCCGATCGCGATCACCGTCACCGAGCTGCTGGCGAACGCGCTGCACCACTCGCACCGCGAACTGCCGGTCACCGTCACCCTCCAGCAGGGCAACCGCGGCGCGTCCGTCATCATCGACGACTACGGCGTCGGTATGCACGACGACGAGCTCAAGCACGCCATGGAGCTGCTGACGGGCAGTGAGAGCCTGCTGCTGACGCAGCTGGGCGACCCGCCGCGGTCCGGTTTCGCGGCGGCCGGCCAGCTGGTCCGGCAGTACGGCTTCGGGGTGCACGTCGAGCCGTCGCCGTACGGCGGTGTGCGGGCCGTGGTCTACATCCCGGGCGATCCGCTGCTGACCGTGCTGGACGAGGGCGCGCGGCCGATGTCGGTGATGGCGCCGGTGCCGAACCGGCCGGCCGTCCGGGACCGGGCGATGCCGACCGGGGCCGCGGCGCCCGCCACGCCCGCGGGCGCGGTGCCCGCCGCCCCGGCCCCGGCCCCCCAGCCGCCCGTGCAGGCCGAGCAGGCGGCGCCGCCCGTACTGCCCTCGCGCCGCGCGCACGCCAAGCCCCAGGAGCCGGAGACGCAGCCTCAGCAGCCGCAGGCCCAGCAGGCACAGCCGGAGCCGCAGGCCGACGGTGAGCTGCCGCGCCGCCGGCGGCGCCGGCCGATGACCGAGCAGCAGCCGCTCGAATCGCGTACCGAAACCCTCAATCTGCGCTCCCCGGAGGAGACCGGTTCCCGCTGGGCGGCGCTCCAGCGCGGCACCGAGTCCGGGCGGGCCGCAGCCCACACCGACGCCGCCCCCCACGCCGACCCCACGCAGTCCGATTCCCCGCGCAGTCCCGAAGGGAACGCCCAGTCATGAACAGCCCCACCCGTCGCCGTGTCACCGAGGACAAGTCCTGGGTGCTGGCTCCTCTGCTGGAGCTGCCGCATGTCGTCCACGCCGCCGTCATCTCCGGCGACGGCTTCATCGAGGGGGCCTCGCCGGGCCTGTCGCGGGAGGCCGCGGAGGGTGTGGCGGCGATGATGTCCGCCCTCCAGGGTGCCGGGCGCGCGGTGACCGCGGCGTTCACCGAGAAGGACGACGCGACGCTGCGGCAGACCGTCATCGAGTCCGACGAAGGTTTCGTCTTCGCCATCCCGGCGGGTGAGAACACCTGCCTGGCCGTCTTCGCCGATCCGGAGGTGAACATGGGCGTCGTCGCGCACCACATGCAGATCCAGGTGACGACCCTGGGCAAGAAGGTCATGAACAGCCCGGCCCGGGACACCGGCAGCCCGGCATGACGCCGCGCCAGAGCAGCGGGCGGCGCCTCGTACCGGCCTATCTGGCGACCGGGGGGCGCGCCCGCCCCAGCCGCAACACGCTGGACCGGATGACCGTGCTGATCAGCGTGGACATGCCGCTCACCAGCGACGTACGCCCCGAGGAGCAGCGAATCCTGGAGCTGCTCCGGCCCGGCGCGCTGACGCTGGCGGAGGTCGCCGCCCACCTCCACCTGCCCGTGAGCGTGGTGAAGGTGCTGGTCGCCGACCTCGTCGACGCCGGACGCCTGCACGCCCGTGCCCCCATACCCGAAGCCGAGCAATTCGACCGGCAGATCCTGGAGAGGGTTCTCGATGGACTCCGCTCTCTCAAGTCCTGACACCGGCGCCGCGACCGGCGGCATGTATCTCTCCGGCGAGGACCAGACGCTGGTGAAGCTGCTGGTCGCCGGGCCGTTCGGGGTCGGCAAGACCACCCTGATCCGGGCGCTGTCGGAGACCCCGCCGCTGCACACCGAAGAGGTGATGACGCAGTCCGGCGCGATGGTCGACGACCTGGCCGGGGTGCGGGACAAGACCACCACCACCGTCGCCATCGACTTCGGGCGGCTGACGCTGTCCGGGGATCTGGTGCTGTACCTGTTCGGCACGCCCGGGCAGAAGCGTTTCCGCCCGCTGTGGCAGGACATCGCGCGCGGTGCGCTCGGTGCCCTGGTCCTCGCCGACACCCGCCGGCTGGCGGACTCGTTCGAGGTGATGGACATCATCGAGGAGGCCGGGCTGCGCTACGCGGTCGCGGTCAACACCTTCCCCGACGCCCCGCAGTACGACGTGGCGAAGCTGCGCGAGGCGCTCGACCTGCACCCGGACACCCCGCTGGTGCTGTGCGACGCCCGCGACCGCGACCAGTCCGTGGACGCGCTGATCGCGCTGGTCCGCCACGTCCTGGCCCATACGCCCGAGGAGAACCCGAACCCGTGACTTCGCCGTACGAGCCGGGCGCCGCCCCGCCGCCGTCCTGCCCCGGGCACACCGCCCCGCCACCGCCGGAGGCCGCCGCCCCGCCGCCGGGCTGCCCGGCGCACGCGGGCGCGCCGTACCAGGCGGCCCCGGCGCACCAGGAGGGCGCCGCGCCGGTGCGGCTGTACGGGCCGGAGTTCGCCGCCGACCCGGGGCGGGTCTACGCGTACCTGCGGCAGTTCGGGGCACTCGCCCCGGTGGAGATCGCGCCCGGCGTGACCGCGATGCTGGTCACCGACTACCGGGCGGCGCTGGACCTGCTCAACGACGACGCGACGTGGTCGAAGGACTCCCGGGCCTGGATGCAGACCGTCCCGCCGGACTCCCCGATCATGCCGATGCTGGGCTGGCGGCCGAACGTCTTCTACAGCGACGGCCCGGCGCACGTCCGCTACCGCGACGTCATCGTGGACAGCTTCAAGCTCGTCGAGCCGCACGAACTGCGCTCCCGCGTCCACCACGCGGCGGACACCCTCATCCAGCGCTTCGGCGCGCGCGGTGAGGCGGATCTGATCGCGGACTACGCGCGGCTGATCCCGCTGCTGATGTTCAACACCCTCTTCGGGCTGCCCGATTCCTACAGCGACCGGCTGATCGCGGCCATCGCGGGGATGCTGGAGGGCAATTCGCCGGAGGAGGCCGCGGCCGCCAACGAGGCGTACACGCAGTACATCATGGAGCTGGTCGGCGCGAAGAAGGCGCAGCGCGGCCCGGACCTGACGTCGTGGATGATGGACCATCCCAACGACCTCAGCGACGAGGAACTGATCCACAACATCATCCTCGTGATGGGCGCCGGCAACGAACCGCTGGCCAACCTCATCGGCAACGCGCTGTCCCGGATGCTCTCCGACGACCGCTACTACAACACCCTCTCCGGCGGCGCGCTGACCGTGCACGACGCCATCAACGAGGTGCTGTGGAACGACCCGCCGCTGACAAACTACTCGGCGCACTTCCCGGTCCGGGACGTCTTCTTCCACGGCACCTGGCTGCGCGCCGGGCAGCTGGTGATGGTCTCGTACGCGGCGGCCAACAGCCAGTTCGACACCACGGCGGCGGCCGGGCCGGGGTCGGGCAGCGGTTCGCACCTGTCGTGGGCGGCGGGCCCGCACGCCTGCCCGGTGAAGCGGCACGCGCTGCTGATCGCCACCACCGCGATCGAGCGGCTGACCGCCTGGCTCTCCGACATCGAACTCGCCGTCCCCACAGATGAGTTGCAGTGGCGCAACGGGGCCTTCCACCGGGCCCTGGCGGCCCTTCCCGCCCGCTTCACCCCCATCACCCCGGACCAGGCAGGAGCTACGCCATGGCACAACAGCGACAGCGGCCCGTCGTCATCGACCCGGCCGGAACGGACATCCACGGAGAGAACGCCCGCCTCCGCGCACTAGGCCCGGCCGCCCGGATCGAACTGCCCGGCGGCATCGCGGCCTGGGGCGTGACCGGCCACGCCCTGCTCAAGCAGCTGCTGACCGACGACCGGGTCTCGAAGAACCCCCGGGCGCACTGGCCGGAGTGGCAGCGCCCGGAGATCCGCGGCAGCTGGCTCCAGTCGTGGATCGGCGTGACGAACATGTTCACCGCGTACGGGCCCGACCACCGCCGGCTGCGGAAGCTGATCGCCCCGGCGTTCACCGCCCGCCGCACCGAGGCGATGGTGCCGCGCGTCGAGCAGATCACCCGCGGCTTACTGGACCGGCTCGCGGCCCACCCGGCGGACGAGGCCATCGACCTGCGGGAGTCCTTCAACCACCCCCTCCCCATGCAGGTGATCTGCGAACTCTTCGGCTACCCGGAGGGCGAACCGCGGATCGAACTGGCCCGGATCGTCGCCGAGATCATGGACACCACGGCCACGCCCGAGCAGGCCACCGCCACCTGGGTCTCGGTCAACAAGCTGCTCGGCTCGCTGGTCGCGGCCAAGCGCGCCGAGCCCGCCGACGACCTGACCAGCGCGCTGGTCGCGGCGCGCGACGACGAGGGCGAGGGGATGACCGAGCAGGAGCTGCTGGACACCCTGCTGCTGGTCATCGGCGCCGGCCACGAGACCACCGTGGACCTGCTCGGCAACGCGGTGTACGCGCTGCTGACCCACCCCGACCAGCTGGAGCTGGTGCGCGGCGGCGCGGCGTCCTGGAACGACGTGATCGAGGAGACGCTGCGCTGGCGGCCGAGCATCGCCAGCCTGCCGCTGCGGTTCGCGGTGGAGGACATCGAGCTGCCGGACGGCGAGGTGATCCGCCAGGGCGAGGCGATCCTGCCGATGTACGCGGCGGCCGGCCGGGACACCGCGCAGCACGGCCCGGACGCGGCGGAGTTCGACCTGACCCGCGCGGGCCAGGAGCATCTGGCGTTCGGCTACGGGGTGCACCACTGCATCGGCGCGCCGCTGGCCCGCCTGGAGGCGCGGACCGCCCTCCCGGCCCTCTTCGACCGCTTCCCCGACCTCCAACTGGCCGTTCCGCCCGAGGAGTTGACGCCCGCGGGCGGCTTCATCGCGGGCGGCTGGGCGAGCCTGCCGGTGCGGCTGGGGGCGGCCGCGTAAGACTCTCAGCCGCGGTAGCGCGTTCCGCGCGCCGCCGCGGCGACCACCCGCTCGACATCATCCGGGTCGAGGGTGAGCGCGGCGCCGGCGGTCGCCAGCACCTCCCGTTCGGCGGGGGTGCAGGGGCCGTCGGCGAGCGCGATCCGGGCGGCGCGCAGCAGCAGCGACTCCCGCCCGGCGGGCGCGAGGTGCGGGGCCAGCGGCTCCAGCGCCTCGTGCAGCTCTATGGCCAGCGCCGTACCGCACGGGTCGAGGCCCTGGTGGCCGCAGTGGCCGCCGGTGGCCGCCTCGTACGTACCGGTCATCGGGCCGGTGTCGGCGGCGAGCGCGGCGAGCAGGGTGAGGAGTTCGTCCTCGGTGCAGTCGGCGGACCCGGCCGCCCGGACCGCCGCCACGGCCGTCTCGCGGACCGTGCGGGAGGCCGTGCCGCCGGCCGCGAGCAGCGCCAGGGTGAGGGTGTGCACGGCGTCCCGGAGCATCGCGGAGAGCCGCACGGTGGTCGGGTGGTCCAGCGCGTCGAGCCCGAAGCGGCCGTGGCAGGCCGAGCACTCCAGGACGGGCCGGGCGTCGCCGCGGGCGAGGAGGGGGACGCCGAGGACGTGGAGGCGGCGCCGGCCGGCGCGCCGGAGGTAGTTGCGGTCGCCGCCGCAGTCGGGACAGAAGAACTCCCCGTCGGCGACGGTCCGCCACGAGGTGCGCACCCCCACCACACGTACGTTGCGCATCACGTCAGCCCTCCGCCATGCCGCGGCTCCCTTGCCGTTCGGTACGTGATGTTAGCCACACCCGTGATGCGCCGTCAGCACCCCGTATCGGACAACGGCCGGCCCGCTGGCCGGAACGCGTGAGGAGTTGCGTACGGAGTGTGTACGGCGCCGCCCGCGCCGGTGTGCGTCGGCCCCGCCGCTCCTGGGGGTGGGGAGCGGCGGGGCCGGGTGCGGGAAGTGGCGCGTTACGAGGTCAGCGGGCCGCGCGGTTGACGGCGGAGACCACGGCCTTGAGGGAGGCGCGGGTGGTGTTGGCGTCGATGCCGATGCCCCACAGCACCTTCCCGTCGATGGCGCATTCGATGTACGAGGCGGCCTGCGCGGAGGCGCCCTCGCTCATCGTGTGCTCCTGGTAGTCGAGCAGCCGGACGTCGATGCCCAGGCCCTGCAGCGCCTCGAAGAACGCGGAGATCGGACCGTTGCCGGAGCCGGTCAGGACGCGCTCCTCGCCGTCCACCTCGGCCTCGACGGTGAGGGTGTCCACCCCGTCCTTGCCCGTGGTGGTCTGCCCGGCCTTGACCTGGATGCGGCCCCAGGGGTTGTCCGGGTTGGGCAGGTACTCGTCCTGGAAGACCTCCCAGATCGCGGCCGGCGTGACCTCGCCGCCCTCGCTGTCGGTCTTCTCCTGGATGATCCGGGAGAACTCGATCTGCATCCGGCGCGGCAGGTCCAGCTTGTGGTCGTTCTTCAGGACGTAGGCGATACCGCCCTTGCCGGACTGCGAGTTGACGCGGATGACCGCCTCGTAGGAGCGGCCGACGTCCTTGGGGTCGATGGGCAGGTACGGCACCGCCCACTCGATGCCGTCCACGGTCGTGCCCTGCGCGGCGGCGTCGGCCTCCAGCGCGTCGAAGCCCTTCTTGATGGCGTCCTGGTGGGAGCCGGAGAAGGCGGTGTAGACCAGGTCGCCCGCGTACGGGTGGCGCGGGTGGACCTCCATCTGGTTGCAGTACTCGCTGGTCCGGCGGATCTCGTCGATCTGCGAGAAGTCGATCTGCGGGTCCACGCCCTGGCTGAAGAGGTTCATGCCCAGGGTGACCAGGTCGACGTTGCCGGTGCGCTCGCCCTGGCCGAACAGGCAGCCCTCGATGCGGTCGGCGCCGGCCATCACGGCCAGCTCGGCGGCGGCGACGGCCGTCCCGCGGTCGTTGTGCGGATGCGTCGACAGGCAGATGAACTCGCGCCGGGACAGATTCCGGCTCATCCACTCGAAGCGGTCGGCGTGCGTGCTGGGCGTCGAACGCTCCACCGTGGCGGGGAGGTTGAGGATGATCTCGCGGCCCTCCTCGGGCTGCCAGACGTCCATCACGCCCTCGCAGACCTCCAGCGCGAAGTCCAGCTCGGTGTCGGTGAAGATCTCCGGGCTGTACTGGTAGCCGAAGACCGTCTCGTCGCCCAGCAGCTTGTCCGCGTACTCCATCACCAGCCGCGTACCGTCCACCGCGATCTGCTTGACCTGCTCCTTGGAGCCGCGGAAGACGACCCGGCGGAAGGTGGGGGCGGTGGCGTTGTAGAGGTGGACGGTGGCCCGGGCGGCGCCGCGCAGCGACTCCACCGTGCGCTCGATCAGCTCCTCGCGCGCCTGCGTCAGCACCGAGATCGTCACATCGTCCGGGATCGCGCCCTCTTCGATGATCGACCGGACGAACGCGAAGTCCGTCTCACCGGACGCCGGGAAACCGACCTCGATCTCCTTGTACCCCATCCGTACGAGCAGATCGAACATCTCGCGCTTGCGGGCCGGCGACATCGGGTCGATCAGCGCCTGATTGCCGTCGCGCAGGTCCGTGGAGAGCCAGCGGGGCGCCTTGGTGATCCGCTTCTCGGGCCAGGTGCGGTCGGGCAGGTGCACGGCCTCGAACGGGCGGTACCGGTGGATCGGCAGTCCGGAGGGCTTCTGCGTGTGGGTGGCGTTGGTGATCGGGGTGGGGCGGCCGACAGGCTGCGACATTGCGTAGGGCTCCTCGAAGAGGTCCGTTGGACGGCCGACGGTCGAACGCAGCACCAGATCCCGCGGGGAGGGGGTCGGCCTACGACTACAGGCCCTCGCCGCGGCAGCTAAGGAGAAGCAGCCCGAAACGCATGATGGCAAGCACGTTAGCGGAGGCGGCGAAGATCCGCAGTCGCGTATCAGTATGCGGGACCGCGTGGACGTACGGGCCGGAATGCGACCAACCACACGTTTTCGGGAACTTCGGCCGCAGGCAGTGACAGACACGCTACCCAGTGCCACCGTTTTGGTTATGAAGGAAACCGTGACCCGGACGCGCACCGCTTCTGCCCCCACGACCCCGGTCTTCTGCACCATCGTCCCGCCCCACATCCTGGGGAGACTGGCCGAGCACGAGGACCCGGCGCACCACGAGCCCGCCCGCCTCACTCTGGAGCACGACAACCTCCACCGCACCCGCCGCACCGGCCTCGCCGCGACGCTGCTCGCCCCCGCCGAGGCCCGGGCCGGCGCCGACAAGCCCAACCGCACGATCTACGACGCCGGGCACCAGCAGAACCTCCCCGGCAACAAGGTCCACTCCGAGACCGACGGCCCGTCCCAGGACGCCTCGGTCAACCGCGCGCACGCCGGCCTCGGCGCCACGTTCGAGCTCTACCTCAAGGTCTACGGCCGCAAGTCCATCGACGGCGCCGGCCTCCCGCTGAACGCCAGCGTCCACTACGGCCAGAAGTACGACAACGCCTTCTGGGACGGCGAGCGGATGGTCTTCGGCGACGGCGACGGCACGCTGTTCAAGGACTTCACCATCCCGGTCGACGTCATCGGCCACGAACTCACCCACGGCGTCACCCAGTACACCGCCAACCTCGACTACCAGGGCCAGTCCGGCGCCCTCAACGAGTCCATCTCCGACGTCTTCGGCTCGCTGATCAAGCAGTACGCCCTCGGCCAGACCGCCGACCGGGCCGACTGGCTGATCGGCGCCGACCTGCTCGCCCCCGGCGTGCACGGCCAGGCCCTCCGCTCCATGAAGGCCCCCGGCACCGCCTACGACGACCCCAAGCTCGGCAAGGACCCGCAGCCCGCCACCATGGCCGGCTACGTCCAGACCGCCGACGACAACGGCGGCGTGCACCTCAACTCCGGCATCCCCAACCACGCCTTCTACCTCGTCGCCAGCGCCCTCGGCGGCAAGGCGTGGGAGCGGGCCGGCCAGATCTGGTACGACGTCCTCACCGGCGGCCACCTGGCCAAGACCGCCCAGTTCGCCGACTTCGCGCGCCTGACGGTCGAAGCCGCCGGGGCCCGCTTCGGAGCGTCCGGTGCGGAGCACGAGGCCGTCGTGAAGGCGTGGTCGACGGTCGGCGTCACCGCGAAGTAGTCCGTGTCCCCCGGGGCGGGTGGCGTGTTCCGCCCGCCCCACGAGTACTCCCGCGCCTGCGGGTAGAAGGCCCCCATGCGTATCGAAATCAGCCGCACGGGCGGCTTCGCCGGGATCTCTCGCCATGCCTCGGTCGACACCGCCGAATGTTCCGACGCCGAGGCGTTGCAGGCGCTGGCGGATCGGGCGCTGGCGGGCGCCTCGACGGAGCCGCCGGTGGGCGTACCCGACGGGTTCCGCTACGCGATCACGGTCGACGGTAAGACCGGGTACTGCGCGGATCCGCATCTCACCGACGCGCAGCGTGAACTGATCGACCGCGTGCTGCGGTTGTGAGTCGTGCCCCACGTTGTCGGCTGTCCCGCCGTGCGGGGCCGCTGCGCTTGGCTGGCTTCCCACGTTGTTGGCTGTCCCGCCGTGCGGGGCCGCTGCGCTTGGCTGGCTTCCCACGTT
>NZ_LLZI01000246.1 GCF_001509485.1 Streptomyces sp. NRRL F-4489
GCCCCACTTCACTCCCTCCCCGCAGCGCCGGAACGACCCCCACCCCTTTCCTCACCCCACCCATTTCTCACTCCCCTCCGAGGTTACGCCGCACCGTGACCAGGGGAACACGGAACGTAGCGATCCGCCGCAAGTCCATGCGATCCCACGAGGAACTCGGCCCGTCACCCTCCCCACTAACAGGACAACCACCAGACCCCCCTCTGAACAGGAGCGCCCCCATGGCCACGAGCGCCGGCCCCACCCCGTCGGGTCCGCGGTCCCGCCAGTCGCTGATGACGCTGCGCGTCTACACCACGACCCGCGACGGCGTCATCACCCAGGAACGCGCCCCGATCCACGTCGTCGCCGGCGACCGCTTCGACCCCTACGGCCTCACCCAGCCCTGGCCCCCGTGCGCCTGCCCACGGCACCGGAGTTGCTAGGGGGTGTCCTTCCGGAGCGACGGGGCCGGCCCCGGCGGAGGCACCGGGAACCGTGCCGCCTGCTGCCGCCGGAAGTCCTCCAGCAACCGCAGATCCCGTTCATGAACCCGCCGCGTACAACGGGGAGTGAGAGCGGCCACCACCAGCAGCAGGACCCCGACGACACACGGGAACACTGCTCCGGCCGCCGTCCGTGCACCCACCGCCGGTGCAAAGCACGCCAGGGCGACGAACGCGAAGGCCCCTGCCGCCATGCCCGGCGACGCCGCCTCACACGCCTTGACGGTCCGCGCCGCCCGGGCCGCCCGGGCGCGCTGCCGGCCACCGAGCACGAATTCCACGGCCGGCTGCCCGTCGAAACGGGCCGCTATCGCTGCCACCGCGTCATCGGGTGCCGGCATGCGAGCTCCTCATCCGAACGCGGCCTGCGGAAGCGGCGCGCCCTCCGGTGCGAAGCGCAGACTCCGGAGGAACGGGACCACCATCGCGCAGTAATCCGCCCAGTGGTCCGTGCTGGGCGTACTGAACGTCACGGTGACCAGCGTCTGGGCTCCCGGCACGGCGCTCTGTGGGACGGGAATGAACGCCTGGAGCTGCGCGACCTCGATCGGTATGTCCTGGCCCGCCGCCGTGAATTCCGCGGGGAGCCGCAGCTCGGGTGACTGGCGGAGGACCAGCGCCGCTTGGCCGCACGGCAGATCGAGGGTGCTGACCTCGGCGGTCTGGCCGTGCTCGGCGGCGAGGATCCTGGTGATGCCGGCGACCGCGAGGTCGGGGTCCTGGTAATCGAGCGGTTGAAGACCGATGGTGACATTGCCCAAGGACAGATCGCCGTCGTCCTCGAACTGTCCGAAACAGGTGCCGGAGTAACGGATGCCGGCCTCGGCGAGCAGCTGTGAAAGCTTCTGGTACTCCACCGCGACGGCGTCGAGCTGGGCGCCCGTGGGGTTCACGCCCTGGGCCTGCGCGCGGGCGGCGACCTCCGCCCGGGCCCGTTCGAGGTCCAGTCCGGGCGTGGTCTCCCGGAAGGCCGAGGAAATCTCGAAGGCGATCTGTACCGCGGTCATGGCATCACCGTGTTCGCTGGGGTCGTCAGGGGAAGTGCGGAGGGCGCCGGTCGCCCGGTGCCGGACGATCGCTTCCGGCCCGCCGCCCGGCCGCCCGCCGGCCGCGCCACGCGACCGCGCCGGCGCCGGCCAGCAGGAGGGTCGCCACGACGGCTTCCGGCACGGAGGCGCTGCCGGACGGGACATCACGGCAGGCGGCGATACCGACGCCGATACCGATGGCCAGGAGGACACCGCTGGCTCTCCTGGTCCGGTTGGGATCGGGCAGCCGGGACAGCTCGGCGCTGATGGCCGACATGTCCTCCGGTGCGACCGGTGAGGCAGGGGCGGGGCCGTACGGTGGGGGATGCGGCACGTCACAGCGCCGCATCCGGAGCTCCCGGGGATTGGTGCGACTGCTTTCCCACTCCCACGGGACATAGCCATAACGGCGGGCCAGCAGCACGGTCTGCTCCGCCGTCATGCCGGTCCCGTGCACCCGGACGGTGACCTCGGGCCGCCCGTCGAACGAGCGGATCATCTCCTCGTAACGGCGCCTGCGCTGATGCGCCGTGCCGACGTAGTCGGAGTGCACCAGAAAGGGCACTCCGATGAGGGTGCCCAGGGCGAGGACCATGAGGAGAACGAAAACGATATTTCCCATCGGGCCGCCTCAGCCGTGTTCCCGGTGCGCCGCAGCCGCGTCTTTCTCGCTGCCCTTGTCCCAGGCGTGTTTGAAGGCCATACCCAAATGCACCATGCCCCCGATCGGCCCGCCGGCGGTGATCGCCAGCCCCAGACCGGCCGCTTCCTCTTTGTTGTCCGGAAGGAAGTAGCCCAGTGGCGTTTGGTCCTTCAGCCAGTCTTCCACCGTCATGATCACTGAGCCCTTGCCGGCGAAATCGCCCGTCGCGCCGATGACCTTTCCGGTGGTGACGGCTTCGCCCAGCGCGGTCACGGCTTTCGCCGCCCGGCCCAGGCCGAAGGAGGCGACCCCCAGGACGTCCTCGGTCAGCGTTCTGCCGCTCACCACACCGTCCCCGCCGAGTTGATGCGCGGTGCCGTGCAGCAGCAGAGCGCCCCCGCCGATGACCGCGGAGGCCACCTCCATGGGCGGGAAGAACGTCCCGATGACGCCGCTGACGGTGCTGAGCGTGGCCATCACATCGCCGAGGGCGGCAATTGCGTTGGCGTGGTCCTTGGCCCATTGGGTGACCGTGTGGAAGAGCGCTTCGTGGGCCTTGACCAGTTCGTCGAGGCCGTTTTTCAGGTTGTCGAAGAAGCCCGGTTCCTGCGGGGCTTCGTCCCCGGCGGCCTTCAGTACGGTGGCGGTGACTCCGGCCAGTTCCTCGTGCTGGCTGCGGATGCTCTGGGCGAAGGCGATGATGCCCGCCAGTTCCTCGCGCGAGGCCGTGAGTTCGTTGAGGGCCGCGGTATAGCGCGCATTGGCGACTTCGAGCTCGGCATCCGTCATGCCGATGCCGCCGTCCCGGAAGATCTGCAGATCCTCGTTCTTCTCGGCCCGCTCAGCGCGTTTCCGGGCGGCCTCGGCTTCGGTTTCGTACGACTGCGCCTTCGCTTGCATGGTGGTCAGCTGGGTCTGCCACTTCTGCAGGACTCCGTGGGCCAGCTCGAAGCTTCTTCCGGCGGTGTCGAGCAGTCCGGGCAGCGCCTCGGTCCTGGCGCGGAACGCGTCCGCGGCGGCACCGGTCCAGACGCCGTTGTCGAGGTGCGCGAGGGTGTCCGCCGCGCTTTTGATGTTCTTGCGGGCGCGATTGAGAATCTCGACGAGATCGCCGACCGCCTGCGGGACACCCGGCGCCGGATTGAACCGCAGACCGGGAAAGCTACCGTTGTCCTCGTACGGGTCGCCGCCTCCGTATCCCCATAATTGCTCGCTGAGCGACACTCGTAGTTCCCCCCGATCGCGTCGGTCGAATGGTGATGGTGGCCGAATGGTGGCGTCGGCCGGGAATTACCACGCGGAATGCCGTCCCGCCGGTCAGCCGAAGGGGCTGGTGGCCGCGGTGGTGCCGTTTCCACCGTCGCTGCCGCGGATGCCCTTGGCGAACGCCTGCCGGACGGCGCCGTCCGTCTCGTTGTAGGCCCGTGCGGTGGCCTCCAGGCCCTGTTTGATGGCGTCGGTCAGATCGCGGATCTGCCGGATCCCGTATTCCCAGGAGCTCTTGAACTCCGCACCGGCCTCATCGATCCGGCTGTGGCCCAGGTCTCCCACGGTCGCGCTCCGCAGATCGCCACCGGCGTATTCCATCGATTCCGTGCAGCGCCGCAGACGCGTCGCCAGTGAGCCCAGCTCCTCGACGTCAACGGTGAATTGCTCCGAACCGCCCATTGCCCATCCCTCCCCATTGCGGCATCACCCGGGTGGCGCGGTGAGCGAGGATAACACCCGTGTGATTACCCCTGATGCGGTGCCGCTCCCACCCGTGCGACTGTCTTGATCCGTGGGCCGGAATGGCTGGAAGTCGACGGGTATTCTCTGCGGAGGCGCAGTAATTGACGGAATGGAAACGGCCGCCCCCCGCGTGCTGCGGGTGGCGGCCGTGCATGGCGCTTTCCGGGACGTTACGACCCCTGCCGCACCGGAATGCTGGTGAAGGTCGGGGTGGTGGGGGACGGGTCCTGGAAGAAGTCGTTGCCCTTGTCGTCGACGACGATGAAGGCGGGGAAGTCCTCGACCTCGATCTTCCAGACGGCTTCCATGCCCAGTTCCTCGTATTCGAGGACCTCGACCTTCTTGATGCAGTCCTGGGCCAGGCGGGCGGCCGGGCCGCCGATGGAGCCGAGGTAGAAGCCGCCGTGCGCGGCGCAGGCGTCGGTGACCTGCTGGGAGCGGTTGCCCTTGGCGAGCATGATCTTGGAGCCGCCGGCGGCCTGGAACTGCTCGACGTAGGCGTCCATCCGGCCCGCGGTGGTGGGGCCGAACGAGCCGGAGGCGTAGCCCTCGGGAGTCTTGGCCGGGCCGGCGTAGTAGACCGGGTGGTCCTTGAGGTACTGCGGCATCTCCTCGCCCGCGTCCAGCCGCTCCTTGATCTTGGCGTGCGCGATGTCGCGGGCCACGACCAGGGTGCCGGTGAGCGAGAGGCGGGTCTTGACCGGGTGCTTGGTCAGCTCGGCGAGGATGTCGGCCATGGGCTGGTTGAGGTCGATCTTGACCGCGTCGAGGTCGGGGCCGGCGCCCTTGGTCAGCTCCTCGTCGGTGGTGTCCGGGAGGAAGCGGGCCGGGTCGGTCTCCAGCTGCTCCAGGAAGACGCCCTCGGCGGTGATCTTGGCGACGGCCTGGCGGTCGGCGGAGCAGGAGACCGCGATGGCCACCGGGCAGGACGCGCCGTGCCGCGGCAGCCGGACGACGCGCACGTCGTGGCAGAAGTACTTGCCGCCGAACTGCGCGCCGATGCCGATCTTCTGCGTCAGCTCGAAGACCTTCTGCTCCAGCTCGGTGTCGCGGAAGCCGTGGCCCGTGGGGGAGCCGGAGGTGGGCAGCTCGTCCAGGTAGTGCGCGGAGGCGTACTTGGCGGTCTTCAGGGCGTACTCGGCCGAGGTGCCGCCGACGACGATGGCGAGGTGGTACGGCGGGCAGGCGGCCGTACCGAGCGAACGGATCTTCTGCTCCAGGAACTTCATCATGGACGCCTCGTTGAGGACGGCCTTGGTCTCCTGGAAGAGGAACGACTTGTTCGCCGAGCCGCCGCCCTTGGCCATGAAGAGGAACTTGTACGCGCCGCCGTCGGTGGCGTACAGCTCGATCTGGGCCGGGAGGTTGGAGCCGGTGTTCTTCTCCTCCCACATGGTCAGCGGCGCCATCTGCGAGTAGCGCAGGTTGAGCTGGGTGTACGCGTCGTAGATGCCGCGGGAGAGCGCTTCCTCGTCGCGGCCCTCGGTGAGGACGTTCTGGCCGCGCTTGCCCATCACGATCGCGGTGCCGGTGTCCTGGCACATCGGCAGCACGCCGGCGGCGGCGATGTTGGCGTTCTTGAGCAGGTCCAGGGCGACGAAGCGGTCGTTGGCGCTGGCCTCGGGGTCGTCCAGGATCTTGCGGAGCTGGGCGAGGTGGGCCGGGCGGAGATAGTGCGCAATGTCGTGCATCGCCTCGGCGGCGAGCTTGCGCAGCGCCTCCGGCTCGACCTTGAGGAACGTCCGGCCGTCGGCTTCGAAGGTGCTGACGCCCTCCGAAGTCACCAGGCGGTACGGGGTGTTGTCCTCGCCGGTGGGGAGCAGGTCGGTATAGGCGAATTCCGGCATGGGGGATATGTCCTTACTCGGAGGGGTGGTGGCTGGCTTCAACGGCAGCGCCCGACCAGCGTAGAACCCCGGCCGGGGGGCGTTGCTGTGAGGTAAGGCTCAGTCCCGGGCCTCCGGGCGGCCGGTCCCCGCGCGGCGCGCCGCCCGTTCTCTAGTCGCGATCTATCGCGTTTCGGTACGCTGGGGCCGTGGACGCTTCAGGAAACGGGGGACGACCGGGCCCCGAGACCCCGCCCGGGCCGCTCGCGGAGCCGCTGGACGCGCAGCACCAGCGGCACCGGCACGCGGTGGATCTGACCAAGGGGGAGGCGAGGCCCCAGGTGACGGCGCAGACGACGCCGCCGACCAGGCCGGTGGCCGAAGCCGAGATGCGGGCCTCGGACGCGGACCGCGACCGCATCGCCGAGATCCTGCGCGAGGCGCTGGCCGAGGGCCGGCTGGACGCCGAGGAGCACGCCGAGCGGATCGATACGGTCTACCGCGCCAAGACCATGGGCGAGCTGGAGCCCGTCGTACGGGACCTCCCCGCGGCGGGCGGCCGGCCCCGGCCCGCGGACACGGAGCACGCGTACGCCGCGGCCGCCCCCGCCGCCGACCAGAACCTCATCGCGATCTTCAGCGCCGCCACCCGCAAGGGCCGCTGGCGGGTCCCCGCCCGGATCAACGCGGTGGCGATCTTCGGCAGTGTGGAGATCGACCTCACCGAGGCGGTCTTCCCGCAGCAGCGCGTGCGGATCAATGTCACCTCGGTCTTCGGCAGCGTCGAGGTCCGGGTGCCGGAGAACGTCACACTGCGCAGCAGCGGTTCCGGCATCCTCGGCAACTTCGAGGTGGAGACGCATGACGCCACCGACCCCGACGCCCCGGAGGTCGAGGTCAACGGCTTCGCGCTGCTGGGCAATGTGGAGGCCAAGCCCAAGCGGGGCGCCTGGATCCGCGATCTGCGCGACCGGATGCGCGGCGACCGGCGCGAGTGGTCCGAGGAGCCGCGGCACGAGCGGCGCGAGCGGATCGACGCGCTCCGGCGCGAGGGCCGCGCCCGCCGGGACGCGGTGTGGGCCGAACACCGCGAACTGCGCGAGCAGTTGAGGGCCGAACGCGAGGAGCGGCGTGAGCGGCGCCGGGACCGCCGCCGGCTGGGCTAGCGACGTCGCCGCGCGGACGGCGCCGGGGCGGCCGTCCCCGCGTCCTCGATCGCCACGGTGTGCATAAGCCCGCGTACAGCGGGTAGGGCTGGTGCATCGTCTCTCGTACGGCTGCGGGGTGCGAAAAGGCCGTGCGCAGCGAGACGGGCAAGGGTGATTTCTCGCGCCGAAGCCGTCGTCAGGAGTAGACCGTGCTGCTACCGCATCAGCCCCCTGTCGTTCCGTCCCAGCGAGGGCAGGCTCGCGAGGAGGCCGGTCCCTGGCATGCGGAGGCGGTGTGCCGCCGGGACGAGGCGGGGCTGTTCTTCGCCCCGTCCAAGGAGCCCACCGCCGCCCGCCTGGCCCGTGAGGAGGCCGCGAAGCGGGTCTGCGCCCGCTGTCCCGTAATGGTCGAGTGCCGGGAGCACGCCCTGCTCCAGCCCGAGCCGTACGGCGTCTGGGGCGGGCTGACCGCCGCCGAGCGCCGGGTCGTGCTCACCCGCCGCCGGCGCCGGGAGAGCGAGCTGCGCGCCGCCGCCCCGGTGCCCGCGGCCGGCTGACCCGGCCCCGGGCCGGTCCGGCACCGCCGCGCCCGAGCCCGTCACGCACCCCGCCCCCGCCGGAGACCACTTCCGGCGGGGGCGGGGTGCGTACGAAGGCGGCGCACAGGCCGCGCGTCAGCTGGGGCGCTCGAAGTCGATCGAGCTGTAGGCGCGCAGCTTCGACAGCCGGTGCTGGGACTCGATCTGGCGGATCGTGCCGGACTTGGACCGCATCACCAGCGACTGGGTGTAGGCGGTCTCCGCGCGGTAGCGGACACCGCGCAGCAGCTCGCCGTCGGTGATGCCGGTGGCGACGAAGAAGACGTTGTCGCCGCGGACGAGGTCCTCGATCTGGAGCACCTGGTCCAGGTCGTGGCCGGCGTCCAGGGCGCGCTGCCGCTCCTCGTCGTCCTTGGGCCACAGCTTGCCCTGGAAGGTGCCGCCCAGGCACTTCAGCGCACAGGCCGCGATGATGCCCTCCGGCGTCCCGCCGATGCCCAGCAGCAGGTCCACGCCGGTGCCCTCGCGGGCCGCCATGATCGCGCCGGCCACGTCGCCGTCCGAGATGAACTTGATCCGCGCGCCGGCCTCCCGGACCTCCTTGACCAGGCCCTCGTGGCGCGGCCGGTCCAGGATGACGACGGTGACGTCCTCGACCGCGGACTTCTTCGCCTTGGCGATCCGCTTGATGTTCACCGCGACCGGGGCGGTGATGTCGACGAAGTCCGCGGCCTCCGGGCCGGTGGCGAGCTTGTCCATGTAGAAGACCGCCGAGGGGTCGAACATGGAGCCGCGCTCGGCGACCGCCATCACGGAGACGGCGTTGGCCATGCCCTTGGCGGTCAGCGTGGTGCCGTCCACCGGGTCCACGGCCACATCGCACTCCGGGCCGGTGCCGTCGCCGACCCGTTCGCCGTTGTAGAGCATCGGGGCGTTGTCCTTCTCGCCCTCCCCGATGACCACGACGCCGTTCATCGAGACGGTGTGGATCAGCGCGCGCATGGCCTTCACCGCCGCGCCGTCCGCGCCGTTCTTGTCACCGCGGCCGACCCAGCGGCCCGACGCCATGGCACCGGCCTCGGTCACCCGGACGAGCTCCAGGGCGAGGTTGCGGTCCGGGGCCTCCGGGCTGACCTCTAGTTGGGACGGCAGATGATGCTCGGTCATCGAGCGCACCTTTCTGTACGGCGACGGCCGGATTGATGAGGGTGCTGATGACTTTATCGGTACGTCGCGAAAATGAGCAGAGGGGCCTTCGCATGAGCAAGCCGCCGAACGGGTGGTGCGCGCGGCCGGGTGGTGCCGGGCGGCGGCGCGTTTGCCCAGGTGGGTGCCGTCCCCAGGGGGGCGTCGCGGGACCGGAACGGGCATGGGGGACGATAGGGACGTGGCTGGTATGCGAGGCAGGCAAAGAGTGACGGACATGGTTCTGTCACTGGCGGTGATCGGGGTCCTGGTCGGGGCGATCTACTTCTTCATCCCGCACGACGACAGTGCGAGCGCGGAGAAGAGCGCGGTCAAGACCGCGGACACCCGGGTCGCGATCATCACCGCCCGGCGCGCCGCCCCGTACCCGGTCGCCGCGCCCGAGGGGCTGCCCAAGGGCTGGCGGCCGACCTCGGTGTCGTACAAGGCGACCAGCGACGGCAAGGGCGGCGCCTGGCACCTGGGCATGCTCGACCCGGAGCAGGAGTACGCGGCCGTGGAGCAGAGCGACGCGCCCGCGAAGCAGTTCGTCCAGGACGTCACGCTGGGCGCGCAGAAGGTTGACGGCCAGCAGGCCATCGGCGGCAAGAAGTGGGACCGCTACAAGGGCGACACCTACCGCGCGCTGGTCCTCCAGGAGCCCGGGGTGACCACGGTCGTCACCGGCACCGCGCCGTACGGGCGGCTGGCGGAGCTGGCGGGGGCGCTGGTGGCGAAGAAGGGCTGAGCCCGTCCCTCCACGCACGGCGGAGGCCGCCGCACCCGGGTGGGTGCGGCGGCCTCGTGCTGTGCGTGCCGTGCCGGCTCAGACGGTGGTCGCGGCCTCGTCGAAGGAGAGGCGCGGGGCGCGCGGGAAGAAGGCGTCCGGGCCCGGCTTGCCGAGGTTGATCACCAGGAACGACTTCTGCTTGCCGTCGCCGAAGAACTCCTTGTCGACGGCGCCGAAGTCGAAGCCGGTCATCGGGCCGGCGGCCAGGCCGGCCGCGCGGATGCCGAGGATGAAGTAGCCGGCCTGGAGGGTGGCGTTCTGGGTGCCGGCGACCTCGCGGACCGCGGCCTCGGAGAAGTAGGCGTCCTTGATGCCCGGGGCGTGCGGGAAGAGCTGCGGCAGCTTCTCGTGGAAGTCCAGGTCCACCGAGAGGATCACGGTCAGCGGCGCGGCCAGGGTCTTCGGGCCGTTGGCGCCCATGGCGTGCGCGACCAGGCGCTTGCGGGCGTCCTCGGAACGGACCAGGGTGATCCGCAGCGGCGACTGGTTGAACGCGGTCGGGGCGTACTTCACCAGGTCGTAGATGGCCTGGACCTGCTCGTCCGTCACCGGCTCGTCCGTGAAGGTGTTGGCGGTCTGGGCCTCGCGGAACAGGAGGTCCTGGGCGGCGGCGTCAAGGGCGAGAGACATCAGGGGCACCTCGGGGCTCGGGTGGGTTCGTGCGGTTATGGGCGCGGTTCTTCGTCCGGTACTTCGTGGGTACTTCCGAAGAGTGCGCTGTCTACGCGAACCACTCTAACCCGGATAGATTAAGTTTCAACTAACGGGTGGAAACTGTGAGGGGGTTCACAGAATGGTAGCGGCTTTTCGGTATGCGAAAAGGCGTTTCCGGGTGGGGAGTTGAGGCCCCTGCCCTTGGCCGCAGGGTCGGGCCCGTCCGGCAGTCAGCCGGACCCGGCCCGCCCGGCCCCGGCCCCGCCCGCCGCTCAGGCCCGCTCCGCCTCCGCGCCCTCCACCGAGACCTCGGCCAGCGCCGCGTCCAGCCGCGCCCGGGCGCCGTCCAGCCAGCGGCGGCACACCTTCGCCAGCTCCTCGCCGCGCTCCCAGAGGGCCAGCGACTCCTCCAGCGTCGTCCCGCCCGCCTCCAGGCGGCGGACGACGTCGATCAGCTCGTCCCGCGCCTGCTCGTAGCCGAGGGCGGACTCCGCCGGAGCCCCGTCCGCCGCTCCGTCCACCGCGTCCGCCGTCTTCGCCATGTCTCCCTCGTCACCGGTCGTCGCCACGTTCGCCACGTCTTCCACCTTCGCTCTGCCTCCCACCCTAGGAGTCCGCCCGATCCGGCCCGTCCGCCCCGGACCGGCCGGCGCCCGGGACCGCGGCCACCCGCACCCGGAAACCGCCCTCGGCCACCCTGGCCCGCAGCTCCTCGTCCACCGCCACCTCGGACGGGTCCCGTACGGCCGTGCCGTCCGGCTTCTGGAGGACCGCGTAACCGCGCTGGAGCGTGGCCTTGGGGGAGAGCGCCACCACCCGCGCGAGGGTGTGCACCAGCTCGGAGTCGGCGCGGTCCAGCAGATGGCCCAGCGTCCGCCGGCCGCGCTCCAGCAGGGCGGTGACCTGCTCCTCGCGCTCCTCCACCATCCGCTGCGGATACTGCATCGACGGGCGGTGCAGCGCGGCCGTCAGGCCCCGCTCCTCGCGGTCCAGGAAACCGCCGAGCGCGCGCCGGGCCCGCTCCCGCAGCTGGTGCACCCGGGCCAGCTCCTCGCCCACGTCGGGCACCACCTTCTTCGCCGCGTCGGTGGGCGTCGAGGCCCGCAGATCGGCGACGAGATCCAGCAGCGGGCTGTCCGGTTCGTGCCCGATCGCCGAGACCACCGGGGTGCGGACCTCCGCCACCGCCCGGACCAGCTGCTCGTCGGAGAACGGCAGCAGATCCTCCACGCTGCCGCCGCCGCGTGCCACGATGATCACGTCCACCTCGGGCAGCGCGTCCAGCTCCTGGACCGCCGCGATCACCTGGGGGACCGCGTGCACGCCCTGGACCGGGACGTTGCGCACCTCGAAGCGGACGGCGGGCCAGCGGTGCCGGGCGTTCTCCAGCACATCGCGCTCGGCGGCGCTGGCCCGGCCGCAGACCAGGCCGATCAGCTGCGGCAGGAACGGCAGCGGCCGCTTGCGCTCGGCCGCGAACAGCCCCTCGGCGGTCAGCGACCGCTTCAGCTGCTCCAGCCTGGCCAGCAGCTCCCCGACGCCCACCGGGCGGATCTCGGCGGCCCGCAGCGAGAGCTGGCCGCGCGGGGCGTACCACTCCGGCTTGGCGTGCACCACGACCCGGGCGCCCTCGGTCACCACCTCGGCGACCTTGTCGAAGACCTGGCGGTAGCACGTCACGCTCACCGAGATGTCGTACGAGGGGTCGCGCAGCGTCAGGAACACCACGCCCGCGCCCGGCCGCCGGGAGAGCTGGGTGATCTGCCCCTCGACCCACACCGCGCCGAGCCGGTCGATCCACCCGCCGATGAGCCGGGACACCTCGCCGACCGGGATCGGCGCTTCCGGAGACGTAGAGACAGCCATACGAGCGAGACTAACGGCGACCACTGACAGTGGCGGCCCGCTGACGGTGCCGGGCGCCGATGGTGCCGGTCGCTGCCGGCGGGGGCGGCCCGCTCGCGCCCGGGATCCCTCAGCCGCGCACGCCCGGCCCCGCCCCACCCCCGCGCCCCCGCCCGTACTGCACCGCCAGCACCACCAACCCCACCAGCAACCACCCACCGCCCACCGCCTGCGCCACCGGCGACGCCTCGGCGACCACCGCGAGCACCACCGCCAGCCCCACCAGCGGCACCACCACATGCCGCACCAGTCCCGTCGTACCCGTAGGACCCGTCGGATCCGTCGCACCCGTAGGACGCGTCGCACCCGTAGCACCCGGAAGCCCCGCCCCCGCACCCCGCCCCCGGAAGCGGAACCAGCCGATCACCGAGGCGTGCAGCAGCGCGAACGCGGTCAGCGCGCCGACGTTCACGATCGACGACAGCTGGTCCAGACCGTCGTCCCGGGTGGCCGCCCAGACCGCCGCCACCAGCGTCACCGCCGCCGCCCCCAGCAGCGCCCGGCGCGGCACCCCGCTGCCCGCGTCCACCTTCGCGATCGCCCCCGGCAGCCGCCGGTCCCGGGCCATCGCGAACAGCAGCCGCCCGGCCGCCGCCTGCCCGGCCAGCGCCGCGAACGCCGCCCCCACCGCCTTGCTCACCGCCACCAGATCGTGCAGCCAGCCGCCCACCGCCGCGTCCACCGTCGTATAGAAGGCCGCGCCCTGCTCACCCGGCTTCGCGGCCAGTTCGGCGGCGCTCATCGGGGCCAGCAGCGCCGCCAGATACGTCTGCGCGGCGAACAGCACCCCGGCCACCACCAGGCACACCACCACCGCCCGGCCCACCAGCCGCGACCCCCCGGACGCCTCCTCCGCGAACGACGCGATCGCGTCGAAGCCGAGATACGACAGCACCGCCACCGACACCGCGCCCAGCACCGCCGCCACCGAGAAGCCGCCCTCCCCGGTCAGCGGCACCGCCCACCCCCGCTGCGCCCCGTGCGCCGCCAGCGCCCACACCGCCGCCACCACGAAGACCGCCAGCACCGCGATCTCCAGCGCCAGCACCGCGAACCCGGCCATTGCCGCCGTCCGCACGCCCCAGAGATTCAGCAGCGTGGTGACCACCACCGCGGCCGCCGTCCACACCCACTGCGGCACCTGCGGCACCAGCGCGTGCAGCGCGATCCCGGAGAAGAGGTACGCCACCGCCGGGATCAGGAGGTAGTCCAGCATCGCCATCCACCCGGCGACGAACCCCGCGCCCCGCCCCAGCCCGGCCCGCGCGTACGTATAGACCGACCCCGCCTCCGGGGCCACCCGCACCATCTGCGCGTACGAGTACGCGGTGAAGGCCATCGCCAGCGTCGCCACCACGTAGACCAGCGCCACCGCGCCGTGCGAGGCGGCCTGGAGGGTCCCGAAGATCCCCACCGGCGCCATCGGGGCGATGAACAGCAGCCCGTAGACGACCAGGTCCCGGAACGACAGCGTCCGCCGCAGCGCCCCGGTGCCGCCGCGCGCCTGGTCACCGAGGGCCGTGCCGACCGTGCCCGGCATCCCGCCTCCTTCGCCCGTGCTCCCCACCAGTCTGGGCCACCGCCGCGATCAACCCCGGCACGGCCACGGCCTTACGATGGGACGCATGTCTGCTTCCCCCGCTGCGCAGCCCAGCCGCAAGGTCCTCCTCGCCGCCCCCCGCGGCTACTGCGCGGGCGTGGACCGCGCCGTGATCGCCGTCGAGAAGGCCCTCGAGCAGTACGGCGCCCCCGTCTACGTACGCCACGAGATCGTCCACAACAAGTACGTGGTGAAGACCCTGGAGAAGAAGGGCGCGATCTTCGTCGAGGAGACGGAGGAGGTGCCCGAGGGCAACATCGTCATCTTCTCCGCGCACGGCGTCGCCCCCGTCGTCCACGAGGAGGCCGAGCGCGGCAAGCTCGCCACCATCGACGCGACCTGCCCGCTGGTCACCAAGGTCCACAAGGAGGCCGTCCGGTTCGCCAAGGAGGACTACGACATCCTCCTGATCGGCCACGAGGGCCACGAGGAGGTCATCGGCACCAGCGGCGAGGCCCCCGAGCACATCCAGCTCGTCGACGGCCCCAAGGACGTCGCCAACGTCGAGGTCCGCGACCCGGACAAGGTCGTCTGGCTCTCCCAGACCACGCTCTCCGTGGACGAGACCATGGAGACCGTCGACGCCCTCAAGGGCCGCTTCCCCAACCTCCTCTCCCCGCCCAGCGACGACATCTGCTACGCCACCCAGAACCGCCAGCAGGCCGTCAAGCAGATGGGCGCCCAGGCCGACCTCGTCATCGTCGTCGGCTCCCGCAACTCCTCGAACTCCAAGCGGCTGGTCGAGGTCGCCCTCGGCGCCGGCGCGAAGGCGTCCTACCTGGTCGACTACGCCGACGAGATCGAGGAGGCGTGGCTGGACGGCGTGGCCACGGTCGGCGTCACCTCCGGCGCCTCGGTCCCCGAGATCCTGGTCGACGGCGTCCTGGAATGGCTCGCCGCCCGCGGCTACGAGGACGTCGAGACGGTCACCGCCGCCGAGGAGTCCATCGCCTTCTCGCTGCCCAAGGAGCTGCGCCGGGACCTGCGCGCCGAGGCGGCCCGGGCGGTCGGCGAGAGCTGACCCGGCCGCGCCGCCGCCCTCTCCGAAGTAGCCGTCTCCCCGCAACCGCCGGAATCCGCCCGCCTGTCTCCGCCATACCGGGGGCGGCGGGCGGACCGGGGTCCTAGCCTTTTCCCATGAGGGTCTTCGGCGTGGACATCGGCGGTTCCGGCATCAAGGGCGCACCGGTGGATCTGGAGCACGGCGTACTGGCCGAGGAGCGCCACAAGGTGCTCACCCCGCACCCGGCCACCCCCGCGGCGGTCGCCGACGGCGTCCGGGCGGTCGTCGACCACTTCGGCTGGCGGGGCCCGATCGGCGTGACGTTCCCCGGTGTGGTCACGGCCGGCACCGCCCGCACCGCCGCCAATGTCGACAAGGACTGGATCGGCCTGGACATCGCCGCGCTGCTCGCCGACCGGCTCGGCGAAGCCGCCGCCGGCCACCCGGTCGCGCTGCTCAACGACGCGGACGCGGCCGGCCTGGCCGAGATGCGCTACGGCGCCGGCGCCGGCCGCACCGGCACGGTCATCCTGCTCACCTTCGGCACCGGCATCGGCAGCGCCGTCTTCACCGACGGCCGGCTGCTGCCCAACACCGAGCTGGGCCACCTGGAGCTGAACGGCCACGAGGCCGAGAAGCGCGCGTCCAGCAAGGTCAAGGAGGACGAGGAGCTGAGCTGGCAGCGCTGGGCGCGCCGGGTCCAGAAGTACCTCGCCCACGTCGAGATGCTCTTCTCGCCCTCGCTGTTCGTGATCGGCGGCGGGGTGAGCCGCAAGGCGGAGAAGTTCCTGCCGCTGATCGAGGGCATCAGGGCCGAGATCGTACCGGCGCGGCTTCAGAACGGCGCGGGGATTGTGGGTGCCGCGATGGCCGCGCATGCCGCTCGGGCTGGCGCGCCACCTGCCGGGGACGGTTCCCCGGCCGCGACCGGTCCGGAGCCGGGGCCGCCGGCTGCCCGTCCGCCCGTGGGGCCGCCGCCCGCGGACCGGGCCCCGCGCTCCGCTGCCGACTCAGCGGTCGGCTGGCCCGACGCCGGGCGATGAGCAGCGCCTTGCGGACGAGGACGAGCAGCGCGCAGACCAGCGTGCCGCCGTAGAGCCAGCCGGCGTTCAGCGCCAGGACGGTGAACACACCGATCAGCAGCCCGGTGAAGCCCGCCGGACCGTGCTGCACCGGGAGCGCGCCCACGGCGAACGCGATCGGCAGCGCGACCGGCGCGGCGATCAGGTCGTACGGCCGCACCCACACCCCGGCCGCGACGCTGACCAGCAGGAAGCCGACCCCGTACGCGGTCTGCGCGCCGTCCAGCAGCCAGCGGTCCAGGAAGCCGAGTACGAGCAGCGCGAGGGTGGCCAGCAGCCCGCAGCCCAGGCCGGTCAGCTTGGCGGCCGGCAGCCGGCGGAGGAGGCCGGCCACGGGGGCGGGCGCCGGGGGGCGGCGGGGGCCGGCCCGGTAGACGGCCGCGACCTCGTCGCCGGGGGCCGGGGGGCCGCCGCCCAGGGGGCCGGGGCCCGGCCGCGGCATCCGGCCGTCCGCGCCCGCCGGGAGGCCCGCGCCCGCCGGGACGCCCGCCGTGTGGCGGGCCGGGGCCCGGAATTCGGCCGGGGTCGGTCCGGTGTCCGGGGCGTAACCGCGCGCGGTGACCTCCGTACCGGCCGGTACGGAGGCGTAACCGGAGGCCCGCATCGCGGACAGGAAGGCGTCGTCGGGGTCGGGGGCCACGGCCTCCGCGGGGCGCGGCAGCCGGGCGTCCCACCCCGCCTCCGCGCCGCCGCCGCGCGCCCGCCCGTACCGGGACCCGCGCGCCTCGCGTTGCTCCACGTCTTGTTCCACGTCGTGCTCCACCCGGCCACGGTAGGCCGCTAAGTGGGATAAATAGGTCACAGGACACGCACTTTGACCTACCTTGGGGCCGCCGTTCGGCGGCCGGGGGCACGGCGAGGGGCACCGGGGAGGCCGCGCGCCGGTCTCCGGGGGCGCGCGCCCCGTCCGGCGGCTGCCGGACCCGAGGGCAGGCACCCGCCGCCCCCGAGGGCGGGCCCTCTCACCCCGTAGACTGGTGGATCGGCCGTCCCAGGCCAGGCCCGGCCCGCCCGGACCGCTCCCGGGGCCGGCCGCCCCCACCGCCCACCACCTCCAGCTCCGGGAAGTCGCCACCGTGTCGCTCACGATCGGAATCGTCGGTCTGCCCAACGTCGGCAAGTCGACCCTGTTCAACGCCCTGACCAAGAACGACGTGCTGGCGGCCAACTACCCGTTCGCCACCATCGAGCCGAACGTCGGCGTGGTGGGCGTCCCCGACCCCCGCCTCGCCAAGCTCGCCGAGATCTTCGGCTCCGCGCGGGTGCTCCCGGCCACCGTCGACTTCGTGGACATCGCGGGCATCGTCCGGGGCGCCTCCGAGGGCGAGGGCCTGGGCAACAAGTTCCTCGCCAACATCCGCGAGTCGGACGCCATCTGCCAGGTCATCCGCGCGTTCAAGGACGAGAACGTCGTCCACGTCGACGGCAAGGTCTCGCCCAAGGACGACATCGAGACCATCAACACCGAGCTGATCCTTGCCGACCTCCAGACCATCGAGAAGGTCCTCCCGCGCCTCCAGAAGGAATCGCGCATCAAGAAGGACATCGCCCCCAAGGTCAAGGCCGTCGAGGAGGCCCAGGCCATCCTGGAGGAGGGCCGCACCCTCTTCGCCGCGGGCTACGCCCAGGGCACCGAGAAGACCGCGCTCCTGCACGACCTGCACCTCCTCACCACCAAGCCGTTCCTCTACGTCTTCAACGTGGACGAGGAGGAGCTGACCGACGAGGACTTCAAGAACGAGCAGCGCGCCCTGGTCGCACCCGCCGAGGCGATCTTCCTCAACGCCAAGCTGGAGGCCGACCTCGCCGAACTGGACGACGAGGAGGCCCTGGAACTCCTCCAGTCCGTCGGCCAGGAGGAGCCGGGCCTGGCCACCCTCGCCCACGTCGGCTTCCGCACCCTCGGCCTGCAGACCTACCTGACCGCCGGCCCCAAGGAAACCCGCGCCTGGACCATCAAGCAGGGCGCCACCGCCCCCGAGGCCGCCGGCGTCATCCACACCGACTTCCAGAAGGGCTTCATCAAGGCCGAGGTCATCTCCTTCACCGACCTCGTCGAAACCGGCTCCGTAACCGAAGCCCGCGCCGCCGGCAAGGCCCGCATGGAAGGCAAGGACTACGTCATGCAGGACGGGGACGTGGTGGAGTTCCGGTTCAATGTGTAGCGGGTGACATACCACCACTTCACTGATCTGGCAAACATACAGGTCAAATGGGGTCTGGCTCTTCGGGGTCAGGCCCCTTGATTTTTACCGTGCTGGATAGGTGCTGGATTTCCTGTCGTCACCTGTCATCACCCCTGCTCACCGCTACCGTGCTGGATTCGTGCTGGATGGGATGAGTGCGCCCGTGCTGGGGCGTGTACTGACGAGAGCCTGGCCTGCGCCGAGAAGTGCTTCGTCGTGTCGGCGGGGCTTCGGCTTGGGGGAGGATCACAGACCGGTGGTCAACCTGTTCACGCTGTGGTGGTGCGAGGCGTCCGGACGAGGTCGCACACGTCTTGGAAGGCCCGTTGTCAGTGGTCGTCTCACCCGGAACGAAATCAAGGCGCCCCAGCGCATGCGCTGGGGCGCGAGGTCCTGCAATACACGGAGATTCTCTGCGGATCCATGGACCTTGCTGAGACTGACTTTTGCTCCGCGCCCACCCGGCGGGGCGAATGATGGTCCCTTGGAGCGGCGCACTGGGGTGTTGAACTTGCCTACACTTCTGTCGCCGGGCGGAGTTGTGTTCCTGTTCGGGGGCTGTAGGGCGTCTACAAGGGGGAAGGCGTGGCGGAGTGGAACCACTGAGGGACGACGACCCGAAGGAGATCGGGGGCTTCACCCTCGTCTGCCGGATCGGTTCCGGCGGCATGGGCGAGGTGTTCCTCGGTGAGTCCGCCGCCGGTCACCAGGCCGCCGTCAAGGTCATCAAGCCCTCCGTGCTCGACGAGGACACCCGGGCGCGCTTCCTGTCCGAGGTGGAGAGCCTGCGCACGGTCTACGGCCCCTTCGTCGCGGCCTTCGTCGGCGCCGACGCGGACGCCGACCAGCCGTGGCTCGCGGTCGAGTACGTCCCCGGCCCCGATCTGCGCACCCTGGTCGCTGGGCAGGGGCCGCTGCCGCTGGTCGAGACCGCCAGTCTCGGCGCGCTGCTGGCGGAGGGACTGGGCACGGTCCACGACGCGGGACTGCTCCACCGCGACCTGAAGCCGCAGAACATCCTGCTCTCCCCCTACGGCCCCAAGTTGATCGACTTCGGTCTCGCCGTGCTCGCGGAACGCCGTACCACCCTGACGGCCACCGGCTTCGTCGTCGGGAGCGTTCTGTGCATGCCTCCGGAGCAGGCCCGGGGCGAGCACCGGCTGGACCGGCCCGCCGACGTGTACGCGCTGGGAGCGGTGCTGCTCTTCGCCGCGACCGGGCACTACCCGTACGAGGGGCCGACGTGGCAGGCCGTCGCCCTGAAGATCGACGATCCTGCGACCCCTCCCGATCTGACGGACGTCCCACCGGAGCTCGTGCCGCTGATCACGGACATGCTGGCACCGGACCCGGACGCCCGGCCGACCCTGCCCGAGGTCACTGACCGACTGGTGCGCGTCATCCGTGACCAGGGCCTGACCGCCCTCCAGGCCAAGCGTCGCCTCACCGGCCTGGCGCCCGAGATCAGCGTGCCCCAGGTGCCCGCACCGGTTCCCGAGCCCCGGGCGGGAGCCGGCACACCCGTCTACACGCCCGTCGTCATCGACGTGGCGGCGGCCGAGGACGACGAGCACACGGACCTGGCCGGGTTCGCGGGGACCGGGCAGCGCCCCGCGGAGAAGGACCCCGACGCCGACGATCCGGACGACGGCGCCTCCGGCTCCCAGCACTCCTCGCCCGCGCGGGCGGTCACCCCTCCGCGCTCGCGCGGCGGGGTGACCGCCGTCCGCCTCTCCGCGCCCCTGAGGATCGCCGAGCGGATCCGTGCCGGGTACGCCCGCGAGGCCCGCTTCTGAGCAGGCGCGTCATCGTGCCCGATCCCGTACGTCCCCCTTTCTCCCCGTGACAGACTTGCGGGGGCGACAGCGACGACACACGGGAAGACGAAGGGACCGCGCGTGACCGACCAGGGGGCGACGCAGGAGGGGACCCGGTTCCCGCCGGGGGCGCAGATCCTCGTACGGGACGAGGAGTGGCTGGTCCGCAACACCACCACGACCGACCACGACGGGGAACGGATCGAGGCGGTGGGCGTCTCGGAGTTCGTCCGGGACGAGGAGGCCGTCTTCTTCAGCGGGATCGACACGGTGGAACTCCTCGACCCGGAGAAGACCCGCCTCGTGCCCGACACCTCCTCGTACTTCCGGCGCAGCCGCCTGTTCCTCGAAGCCGTCCTGCGTAAGACGCCGCTGCCCCAGTCCGAGCGCGGCCTGGCGCTCGCCGACCGCTTCCTGCTGGACCCGCTCGTCTACCAGCAGCGTCCCGCCGAGCTCGCCCTGTCCATGCGCAACCTCCGCCCGCGGGTCCTGATCGCCGATGTCGTCGGCCTCGGCAAGACCCTGGAGATCGGCCTGACTCTCGCCGAGCTCATCCGCCGCGGCCGCGGCGAGCGCATCCTGGTCGTGACCCCGCAGAGCATCCTTGAGCAATTCCAGCACGAGCTGTGGACCCGTTTCTCCATCCCGCTCGTACGGCTCGACTCGCTCGGCATCCAGCGCGTCCAGCGTGAGCTTCCCGCAGGGCGGAACCCGTTCACGCACTACAAGCGAGTGATCATCTCCGTGGACACCCTCAAGAACATCGGGCAGTACCGGCACCACCTGGAGCGGATCCGCTGGGACGCCGTCGTCATCGATGAGTCCCACAATCTGATCAACCCGGGCAGCCAGCGCCGCGCCCTCGCCGAGATCCTCGCCCCGCGCACGGACGCCCTGCTGCTCGCCAGCGCCACCCCGCACAACGGCGACAAGCGGTCCTTCGCCGACCTGATCTCCCTCCTCGACCCGGCCGCCATCGCCGACCGCGACCACTACGACCCGGCGGAGGACCTCGGTCACCTCTACATCCGGCGCACCAAGATCAGCCCCGAGGTCCGGGACGAGATGGGCACCGAATGGCCGGACCGGGGCCCGACCGTCTCCCTGCACTGTGCGGCCACCGAGGCGGAGGAACGGGTCTTCGCCGAACTGGCCGAGCACTGGATCCCCGCCCCGCCCACGAGCACGGAGTTCGGCACGGCCGACGAGGAGCCGGTGTCGGTCGCCGTCGAACCGGTCTTCGCCTACAACCTACTCAAGACGTTCCTGTCCTCGCACGTCGCCCTGGGGGAGACGGTCGACAACCGCATCGCCTCCCTCACCGACCGGGTCCGCAAGGCCGAGGAGAAGGGGCTGCGGCCTGATCCGGCCATCGCCACCGAGCAGGCCGCCCTGGCCCGGCTCAGGGAGATCGTCTCCGGCATGGGCGACGGCACCGCGCCCGGCGACTCCGCCAAGCTGGACGCCCTCGTCGCCCAGCTCAGGGAGATCGGCGTCGGCCCCGGGTCGACCACGCGGGCCGTGGTCTTCTCCGAACGTGTCCGCACATTGACCTGGCTCGCCGAGGTCGTGCCCGCCCGCCTGGGCTTCCCGGTCGGGGCCGACGGCACGTCGAAGGCCGTGGCCGTAATGCACGGCGGCCTCAGCGACGACGAGCAGGGCACGGTCCTTGAGGTGTTCGGCCTCGCCGACACCCCGGTCCGGCTGCTGTTCACCGGCGACGTGGCCTCCGAGGGCGTCAACCTGCACCGGCAGTGCCACCACCTCGTCCACTACGACATCCCCTGGTCGCTGATCCGCATCGAGCAGCGCAACGGCCGTATCGACCGCTACGGCCAGAAGCACGAGCCCCGGTTCCACGCGCTGATCCTCACCTCGGCCGTCCCCGGTGCGAAGGACGACCGCACGGTGGCCGAGAAGCTGCTGCTGCGCGAGGAGGAGGCGCACAAGCTGGACGGCACGGCCGAGGCCGTCTCCGGTCTCTACCGGGCCGAGGAGGAAGAACGCCGGCTCATCAAGGAACTGGTGCGGGGCGGCACGGTCGAGGAGTTCCTGGAGTCCGCCCCCGCCGAGGACACGGCTCTCGCCGACCTGTTCGGCCAGGTGGACACGATCACCCAGCAGGAACTGCCCGCCCGCGCCGAGCTGATCTCGCTCTTCGACGGCGACACGGCCGACTTCGTCGCCACCGCCCTCGACGAGGTGTACGAGGAGCGCGCCGAGGACCTGATCGGACTGGCGGCGGGCACCGACAGCCAGGGCGGCACCTACTTCTCCCTCTCGCCGGCCCTGGCCCCCGACCTGCTCCACCGCCTCAAGGCCCTGCCGCCCTCCTACCTCAGGGAGCAGCGGGTCGCCGAGCGGATGCTGGTCACCTTCGACCGCGCCCTCGCGCAGCGCAAACTCACCGAGGCCCGGGACAGCAGCACCACGATGTGGCCGGACGTCTCCTTCCTCACCGACATCCACCCGGTGGTGGAGTGGCTGACGGACAAGGTCCTCGTCGAGTTCGGGCGGCAAGAAGCCCCGGTCATCACCACGCCCCACGTCGACGGCCCGGTATTCCTCGTGCAGGGCATCCACTCCAACGCCCTCGGCCGCCCGACCGTGGTCCGCTGGATGGCCGTGACCGGCATCCGGCCCGACGGCACCGGCACGCCCGAGGTGCGTTCCATGGCCGACGCGCTGCGCGACGCGAAGGTCGGCCCGCGGCTCGCCCGCACCGGCGACCCGCGCGACCTGGACCGGCTCCAGGATCTCGTCCCGGCCGCCGTCGCCGCCGCCCGGGACCACCTGGACGCGGGCAGGGCCGCGTGGGAGGAGCAGATCAGCGGACCGCTCGCCGCGTACCGCGAGCACGTCGCACGCTGGCGCGCCGACTCGCTGCTGCCCGGCGTCACCGGCCGCCGCGAGCGCGCTGTCGAGGAGACCGCCGACGAACTGGCCCGGCTCCTCGACCAGTTGCACACCACAGGCCGTCCCCTGCTGAGGGTCCTCGCCGTCCTCGACCGACCCGGCGCACCGGACGCCCCCGGCGCGGGCACGGCGGCCCCCGAGGACACCTCCCCGGTCGCGCCCCCCGAGGACACCTCCCCGGTCGCGCCCCCCGCATCCGACGCCGCCCACCCGTCCGACGCCCAGGCGGAGAACTGACGTGACGTACGACTCGCTGGTCAACCACGGTGACTACCTCTCGCCGCACTACCTCGCCGAGGTCCTCCCCAAGGATCTCAAGGCGAAGGACGGCCTCCTCACCCGCTGGGCGGCCTTCGAGGAGGCCGAACGCCGGCGCCACGCCGACGCCGTCGCCGACGCCGCCCGCCAGGGCCTCGGCCGCGACTCCGTACCGCCGCGTGTCCGCACCCCCCGCGAGGGCCTGCGCGCCCTGCACGGGCCCTACTTCGCGGGCCGCGCCGCGCTCGCCCAGGACGCGGCGGCGCTCGCCGAACCCGACGCCCTCGAACCCGAAGGGTGGCGGAAGCGGTTCACCGAGAGCCACCTCGACACCCTGCGTGCCCTCGGATACACCGACGCCCACGAGCAGACCGCGACCGTGCACCGCGCCGACCGGGAGTACGCCGTCCAGGTCCTCCACGCCGAACCCGGCCTGTACGCGGTCGCCTGCGGCTGGACCACCGAACCCGACGCCGCTCTCGACCCGGACGGCGCCGGCCGCCTGCTGCACCCGGTGGAGACGGAGACCTCGGCACCCGACCTCACGGACGCCAAGGCCCTCACCGACTTCCTCTTCACCTGCGACGCGCCCCCGCGCCACGTCCTCCTGCTCGTCGGCGGCGTCATCGTCCTCGCCGACCGCCTCAGCTGGCCCGAAGGCCGCTATCTCGCGGCCGACCTCGACGCCGCCCTGCACCGCCGCGACGACCGCCACGGCGGCGAACTCGATACTCTGGCGGCGTTGTTCGGCGCCGACGCGCTACGCGTCCCCGCCGAGGGCGGCACCGCGCCGCTCGCCGCCTTCCTCGACCGGTCCGCCAAGCACGCCGTCGGCGTCTCCACCGAGCTCCGCGAGGGCCTGCGCCTGAGCGTCGAGTGGATCGCCAACGAGGTCCTGGACCGCCTGTGCGAACCGGAGAACGGCGTCACCCCCGCCGACCTGGACGACCCGGCCCGCCTCGCCAAGGAACTCAGCCGCGAGTCGCTGCGCTACCTGTACCGCATCCTGTTCCTGCTGTACGCGGAGGCCAGCCCCACTCTCGGCATCCTGCCCTCCGACTACCCGGAGTACGAGCAGGGCTACGGCCTCCAGCGCCTCGGCGACCTCGTCCTGCGCGACCTCGTCGGCGAGCGCTCCCGGCGCGGCTTCCACCTGTACGAATCGCTCGACCTGCTCTTCGACAAGGTCGAGAACGGCCACCGCCGCTACGGCACCGAGCCCGAGGACCTCGTGGCCGAGGCGGCGGCCCGGGAGGCGGCGCAGGCCGAGCGCGAGGCGGCGGAGCCGCTCGCCGCCGGCACGATCACTCAGGCCGAGTACACCGAGCGGGTCCGCGAGGCCGACCGCGCCCGCCGCGCCGCCGCCCGCAGCACCAGCGCCGGCCTGCGCTTCGAGGCCCTGCGCTCCGAACTGTTCACCAAGGAGGCCGTCCGCCTCATCTCGGACGACCAGATCGAGAACCCGGCGTACCGAGGCGGCGAGGGGGAGACGCGCCGCCCCTTCCTGGACACCCGGCTGCGCAACGAGACCCTGCACAAGGTGCTGCGCCGCCTGATGCTCACCAAGGGCAAGGGGCGCGAGCGCGGCGGCTTCATCTCGTACGCCCAGCTCGGCATCAACCAGCTCGGCGCGGTGTACGAGGGCCTGATGTCCTACACCGGGTTCATCGCCGAGGAGGACCTGTACGAGGTCGCCAAGGGCGGCGACCCCTCGGGCGGCAGTTGGATGGTCCCGCAGTCCCGTGCCTCGGAGTACGACGACGACGTCTTCGTGAAGCGGACGAACGAGGAGACCGGCCGCCCGGAGCGGGTGGTCCACCCCAGGGGTTCCTTCGTGTACCGGCTGGCCGGCCGCGACCGCCAGACCTCCGCCTCCTACTACACGCCGAAGTCCCTCACCGAGGTCACGGTTGAGCTCGCCCTCCGGCACCGCCTCGACCAGGACGGGACCACGACCCCGGCGCGGGAGCTCCTGGAATGGAAGATCTGCGAGCCGGCCCTCGGCTCGGGCGCCTTCCTCAACGAGGCCATCGACCAGGTCGCCGCCGAGTACCTGCGGCGCCGCGAGAGTGAGTTGGGCCGCCGGGTGGACCCCGAGCTGCGCCAGATCGAGCTCCAGAAGGCCAAGGCGTACATCGCCCTGCACAACGCCTACGGCGTCGACCTCAACGCCACGGCGGTGGAACTCGCCGAGGTCTCCCTCTGGCTCAACTCCATGCACCCCGGCATGCGGGCCCCCTGGTTCGGCCTCCACCTGCGGCGCGGCAACTCGCTCATCGGCGCGGGCCGCAAGGTCTACGGGGCCGACGCTCTGCCGGGCGGCGGGTGGCTGGCGAAGAAGAACACCCTGCCGCCGAAGGACCTGCCGTTCCGGGACGGCCCGCTGCCCGAGGGCGCGGTCCACCAGTTCCTGCTGCCCGCGATCGGCTGGGGCGCGGTCGCCGGCGAGTCCGAGGCGAAGAAGCTCGCGGAGGAGGAGGCCAAGGCGCTGGGCAAGTGGCGCAAGGGCGTCCAGAAGGCCCCGAAGGGCCCCAAGCCCTTCCAGGAGCGCGGCGACGAGACCGACGAGGCCCGGCGCAAGCGCTACGAACGCTGGCGCAAAGCCGCCGACAAGACCGAGCTGCACCGCCTCCAGGGCGTGGCCCGCCGCGCCGAGTTCCTGTGGTCGCTGGTCGCGATCCGCCTCGAACTCTCCGAGCGTGCGGTGTCCCGCCGCATCGACGTGTGGGGCGCGGACTGGCTGGAGCAGTCGGAGGAGGCGGAGGACAAGCAGAAGGTCCTCGACGACCTCACCCGGCACGGCACGCCGTACTGGCGGCTGAAGACCGTCATGGACGCCTGGTGCGCGCTGTGGTTCTGGCCGCTGGACAAGGTCGGCCTGCTCGACGGCACGGCTCCGGAGTACGCGGCGGGCGGCGCCCTCGTGGATGAGGCGTCGGTGCCGGGGATGCTGGGCGGGGCGGCGCGGCCTGCCGCCCCGGTGGCGCCTGCCGAGCCTCCGTCCGGCCCCGCGCCGGGGGACCAGGTGTGGCGGACGGCCGGCTTGTTCGACGATCTGGACGGGGAGCAGGAGGAACTCGGCGAGGGCCTGGCCTCCGGCCCGGGCAGGCGGAGCGCCCCGGCCGCTCGCAAGGCGGGCAACCGCCCGCAGGAACGGACGACGGTCCCCCTCCAGAGCCTCGGCGACTGGCTGGACTTCCTGGAGAGCCTGCTGGGCAAGGCCGACATGCCCGAGCAGTCGCTGCTCTCCGGCATCGACAAGCTGAGCCCCGACGAGGCGCTGGAGCTGCTGGCCGACGTGGAGGACCGCCTGGAGGGCTTCCTCGGCATGCGCCCGGCGGCGCTCCTGCCGTTCCGCTACCCGTGGTTGAACACGGTCGAGGACATCGCGGGCACCACGGAGCGGGACATAAAGGCGGAGGACGGACACGGCTTTTTCCACTGGGAGCTGCACTTCGCCCACGTGTTCCGGGGGGCGGGGGGCGGGTTCGACCTTCAGGTGGGGAATCCGCCTTGGGTGCAACCCAGATGGGAGGAGGACACAATTCTGGCCGAGCTTGATCCGTGGTTCAAGCTGGCGGTCAAGCCCAGCGTCAGGACCTGGCGTGAACGCAAGGAAGCTGTGCTCGACCAGGCTGGCGCATTTGGATATTTCCTGCGTGAGTTGGCGTCGAACGCGGGGACGGCTGCGTGGCTGGGGGCCGTGGTCACCTATCCAGTTCTCACTGGTACACAGCCAGATCTGTACCGGGCTTTCATGTGTCGGGCATGGGTGAATCTCGGGACCGACGGGATGGTGGGACTTATCCACCCGGACACACACCTTGGGGGCACGAAGGACGGTCGGATCAGGAGCGCCGTATATCCCCGCTTGCGACTGCACGCTGGGTTCGTGAATGTGGGTAACTGGGCGTTCGAGGCCAGCAGGAACACCGAGTTTGGTGTGCACATTTATGGAGCGCCGCAACAAGAGATTGGGTTCGACAACCTGAGTCGCCTGTACGGCGTGGAACCGGTATTGGCGTCCTTGACACACGATGGAGAGGGCGACGTACCTGGTATGAAGTACGGCGGAGGGTGGGACCTTCGTCCCCATTCCGCTCGGGTGATTCGTGTGAATCAAGGTGTCTTGACCGAGTGGCAAGGACTGACCGGCGATGTGAAAGACAGCGTGCGACAGGCTCCTCCCTTGCTCCAGCCGATGACGACTGAAGAGCAGGGGGCTATCTCGGCCCTTTCCAAGGTGCCGAGCCGGATTGGTCGAAAGTCGAGAATTAGTACCGGATACCACGAGAAGATGGCTAAAGAAGATGGCTTCATCGCCTGGGATACAACTCAGCCAGGGCTGCTGTCTGAACTGATTTTGCAGGGGCCTCATTTCGGCATCGCCACACCAATCAGCAAGCAACCCAAGGTGCCATGCCGGGGAAATCATGACTGGATTAGCTTCGACCTGACATCCCTTCCAGTGGATGCCGTACCGCGGACCAACTATGTCCGACCTGAGACGTGCTCGCTCAAGGAATATGTACGTGAGCAGGACCATTGGCCGGACCGATCAAGGCGTGATGCCGACTGGAAGCCTAGCGCCGAGGAGTGGACGACTCGCGGTGATGTGCTGACGGCTGACGAGTTGAAGTTGGATGAGGACGCGCAGAGGGAACTGCTGCGTCAGAGGTTGTGGCTCTTCCGCCCTTACACGGAGTTCTACAGGCTGGCTTGGCGCAAGATGATTCCGTTTAACACGGAACGCAGTCTTTTTGCTTCGCTCATTCCGCCCGGTCCTGCGCACATTGACGGGGTCCAGTCCATGGCCTTTGTCGGCAACCGGGCAACGGTGCTCAATTCTGGGTTCTGGGCGTCGCTGCCTATGGACTACATCCTGCGAATCATGGGTAAGGCGAATCTCCACCCGAGCGAGGCTGAGAAAATGCCATACGCCGACCCCGCCCACCCCCTCTCCAGCCCTCTCCTCCTCCGCACCCTCCGGCTCAACTGCCTCACCGAGGCCTACGCGCCGCTCTGGGCCGAGCTGTTCGACGAGACGTGGTCGGGCTATGAGGGCTGGGCGGTGCAATGGCCTGACCTGGCGCCCCTCGCCGGCGGAATCCAGAAGTCCTGGGAGTACGGCACCCCGCTTCGGACCGAGTACGAGCGCCGCGCCGCCCTCGTGGAGATCGATGCCCTCGTGGCGGTGTGGCTCGGAATGAGTGCCGACGAGCTCATCGCCATCCACAAGGCGCGGTACGCGATCCTGGCGGACCGTGAGTCGAACATGTGGTTCGACGCCAAGGGGCGGCAGTTGGCGCAGGACCCGTACGCCCACGGGCACGGCCAGACCAAGGAGCACTACGAGCACTTCCTCGCCTACTTGAAGAAGGAGCGGCCCGAGCCCCCCGAGGGTTACACCGCCCCCTTCTACAAGGCCAAACGTGAGGAGGAGATGCGCGCGGCGCACGCGTACTTCTCCGCGCGGCTCCAGGAGGCCATTGACAAGGGGAAGTGGGCACCTCCCAGCGCGTGAACGACGGCGCCCCGCGCGGGATCCGACCGGCGCGGGGCACTGCGTGAAGGTCAGCCCTGTGCGGCGTACTTGATGAAGTCGCTCCACGCGGCTGGGGTGAGGGCGAGTTCGGGGCTGCGCTGGTCCTTGGAGTCCCGGACGTGGATCGCCTGCGTGCCCCTGGCCACCTCGACGCAGGCGTCACCCTGCGAGCCGCTGTAGCTGCTCTTGAACCAGGCCAGTTCGGACGTGGTCATAGCGCTCCTCGCAATCGCTTCAGTAGGCCCAAGGTGTCCTCTGGGGTCAGGGCCTGGGAGCGCAGTTTTGCATACCGCTGCTGGAGCAAGCTGATCTCTTTCGTGCGGGCGATCAGTCGCCCGTTCTGTTGGCCCTCCGAGTATGCGAACCAACGGTTCTCGGGAGTCTCGGCCAACATGATCGGCCCATCCAACCCCGCATGCGTCGGCCTCCGTGTCGGCATCACCTGGAACTCCACGTTCCAGTTCCGCTCGATCAACTCCTCCAGGCGGTCGAGGAGTTCACGCGTCACCGTCTCCCCGCCCGTCCACCGCTCAAGCACCGCCTGCTCCACGATGAAGCTGAACGCCGTCGGCGGCTTGCGGTTGACCGACAGCAGCTCCTGCCGTGCCAGCCGCGCAGCGATCCGTTGTTCCAGCTCCTCCGGGTCAGGCAGGGGCGGTACGTCCAGCGAGACCGCCCGCGCGTACGCCTCCGTCTGCAACAGGCCCGGTACCAACCGGCATTCGTACGTGTACAGGCTGATCGCGGTCGCCTCCAGCCGAGCCCACTGCCGGAACCAACTCGCCAGCCCCGCCTGCCGTGCCAGATGCGGCGCGGCCCTCCGCAACGCCCCCGTGTTGCCGAGTGCCGCCTCCGCACCCTCCACGAAGTCGGGGTCCGGCATCCGACGGCCCTGTTCGACGGAGGCGACCGTGTGCTTCGAGAAGCCGATAAGGCCGCCGAACTCCTCACGGCTGAGGCCCGCGTGTTCGCGTAAGGCCTGGACGACCGCGCCGAAGGTGCGCAGACTGTCCGACGTCCCCGGTTCGGCGCAGCCCGCCGCCCCCGTACCGCCGTCCGTGCTCTCGTAGGCCACCGCCGGACACCTCCCGTGCCACCCGCGCCGTACGCTTCCGACTCCCCTCCATGGTCACGGATGGTGACGCGTACTGTCCACCGAACGTGCGCGTACGGTGGCGTAGCGTACGCGCGGCGGCCCTGGTGAACCCCCTTCATCCGGCGGCACCTTGGGCATATGACAGCACCACCTCTCTCCATGCCCCCCACGGCACCCGTCACCGTACGTGTGTTCACCCAGCGCTTTAGCTCCACCCCGCGCGGCGCCCGGCTCGCCCGTCGGCTCGCGCTGCACCATCTCGACGCGTGGGGCGTGCCGCACGGCAGTCCGGCGTCCGACACCGCCGCGCTGCTCGTCGCTGAACTCGCCGCCAACGCCGTCACACACGGCCGGGTGCCCGGCCGGGACTTCGAGCTGGCCGTCAGACTCCTCGGCCGGACCTTGCGCATCGAGGTCTCCGACACCCGGGGAGAGCTGCGACCCCCCGCTCCCGGAACGTCCCGCCCGGTACCACGGCCGCTCGCCGAGAACGGCCGGGGCCTGCTCCTGGTGGAGGCGCTCGCCGACCGGTGGGACGTGCTCGACCGCGTCCCCGTCGGCAAGACGGTCGTCGCCGAGCTGGACCTGACACGCTGACCGCGCACGCTGCCCACCCCGACGGCCGGACGGCCGGACACCCCCGGCCCCCGCGCCCCCGCACACCCCCCGGCCAGCCATCGGGCCGTCGCGCTGACAGCCCCCGGCGCCCTCTATAGGCTGAGCCGGGCACGGCAGCGCGCGGTGGCAGGGCGACGGAGGGTGACAGGCGGCATGACGGAGGCCGAGGACGACGAGGGCGGCCGGGGCGTCGGAGGGAGCCAGCCGGCGGTGCGCCGCCGGGGCTACGCCGTGGCGGAGGACGTCGACCAGCCGGACTCGCTCTTCCTGTCGCTGGGGCCGCCGCTCGACATCGGGTCCGACGGCCGTCCGACCGGTGTCGAGCTGGAACTTCCCGGGGATGACGAGGAGGCTGAGGAACCCGGCGAGTACCGGGACGCCGACGGCATCTCCGCCCCGTTCCGTCCCGAGAGCATCAGCATTCGCACCGAGACCACCACCGTGGACCTGCTGCTGTCCCGGCTGCGGGAGGGCATGCTCGACCTCGCGCCGGACTTCCAGCGCCGCTCCGGCATCTGGAGCGACCGCGCGCAGAGCCGACTGATCGAGTCGCTGCTGCTGCGCATCCCGATTTCCAACTTCCATATGGCGCAGGGCGACGAGGACAGGTGGGCCGTCGTGGACGGGGTCCAGCGGCTCACCGCCATCGCCCGGTTCATGGAGCCGAAGCTCAGCGGCCTGGGGCCGCTGTCCCTCCGCGGCATGGACTACCTCTGGCAACTCGACGGAAGCACGTACCAGGACCTCAGCGGCCGACTGAAGATCCGGCTGCGCGAGACGCAACTGACCGTCCACATCATGCAGCAGGGCACCCCGGAGGAGGTCAAGTACAACGTCTTCTCCCGGATCAACACCGGCGGTATGCCGTTGAAGCCGCAGGAGTTGCGGCACGCGCTGGTGAGCGGGGTCGTGCGGACCTTCCTCGCCGACCTGGCCGAGGACCCGGCGTTCGGTGAGGCCACCCGGTGGAGCGTGTCCGACGAACGGATGGACGACCGGGAGATGGTGCTGCGGTTCCTCGCCTTCCGTATGACCAATCCGGCCGCGCACAGCGAGAAGGACTTCGGCAACTTCCTCATCAGCGCGATGTACCGGATCAACGCCCTCACAGAGGAGAAGCGGGAGCAGTACGCACGGGAGTTCCGGGTGGCCATGAGGTGTGCGCGGGACCTGTTCGGCGAGCACGCCTTCCGCAAGTGGCGTGGCGGGAAGCGCAGTTCCTCCGTCATCAACAAGGCGCTCTTCGAGACGATCTCCGTCCATCTCGCGACACTCGACGATCACGAGCGGGACCGGCTGGTAGCGTCGCGGGCGAAGGTGCACGCCAGGTTCTTCGAGCTCATGGACGACTGGGACTTCGACCGGGCCATCTCCGTGAGTACCGGGGACCCGGCGAGGATCCGCACCCGATTCCAGGAAGTGGCACGACTGTTCCGAGGAGTGGCCGAACAGTGATCGACCGACTGACGCTGCACAACTTCAAGGCGTTCCAGCACGCGGAGATCCCCCTCGGCCCGCTGACCCTCCTCACCGGGCTCAACTCGTCCGGCAAGAGCAGCGTCCTGCAGTCCCTCGCCCTGCTCCGCCAGTCCCACGAGTCCGGTGACCTGGCGGTCTCCGCACTGCTGCCCGAAGCGCGCCGGGCCGGACTCCGTACGAGCGTCGCCAACCAGGGCTTCCTGCTCAACGGCGAACTCGTTGGCCTCGGCACCGGAGAGGATGTCCTCCACGAGGACTTCACGGAGGACGACGAGAAGCCCCCGATCGGCCTCGCTGTCGATGAAGGCCCGTACCACTACGGGTGGACCGCCGAGTACGAGCCCGAGCAGAACCTCCTGCCGCTGCTCGACGCCGACCTGCCCGACACCTCCGAGGGCGGCCGGGAACGGCCGGCCGGGCCCGAGGCCGTGACCCCGGCGTTCTTCACCGCGCCGTTCCAGTACCTGCACGCCGACCGCATTTCGCCCGCCGAGTTCTACCCGCGCGACCACCAGGTGGCCGTCGGCCGGGGCTTCCTCGGCGTGCGTGGCGAACACACCGTCAACTTCCTCCGCCACCACCGGGACAGCACCGTCCCCGCGGGCCCGCTGCGCCACCCGAAGGCTGTCTCCGACCTCCTGATCGATCAGACCGCCGCCTGGATGGGCGACCTCTGCCCCGGGGTAGACATCCGGGCCGAGGCCATCAAGGGCACCGACGCCGTCAGTCTTTCGTACGGCTTCCAGGGCACCCTGGGTGCCACCAGGCGCCGTCGCCCCAGCAACGTCGGCTTCGGCCTCACCTACGTCCTGCCCGTCGTCGTGGCCTGCCTGAGCGCCCGCCCCGGAGCCCTGATCCTGCTGGAGAACCCGGAGGCACACCTGCACCCGCAGGGGCAGACCCAGATGGCCATGCTCGCCGCCTCGGCTGCGGCGCAGGGCGCCCAAGTGGTCATGGAGACGCACAGCGACCACGTGATCAACGGGGTGCGGCTCGCCGTCAAGCAGCAGCGGCTCGCTCCCGGGCAGGCGGTGTTCCACTACTTCCGCGGCGACGGCGCCGGCGTGGACTTCGTCAGTCCCCAGATCGACGCGGACGGCATGCTCGACCAGTGGCCCTCGGGCTTCTTCGACGAGCTGGAGAACACGCTCGAACAGCTCATCGGCTAAAAACCCGTCTGGGGAGGCGGGGTAGACACACAGTTCGTCGCGGAGGGGGAGACGTGCCGCAGCTATTCCTGAACCAGAGGTCCTGCGAGACGACGGCTGACCCAGAACGGGTCAACCACGCCATGACCGAGCTGGCGCAGGCCGTCATCGCCGTCGCCAAGGAGGACCGGCAGGGCACGGAACTCGTCATGCGGGAGCCCTTGACGGCGCTGCACCTGGCCCAGGGGCACCACGTGAGCAGATGGTCCCGGACGCCCAGCGCCAAGAACGGCCTGTGGGCGTTCCTGCTCAGGATGCAGACGAAGTGGCCCCACCAGAAGGTGTTTCCCGACGGTGAGACGTTCTCCGACGTCGCTCACAGTCACCAGGGGGAGCCCGCGCCCGAGCTGGGCTACGCCCATCTGATGGGCGGTGTCGGCATCTCCCTGCTCCTGGAGGACCGTTGGGACGCCGACCGGCTCACCTTGGTCCAGGAACAACTCGTGGACGACGCGGACACCGGTACCGAGATCACCGAGGTCGAGCTCCGGCACATGGCGTCCCGGAAGCATGCGGAGGCGCACCGCCCGTGGATCCGCGAGTGCGCCGAAGCCGCCCGGCGCGGCGATCTGAGCGCCGTACGGACCGGGGCCGAGCTGTGGGAGCGGCGAGAGGGCCTCTTCCCGCACCTGCGGTTCCTGCCCGCCGTGGAGGCGCAGGTGCGCGGCCTGAAGCAGATCTGGGTCCAGCCGGTGTGCAAGCGGCTCGCCGAGATGGAGCGGGCCATCGTCGTCTGGGACGCGGGGACCCGGCCTGACGGGCCGCAGTGGGGGTCGCACGTGACACCGGAACACGAGGGGCGCAAGCAGGAGTTCTGCGTGTTCGTCGACCTGGACGGGCAGCCGCAGTACTTCGACACCCACCTGCGCTTCACCCCGGGCGCGGGCAGGCTGCACTTCCGCTTCGTGGCGGCGACGGGACTGGCCCACATCGCGCACATTGGGCACAAGCTCGGCTGACCGAGCCGCGCCCCTGCCCGGCCTGCACCGTTCCATTACCGTAGGGCGGTGAGCGGACCTCCCGCTCATCCCTGGCCCCACCGGTACCAGCCGCACCAAGGAGGAGCGCGCGTGCGTCCCACCCTCGCCGCCGACCAGGTACGGGCCAGCCTGAGCCAGTACCTCGCGACGACGTACGCGCTGGCCGACGAGTCCACCCGCCGCGCCCTGGAAGGCTTCCTCGGCGACACCGAGGACGGCATCTTCCGCGGCCCCTACCTCCGCGTCCGCACACCGTTCAGGACCGCCGACGGGGAGGACTGGAAACGGCACCTGACCTGGCACCCCGACCTGACCCCGTACCGGCACCAGGAGCGCGCCTGGGAGCGGCTGTCCACCCTGCACGGCCCGGCGCGGCCCACCCTCGTCACCACCGGAACCGGATCGGGCAAGACCGAGTCGTTCCTGGTGCCGATCCTCGACCACTGCCTCCGGGAGCGCGAGGCCGGCCGGGACGGCGTCAAGGCGATCCTGCTCTACCCCATGAACGCCCTCGCCACCGACCAGGCCCACCGGATCGGCAAGCGGCTCGACGACCAGAAGGACACCCGGCTGCGCGACGCGGGCGTACGGGCCGCGCTCTACATCGGCGACCGGCCGTCGCAGGACTTCAAGCAGGCCAACCCCGCCATCACCGTCGACCGCGACGAGATCCGCCGTACCCGGCCCGACATCCTGATCACCAACTACAAGATGCTCGACCTGCTCCTCCAGCGGCCCGAGGACCAGCGGCTTTGGCAGGACTCCCCGCTCGCGTACGTCGTGCTCGACGAGTTCCACACCTACGACGGGGCGCAGGGCACCGACGTCGCCATGCTGCTGCGCCGCCTCGGCTCGATCACCGGCCTCGCCGAACCCGGCCGGCCGCTCGGGCCGGTCTGCCCCGTCGCCACCTCGGCCACCCTCGGGGAGAACGGGCCCGACGACGGCTTGGGAAGAAGCCGGCGCGGCGAGGCCGGCCGGCCCGGGATGCTGGAGGTCGCCGAGCAGGTCTTCGGCGTGCCCTTCCCGCCCGACGCGATCATCGGCGAGGACCGGCGGTCCGCCAGGGACTTCACCGGCGAGAGCGACTTCTCCCTGCCGTTCCCCTCGCCCCAGGAGGTCGACACCCTCGGCGACCCCACCCGCGACCCGGGCGCCATCGACGACCTCGTCGCCGCGTTCACCGGCCTGAGCGGGCCCACCCCCGAGGAACTCGGGTCCGTCCTGCGCCGGCACCGGCTCACCGCCGCCGTCCTGGAGATCCTCGACGGCACCCCCAAGACCCTCGCCGAGATCACCGAGGTGCTGCCCCGCTACGCCTACCACTGGGGCATGGCCGTACAGCAGCGGCCGGGCCTCGCCGCCCGCGCCCTCGCCCGCTACGTTGCCCTCCTGTCGTACGCCCGCGACCCGGACCACCCCGGACGGCCCCTGCTGTCCATCGAGATCCACCACTGGGTCCGCTCGGTCTCCCGCGTGCTGCGCGGCATCAGCGCCGCCCGCGCCGAGTTCCGCTGGGACGACGAACGCGTCACCTCCGGCGGCGCGCTGGCCCGCGCCGGCCGGACCACCGCGCCCCGGCCCTCCCCGTACGACGGGGAAGGGCCCGCCGTACCGCTCGACGCCGGCGAGGGTGCCGCCGTCCCGGCCGACGACAGCGCGCCACCGCCCGCCCAGGTGTTCCTGCCCGCCGTGTTCTGCCGCGAGTGCGGGCGCTCCGGCTGGGCCGCGTACTCCCCGGAGGTCGACCCCGCCCACCTCGACCTGAACGCCACGAAGATCCGCCGGGCCTCCGTCGGCCGCGACAAGCGCCGGGTGCGCAACATGATCGCCGCGGCCCCCAGGGAAGTCCACGAGGCCGCCTTCGCCGCCGGCCCGGACCGCCGGCGCGGCGGACCGACCGTCATGGTCCTGGAAGGCATGAGCGGACGGCTCCGGCCCCTGGCACCCGAAACCGACTTCACCACCCCGGAGGGCGGCGAGGGACCGAGCCGGCCCAGGCCCCTGCACAACGCCGCCTTCGTCCACGCCGACCTCGACGGCGACCGGGCGGCCGAACGCGACCAGTGCCCGGCCTGCCGCACCTTCAACTCCATCCGCTACCTCGGCACCGGCCTCGCCGCGCTCGCCGCCGCCGCCGTCACCCAGCTCTTCACCGGCGGCGAATTGGACAAGAACCTGGGAGAGGACAAGACCCTCCTCTTCAACGACTCCGTGCAGGACGCCGCCCACCGCGCCGGGTACGTCGCCAGCCGCTCGTACACCTTCTCCCTGCGTGCCCTGCTCGCCAGCCGCATCGGCGAGGACGAACCCGTCGCCCTGAACGACCTCGCCGCCGACCTCATCGAGGACGTCGTCGACAGCAAGGCCGTACAGGCCGCCGTCATCCCGCCGGACCTCCACCTCGTCCGCGGCGTGGACACCCTGCTGTCCGGGCGCAGCCGCGGCTCCCGGCCCACCTGGGAACTCATCGCGCAGCGCCTGGCGTTCGCCACCGTCATGGAGTTCGGCCTGCGCTCCCGCCAGGGCCGCACCCTGGAACTCACCCGCACCGTCGCCGCCGATGTGCCCCTGAAGGACCCCGACGCCGTGGCGGACCTCGTAGGGGAGATCCTCCTCACCACCCCCGGCGAGATCGCGCTGCCCGACGGCTCGCTGCCCGGACCCGACCGGTACACTGGCTTCGTCCGCGGGCTGCTGGAACGCATGCGCATCCGGGGCGCCGTCCGCCACGCCTGGCTGGACCCCTGGCTGGACCAGGCCGGGGTGCGCCGGTGGGCGATCTGGGGCGGACGCGAGACCGGCATGCCGGCCTTCCCCCGCGGCGTCTCCGCACCCGCCTTCCTGCTCGGCACCCCCAAACAGGGCAGTGAGGACTTCGACGTCCTCACCGGCCGGCTCGGCTGGTACCAGGACTGGGCCGTACGCGCCCTCGGACTGCGCCCCGAGGCGGCCGGTGTCTTCCTGACCCGGCTGCTGCCCGCGCTCGCCGACACCGGCGTCGTCTCCGCGCGCACCGCCCTTGACGGCACCACCCGCGTCTACGGACTCCAGCCCGGCCACATCCAGGTCCGCGCCCTCGCCGACGACACCCTCCCCGACGCCACCGCGCACTGCCCCCGGTGCTTCTGGGAACAGACCATCCACCCCGACCTCGCCGACCTCTGGCACGGGCAGCCCTGCCCCCGCTACCGGTGCGGCGGCACCCTCGGCACCGGCCGCGACCTGGACAGCGGACTGCGGCAGCGCGACTTCACCGACGACTTCTACCGCCGCATGTACCGCGAGGCCGGCGTCTTCACCGTCAACACCGCCGAACACACCGGAACCCTCAGCCGCGCCAAGCGGGAGGCGGTCGAGAAGGCGTTCCGCGAGGGTACCCGCGTCCACTACGCCAACCCGCAGGTGCTGTCCTGCACCCCCACCCTCGAACTCGGCATCGACATCGGCGACCTGTCGGCCGTCGTCCTCGCCTCCCTGCCGAAGGGACCGGCCAACTACATCCAGCGCGTCGGCCGCGCGGGCCGCACCACCGGCAACGCCTACCTGCTCACCATGGTCGACCGCGGCCCGCGCGACCGCTACTACCTCGAAGACCCCCGGCTCATGATCGCCGGAGAGGTCCTGCCGCCCGGCTGCTACCTCTCCGCCGCCGAGATCCTGCGCCGCCAGTACCTCGCCCACCTCCTCGACCTCGCGGGCGCCGGACGGCTCGCCGCCCCCGACGGCACGCCCCTGCGGCCGCTTCCGGGACGCGCCACCGACCTGTTCGGCACCTCGGCCTGGCAGGCCGAGTTCACCGAGGCCGCGCTCGCCGCCGGCCCCCGCCTCGTACAGGGCTTCCTGGACCTCTTCCCCCCTTACGACGAGAGCCGCGGCACCGGCGTCAGCCCCCAGGCCCGCGCCGTCCTCGTCACCTACGCGACCGACCCCGGCGAGGACGGACTCGGCGCCGCCCTCGACACCGCCCGCCGGCGCTGGGAGGACCGCCGCGCCGAACTCCAGCGCCGGACCGAGGCCATCGACCGGGCCCACGGGCTGCTCGTCGCCGGCGACCCCGACCACGAACGGCAGGGACGCGAACTGCGCGCCGAACGCCGGGACGTGGCACGCGTCTCCCGCGAGATCACCCGCACCACCGCCCACGGAGCCCTCGTCGACCTCGGCCTGCTGCCGAACTACAGCCTGATCGACTCGACCACCGAGCTGGAGGCCACACTCACCTGGACGGAGAAGGCCGCCGACGGCGACGCCCGCACCAACCACAGCAAGACCCTGCGCCACACCCGTCCCGCCCGCCTCGCCCTCTCCGAGTTCGCCCCCGGCAACCACTACTACGTCCAGGGATACAAGCACCGCGTCACCGGACTGGACATCGGCAGCCCCGAACGCCCGGCCTGGCTCTGGTGGCGCGTCTGCCCCGACTGCGGCCACGTCCGCACCCACCGCGCCGAGCAGGACGCCTCCCCCTGCCCCCGCTGCCGGTCCGCGGCCATCGGCGACATCGGCTGCCTGCACAAGGTTCTCGTACCGCGCCGCGTCACCTCCCGCGACGAACGCGACGACGTCCGGGTACGGGACGACACCGACGAGCGGGAGAGACGGCACTACACCGTCGTCCCGGCCGTGGACATCGACGCGCACGACATCGAGCAGGCGTGGAAGCACGAACACGCCACCTTCGGCTGGGAGTTCACCCGACAGGCCCGTATCCGGCACATCAACGTCGGAGCCACCCGGGTGGACGGCGGCACCGAGTCCGCGTTCGCCGGGCAGGAGGTCCGCCTCAACCCGTTCTGGGTCTGTGACGCGTGCGGCTTCGCCGACCCGGACGGCGGCCCCTCCACCCACGACGCCGGCGACACGACGGCCCACGCCCGGTACCACCGGCCCTGGTGCCCCCGGCGGCGAGCCGGAGCCGACGTTGCACGGCGCGGCGAGCGGGTGCTGCTGGCCCACGAGCTGCGCACCGACGCCCTGCGCGTCCTCATCCCCGCCGTCACCGCGTACACCCGGGAAAGGCTCGCCTCCTTCAAGGCGCTGCTCCTGACCGGTATCGCCCGCAGCTACGGCGGAGACCCCGACCACCTCGCGGTCGTCACCGACTCCATGCCCGAGGAAGGCGGGGAGAGCCCGCTCCGCCGCCACTTCCTTGTCCTCTACGACACGCTGCCCGGCGGCACCGGATACCTGCACCGCCTCGCGGGTCGCGAAGGACTGCGGGGTGTCTTGGAGGACGCGCGGCAGGTGATCGAGACCTGCGTGTGCGTGGGCCAGGGCCGGCCGGCCTGCCACCGCTGCCTGCTGCGCCACGTCACCGACGGCGAGTACGAGCTGGTGAGCCGCGAGCACGCACTCGACATGCTGGGCGAGCTGTTCGGCCGCACAGCCGACCGCTGGAGCGTCGAACCGGTGGCCACCACCCGGGACATCACCCTCGTGCACCAGGTGGAGAGCGAACTGGAGGCCCTCTTCCGGCGCGGGCTGCTGGAATGGGCCGAACGCGTCGACGACGTCAGCGTCCGCACCGCGCTCACCGCCGACGGCACCCGGGACACCACCCTGCGCTTCACCGCACCCGACGGAACCGTCCGCGGCTGGCAGATGGAGACGCAGACCCCGCTCGGCTTCACCCGGCCGGACGTGGTCTTCCGCAGCACCGACGACGACCGCAGGGTGGCCGTCTACCTCGACGGCTACCGCTACCACGCGAGCCCCGGCCACCTCACCGCCGAGGCCGACGCGGCGAAACGCACCCGGCTGCGCACCGAGGGCTGGCAGGTCTTCCAGCTCACCTGGGACGACGTGCAGGCCTGGACGGGACGCTCCGCGCCACCGGCCGACCCGGTGTGGAAGCCGTACCCGAACACCGCGCAGAAGACCGCCATGGACGTCCACCGGCGCATGCACGCGGGCGACACCCGCGACCTGACGCGCCTGGTGTGGGCCAACCCGGTCGAGACGCTGATCGGATACCTCACCGACCCCGGCCCGGACGCCTGGCGCCGCCGCGCCCAGAGCGCACTCGCGGGCTTCGCCGCGGTCTCGGCGACCAGCAGGGCCCTGGCCGACGGTGCGGAGACCGGACGCAGAATCCGCGAGGCGCTGCAGGGCCGACGGCTGGCGGGGGGACAGGGACCCGTCCAGGTCATGGCCACCCGGGACGCCTCGGGATGCCCGCTCACCATCGCGCTCGACCTGCGCGGGGGGCAGAGCGCGGCGGCGTGGACGGCTCTGACCGTCCTCGACGACAGCCCCGAAGCGGTCACGGCCGACGAGACCGCCCACCGCAGGCGCTGGCAGGCATGGCTGTACTGGAGCAACCTACTCCAGTTCCTCGCCGCGGGGGAGGGCGACGGGGTCCAGCTCACCACCGGCATGCTGCCCGGGTTCGACCCGGCCGAACTGGCGGTTACCGGCGGAGCCGGATGGCTCACCTCCCAACGGCGCGCGCACGCGCCCACGGCGGACGAACCCGGGGCGCCGGCGGACCGGCGGGACGCGGCGTCCGCTCTGGACGCCGGGGTCGGTGGCGCTGCCGGAGCCGGTGAGTCCGCTGCTCCCTCCGCGCCCGTCCGTGACCCCGCCTGGGACGAGGTCATCGAGTACCTTGTCGACGAGCCGGGCCTCGACGCGCTCGCCTGCGCGCTCGCCGACCGGGGCGTTCCCGCCCCCGCGGCCGGGTTCGAGCTGGGGTCGGCCGCCTGGCCCGCCGAACTCGCCTGGCCCGACCGGCGAGTGGGCGTCGTCCTCGCCCACCGCCCGGACCCCGGGAGCGACCGGGACATCGACGCCGAACAACGGGACGCGGCTTACCGCGACGCGGGCTGGCAGGTCCGCACCGCGACGGAATGGAACGCCGACGAACTCGCCACGTTGGTACGGGGCGACGCGGCCGGAACCACGAACGACCAGGGAGAGAACGAGCGATGACGATCACCAGCACGCCGCGGACGGGCGTGACCCTGCGCCTGCTCGACAAGGCGGACAAGGAGATCGTCAAACTGGACCGTGCGGTCCTCGGGGCGTTCTACAAGTTCCAGCACGACTTCCGCCGCAATCCCGACGCCGGCGGCTTCGACCTCAAACCGCTGGAGGGGCACGACCGCCTCTGGTCGGCGCGCGTCAACCGGGAGTGGCGGGCGCTGATGATCCGCCTCGGCGGTGACGACTGGCTGCTCGTATCGGTCAAACACCGCAGCCATGTCCACAAGAACCTGGACCGGTTCAACTACGGCATCAACCACATCACCGGCGCCATCGAGTACGTCGACCTCCAGGTGGTCGAGGAGAGCGTGCTGCGCCGGGGCCTCACCCCGCGCACCTCCCCCGCTTCGGCGCCGCCCCCGATTCCCGCCCCGGAGCCGGTCGTCCCGGAACAGATCGCCCCGGAACATGTCGGCCCGGAACCGTCGGAGGCGCCGCTCTTCGGCGCGTACACCGACCGGCAGCTCGCGGACCTCGGTGTCACGGAGCCCCTGATCCCGATCGTCCGGAAACTCACCACGGACGACGAACTGCTCGGCCTCGCCGAGTACGCGCCCCGCCACACCGGGGAGGTCCTGCTCAGGCTCCGCGATGGGGTCCCGTACGAAGAGGTCATGGAACAGGTGACCGCGCCGGTCGCGGTGGCCGAGCCGGAGCGGAACCTCGACTCCGACGACTGGCAGGCGGCCGTCGACCGCTCCCAGACCGTGGTGATCACCGATGACGAGTCCCTGCAGAGCATCCTGGAGGAGGGCGACTTCGGACGCTGGAAGATCTTCCTCCACCCCACCCAGGAGAAGCTGGTTCGCCGGCGGTACTCCGGCCCCGCGCGGGTCGGCGGCGGGCCGGGAACGGGCAAGACGATCGTCGCCCTCCATCGCGTCCGACATCTGGTGAGCCAACTCCCCCCAGGCCACACCAAGCCCGTGCTGCTCACCACCTTCAACCGGAACCTCGCCGCGGATCTGCGGGCCCGGCTGCTCTCCCTCGCAGGCCCCGACGTCCTGGCCCGCGTCGACATCGCCCATGTCGACCAGCTCGCCACCCGCATCGTCAGCGAGGCCGACCCGGGCAACACCAAGCGGCGGATCGACGACACGGCGGCCCTCCGCGAGTGGCGGGAACTGCTGGTGGAGACCGGCGAGACCCGCTGGAGCGCCGAGTTCCTCAGCGACGAATGGAACCAGGTCATCCTCGGTCAGGCCGTGTCCTCCCGCAGTGACTACTTCACCACCCGCCGGGCGGGACGGGGCCGCAGCGTCACCCGCGCCGAGCGCGCCGGCATCTGGCAGCTGGCCGAGCGCTTCACCCAGCGGCTGGAGACCAAGGGCCTGGAGACCCACCGCCAGGTCGCGGAGCGAGCCGCGCGGCTGGAGATGGCCCGCAAGGGCCGCATCGACCGGCGCGCGGAGGAACGCGAGGAGCGCGGCGGCCTGCACAACCTCCACGTCGAGGCCGGCTCCGGCGCCTGGCTGCGCTACCGGTACCGGCACATTGTGGTTGACGAGGCGCAGGACCTCAGCGCCGCCCACTGGAAGATGCTGCGCGCCATGGTCCCGTCCGGGCCCGACGACATCTTCCTCGTCGGCGACACCCACCAGCGCATCTACGACAACCAGGTCACTCTCGGCAGCCTCGGCGTCCACATCCGCGGCAGGTCCTCCCGCCTGACCCTCAGCTACCGCACGACCCGGGAGATCCTGCGCGACGCCATCCGGGTCCTGGGCGACGCCGACTACGACGACCTCGACGGCGACACCGACACGCTCGCCGGCTACCGCTCGGTCCTCCACGGAACCGAACCGTCCTTCCGCGGCGCACGGAGCTGGGACGAGGAGATGAACCTCGTCGTCGAGCAGTTGCGCGCCTGGCACGACGTGCCACGGGAGGCCACAGCGATCTGCGTCCCGACCAACGACATGGTCACCCAACTCGCCGAGCGTCTCGCGCGAAGTGGCATCACCCCGGCGGAAATCACCCCGGACGGACCACGCGGGGACCAGGGCGTCCACATCGGCACCATGTACCGCTTCAAAGGGCTGGAATACCGCTGCCTGATCATCGCCGGAGCGGCTGAGGGGCTTGTTCCGCGGGCCTCCGTGGACGACTGGGAACACACGGATCCGAGTCGCCACCGGCGAGAACTGCGCCGCGCACGGTCACTGCTCTTCGTCGCGGCGACCCGTGCCCGCGACGCGCTCACCATCACATGGCACGGCGAGCCGAGCCGCTTCCTTTCACCGCTGCTCCCGTCCCGGTGAATGAGATCGCTTTCCCCCGCCTTGCCGAGTCCGGTGACGGCGTACTCGTGACCGTGGTTATTGCGCTGGCTTATGCCAGTATCTGTACAGCGGTGAGGCTGTCCGCCGGTGCGGCTTTGAGCTTGAGGGCGCGAGAGTGCCCAGCGATACATGTCAATGAACTGCGTGGCCCGAAATCCACTGTTGCTCGGGAGGTGTTCGCGTGGCTGTCGGTGGCGTTGGTGGCTCGAACGCGGCGCCCAGGACAGTCGTACGAGGGCTCCGTGCCCTGCTGTTGCTCCCGTGCTGGATAGGTGCTGGATTGCGGCGCGTATCTGCAGGTCAAGGCGTCTTCGTGGAGTTCCGGTTCAACGTGTAGGCGCAGATCCACTGCGTGGCCTGGCTGCGCGCGCAGGTCAGAGGGGTCCGACTCATCGGAGTCGGGCCCCTGGCTTTTTGCCGTGCCGGAGAGCGCTGGGTTCCTGGCGGTTGCCACTCGTCCGGCATCGCTTCGGGCGGACTCCCGGTCGTACGTTATCCGGTACCACTTGGTAGAGGGAGTCACGCCATGTCGATAACCGCGAGCGAGGCCCGCAAGGCTCTCTTTCCGTTGATCAAGAAAGTCAACGACGATCACGAGGCCATCGAGATCGTGTCCAAGCACGGCAACGCCGTACTCGTCTCGGCAGAGGACTACGCGGCGCTGCGCGAGGGTTCCTACCTGCTGCGCTCGCCTGCGAACGCACGCCGCCTGCTCAAGGCGTACGAGAACGCGCTGGGCAACATCAACGTCTCGGAGCGCGAGCTGATCGATCCCGATGCGGCGGATCCAGCTGAGGGTGCTGCGTGAGGCTTGTCTTCGAGGATCAGGGCTGGGAGGACTACACGTCCTGGCTCAAGAACGACCGCAAGGTGCTCACTCGGATCAACAAGCTCATCGAGGACGTCAAGCGCGACCCCTTCACGGGGATCGGCAAGCCCGAGCCGCTCAAGTACCACTTGCCCGGGGCGTGGTCGAGGAGGATCGACGACGAGCACCGTCTCGTCTACCTGGTGACGGACAGGGAGATCGTCATCCTCGCAGCGCGCTACCGCTACTAGGTACTGCGGACATAGCCGCCGCGCCAGAGGAACCGCAGCATCGCCGTACCGCCGGGACCGGCCTCTCTGCATCGACGGGCGAGCCGGACCGGCGCCGGGCCGGACCACGAGCCCTGTCAGGGGCCGCGCGGTGCTGGGGCGCCTTCCCGTGCCGGAGCGTGCCGCGACGGCCCTCCTGGAATTGGTCGTGGCGACTGCGCGCGGATGACTACGTAACGTGCTGGAGGCGGGGGTGGGGCGGGGGAGGGGGCAGGGGAGCGGGATGGGGGGGGAGGGCAGCGGGGCCTGGGGGACCTGGGGCTATCGCGCCGCGTGAAGGTTTGGGCCGGGGTTGTGTGAGGCCACAGTGAGTTGTCAGGCTGTTGCGGACTGTGAAGCTGTTGGGAGGGCAC
>NZ_LLZI01000247.1 GCF_001509485.1 Streptomyces sp. NRRL F-4489
CACCGAGCGGACCGGCAGCGACAAGGGCGTCGGCCTGGGCCTGTCCATCGTCCGCTCCGTCGTCCGCGCCCACGACGGCACCATCACCGCCGTCCCCCGCGAAGGCGGCGGCCTGGACATGCGCGTCGTCCTGCCGCTCTGACACCGGCCGCAGGGGCCCTGTGCGGCCGTTGGAGGGCCCGTCCGCCGGAGGCCGGAATTCCGGCTCGCCGGCGGGTGCGGCGCCCCTCCCGCGGCCGTACGCCGGATTCCGTCCCGGCCGCGCCCGGGAGGCGTCCGGCATTCGGTTTGACGGGAAGGGGGCTCTCCGGGGATCCTTCGCCGGAGTTCGCTTTGCGCGGAATTCGACGGGTCCGCCCGCCGTCCCGACCGTGTGTGATCTCTCACAGAGAACCCTTTCCGGCCATCTACGCTCCGTGATCGGAATACCCGGTGGAAAGCCGGGAAAATCCGGGTTTCACGGGGCTCTGATCACGGGAAGTACACGTGATGGGCTGCGCGAAGTGCGACTTCCGGACCGTGTACGGTCCTGATCGCCATCCAAACCGATCACCTCTTCAGGGGTGCGGTTGGGTGTCGATTGAGTAACAGACCTTGATGTGAGGCAAAATCTCCGCCTCAGGTCGGGCACAAGTCCGGCCTCTCACGCGTTACGAGCGCTGAGACACCGCAGACACCCAGAGGGGGAGAGCGAAATGGCTACGGATTACGACACTCCACGCAAGACCGATGACGACCTCAACGAGGACAGCATCGAGGAACTGAAGTCGCGGCGGAACGACAAGTCCGCCTCGGCCGTCGACGTCGACGAGTTCGAGCAGGCCGAGGGCCTGGAACTCCCCGGCGCCGACCTGTCCAACGAAGAACTCGCCGTCCGCGTGCTGCCCAAGCAGCAGGACGAGTTCACCTGCATGAGCTGCTTCCTGGTGCACCACCGCAGCCAGCTGGCCGCCGAGGACAAGAACGGCAACCCGATCTGCCGCGACTGCGCGGCCTGACCGGACGCCGTGCCAGGCGTGAACCCGTTCCGAAAGGGCCGCAAGGGCGGCAGCGGTCCGGCGGCCGGCGCACGACCACGCGAGGAATCCGCGCCCGTGCCCGCCGACCCCACCGCCCTCCCCGAGGAACGGACGACCGGTGGCCTGCGGGCGCGGGCCCGCCCGGCCTCGCTCGCGGACGCGGCCGCCCGCGGTGCCAGGAAGGGCCGCGACGGCATGCGGTCCGCGCTCGGCGCGATCACCGACCGGATCATCGCCACCGCCCCCAGGATCCCGGTCCGCGACCTCGCCACCCTGCGCGCGCAGTTCCCCGGCCTGACCCCCGAGGAACTGGCCGACAAGCTCGTGGCGGGCGCCTGCGCGGGCACCGCCACCGTCGGCGCGGGCGTGGGCGCGGCCGCCATGCTGCCGGTGCCCCCGGCCATGCCCGCCGAGCTGGCCGCCGAGGTCGCCGGCGTCGCCTCCCTGGAGATCAAGCTGATCGCCGAGCTCCACGAGGTCTACGGCCTGCGGCCCCCCGGCAACGCCACCCGGCGCGCCACCGCCTACCTCACCTCCTGGGCGCAGGAGCGCGGTATCGACCTCGCCGCCCCCGCCTCACTCGGCGTCGCCCTCGGCGGCCCGGTGCGCCGGGAACTGCGCCAGCAGGTCATGAAGCGCACCCTGCGTACGCTGCCCAACCTCGCGCCGTTCCTGGTCGGCGCCGCGGTCGGCGCGTTCCTCAACCGCCGCGACACCCGCAAGCTCGCCGAGAAGATCCGCGCGGACCTCCGCCGCCGCCAGATCCCCTGGGACGCCCTGCCGTAGCGCCCCCTTGCGGGGCCTCAGCCGCGGGCCGCCGCCAGCGCCGCCACCAGCCGCTCCGGCTCCCGCGTCGAGAGATACGCGTACGGCGTCGGGTCCTCGGGATCGGTGATCTCCACCCGCACCGCCGTCGGCACATAGCTCCGCAGCAGCATGAACGCCCGCGCGTCGGCCTTGTGCGTCCGCCAGGCCAGCGCCTCCGCCGCGTCCAGCGCCCGGGCCTCGCCCAGCGCCGACACCGGGATCCGCGCGTCCCCGGCGACCAGCGCGCCGCCCACCACCCGGATCCGCGCCGACCCGTACGCGCTCACCGCCACCGCGGACAGCGCCGCGCCGCCGATCAGCCCGCCGAGCATGGGCAGCGTCCCCAGGGGCAGCAGCATCAGGGCGCAGGCGATACCGACCAGCGCGGCGATCACCCACCAGGAACGGGGCGCGGTGAGACGTTCTTCGTACGACTGCATGGCTCCAGCTTGGCACGGCGGCGCCCGGCCCCTACGCGCGCGGGTAGGGTCTGCACTCGTGAGTGGAACTGACCAACCCAGGACGCGGCTGACACCCCCCGAGGACGCCACCGCCCCGGTCCGGCACCCGGACGCGCCGGCCCCCGGCGAACTCCTCGGCGCGCACTACGACGGGTGCTTCGGCTGCGGCACCGGCCAGCCGCACGGACTGCACCTGGAGGCCCGGGCCGGCGACGGCGTCAGCGTGACCGCCGAATTCACCGTCCAGGAGGCCCACCAGGGCGCCCCCGGGCTGGCCCACGGCGGCGTGCTGGCCACCGCGCTGGACGAGACGCTCGGCTCGCTGAACTGGCTGCTGCGGACGATCGCCGTGACCGGGCGGCTGGAGACCGACTTCCTCGCGCCCGTACCGCTGGGCACCGTCCTGCACCTGCGCGCCCGCGTCACCGCCGTGCACGGCCGCAAGATCTACTCGGCCGCGGAAGGCCGGATAGGCGGCCCGGACGGCCCGGTCGCGGTGCGCGCCCAGGCCGTCTTCATCGAGGTCAAGGTCGACCACTTCATCGACAACGGAAGGACCGAGGAGATCCGGGCGGCGATGGCCGACCCGGACCAGGTCAAGCGCGTACGTGCCTTCGAGGTGAACCCGTGAGTCAGCTACGGAATCCGGTCGACGTGCTGCTGCGCCGCCTGGACCCGGACGTTCCCGTTCCGGCCGCCGCGCATCCCGGCGACGCCGGCGTCGACCTGGTGACCACCGAGGCCGCCGACCTCGCCCCCGGGGAGCGCGCCGTCCTGGCCACCGGTATCGCCATCGCGCTGCCCGACGGCTACGCCGCGTTCGTCCACCCCCGCTCCGGGCTGGCGGCCCGGTGCGGAGTGGCGCTGGTGAATGCCCCCGGGACGGTCGATGCCGGGTACCGTGGAGAGATCAAGGTGATCGTGGTCAATCTGGACCCGCGGCAGAGCGTGCGGTTCGAGAAGTACGACCGGATTGCCCAATTGGTCGTCCAGCAGGTCGAGAAGGTGCGCTTCCACGAGGTGGCGGAACTTCCCGGCTCGGCGCGGGCCGAGGGGGGATTCGGATCCACCGGCGGTCATGCGGCGGTGGGCGGCTCCACGGGCGGGAATGAATACGCATCGGTCGGTGGCGACCGGGAAGGACAGTGACGTGTTCGGACGTCGCAAGAAGAACGAGGCTCCCCTGGAGCCGGCCGAGGACACCGCGGTCCCCGACGAGACGGCGGACGGCGAGGACGACGCGACGCAAGCGCGGCTCAATCTTCCGCCCGCGCCGCGCCCGGACGGTCCCTGGGACGCCTCCGAGGTGAAGGAGCCCGGCCAGGGCCGGGTCGACCTCGGCGGCCTGTTCGTGCCCGGTGTCGAGGGCATGGAGCTGCGCGTCGAGGTCGCCGGCGACGCCATCGTCGCCGCCACGGTCGTCCTCCAGGACAGCGCGGTGCAGCTCCAGGCGTTCGCCGCCCCCAGGAACGAGGGCATCTGGGGCGAGGTCCGCGAGGAGATCGGCGCCGGCATCACCCAGCAGGGCGGCGTCGTCGACGAGGTCGAGGGCCCCCTGGGCTGGGAGCTGCGCGCGCAGGTCCCCGTCCAGCTGCCCGACGGCACCAACGGCGTGCAGGTCGTGCGGTTCGTCGGCGTGGACGGCCCCCGGTGGTTCCTGCGCGGGGTGATCTCCGGGCAGGGCGCGGTGCAGCCGCAGGCGGCCGGCGTCCTGGAGCACATCTTCCGGGACACCGTCGTCGTCCGCGGTGAAGGCCCGATGGCGCCGCGCGACCCGATCGTCCTCAAGCTCCCCGACGACGCCCAGATGGTGCCGGACGGGGTCCAGCAGGAAGAGGCCGGCGGGTCCCGCTTCGGCGGCGGGGTGGACCGCCTGGAACGCGGACCGGAGATCACCGAGATCCGCTGACCCGGCGCGCCACCGCACGCCGCGGCGCTACCCGCCGCGACGGCTCGATCGTGACGGTCGAAGGGGCCGTACTCCCATGAAGGGGGTACGGCCCCTCGGCGTTTGCGCAGGTCAGGCCGGAAGGCGTAAGAAAACCGTCAACAGAGCGCTAATGGCCGTAAGGGAGGCGTCAACAGCGGTCAAGCGGCGGACGAACGACGGTTTGCTCTAGGGGTCCTTGCATCCGTACGCCCATAGGAGCACCGATGGCCGACGCGGCCTTCGTCGTCGCCACCCTCGCGGTCTTCGCGCTGGTGGCTCTCGTCGCCAAGGGGGTGACGAAGCTGTGACCACCGAGAACATCGTCGGCCTCGTCGTGGCCGTCGCCCTCCTCGGCTACCTCGTCCTCGCCCTCGTCTTCCCGGAGAGGTTCTGAGGTGCCGACAGCTGCTGCCGCGGCGGCCGGCCCCGTCGGCCCCGTTCTCGCGGGCGTACTCCAGCTCACCGCGCTCATCGCGGCGCTCGCCCTGGCGTACCGACCCCTCGGCGACTACCTGGCCGCCGTCTACAGCTCCCCGCGCCATCTGCGCGCGGAGAAGCTCATCTACCGCTGCATAGGCGCCGACGCCGATACGCGGATGCGCTGGCCCGCCTACCTCCGCGGCGTCCTCGCCTTCTCGCTCGCGGGCGTGCTCCTGCTCTACGCGCTCCAGCGCCTCCAGGGGCATCTGCCGCTCTCGCTCGGGTTCGCCTCGATCAGCCCCGACCAGGCGTTCAACACCGCCGCGTCGTTCGTCGCCAACACCAACTGGCAGTCCTACAGCGGCGAACAGGCCATGGGGCACCTCGTCCAGACCGCCGGTCTGGCCGTGCAGAACTTCGTCTCCGCCGCCACCGGCATGGCCGTCGCCATCGCCCTCGTCCGCGGCTTCGCCGGCGCCCGCACCGGCGAACTCGGCAACTTCTGGGCCGACCTCGTCCGCGGCACCCTCCGCGTCCTGGTCCCCCTCGCCGTCATCGGCGCGCTGGTCCTCGTCGCCTGCGGCGCCGTCCAGAACTTCGCCGGTATCCATGAACTCGGCCAGTTCACCGGCGGGTTGCGGCAGACCAACGGCGGCGCCGTCGCCTCCCAGGAAGTCATCAAGGAACTCGGCACCAACGGCGGCGGCTACTTCAACGCCAACTCCGCCCACCCCTTCGAAAACCCCACCCCCTTCACCAACCTCTTCGAAATCTTCCTGATCCTCGTCATCCCCTTCTCGCTCACCCGCACCTTCGGCAAGCTCGTCGGAAACGTGAAACAGGGCTACGCCGTCCTCGCCACCATGGGCGTCATCTGGCTCGGCTTCACCGCCCTGATGATGTGGACCGAATTCGCCCACGGCGGACCCGCGCTGCAAGCCGCCGGCGCCGCCATGGAAGGCAAGGAAACCCGCTTCGGCGTCGGCGCCTCGGCGATCTTCTCGGTCGCGACCACCCTCACCTCCACCGGAGCCGTCGACTCGTTCCACTCCTCCTTCACCGCATTCGGCGGCGGTCTTCAGCTCCTGGGCATGATGCTCGGCGAAATCGCGCCCGGCGGAGTCGGCTCCGGCCTCTACGGCATGCTCGTCATGGCCGTCATCGCGGTCTTCATCGCCGGCCTCATGGTCGGCCGCACCCCCGAATACCTCGGGAAGAAGATCGGCACCCGCGAAATCAAACTCGCCGCCTGCTACATCCTCATCACCCCCACCCTCGTCCTCGGCTTCACCGCCGCCTCGATGGTCCTCCCGGACGCCCTCGGCTCGATGCTCAACACCAAGGCCCTCGGCGCCGGACCGCACGGCTTCTCCGAAGTCCTCTACGCCTACACCTCCGGCGCCAACAACAACGGTTCCGCTTTCGCCGGCCTCAACGCCAACACCCCGTGGTTCAACACCACCATCGGCCTCGCCATGCTCCTCGGCCGCTTCCTGCCCATGGTGTTCGTGCTCGCCCTCGCCGGCTCCCTCGCCGAACAGCACCCCGTCCCGGAAACCGCCGGCACGCTCCGCACCGAGAAGCCGCTGTTCGCCGGGCTCCTGGTCGGCACCATCCTGATCATCACCGGTCTGACGTACTTCCCCGCGCTCGCCCTCGGGCCGCTCGCGGAGGGACTGTCATGACCGCCCCCGTCAAACCGGAGGAGCCCGGCTCCATGTCCACCGCGACCCCGACCCGCACCACCGAACAGGACGCCACCGGCGCGGGGCAGCCCGCCGGCGGCCGCGTCGGCGGCGGGTTCTTCGACCCCCGGCAACTGCTCACCTCGCTGCCGGACGCGCTGCGCAAACTCGACCCGCGGGTGATGATCACTTCCCCCGTCATGTTCGTGGTCGAGGTCGGGTCCGTGCTCACGACGGTGTTCGCCTGCGCCGCGCCCACCGACTGGTTCGGCTGGGCCATCGCCGGCTGGCTCTGGCTCACCGTCATCTTCGCCAACCTCGCCGAGGCCGTCGCCGAAGGCCGCGGCAAGGCGCAGGCCGACACCCTCCGCAAGGCCAAGACCGACACCGTCGCCCGCCGCCTGACCGGCCCCGGCGAGGAACACGTCCCCGGCACCGCGCTCCGCGTCGGCGACCTCGTCGTCTGCGAGGCCGGCGACATCATCCCCGGCGACGGCGATGTCGTCGAAGGCGTCGCCTCCGTGGACGAGTCCGCCATCACCGGCGAATCCGCGCCCGTCATCCGCGAATCGGGCGGCGACCGCTGCGCCGTCACCGGCGGCACCAAGGTCCTCTCCGACCGCATCGTCATCAAGATCACCGCGAAGCCCGGCGAGACCTTCATCGACCGCATGATCAACCTGGTCGAAGGCGCCGCCCGCCAGAAGACGCCCAACGAGATCGCGCTGAACATCCTCCTCGCGTCCCTCACCATCGTCTTCCTGCTCGCCGTCGTCACCCTCCAGCCGTTCGCCGTCTACGCCGGCGCCGAGCAGCCGATGATCGTGCTGCTCGCCCTGCTGGTCTGCCTCATCCCGACCACCATCGGCGCCCTCCTGTCGGCCATCGGTATCGCCGGCATGGACCGCCTGGTGCAGCGCAATGTCCTCGCCATGTCCGGACGCGCCGTCGAAGCGGCAGGCGATGTATCGACATTGCTGCTCGACAAGACCGGCACCATCACCTACGGCAACCGCCGCGCCGCCGCGTTCGTCCCCGTCCCCGGTGCCACCGAGGAGGAACTCGCCGACGCCGCCCAGCTCTCCTCACTCGCCGACGAGACCCCCGAAGGCCGCTCCGTCGTCGAACTCGCGCGTGACACCTACCGGTTGCGCGAGGGTGAGTTCACGGGCGAGACGTTGACGGGCGCCGAGTGGATCCCGTTCACCGCGCAGACCCGGATGTCCGGTGTCGACATCGACGGCCGCAAGATCCGCAAGGGCGCCACCGGCTCCGTCCTCGCCTGGGTCCGCGAACGCGGCGGCCAGGTCACCGACGACGCCCGCGCACTCGCCGACACCATCTCCCAGGCCGGCGGCACCCCCCTCCTCGTCGCCCTGGAGGACGAGAGCGGCCCGCGCGTCCTCGGCGTCATCCACCTCAAGGACGTCGTCAAGGACGGGATGCGCGAACGCTTCGAGGAACTCCGCCGGATGGGCATCAAAACCGTCATGATCACGGGCGACAACCCGCTGACGGCCAAGGCCATCGCCGAGGAGGCCGGCGTCGACGACTTCCTCGCCGAGGCCACCCCCGAGGACAAGATGGCCCTCATCAAACGCGAACAGGCCGGCGGCAAACTCGTCGCCATGACCGGCGACGGCACCAACGACGCCCCGGCGCTGGCCCAGGCGGACGTCGGCGTGGCGATGAACACCGGTACGTCGGCCGCCAAGGAAGCCGGCAACATGGTCGACCTCGACTCGAACCCGACCAAGCTCATCGAGATCGTCGAGATCGGCAAGCAACTCCTCATCACCCGGGGCGCCCTGACGACCTTCTCCATCGCCAACGACGTCGCCAAGTACTTCGCGATCATCCCCGCGATGTTCGCCGTCGCCTATCCGGGCCTGGACACCCTCAACATCATGCGGCTGCACAGCTCGCAGACCGCCATCCTGTCCGCGATCATCTTCAACGCGCTGATCATCGTCGCCCTCGTACCGCTCGCCCTGAAGGGCGTCCGCTACCGGCCGGTCAGCGCCGACAAGATGCTCCGCCGCAACCTCGCCGTCTACGGACTCGGCGGCCTGATCGCCCCGTTCATCGGCATCAAACTCATCGACCTGCTCATCTCCCTCATCCCCGGAATCGGATGACCGCCATGAACAACTCCGTACGCAACACCGCCCGGTTGCTGACCGCGGGCCTGCGCGCCCTGCTCGTCCTGACCGCGGTCTGCGGGGTCGTCTACCCCCTGGTGGTCACCGGGGTGGCCCAGGCCGCCTTCCCCGGCAAGGCCAACGGCTCCGAGGTCACCTCCCACGGCAGGACCGTCGGCTCCGCCCTCCTCGGCCAGCGCTACGACAAGGGCACCGACAAGAAGGGCAACCCGATCCCCGACCTGCGCTACTTCCAGCCCCGCCCGTCCGCCGGACTCGGCAGCAACCGCGCGAGCGGCGTCAATACGCGGTACGACCTCCAGGTCTCCGGCGCCTCCAACCAGGGCGCCACCAACACCGACCTCGTCAACGCCGTCAAGGAACGCAAGCACTGGGTCGCCACCACCTACGGTGTCCCGGAGTCCCAGGTCCCCGCCGACGCCGTCACCTCCTCCGGCTCCGGCCTCGACCCCGACATCTCACCCGCCTACGCCCTCCTCCAGGCCGACCGCGTAGCCAAGGAGAACCACCTCCCCGCCGGCACGGTCCGCCGCCTCGTGGAGGACCACATCCAGGGCCGCCAGCTCGGCTTCCTCGGCGAGCCCCGGGTGAACGTCCTCGAACTCAACGTGGCGCTCCGCGACCTGGCCGGAAACCGCCGCTGATCCCCGATCGGCCAAGACACCAGGGGACGGCCCCGGGACCTGCTTCCCGGGGCCGTCCCCTTGCCCGTTGGGGCCGCCGGGAGGGGGCAGGAAGAGAGGGCCGCACCCCCCGATCAGCCCCACCTCCGCCCCCGTATCAGAGTCGCGTCAAGACCGGCTGGGAAGCCGCTACCTGGGCGTTTTTTCCGGTCCGGGGTCGGTAGGGTCGCATCAGGTCCAGCCCGGTGGGGGCGGCCTTCACGTAAGACAATGGGGCCATGGCACGCGGCAAGCTTCGGATATACCTCGGCGCGGCACCGGGCGTCGGCAAGACGTACGCGATGCTGTCGGAGGCGCACCGGCGCGCGGAGCGCGGCACGGACGTCGTGGTGGCGTTCGTCGAGCACCACGGCCGGCCCCGTACGGAAGTGATGCTGCACGGGCTGGAGCAGGTGCGGCGGCGGGAGCTCGCCTACCGCGGTTCGGCGTTCACCGAGATGGACATCGACGCGGTGCTGGCGCGGAAGCCCGCGGTGGCGCTGGTGGACGAGTTGGCGCACACCAATGTGCCGGGCTCCCGGAACGCCAAGCGCTGGCAGGACGTGGAGGAGCTGCTGGAGGCCGGGATCACGGTGATCTCGACGGTGAACATCCAGCATCTGGAGTCGCTCGGCGATGTCGTCGAGTCGATAACGGGCGTGCGGCAGCAGGAGACGGTGCCGGACGAGATGGTCCGGCGGGCCGACCAGATCGAGCTTGTCGACATGTCGCCGCAGGCGATCCGGCGGCGGATGGCGCACGGGAACATCTACCAGCCGGACAAGGTCGACGCCGCGCTGTCGAACTACTTCCGGCCGGGCAATCTCACCGCGCTGCGGGAGCTGGCGCTGCTGTGGGTGGCGGACCGGGTGGACGAGTACCTCCAGGAGTACCGCGCGGAGCATTCGATCCGTTCGACCTGGCAGGCCCGGGAGCGGATCGTGGTCGGGCTGACCGGCGGCCCGGAGGGGCGGACGCTGATCCGGCGGGCGGCGCGGATGGCGGCGAAGGGGTCGGGCAGCGAGGTGCTGGCCGTCTACATCGCGCGCAGCGACGGGCTGACGTCGGCGTCGCCGAAGGAGCTGGCGGTGCAGCGGAAGCTCGTCGAGGACCTAGGCGGGACGTTTCACCATGTGATCGGCGACGACATACCGAGCGCGCTGCTGGAGTTCGCGCGGGGGGTGAACGCCACCCAGATCGTGCTGGGCTCCAGCCGCCGCAAGACCTGGCAGTACGTCTTCGGCCCCGGGGTGGGGGCGACGGTGGCCCGGGATTCCGGGCCGGATCTCGATGTCCACATCGTCACGCACGACGAGGTGGCGAAGGGGCGGGGGCTGCCGGTGGCGCGGGGGGCGCGGCTGGGCCGGGCGCGGATCGTCGCGGGCTGGCTGGTCGGGGTGGGCGGTCCGGTGCTGCTGTCGCTGCTGCTGGCGCGGCTCTCGAACGGTCCGGGGCTGGCCAACGACGTGCTGCTGTTCCTGTTCCTGACGGTGGTGGCGGCGCTGCTCGGCGGGCAGCTGCCGGCGCTGGCGTCGGCGGCGGTCGGTTCGCTGCTGCTGAATTTCTACTTCACCCCGCCGACGCACACGCTGACGATCAGCGACCCGCAGAACATCGTGGCGATCGCGATCTTCTTCGCGGTGGCGGTGTCGGTGGCGTCGGTGGTGGACCTGGCGGCGCGGCGGACGCACCAGGCGGCGCGGCTGCGGGCCGAGTCGGAGATCCTTTCCTTCCTGGCGGGCAGCGTCCTGCGGGGGGAGACGACGCTGGACGCGCTGCTGGAGCGGGTCCGGGAGACGTTCGGGATGGACACCGTGGCGCTGCTGGAGCGCGGCAGCGAGGTGGAGCCGTGGACGTGCGCGGGCCGGGCCGGCGGCGGTGCCGGGACGCCGCCGCTGGCGCGCCCGGAGGACGCCGACGTGGACATGCCGGTGGGCGACCACATGGCGCTGGCGCTGACCGGCCGGGTGCTTCCGGCGGAGGACCGCCGGGTGCTGGCGGCGTTCGCCGCGCAGGCCGCGGTGGTGCTGGACCGGCAGCGGCTGGTGGGGGAGGCCGAGCGGGCCCGGGAGCTGGCGGAGGGCAACCGCATCCGCACGGCGCTGCTGGCCGCGGTCAGCCACGACCTGCGGACGCCGCTGGCGAGCATCAAGGCGTCGGTGACCTCGCTGCGCTCCGACGACGTGGCGTGGTCGGAGGAGGACGAGGCGGAACTGCTGGCGGGCATCGAGGCGGGCGCGGACCGGCTCGACCACCTGGTGGGCAATCTGCTGGACATGTCGCGGCTGCAGACCGGGACGGTGACGCCGCTGATCCGGGAGATCGACCTGGACGAGGTGGTGCCGATGGCGCTGGGCGGCGTCCCGGAGGGCAGCGTGACGCTGGACATCCCGGAGGAGCTGCCGATGGTCGCGGTGGATCCGGGGCTGCTGGAGCGGTCGGTGGCCAATCTGGTGGAGAACGCCGTGAAGTACAGCCCGGAGGGCGAGCCGGTCCTGGTGGCGGCGAGCGCGCTGGGCGACCGGGTCGAACTGCGGATCGCGGACCGGGGGCCGGGGGTGCCGGACAGCGCCAAGGACCGGATCTTCGAGCCGTTCCAGCGGTACGGGGACGTTCCCCGGGGCGCCGGGGTGGGGCTGGGGCTGGCCGTGGCGCGCGGGTTCGCGGAGGCGATCGGCGGGACGCTGGCGGCCGAGGACACCCCGGGCGGCGGGATGACGATGGTGCTGACGCTGCCGGCCGCGCCGGGGGTGGCGCCGGTGCGGCCGGACCTCCCGGCGCAGGCGACGACATGAGCCCGGGCACGCGGGCCGGTCCGGGGCCGGTCCCCGGGGACGGCGGTCCCTCGCCGGGCGCCCCGGGAGCGGGCCCCGAAGGCGGCCGGGCGGTCCCGGCCGTACGCATGACTTGGCCGGCGGGTGTGTCCGCCGGCGACCGACACCGCGAGGAGAAGGCCAGTGAACCGGGTGCTTGTGGTCGATGACGAGCCGCAGATCGTGCGCGCTCTTGTGATCAACCTGAAGGCACGGAAGTACGAGGTGGACGCCGCCCCGGACGGGGCGACCGCCCTGAAGCTCGCCGCGGCCCGGCACCCCGATGTGGTGGTCCTGGACCTGGGGCTGCCCGATATGGACGGGGTGGAGGTCATCAAGGGCCTGCGCGGCTGGTCCCGGGTGCCGATCCTGGTGCTGTCCGCCCGGCAGACCTCGGACGAGAAGGTCGAGGCGCTGGACGCGGGCGCGGACGACTACGTCACCAAGCCGTTCGGGATGGACGAGCTGCTGGCGCGGCTGCGGGCGGCGGTGCGGCGGGCCGAACCGACCGGCCCCGCCGACGACGAGGTGATCGTGGAGACCGCGGGCTTCACGGTGGACCTGGCGGCGAAGAAGGTCAACCGCGGCGGCCGGGACATCCGGCTGACGCCCACCGAGTGGCACCTCCTGGAGGTGCTGGTGCGCAACCAGGGCCGGCTGGTCAGCCAGAAGCAGCTGCTCCAGGAGGTGTGGGGGCCGTCGTACGGGACGGAGACCAACTACCTGCGGGTCTACATGGCGCAGCTGCGGCGGAAGCTGGAGAGCGATCCGTCGCATCCGCGGCATTTCATCACCGAGCCGGGCATGGGGTACCGCTTCGAGGGCTGACGTACGGCCCCGGGCGGGGTGGTGCGGGGCGCGGGGTGGTGTCAGCGGGCACCGGTACGCTGGGGTTATGAGTGCTGGGACCCGACCCGAGAAGCCGGCCGGCCGCTTCCGCCGGATGCTCGACAGGCTGTCCTCCTCCGAGGAGGAGCTGCAGTCCGCCGAGCTCCAGGAGGACGCGCAGGCGACGGGGTGCACGCGGATATGCGACTGCGACGACCGCCAGATAGTGAAGGTCTCCGGCACCCTGCGGCATGTCACGCTGCGGCCGCGCGCCGGTGTGCCCGCGCTGGAGGCGGAGCTGTTCGACGGCTCCGCCGCGCTCGACGTGGTGTGGCTGGGTCGCCGTTCCATCGTCGGGATCGAGCCGGGCCGTAAGCTCATCGCCTCGGGCCGGGTCTCGCTGAGTCACGGGCGCCGGGTGCTGTTCAACCCCAAGTATGAACTGCGACCGCTCGGACAGGAGTAGCCGGTGACGTCGTTCGACCGACCGACCACTGATCCCGGGGCTTCGGCCGGCCCGCCCTCCTCGGCCGGGCTGGCCGACTCCCCGCAGGGCCCGGACGCGGAGCCCGGTGCCGGGGGCAGGGAGGTGACCGAGGCGGCGCTGTTCGAGGCGTTCGGCGGCGTGCGCGGGATGGTGGAGACCGTTCTGCCGGGCCTGCTGTTCGTCGCGATCTTCACGGTCAACAAGGATCTGCACGTCTCGGCGATCGCGGCGCTGGCGGTATCGCTGGTGCTGTGCGCGGTGCGGCTGGTGCGCAAGGACACCGTCAAGCACGCCTTCAGCGGGGTGTTCGGGGTGGCCTTCGGCGTCGTCTTCGCGATGATGACCGGCAACGCCAAGGACTTCTACCTCCCCGGCATGCTCTACACCCTGGGCCTGGCGGTGGCGTACATCGTCACGACGCTGGCGGGGGTGCCGCTGATCGGGCTGATCCTCGGCCCGGTCTTCAAGGAGAACCTCTCCTGGCGGACGCGCAATCCCGGCCGCAAGAAGGCGTACGCGAAGGCCAGCTGGGCGTGGGGGCTGATCCTGCTCGGCAAGTGCCTGGTGCTGTTCCCGCTGTACTGGTGGGCGGACACCACGCAGCTGGGCTGGGTGCTGGTGGCGCTGAAGATTCCGCCGTTCCTGCTGGCGGTGTATCTGACGTGGCTGTTCCTGGTGAAGGCGCCGGCGCCGATCGATGTGTTCGCGGAGATGGAGGAGCGCGAGAAGGCGGAGGAGGCCGAGCGGCAGCGGGGGCTGCCGGCGGGCGCTGAGGCCGCGGTCGCGGACGCGGCGGTCGCCGAGCGGCCGCGCGGGGGTCCGCGGCACCGCCGCTGAGTCACAAAGGCCGAGAAGAACGGAAAGGGCCCGGGAACCGATGCGGTTCCCGGGCCCTCGCGCGTACGCCGTGCTGCCGTACGCCACGTCGTTATCCGGCGCGGGCGCGGCGGGTCAGCCGGCCGTGGTGCCGGTGTCGTCGCGGCGGACCGACAGCAGGTCCTCCAGCTGCTCCTCGCGGGACTGCGCGGCGACGAACAGCAGCTCGTCGCCCGCCTCCAGGGCGTCGTCCTTGTTCGGGGTCAGCACGCGGGTGCCGCGGATGATCGTCACCAGCGAGGTGTCCTCGGGCCAGTCGACGTCGCCGACCCGGGTGCCGGCCAGCGCGGCCTCCGGGGGGAGGGTGAGCTCGACGAGGTTGGCGTCGCCGTGGCTGAAGCGCAGCAGCCGGACGAGGTCGCCGACGCTGACCGCCTCCTCGACGAGGGCGGACATCAGCCGCGGGGTGGAGACCGCGACGTCGACGCCCCAGGCTTCGTTGAACAGCCACTCGTTCTTGGGGTTGTTGACCCGGGCGACGACCCGCGGCACCCCGTACTCGGTCTTGGCGAGCAGCGAGACGACGAGGTTGACCTTGTCGTCGCCGGTCGCCGCGATTACGACGTTGCAGCGCTGGAGGGCGGCCTCGTCGAGCGAGGTGATCTCGCAGGCGTCCGCCAGCAGCCATTCGGCGAGCGGGACCCGCTCGACGGAGATGGCGGTGGGGGCCTTGTCGATCAGCAGGATCTCGTGGCCGTTCTCCAGCAGTTCACCGGCGATGGAGCGGCCGACCGCTCCGGCGCCCGCAATGGCGACCCTCATGCGCCTGCCTCCTCGGGACCGTGGGCGAACGCCGCCTCGACCTTTTCCACCTCATCGGTGCGCATCATCACGTGCACCAGGTCGCCTTCCTGGAGGACCGTCTGGGAGGTGGGCAGCATCGCTTCCCCCAGGCGGGTGAGGAACGCGACGCGGACGCCGGTCTCCTCCTGCAGTTTGCTGATCTTGTGGCCGACCCAGGAGCTGGCGGTGTGCACCTCGGCGAGCTGGACGCCGCCGCTGGGGTCGCGCCACAGGGGCTCGGCGCCGGACGGCAGCAGCCGGCGCAGCATCTGGTCGGCGGTCCAGCGGACGGTGGCGACGGTGGGGATGCCCAGGCGCTGGTAGACCTCGGCGCGGCGGGGGTCGTAGATCCGGGCCGCGACGTTCTCCACGCCGAACATCTCGCGGGCCACCCGGGCGGCGATGATGTTGGAGTTGTCACCGCTGGAGACCGCGGCGAACGCGCCCGCCTCCTCGATGCCGGCCTCGCGGAGGGTGTCCTGGTCGAAGCCGACGCCGGTGACGCGGCGGCCGCCGAAGGCCGAGCCGAGGCGGCGGAACGCGGTCGGGTCCTGGTCGATCACCGCGATGGTGTGGCCCTGGCCCTCCAGGGTCTGTGCGAGCGCGGAGCCCACGCGGCCGCACCCCATGATGACGATGTGCATGCTGATTACCCCGTGCCCTGTACTAGCGCGCTGATCTGACCGAACACCCTGCTCACTACCTTCTTCTCCGACGGCCGGACACGGAGCCACTGCGTCAACGGCGGCGGCCGGGTGCGTCGGACGGGAGCACCGGCCGCACTGTGGTCCGGTACAACCGTAGCCGCAATGGCGCGCCCGGTAGGGGGCGCGGGGGGACCCGGGACGCCGCGGGGCGCCGGGGGAGGGGGCGTCCGGCTGCGCGGTGGCGCGCCGGTAGGGCACGCTACGCGGTGTGCCCCAACTGCCACATCAGCCCCAACAGGCCCCTTCGACCCCGCACATGGTGGTGTGCGGGGATGATGCGCTGGCCCACCGGCTCGCCGCCGAACTGCGCGACGTCTACCGCGAACGGGTGACGCTGATCGTCCCCTCCGCGCGGGAGCCGCACCGGCCCCGCGTCCCGGCGCCGTCCCGCGGGCTGGGCCGGGCCACCGCGCTGCTCGGCCGGGTGTCGGCGGCGGTGGCGCGGTCGGCGCCGCCCGTCCCGCCTGGTGTGTCCGGTACGTCCGGTACGCCTGCCGGCCCGGCGGCGCGCGACGAGGAGGCGCCGCCGGAGCCGGTCCGCATTCTGGAGGCGGCGCAGGCCGACGACGCGGCGCTGACCGCGGCCGGGATCGCGGAGGCCGGCGCGCTGGCGCTCGTCCACGATGACGACGAGCTCAACATCCACGCCGCGCTGCGCGCCCGCCGCCTCAATCCGCGGCTGCGGCTGGTGATCCGGCTCTACAACCGCAAACTGGGCCAGCACCTGGAGGAACTGCTCGACCAGGCCGCGGCGGTCGGCGCGGGCCGCGGCGCGGACGGCTCGGCGGGACCGGCGGCGGACGCCTCCACCACCGTGCTCTCCGACGCGGACACCGTCGCCCCGGCCCTGGTCGCCACCGCGGTCGCCGGTACGAGCAAGGTCATCGAGGCGGACGGGCTGATGCTGCGCGCCGTGGAGCGCGCGCCGGGGCAGTCGGGGCCGGCCGGGGCGCGGCGGCTGTGCACCCTGGCGCTGCTGTCACCGGCGGGCGGCGAACCGGGGGGCGGCGAGCCGGGGGGCGGTGGGTCGGCGGGTGCCGTGCCGGCGGGCCGCGGCCCGGCCGGGGACGGCGGTGGCCCCGCGCCCGGCGGTCCGGACGCCGCGCCCGGCGACGAGGGCCCGGTGCTGCTGCCGGACGACACCGCCGCCGCGGCGGCCTCCGGCTGCGGCCGGATCGTGCTGGAGACCGTCGCCTACACCGGCCGGACGGAGCGGCCCGGGCGGCTGCGCGGCCGGGGCGCGCCGCTGGCGTCGCTGTTCTCCCGGCGGCTGCGCTGGTCGCTGGCCGGTTTCGTCGGGGCGGTGCTGGCGCTGGCGGTCGCCGCGTCCCTGACGTCCGGGGTGCCGCCGGTGCACGCCGCGTACCTCACGCTGCTGGACCTGTTCTCGATCAACGAGCCGGCGCTGTCCGAGCCGCTGCCGCGCAAGGTGCTCCAGTTGTTGTCCGGGCTGGTGGGGCTGCTGCTGCTCCCGGTGCTGGTGGCGGCGGCGTTCGAGGGGCTCGGGACGTTCCGCAGCGCGTCGGCGCTCCGCCGGCCACCGCGCGGGCTGTCCGGGCACGTGGTGCTGCTGGGCCTGGGGAAGATCGGCACCCGGGTGCTGGCGCGGCTGCACGAGATGCGGATCCCGGTGGTGTGCATCGAGGCGGACCCGGAGGCGCGCGGGGTGGCGCTGGCCCGCCGGCTGCGGGTGCCGACGGTGGTCGGCGACGTCACCCAGGAAGGGGTGCTGGAGGCGGCGCTGGCCGACCGGGCGCGCACGCTGCTGGCGCTGACCAGCGAGGACACCACCAATCTGGAGGCCGCGCTGTACGCCCGGTCGGTCAATCCGCGGCTGCGGGTGACGCTGCGGCTCTTCGACGACGGCTTCGCCACCGCCGTCTACCGGACGCTGCGGGCCGCCCACCCCGGTGCCCGGACCCGCAGCCGCAGTGTGTCGTTCCTGGCGGCGCCGGCCTTCGCGGGGGCGATGATGGGCCGGGAGATCCTGGGGGCGATCCCGGTGGAGCGGCGGGTGCTGCTGGTCGCCCGGGTCGAGGTGCGCGGCCACGCGGCGCTGGAGGGGCGGACGGTCGGCGAGGTGCTGCGGCCGGGCCGGCTGCGGGTCCTGGCGGTCAAGGCGGGCGTACCGGACGCAACGGACGCGGGCGGGGGCGCGGTCGCGGGCGCAGGGCCGGACGGGCCGGACGGGCCGCAGCCGGGCCCTCGTCCGTCGCCGGTCCCCGGGCCGTCGCGGGATCTCGATCCGTCGCCGGCCCGGTTGACGCACCAGCTGCCGGACGGCTACGTACTGCGGCCGCGCGACGTGGTGCTGCTCGCCGCGACCCGGGAGGGACTGGGTGAACTGCTGACGAGGCGCCCCCGCCCGGCCGGGCGCACGGAGTGAGAAGGCGCGCGCCCAGGGCACGCCCCGCGCCCCAAGGCGCGCCCCGTGCCCCCGCGCACCCCGCGCGCCCTGCCCACCCCTCCTCCCGCGACACGCCCGCCCGCCGTGAGATCCGCCACGGCGTGCGGCCCGGTGCGGTTCCCCGGAACGACGTCCTCCCTGTGTGCGTCCCGTGCAGATCCTGTGGAGGTAGCGCGTAGTCCGCGCGGAGCCGGGCGGCTATGTGCATGGTGGCGCATTCGTGTCTCCACACCCATCCGGGTGGCGGGTGGGCGAGCACCTTGACGAAGGCTTAGCATCCTCGGGTGTCCAAACTGACCGACGTGCCCAAACGGATCTTGATCGGGCGCGCACTGCGCAGCGACAGGCTCGGGGAGACCCTCCTCCCCAAGCGCATCGCACTCCCCGTCTTCGCCTCCGACCCGCTCTCCTCCGTGGCCTACGCGCCCGGCGAGGTGCTGCTGGTCCTCTCCATCGCGGGAGTCTCTGCGTACAACTTCAGCCCCTGGATCGCGGTCGCGGTCGTGGTGCTGATGTTCACCGTCGTCGCGTCGTACCGGCAGAACGTGCACGCCTACCCGAGCGGCGGCGGCGACTACGAGGTCGCCAACACCAACCTCGGTCCCAAGGCGGGCCTGACCGTCGCCAGCGCCCTGCTCGTCGACTACGTCCTGACCGTCGCGGTCTCGATCTCCTCCGGCGTGGAGAACCTCGGCTCGGCCGTCCCCTTCGTCGTCGAGCACAAGACCTTCAGCGCCATCGCGATCATCGTGCTGCTGACCCTGATGAACCTCCGCGGCGTCAAGGAGTCCGGCAAGCTCTTCGCGATCCCCACCTACGTCTTCGTCGCCGGCGTCTTCATCATGATCGTCTGGGGCGCGATCCGCGGCCTGGTCCTCGGCGACACCATGCACGCCCCCACCGCCGGCTACACCATCCACGCCCAGCAGGGCGGCCTGGCCGGCTTCGCCCTGATCTTCCTGCTGCTGCGCGCCTTCTCCTCCGGATGCGCCGCGCTCACCGGCGTCGAGGCGATCTCCAACGGCGTCCCGGCCTTCCGCAAGCCCAAGTCGAAGAACGCCGCGACGACCCTGGCCCTCATGGGCGGCCTGGCCGTCACCATGTTCTGCGGCATCATCGCGCTGGCCATGACCACCCACGTCCGGATGGCCGAGAACCCCGCCACCGACCTGCTGGACCACGGCCGGCCGCTGGGCTCCGGATACACCCAGAACCCGGTCATCTCGCAGGTCGCCGAGGCGGTCTTCGGCAAGGGCAGCTTCCTGTTCGTGGTGCTGGCCGCGGCCACCGCGCTGGTCCTCTTCCTCGCCGCCAACACCGCCTACAACGGCTTCCCGCTGCTCGGCTCGATCCTCGCCCAGGACCGCTACCTCCCGCGCCAGCTGCACACCCGCGGCGACCGCCTGGCGTTCTCCAACGGCATCGTGCTGCTGGCCGGCGCCGCCACCGTCCTGGTCTACCTCTACGGCGCGGACTCCACCCGCCTGATCCAGCTCTACATCGTCGGCGTCTTCGTCTCGTTCACGCTCAGCCAGACCGGCATGGTCCGCCACTGGAACCGCCACCTGCGCGCCGAGAAGGACCCCGCCAAGCGCCGCCGGATGCACCGCTCGCGCGCCATCAACGCCTTCGGCGCCTTCTTCACCGGCCTCGTCCTCGTCGTCGTCCTGCTGACGAAGTTCACCCACGGCGCCTGGGTCGCGCTGCTGGGCATGGTCATCTTCTTCGTCACCATGACCGCGATCCGCCGCCACTACGACCGGGTCGCCGACGAGATCGCCGCCCCCGACACCCCGGACGACGAGGTGGTCCGCCCCTCCCGGGTGCACGCCATCGTCCTGGTCTCCAAGGTGCACAAGCCCACCCTGCGCGCCCTGAACTACGCCCGGCTGATGCGCTCCGACGTCCTCGAAGCGGTCAGCGTCGACGTCGACCAGGCCGACACCAAGGCCCTGCGCGCCGAATGGGAGCGCCGCGGCATCGAGGTCCCGCTGAAGGTCCTCGCCTCGCCGTACCGCGAGATCACCCGGCCGATCATCGACTACGTCAAGTCGCTGCGCCGGGAGAGCCCGCGCGACGCGGTCTCCGTCTACATCCCCGAGTACGTCGTCGGCCACTGGTACGAGCACCTGCTCCACAACCAGTCCGCGCTCCGCCTGAAGGGCCGGCTCCTGTTCACCCCGGGCGTCATGGTCACCTCCGTGCCCTGGCAGCTGGACTCCTCCGAGGCCGCCAAGAAGCGCGCCCGCAAGCGCGCCGAGTGGAACGCCCCCGGCTCGGTCCGCCGCGGCCCGGTCATCGCGCCGCGGAAGGAAGCGGCGGCCCCCAAGAAGTGACCGCGGCGGCCGGACGCGCTCCGGCGACGCCGTAGAATGGACGGCTGGCCTCCACCCCGGAGGCCGGCCGTCACCGTTTCGCCGCACCCCACCTCAGGAGCTCCCCGCCATGCAGCCGGACACGCCGCCGGAATCCAGGAAGTCGCTGGCCGGCGAGGAGTACGAGGTCGAGATCGGCCCGGTCGCGCACGGCGGCCACTGCATCGCCCGCACCGACGAGGGCCAGGTCCTCTTCGTCCGGCACGCGCTGCCCGGCGAACGGGTCCGCGCCCGCGTCACCGACGGCGAGGAGGGCGCCCGCTTCCTGCGCGCCGACGCCGTCGAGATCCTCACCCCCTCCAAGGACCGCGTCGAGGCGCCCTGCCCGTTCTCCGGCCCCGGCCGCTGCGGCGGCTGCGACTGGCAGCACGCCGCGCCCGGCGCCCAGCGCCGCCTCAAGGCCGCCGTGATCACCGAGCAGCTGGCCCGGCTCGCCGGCCTGACCCCCGACGAGGCCGGCTGGGACGGCACCGTCGAGCCGGCCCCCGGCGACAAGGTCGCCAAGGGCGAGGTCCCGGCCTGGCGCACCCGCGTCCAGTACGCCGTCGACGCCGAGGGCCGCCCCGGCCTGCGCAAGCACCGCTCGCACGACATCGAGCCGGTCACCCACTGCATGATCGCCGCGCCCGGCGTCTCCGAGCTGGGCATCGAGAAGCGCAGCTGGCCGCAGATCGCCACCGTCGAGGCGATCGCCGCCACCGGCTCGCACGACCGCCAGGTCCTCCTCACCCCCCGCCCCGGCGGCCGCCTCCCGCTGGTCGAACTGGACAAGCCGGTCTCCGTCCTCCGCGTCGAGGAGACCCCCGGCCGCCCCGGCGCCGGCGGCGTGCACCGCGTCCACGGCCGCCCCTTCGTCCGCGAACGCGCCGCCGGCCGCACCTGGCGGGTCGGCAACGGCGGCTTCTGGCAGGTCCACCCCAAGGCCGCCGACCTCCTCGTCGAGGCCGTCATGCAGGGCCTGATGCCCAAGAAGGGCGACACCGCCCTCGACCTCTACTGCGGCGTTGGCCTCTTCGCCGGAGCCCTCGCCGAACGCGTCGGCGACAAGGGCGCCGTCCTCGGCATCGAATCCTCCAAGCGCGCCGTCGAGGACGCCCGCCACAACCTCGCCGACCTCGACCGCGTCCGCGTCGAACACGGCAAGGTCGAGCAGATCCTCCCCCGCACCGGCATCACCGAGGCCGACCTCGTCGTCCTCGACCCGCCCCGCGCCGGCGCCGGCAAGAAGACCGTCCACCACCTCGCCACCCTCACCCCCCGCCGCATCGCCTACGTGGCCTGCGACCCCGCCGCCCTCGCCCGCGACCTCGCCTACTTCCACGACGCCGGCTACACCCCGCGCCGCATGCGCGCGTTCGACTTGTTCCCGATGACGCATCACGTGGAGTGCGTGGTCATTTTGGAGCGGGCGGCTAAGGGGGCCTGACCTGCGGATTTGCCCGTGCGAGTCATGTCTGGTGTTGGTGTTACGAGCAATATCTTGACGCTGAAATGACGCTCTCAGAGGCGTCTTGACGAATCATGTGACGCTCGTTCTGATGGGGTGTCACCTAGGACTTGACCGGTCGGTCATGTGCGCGGGCAGATGACCAGGGCTGCTGCTGTGACGGTGCCGAGGGAGACGTACCCGCGCTTGTCGTAGCGGGTGGCGACTGGCCGGGACTGCTTCAGATGGTTGATCGCCCGTTCGACGGTGCTGCGTTTCTTGTAGCGGTCTTCGTCGAAACCGGGTGGTCGTCCGCCGTGTGAGCCGTTGCGCAGACGGGCGGCCTGCCCGGACCGGTCCGTGGGACGCGGATCTTGTCCAGGACCGGCTTGGACTGCATGGCGTTTCATCCTAGAGTTCCACCTCTTCGGCCCCCTTTGACGCGGGCACCGCCGACGGTTCGGTCCGGGCCCCGGCAGCGTGCTGAGCGCGCACGATGCTGGGATCGACCGCGATGCCCCAGTCGACCTCACCTGCCGTGTCGGCCTCGGCCTGTACCTGCTGGAGCAGTCGCTCCCACGTCCCGTCCGCGGACCACAGCCGGTGGCGTTCAACCACGGTTTTGGAGACGCCGGACACGCCGCCAGTTTCGCCTCCGGCGTGCTCCCTTCCTCCCGTTGCGTGGTGGCAGGTGGCAGGTGGCAGGTGGCAGGTGGCCGGTGGCCGGTGGTCCAGGTACGGGGGACCTGGGGCAACCTTCCGTTCGCACCACTGGTCGCTGGAGACGGCCGAAGATTGGCGCCGTCGCCTTCTTCCCCCGTCCGCCGACGCGCGCGTCGCGGCACGCGCCGTCCCGAGCCCGGTCACCGCGCGGACCCGCCGCACGGTGACCCGGTGTTTCAGCCGACCGACTCGGACAGCGGATGGCGCGCGATGAACTCGCGGACGATGCGGGCCATCAGCACGGGGTCCTCCAGTGGCATGGCGTGAGTGAGGTCGTCGACGACCAGCGTCTCGGCGTGCGGGAGTTGGGCCGCGAGGGACGCGGCCCGCGCACGATGCGGTGTGCCGAGCCGGTCGCCTCCGCCTCCGACGACGAGCAGCGTCGGCGCCTGCACGGCGCTCGTCCGCGGCGCGCCGAACGTCCAGCCGCCGAACGCGGCCGACTCCCGGGTGAAGAAGTAACGGCTGCCGGCGACGGCCTCGGCGAGCCCCTTCTCGCCGAGCCGGTCCGTCAACAGGCGGCGCACTCCAGGCCCGCACACCCCGGTGAGAAAGGTGTAGAACGCTGCTTCCCATTCACCGGCCCTGGCCTCGGCGATCGCGGTCGCCATCGCCGGGTTCGCGGGCTCGTCGTCCGCCCGGGGCAGCGCGGGCTCCAGGAGGACCAGCGAGGCGGCCAGGTCCGAGCGGGAGCAGGCCAGTCGGAGCGCGATATCGGCTCCGGCGGAGTGCCCCACCACGTGGGCGCGCGGCACCCCCGCCGCCGCCAGAACCGCGGCGCAGTGGGCGGCCTGCGCGGGCACGCCGGCTCCGCTCGTGGGCTCCTCGCTGCGGCCGTAGCCGGCACGGTGGATGACGAGGCGGCGGAACCCCGTCAGCTCGCGCGCCATGGGCGTGAGCCAGTCAGCGCACAGCGAACCGTGCAAGAAGACCACGGGTTCGCCCTCGCCGATGTCGTCGTAGAAGAGGGAGACGTCGGGCAGTTCGACTCTCATCGCTCGGCTCGCCTCACCATCCGGGCCGGGGCGCCCAGCCCGTCGATGAACCCGCTCACCTCTGTGAAGAACCTCGCCGGCTGTTCCAGTTCGATGAGCTCGCCCGCCTCCGCCAAGACGGTCAGCGCAGCGCCCGCGATGCCGTGCGCGAGCTCCTCCGACAGTGGAAGCGGCGTGCAGAAGTTGTGCTCGCCGCAGAGCACCAGGGTCGGCTGGGCGATCTCGCCGAGCCGTGCGAACGTATCGTGTGCCGCGATCATGTCGATCCGCGCCAGGCCGATCCTCCGGTCGTCGGGGTGGGCCGGGAGCGCGGCCGCGCGGTCGATCCACCGCACGACGGCCTCGGGGTGCTCACGGGTGTACCGCGGACCGAACAGGAACAACGAGTAGCTGGACAGCAGATCGCGCCTGTCCCACTCGGCGGCGAGCCTGCGCCGCACCTCGAACTCACGGCTGGTGAAGGCGTCGAAGCGCGCGAAAGTGGAACTCAAGGTCAGCGAGCGCACCAGCCACGGACGTTCCAGCGCCATGTATTGCGCGATGGCGCCACCCGTCGACGCGCCAACGACGTGCACCGGGCCGACGCCGAGTTCCTCGACGAGCGAGGCCATGTCGGCCGCGAGTTGCCGAGTGGTGTAGCCGTTGAGAGCCCGCGTTGTGCGCCCCGTCCCCCGCTGATCCGGCAGGATCACGTGGTACTTCCCGGCGAAGCGGGCGATCTGCGACCCCCAGCTCGCTCCCACCCCGCCCAGCCCGGAGAGCAGCAGAACCGGCGGGGCCTCCGGGTTCCCGTGGGTCTCGTAGTAGAGAGAAATGCCGTGCACGTTCAGGGTGCTCATGCCGCTGTCCCTTGCTTCTGGCGTGCAGTTCCTTGGGCATGAGGCAAGCACTCGTCCACCGGTAGGCCATCCCGGGACCGTCGGTTTGAGCAATACGCGACAGTTACCCGCCGTTGATGGACAAGATTCGACACACAGTCTCTGCGCGGCCGTTGTCAAAGAGGGGAAACGCCACCCCCGTTCAAACCGTCTTCCTGCACGGCCACGGCCACGGCCACGGCCACGGCTGCCTGCGCGGAGTCGACCGAGCCGCCGACCGGAACAACCACACCAACGACCAACGACCAACGACCGTCGACCCGGCCCGTAGTCACGGCAGGACTGCCGGACATCCTCCGCGGCAGCCCTGCGCGGTCGTCCCCGGAATCCGGCAACAGCCGTTTTCGCGTACGGCTTACGCAGCCCCCGTGGGCCCCTCCTGTGCGAGGGCCCGCAGGATCGTGTCGTCCCTACTGCCCGGGCGTGCGAAGTACACGTACAGCACGTGCCCTTCCGGGCCGGTGAGGGCGAACGTCTCGAAGCTGAGGGAGAGGACCCCGGCACCGTCGACGGCGAGGCGCTTCTCACCTGTGACGCGCTCGTAGACGTCGTGGGAGTCCCACAGAGCGCGGAACGTCCCACTGCGCTCGCGCAGGTCCGCCACGAACGCGTCGAGTTGCGCCGGCCGGGCCGCCGCGGTGGTACGCAGCCCCGCGACGGCCTGGAAGCCGATCTCCTCCCAGTCCGGGTACACCTGCCGGGCCCGCGCGTCCAGGAACGTGAACTCGATCAGGTTGCGTCCCGGGCTCCACGCCGGATTGACGCGCGCCGCGAGAGCGGTGGCGGCCAGGACGTCTCGGCGCGGACCCACGACGAAGGCGGGCAGGTCGGCCCAGCGCTCCAGCAGCGCCAGCACCCCCGGCCGTACGGCGCCGACCGCGGCGGTGTCGCCACCGCCGGCGGGGGTGAGGGACGGCGCGACGAGGGACCACAGGTAGGCCCGCTCCGTGTCGTCCAGGCGCAGTACGCGGGCCAGGGCTTCAAGGATCTCGCGCGAGGGACGCCGGTCGCGGCCCTGCTCGATACGGGCGTAGTAGGAAGGGCTGACACCGGCGAGCAGCGCCAGTTCCTCCCGGCGCAGACCCTTGACCCGTCGGCGTGTGTTGTCGATGACACCGGCGGAGGCGGCGTCGATCCGCTCCCGCCGGCTGCGCAGGAAGGAGCCGATCGGGTTGCTGTCTTGATGGTCGTCACGAGCCATCCGGCCGACTTTACCTCTCGCGGGGGAGCGCCCCGCGCCGAGTACGCCGTCCCGCCGCATGCCGTGCGCGTGCGGCGGTGGTGGTGAAACTGACCCTCCCGGGGCCACCCTCACAGGGGTGTGGCACCGATACCCGGGTCTTGTTGCACTGGAGGCATGACACATCAAGCCACCGCCCCCGGCGAGGAGTTCGCCCCCACCACCGACGCGTCCGAGGAGACGCCGGTGTGGCTGATCACAGGGAGCTCCAGCGGCCTGGGACGTGCCCTGGCCGAGCACGCGCTCAGACGCGGTGACCGTGTCGCCGTCACCGCCCGCGACACGGCCGCCGTCGCCGACCTCGCCGCCGCCTACGGCCACCGCGCCCTCGCCCTGCGGCTGGACGTCACCGACCCCGCGTCGGTGACCGCCGCCGTCGAGGCGAGCGAGAAGGAGTTCGGACGCATCGACGTCCTGGTCAACAACGCCGGATACGGATATCTCGCCGCGATCGAGGAAGGCGAGGACACGGCGGTACGAGCCTTGTACGACACCAATGTGCACGGCGTGGTAACCGTCCTGAAGGCAGTGCTGCCCGGCATGCGGGCCCGCCGTTCGGGGCGGATCGTGAACATCTCCTCGTTCGGCGGTCTCGCCGCCTTCGCCGCGACCGGCTACTACCACGCCACCAAATTCGCCCTCGAAGGACTCTCCGAATCGCTGGCCGCGGAAGTCGCCCCGCTCGGCATCACGGTCACCATCGCCGAGCCCGGCGGCCTGCGCACCCAGTGGGCCGGGACCTCGATGCGGCAGTCCCCGATTCGCCTTGCGGACTACGAAGCGACCGCGGGCGCGCGCCGGGCCTCCACCCTGGCGGTCTCCGGCCGCCAGCCCGGTGACCCGGCGCGTGCCGCCGCCGCGATCGCCACCGCCGTGGACGCCACCGACCCGCCACTGCGGCTCCTCCTCGGTTCGGATGCGCTGGCCGGCGCCCGCGCCCGCCAGGAGCGGACGCGGAAGGAGATCGACGCCAACGCATCACTGACCAGGAGCACGGACCTGGAGCAGACCTCATGAGCCCGAACGACAACAAGGACTGCAACGAGCACGGCAACGACCACGGAAGCAAGAACGGCAACAAGAACGGAAACAAGAACGGAAACAAGAACGGCAACGACCACCGCAACAAGAACGAAGGCGCGAACCATAACGGGAACGACCACGGGAACGAGAACGCGAACGCGGGCAGAAGCCGGAGCTTCTCCGAGCCCGCGGGGGCTTTCGTGGTGCTCGGCGCCGGACCAGGACTCGGAGCCGCCGCGGCACGCCGCTTCGGCCGCGAAGGACACCCCGTGGGCCTGATCGCACGCGACGCCCCGCGCCTGGAGCGGATCGCCGCCGGCCTCACCGGCGCACGCCCAGCGACCACGGGCCACGCGCCCGCTGACCGGCCGCCCGCCGCGCCTGTGCGCGTGGCCACCGCGACCGCCGACGTCACCGACGCGAAGGAACTCGCCGCCGCGCTCGCCACCTTGCGCGAGCGCCTCGGCCCCATCGAAGTGGTGCTGTTCAGCCCACGACCGAGTCTGGAGTGGATCAAACCGGTGCTGGACACCACACCGTCGGACGTCGCCGACGCGCTGGCCCTCAGCGTCGTCGCCGCTACGGCGGCGGTGAGCGAGGTCGCGCCGGACATGTGCCGCCGCGGCCGCGGCACCCTGCTGTTCACCACCGGCGGCGCAGCCGTCCACCCTCACCGCGACCGCGCCGTGTCCGCCATCGCCTACGCCGCCGAGTCCGCCTACGTCCACATGCTCCACGAGGCCCTCGCCGACGACGGCGTGCACGCCGCCCAGCTCACCGTCGTCGGCCCCATGGGCCCCGGCGCGCACCACGAACCCGACGCGGTGGCCGACGAGTTGTGGCGACTGCACACCCACCGCGACCAACCCCTGGTCGTCCTGCGCTGACCGGGACCGCCCCGCGGGACCGCCGGGTCCACCCACCCTCGACCACCGCTCCGCCCGGACAGGACCCACATCGGGGCGACCAAACCCTCAAGGTGACCAAACCCTCCGGGCGACGAAACCTTCCGCGCGACGAAACCCTCTGGGCCGCGCCCGGCAGCCCTCTGTGCAGGCCGGCACCGACTCCCGCGTCTCGCTCCGCGCGGACCGGCGAGCACGCCGCTCATGCAATCCGACCACCCCGTCCGACCGGCGGCGAGCAGTTACCCGCGGAGACCGGGGCGCCGCTGTCCCGCGGATCGTGTCACCGCGCCGATGAACACGGAGGTCGGAGAGCCGTCTGTGGCTAATGCTCCACGGCCCCCTTCGCCGAGGCAGCGCCCCGATCCGGTGATGGGGGAATTTCGGTAGGTCCTCAGGGCCAGACCGCGCTTCTCCAGGACTGACCGAAGCCGTATGACGACCGCCAGGTGGGACAGTCACGGCATCGGAAGCAGCCCCGCTGATCTCGAAGCATGGCGCAGGCGTCCTTGACGCTCCTGGCCTCCGGGAGCCCGCCCGCTGAATCGAAACACCCCCTTGACCCGAACTTCTCTCGGCCTCGGCCGCCGTGACGTGTGTGCGATGACGCGCCATGGCGAGTGCGTGACTATCTTGGAGCAGGCGGTGAAGCGGCCCTGACCTGCGGTTTTGTGCGTACGCATGAGGTGCGCTGCGGGCGTTACGGGCAACATCTTGACGCTGAAATGACGCTCGCGGAGGCGCCTTGACGCTTATGTGACGCTCGTTTTAATGGGGTGGCGAGTGCCCGGCCGCCTCCTCCCCCTCCCCGTCAGCGAATCTCAGCCTCGATGCGGGCAAGTTGCGCGGCGACGAGTTCTTCGAACGCGGCGTGGCGGTCTGCTCCGAGGGGGCGGATGTCGCGGGCGTAGCGGGCCAGGGCGGGGAAGCGTTCGGGGTCGGCGCCGAGTACGGCGACGCGGAACTGCTCCATGCCCTGGTCGTACTCCTTGGGCGTGAGGGCGCTGATACCGGCCTCGGAGGCGATCAGCGCGGCGAGGAGGATCACGATGCGGTGGTAGCGCGCCGGCACGTCCTCGTCGGGCAGGCCGGACGCGCGCAGGGCCTGCAGCAACTCCTCCATCACCAACCGGGAGCCGGTGCCGCCGGACGCGTAGCGCCCCCAGATCGCGGCGAGTTGGGGCTGTTCGCCGAACGCCTCGCGCAGGCGCAGGGCCAGGGCGGTGATGCGCTGCTTCCAGTCGCCCTCGGGGCGGTAGCCGTCCATGGCGGCCAGCAGGACGCGGTCGGCGACCGCGCGCAGGAGTTCGGTCTTGTTGCGGAAGTGCCGGTAGAGGCTGGAGGAGTCGGTCCCGAGGGTCGCGGCGAGCTTGCGGACGCTGAACGACTCGGCGTCGCTCGTGCGCAGCAGTTCCGCCGCCGTGTCCAGGATCTCCTCGGTCGACCATCGCCTTCGGCCAGTCATCTCGCCCCTCTCGCTCCGGGCTCAGCCTAACGTATGCGCTCGCCTATGCGTTTGGCGATGCACTTGTCGATGCACGCGGTGCGTGCATACTGATGGCGGCGCGCGTCCGGCCACAACGGGCCACCGCACACCGGCATCCGGCCGGGAGGGGAGAAGGACACATGAGCGAGACCACGACCACGACCACGACCACTGCCGCGGCGCGGCCACCGGAGCCGGACTTCACGGCGATCACGCCGGAGGAACTGCGCGCCTACCGCGACGCGGAGAACCGCTTCCGGGCCTCCGTCGCGGCGCGGGCGATCCTCGGGGAGCCGGACACCGGCGCCGCGATCGCCTGGCAGGAGATCGCGCTGCCCGGCCGCGACCTACCGGTCCGGGTCTACCGGCCGGCCCCCACGGGAGACGCGGCAGCCGCGGCCCGGACCGCCCTGCCCCTCGTGGTCCACGTCCACGGAGGCGGCTTCGTGGGCACGGCGGTGCAGTGCGACTGGACCAACAGCCACCTCGCCGCGGCACTGCCCGCCCTCGTCGTCTCGGTCGAACACCGCCTCCTCGCCCCCGGCAGCCCGCTCGCGTACGCCGCCGACGACGGCTGGGACGTACTCCGGCACGTGGTGCGGCACGCCGAGCGGTGGGGCGCCGACCCGGCGCGCGCGGCCGTCTTCGGTGAGAGCTGCGGCGCGCTGATCGCCGCGCTGACGGCCATCCGCGCCAGGGACGCCGGCCTGGAGCTCACGGCTCAGGTGCTGGTCAACCCGGCGGTCGACGTGACCGGGACGATGTTCGACTACCCCTCGATGGCCGAGTACGCGTACAGCCCGACCCGGGCCCGGCCGCAACTGCGGTTCGTCCAGCGGCTCGCCGTCCCGCCGGGGGCCGACGCCCGAGCCCTCTCACCGCTGTACGCGGACGACCTGAGCGGCCTCGCCCCGGCGCTCGTGGTGGTGCCCACCCGCGACGCGCTCGCCGACCACGGCCGCCGCTACGCCGAGCGGCTGCGCGAGGCGGGCACCCCGGTGCGGCTCTCCGAATACCCGGGAGCCAGGCACACGTTCCTCACCTTGCCCGGCGTGGAACCGCAGGCCGAGGCCGCCCGGGCGGAGATCGCCGCGTTCCTCGGCGCGGCGTTGGGGGGGGGGGTGACGACCGTGGCGGGGTGCACGGGCGATTTCCGGACAGTGGCATGACGTTTGGGCGGCGCGTCCGACGTCTGTCCTGATGGGGAGTCACGAGGCCCGGGCCGGCGCACCGCCGCTGGCCGTGCGCCCCGTTGGCCGAGTCGCGCCCTACCCGGCGTGCCCCCGGGTCTGCTCCCATGGCGGGGGGAGCGGGGTCGAAATCCAGCGGTTGGGGGGCGCTGTGGGGACATCCACGCCGTGGGAGGGGCCGAACGGGGGCCGATGGAGCTCGGCCGCGAAGCGGCTGGCCCGGTGGCGCGACGATTCGGAACTCGCGGATCAGCGGCTGGAAGAGATCGCCGCGGATTATTTGCGCGCACTGCACGAGGCGCTCCGGGCCGACCGCTCGGCGTTCGGGCTCCACGACACGGCGCGCGCGGCCGGTGAACGGCTCGCCGGGGCGCTGGGCTCGCTGGCCGCGGGCGCCTGGCCGGAGGGCGGACTGGTGGCCCGTCTCGTCGCGGAGGCCGGCGGCGACGGCGGCACCCTGGCCGACGCCGCGGTGCGCAGGGCGTTGGCCACCGCGGTCCGCGATGTCAGCGACGCGCACCCCGAGTTGGACGGAGCGCTGGTCACCGGCTCCGCGGGTGGGGGCTTCGCCTGGGACATCCTGTGCGACCTCTACCAGGCGTTCTTCGCCGGCGTGGTCGGGGAGTTCCTCCGGTCCGTCGTCGCCGAGCACGTCCGGCTGGCCGTACCGGTGCTCATCGCGTCCGACCCGGAAGGCCGGATCGCAGACTGGGTTGCCGAGAAGCTGGTGGCCCTGGTGCCGAACCCCTGCGAGGAGTCCGCCCGGGCGGAGGAGCCGGCGCCGGCCGTGGACGCCGCGCGGCCGACCGAACCGAGTGCGGCGGAGGATCCGTCGGCCGTGTTGCCCGCGCTCGCCGAGTCGCTGGTCCCACGGGCGGTCGGCAGTGTGCTGGGGTTCATCACCGAGGAGATCGCGGGGGACGAGGAGGCGGCGGCATGAGGGACGACGACCACTTCCTGTGGTGGCGCGGCCACGGCGCGGACCGGCCGCGCGACGGCCGCTGGACCGGGATCGGCGAGGAAGCCTTCCAGGAGGACGAGCGCCGCATCACGGGCCGGCACCGCCTGCCCGGCCCGGTCCCGGACTGGGCCGAGGACCTGTTCCGGGTGGCCAGGGCGGCGTTCCTCGCCGACAAATACGTACGCCGGGCCGGTACGCGCGACCGGTGGACGCGCCGCATCCGCCTCTCCGTACCCGTCACCGAACACGAGCGGTGGCGGAACGACGCGGTCCGCGCGGACCTCACCGGACTCCTCCAGACCCTCACCGGGGACCTCTGGCAGGTGGAGTTCCGGCCGCTCACCGGCCATCGGGTCGAGGAGGCGATGACGTTCCCCGGTGATCCGCGCGCATCCGAAGTCGCGCTGCTCTCCGGCGGGTTGGACTCCGTCAGCTGGGCCGCCACCCGCTCGCGCGCCGCCGATCCCCGGCCGCTGCTCCTCGTGATGTACCGCGAGGTCGGACTGCTGCGTCTGCAGCGGCGGGTGTACGAGTCCGTCGAACGGCTCGGCGGGGAACGGCCGTTGATGCTGCTGCCCATGAGCCAGACCCCGAAGAACGATGGCTCCGGGCTGCGGCTGGAAACCTCCTCCCGCACCCGCGGCCTGCTGTACGCGGCGGGCGCGATCCGCGCCGCCACCGCGCACGGAGCGGCCACCGTCCACGTTCCCGAGAACGGCCAGCTCGCCGTCAACCCGCCGCTGACCGCCGCGCGTTCCGCCGCCTGCTCCACCCGCTCCGTTCACCCGTGGACGCTGGCCCGGCTCAACGCTCTGATCGCAGCCGTGGGGGAGGGCAGCGGCCCGGTACGTGTGGTCAATCCCTGGGCGCGACTGACGAAAGGCGAGGTGTGCGCGGCCGGACGGGCCGCCGGCCTCACCCCGGCCGACCTGGAAGCCACGCTGAGCTGCGGCAAACCGCCTGCCCGGCGCCGCGGCGGACCGCCCCTCGCCAACTGCGGGGTCTGCTTCCCGTGTCTGGTGCGCCGCTCCGGCCTGCTCCACGTGAACGGTACCGACGGCACCCCGTACGAGGCATCGCCCTGGGCGCGCGGCCTCGCCCACGAGCGCGGCGCCGACTGGCGCGCGCTGCAGCGGTGGCTGCTCGGCCGGTACGACCTGACGGACCTGGTCACCGACACCCCGTTGCCACCGGACGCGGATCCGGCGGCAACGTTCGATGTGATCAGGCGCGGGCGGGAGGAACTGGCGCGGCTGCTTGAGGTCGCGGAGGCGGCCGGGATTGCCGGGGCTGCCGTGCCCACTGGGGCTGCCCGGGCTCCCCAGGCTGCCGGGGCCGCCGACGTGGCGTAGTGGGGAGAGGCGCGCCGACCGGTCCCGGCCCGCGCCACGCTCGCGCGCGGACCGGAACCGCGGTCGCCTCACCCACCCCCCGCCCCCGACTCCCACGTCCCCAGCGACATCTCCGCCGTGATGCCCGGGCCGAAGCCGGCCATCAGGCCGCGTTGGCCGTCCTGGGTCGAGTGCTCGTCGAACATCCGGGCCAGGGCGTCGAGGACCACGGCGCTGGCGATGTTGCCGTACTCGGTCAGCGTCGCGCGGCTGAAGCGGAACGCCTCGTGGGGGACGCCCAGGAAGCGGCTGAGGTCGTCGAGGATGCGCGGGCCGCCGGCGTGGACGATGTAGAAGTCCAAGTTCCCGGCGTCCCAGCGGTGCTCCTCGGCGAGCGCGCGCAGGGCCGGCGCGAGCGGCTCCATCGTCCCCGGAACCCGTTTGTCCAGCTGGAAGTGGAATCCGCTGGAACGCACCGCGTACGAGATCCAGTCCTCGGTGTGCGGGATCAGGTACGAGGCGTTCCGCTCCAGGTGGACGCCGCTGCCGCCCTTGCCGCGCATCACCGCCGCCGCGACCGCGTCCCCGAACAGGCCGTTGGACAGCAGCGAGCCGACGCCGATATCGGTCGGCTGGTAGCACAGCGAGCAGAACTCGCAGGCCACGAGCAGCACGTTGGAGTCCGGATACGCCCGGCAGAAGTCGTGCGCGCGGTTGATCGCGGCACCTCCCGCGGCGCAGCCGAGCTGGGCGATGGGCATCTGCCGGGTGTCCGACCGGAAGCCGAGGGTGTTGATCAGCCAGGCCGTCAGCGCCGGCATCATGAAGCCGGTGCACGAGACATAGATGATCAAGTCGATGTCCCGCGGCTCCAGTTCGGCCTGGTCGAGCGCCCTGCGGACCACGTCGGGGACGCGGGCCTTGGACTCTTCTTCGTAGATGGCGCTGCGGGCGTCGAACCCCGGATGCTCCAGCACCTTGTCGATCGGTTGGATCAGGTGCCGGCGCACCACACCCGTGTGCTCGATCAACCGCAGCACCAGGTTGAGCTGCGTATGACCGCTGTGCAGCTGCCGCGCCAGTTCGAGGGTGTCGTCCCTGGTGATGATGTATTCAGGGACCGCGATTGCCGGTTTGCACAAAACCGCCATCGATGCACTCCTTGCAGACTGTGGTCCGCTCAGTGCTCTACCTGCTCTGAAACGCGCGCCATTGTCGCTTCCGGTGCCGGCCGGCGGAATCCGCTGCGATTCCGCCGGGGGAACGGCACAGACCCGGGAAGGACGCGAAAGACGCGAGCGGGCCATCCGTCGAAGAACGAACTCTCCCCGTGCAGACGGGTCATCTCTAGACCGTACGCCAGGGGAGTGACTTCCGCATGCCGCCGCCGGAGTCGCGTTTCCCCGCGGTCCGCCGGCTCACCACGTCACCGGAAGCGCCAGCGGGTACCGCCAAATCGACGTGGTGTTCCAGCGGATTTCCTCCGGCGGCTTGGCCAGCCGGATTTCCGGGAAGCGCCGCAGCAGCGTGCCGAGCGCCGCCTGGAGTTCGGTGACGGCCAGCGGGGCGCCCAGGCAGTGGTGCCCGCCCCAGCCGAACGTCATATGGGACGTCCCGCCCTCGCGCCGCAGATCCAGTTCGTCGGGGCGGTCGAATTTCTCGCCGTCGCGGTTCGCCGTGAGATACGAGACGTGCACGATGTCGCCGGCCCGGATCCTCACCCCGCTCAATTCGACGTCCTCCAGCGCGACCCGAGGAATGCCGACGCCCTTGCGGAACGGAATGAACCGCAGCATTTCCTCGATCGCCTGCGGCAGCGCCTCGGGGTGCTCGCGCAGCATCGCCAGCTCCTCGGGCCGGGTCAGCAGCGTGTACGAGAGATTGGCGATCTCGTAGGTGGTGGTGTCCTGGCCGGTGATCAGGAGCACCATCGCCATGACGGTGAGTTCTTTCTCGTCGAGCATCTCGTCCCCGACGCGGGCCGTCGCCAGCGCGCTGATCAGGTCGTCTCCCGGCTCGCGGCGCCGCCGTGCGGTGAGTTCGGAGAAGTATTCCCGCATCTCCGCCTTGGCGCGGATCGCGTTCTCCTTGTTGTCGAGGCTGGTGTTCATCATCGTCCGGGCGTAACCGCGCAGCCGGGCGCTGTCGTCCCCGGGGATGTCGAGCACCTCGCAGATCGTCGTCAGCGGCAGCGGCGAGGCGAGGTTTTCCATGAGGTCGCCGGGCGCCCCGTCCTCGGCCATGCGGTCCAGCAATTCGTCCACGACGTGCTGCGTACGCGTCCGCATACGCTCGACCTGCTTCGGCGCGAAAGCCTTGGACACCAGGCTCCGCAGCCGGCTGTTCGCGGGCGGATCCATGACGTTGATCGCCTCGTCCTGAACGATCGGCTCCGGCGTCATCCGCGGGAAATCCCGCCCGACAATCGCGTGCCTGCTGAACCGCCGGTCCGTCGTCACCGTCCGCACGTCCTCGTACCGGGTGACCAGCCACGCCTCGCCCTCGCCATAGGGCAGGCGGATACGCGCGACCGGTTCCTCGGTCATGATCCGTCGGAGCGTCGGATCGAATTCCAGCGCCTCGGCGTAGTCGAACGGACAGTTCCAGACGGTGGTCTCGGTTTCCTGTGCCATTCCGTACTCCTGGGGTGGGGAGGGCGGTGCTGGGGTCTTGTTTGCTTTTTCTGGGGAGCCCCGGAGGGCCCCTGGGTTCCGCGGATGCTTCAGCTTGGGGGCTTTGGGGGCTTTGGGGCGGGCCCTGTTGGCGGAGTGTTTCGCCGGAGGGCTGAATTGCCCACGGCGGCGAGCGGAATTCGCCGCCCGCGGGCGTGCCCCGTGGGCGGAACGCGCGTGCCCTGACGAGGGGGCCGAAGCGCATCGCTGTCGCGGATATGGCCGGCGCGGCATCCCTCGTGCCGCGTCCCGGACAGCGTACGTATCCGCCTCCCGCTCCGCCTTCCCGCGCCCCGTGGACGCCCCGCCGGGGCCGGCTGCCGCGGCCGGGCGCCGTGTCGCCTTTCGCGGGACGTCCACGGGGCGCGGCGGCTCCGTGGGGCATGGCGCGGCCTTACGCCGAATGGGTGACACGGGGGTGGGGGGATGGAGCGATGAGGGCGGGACGTGCAGGGGCCGGCGGAGGGGTCCCGGCCCGGGAGGGGAGGCCCTCACTCCGTCTGATGGGCCTCCCGGGCCGCGTCCACGAAGGTCTCCAGCGCCTTCCAGAAGGGCCGGTAGGCGGCGTTGAACTCCTCAAGGCAGTCCACGCCGTCGTTCAGCCCCGTCCGCAGCGCCTCGTAGAACGGCTTGGTCGTCTTCTGCAGCGCGAGTGCCGCGGCCGCGGCCGACGGCGGGCCCTCCAGTTCCACGACCCGCGCGCACCGCCGGATCTTGGCGTACTCCGCGACCTCCCGGTCGAGCATCGCGTCGAGCCGGGCGTTCCGGTCCGCCGAAGGAGACTCCCGGAGCAGCGCGGAGATCTCCCAGAGCAACTCGCCGACGCGATGGGTCTGTTCGATCAGGTCCAGATAAGCGGTGCGCCGGCTCTCCCGCAGCCGCTCGGCGCGCTGTGCCCGCGCCGCGGTCTCCGCCTGGATCCTGGCGGCGCGCGCACTGCCGCGGCTGGTCACCCAGCTGGCCAGCACCGCCGTACCACCCGTGACCGCCGCGATCGCCAGCGTCCATATCGTGCTGCTGTCACCCACGGGGCGTCACGATACCCAGGTGGAGTACGACCGGGTGCGCCTCCGCCGTGGCTCGTGCCGCCCCCGGCTCACGCCCTGCCGGAAGCCGCTTCCGACCCGCGTCCGCCCCGGCACGTGATCGCCGGTGACCCACGTACCCACCCCCGGCCGCACAGCTGCGTACCCATCGCGTCCTCCCTGCCACGGACGGTGGCCCGCGGCCCGTAGCTGCCGTTGCCTCTTATCCAGAGCTAAAGTCGACATATGGCCACAGGGGACCTCCCCGACGAGCTGGCCGACGTACTGGCCGGAATCCAGCGGCTGATCCGCCGGCGGCTCCGGCCCGGCCTGCCCGCCCCTCCGCTGCGCGGGGCGCAGGTCGAGCTGCTGCGGCTGGTGGCCGCCCGCCCGGGCATCCGGGTCTCCGCCGCCGCCAGAGAGCTCTACCTCGCGGACAACTCCGTCTCGACCCTGGTCAACCAGCTCAGCCGGGCCGGCTACCTGCACCGCGAGACCGACCCCGCCGACCGGCGCTCGGCCCACCTCTTCCCCACCCCGGCGGCCCGGCAGCGGCTGCACGACTGGGAGACCCGCCGCAGCGCCCTGGTCCGCGAACGGGTCGCGCGCCTTCCCGAGGCCGACCGGAGCGCCCTGGAGGCCGCCCTGCCGGCCCTGCGCCGGCTCGCCCACAGCCTGCACGAGGAGACGGAGGGACCATGACCCGCCAAGACCCAGCCCGGACGGTCCCGGACACCGCCCCGCCGGCGCCCCCGGGCCCGCCCCCGGAAACCGGCCCGGCTCCCGCCCCGGCCGGAAGCGCCCCGCACCGCGCCTCCGAGGCCGACGCCCTCACCTGCCGCGCGCTCCGCTACGCGTTCGGCGAGACCCGGGCCGTCGACGGGGTGGACCTGGCCGTCCGGCCCGGCGAGGTCTTCGGCCTGCTCGGCCCGAACGGCGCCGGCAAGACCACCGCCATCCGCTGCATCACCACCCTCCTGCCCGTCCCCGCGGGCATGGTCCACGTCTTCGGCCACGATGCGGCGCGGGAGCGGATGGCCGTCCGCCGCCTCCTGGGCTATGTGCCGCAGCAGCTGTCCGCGGACGCCGGACTGACGGGACGGGAGAACGTCGCCCTCTTCGCCCGCGTCTACGACGTCCCCCGCCGCGAACGCGCCGCCCGCGTCGATCAGGCACTGCGCGCCGTCCACCTCACCGACGCCGCCAACCGGCTCGCCAACACCTACTCCGGCGGCATGATCCGCCGCCTGGAGCTCGCCCAGGCGCTGGTCAGCGCGCCCCGGCTGCTGGTCCTCGACGAGCCGACCATCGGCCTCGACCCGATCGCCCGCACCAGCGTCTGGGAGCACATCAACGCGGTCCGCGCCGCCACCGGCATGACCGTCCTGGTCACCACCCACTACATGGACGAGGCCGAGCAGTACTGCGACCGCGTCGCCCTGATGCACCGCGGCCGGATCCGCGCCCTGGGCACCCCCGCCGAACTCCGCTCGGCACTGCGCGCCCGCCGGGCCCGGACCGCGCCCAGCGCACCCGGACCCGCGCCCTCACCTCTCCCTGCCCACGGCCCTGCCACCCCCTCTCCTCCGTCCGCAACGGAGCCGACGCTGGAAGACGTCTTCCGGGACGTCGCCGGCACCGGCCTCGACGAGCAGTCAGGAGACTTCCGCGATGTCCGGAACACCCGCCGCACCGCGGCCCGCGTCGGCTGAACCCGCCGCGGCCGCCGAAGACTTCCAGCTGCTGCTGACACCCCCGCGCGCCCGTACGGGCTGGCGGGTCCTGTCCGCCAGAGTCGTCGCGATGTGCGTGGTCGAACTCCAGAAACTCCGCCACGACCGCACGGAGCTCTACACCCGCGCCGTCCAGCCCGCCCTCTGGCTGCTGATCTTCGGCGAGACCTTCACCCGTATCAAAGCCATCCCCACCGGCGGCACCCCCTACATCGACTATCTGGCGCCCGGGATCATCGCCCAGTCCGCCATGTTCATCGCGATCTTCTACGGCATCATGATCATCTGGGAGCGGGACGCCGGTATCCTCACCAAACTGCTGGTCACGCCCACCCCGCGCGCCGCCCTGATCGCCGGCAAGGCGTTCGCCGCCGGGGTGAAGGCGCTCCTCCAGGCCGTGGTCGTCATCCTCATCGCCGCCCTGCTCGGCGTCGCCCTGACCTGGAATCCGCTGCGCCTGCTGGGCGTCGCCGCCGCCGTGATCCTCGGCTCGGCCTTCTTTTCCTGCCTCTCGATGACGATCGCCGCCATCGTGCTGACCCGCGACCGCCTGATGGGCGTCGGCCAGGCCCTCACCATGCCGCTCTTCTTCGCCTCCAACGCGCTGTACCCCGTGGCCGTGATGCCCGGCTGGCTCCAGACCATCAGCACCTTCAACCCCCTTAGCTACCAAGTGGACGCCCTGCGGGGACTCCTCCTCGGGACGCCCTCCTCTCTCCTCCTCGACTACGCCGTGCTCACCGCCGCGGCGGCGGCCGGTATCGCCGCGGCCTCCTCCCTCCTCGGCCGCCTCGCCCGCTGAACGACCCTCCTCCGCCGCCGGACGACCCGCGCCCGGCGGCAACTCTCCGTACACATGCCCCTACCGTACGACCCCCCACTGACAATCCCGCTGACGAGCCGAAACGCCGAACCGAGGCCCGTGCGCGGGACGTTCGGCGCGGCGCGGGCGTACAGCCGCGGAGCCGGGCGAAGTGACGCACGGTCAGCCCCGCGTCCCGGCGCGGCCGGGCGGCGGCCGCGCCGGGCGTCACGACCGAGGATGAACGGGCACACACAAACTCGACGGACCGGATCCGCCCAGGTGTCCGCACTGGTCAGGGCAATGGGGCAGGATGGGACGGACTGCGCCGCCGCGTGTGTCGCAGTCGATGACGTTTGTAGGTTTATCCCTAGAATCGTGCGATGCACATACCGCAGAAAGCCAGCGCTCCTCTGGATGAGGTGATTCGGTGAACGGCCCCGACGCCACCGACGAGCAGTGGGAAGGGCTCGCCGAAGTCGTTCCGCTACGCGGCGGCAGCGAATGGCCCTCCTGGCCCGACCATCGCGCCCTGCCCGATGACGAACCCACCGAGGAGACCCGGCGGTTCATCGTCATCCGCGTCCAGACCTTCGCGGACGCCCGGGAAGTGGCCGAGTACCTCATGGCGCAGCTTCCCGTCCTCCTGGACCTCAGCAGCGCCGACACCGATGTCGCCAAACGCATCCTGGACTTCGCCAGCGGCGTCGTCTTCGGACTGGGCAGCGGTATGCACCGCGTGGACACCAATGTCTTCCTACTGGCACCGGTCGGCACCGAGGTCGCGGAACCGGCAACGGGCGGCGTCCCCCGTTCGTAGGAAGAGAAGCCGGGCGTAACGGTTCGCCGGGCCGGCGACTGCGTAGCGTCCCCCTATGGATACCGACAGTGTGCGTCCGGCGGTCACCGAATTACGTCTGTCCGCGTTCAAGGCCCATCGCGGGGTCACCCTGCCGCTCGGCCCGATGACCCTGCTCAGTGGCGGCAGCGGAAGCGGCAAGACCAGCGTCCTCCAGGCTTACGAGATCCTCTCCCGGCTCGGCAGCGGTGAATCCCTGGCCAAGGCCGTCGGTGTGGTGGCGGGCGGGGCCCCGGCCTGTGTACCGGCCACCGCGCGCTCCGACGACCAGGGGCGGCGCGGCTTCCGCATCGGCTGCACCGTCGACGGCCCGGCCGGCCCCGTCCACCTCGACCTCGCCGTCCAGGCGGAACCCGAACTCCGCATCGTCGGCGAGCGGTTGACCGGATGCGGCGAGACGCTGCTCACCACCGCCCTCACCGACCCGACCCGCTCCGCCGTCCAGGCGGCCTGGTACACCGCCGGCGCGACACCGGTGACCCGCGCGCCGCTGCCCGACGACCGGCTCGCCACCTCCCTCCTCCCGCTGCGCGTCGCGGGCAAGACGGCCGGGCAGCGCCTCGTCATCGCCGCGGCGGAACAAGTCGTGGTCGCGCTTCGTTCAGCCTTTGTGTGCGATCCGCGGCCGGAAGCAATGCGGGGCCGGGCGGCGGCCGGTACGGCGGAGGAGGGCCGCGGTGAGGGCGGCGCGCGGCGCGGCACCGGGGCGCGCGCCGGCGGCCGGAGCGGCGGTGCGGGCCGCCAGGGGAAGGGGGGTGGTTCCGCGGGTCCGGCCGGACCGGCGGGCGCCCGCGGGCGCAAGGGCGTACGCAGCGGCGGCGACGCCAGCGGCTGGGGCCAGGACGACGAGCGCGACGAAGGGCGGCTGCGGTCGTCCTGCGACAACCTCGCCGCCGTGCTCGACCGCACCAGCCGCGAATGCGCCCGGCGGCACGCCCTCCTTGTCGCGGCGGTCCGGGACGCCTGTGCCGGGCCCGTCGACGGGCTGCGCGCGGTGCCCCGGCAGCTGGGCCCGGCCGGGGCGCCCGGGGATAACGGGACCGGTCTGGCCAACGGGGCCGGCGCGGGCAGCCCGGCCACCTCGGCGAGCGGGCCCGCCGGGACGAGCGGCGGCGGTCCGGCGCAGGGAGGGCAGCCCCCGACCGGCCCGCAGGCCCTGCGGGCCGTCCTCGACCGCGGCGTCCTCGGCGAGATGCCCGTCGAGCAGCTCGGCGACGGCGAACTGCGGTTCCTCGCGCTCGCCCTGGTGCTGCTGACCGGCCCCGACGTCCTCGCCATGGACCCCGTGGGGGAGATCCCGTCGGCGCTGCAGCAGATGACGGTGATGGCGGACGGCATGGACCGCTGCCTGGACCGCCGCCAGGCCCGCGATCTGGTGGCGCTGGCCGTGCGGATGACCGAGCGCGGCCACGTCCGGCTGCTCGGCACCCTGGGGGACGCGTCGGTCGCCGAGGGGCTGCCCGGGGTGCGGGTGCTACACCTAGGGGTATGAGTGAGGATCTTCATGCCCTGCAGCGACGCCTGGCCGAGTTCGCGGCCGCCCGGGACTGGCAGCAGTACCACACCCCCAAGAACCTGGCCGCCGCGCTCAGTGTCGAGGCCGCGGAACTGGTCGAGATCTTCCAGTGGTTGACCCCCGAGCAGTCGGCGGCGGTGATGTCCGACCCGGAGAAGTCGGGCCGGGTCGAGGACGAGGTCGCGGACGTCCTGGCGTATCTGCTCCAGTTCTGCCAGGCGCTGGGCATCGATCCGCTGACCGCGCTCGCGGCCAAGATCGAGCGCAACGAAGCACGCTTCCCGGCCGTCCGGCAGGCTCCGCCGGACCGGCCGAAGGGCGGCGCGTAGCCGCTACGTGGCGGGGAGCGGGGCGAGGCGTATAGGGCGCGGACGCCGGCGGGGCGGGGCGAGAGCCTCCGCCCCGCCGGCTTTTCACGGCGCTTGCTGTTACTCCCGTGCCAAGAGCAGCCAGAGTTCCGTAAGTTGAACAATTTATGTTGTGTGGCGCATGAAAAGGCGGTGACGTATGAGGGGTCGCCGGGGGCCGCAGGCGCGCTCTCGACCGTCCCGAAACCGCCTCTCATCACTCTATGGAGTCATGGATCTTTCCACAGCGCCTTGGTTGTCCACAGATTTGCGAATTCCTCTGGCGTTTTTGGCTGCTGACCCTCACTCTGGGTAGTGGAAGGAGAGCGGGGTGAACGCGGATGAAGCAGGAAGGAGGGACGCGGATGGACGCGGTGCGGATCATCGCGGCCAGTCGGCGCGGCCTGGCGCAGGCGAATACCGTCCATGACGTGGTCGTCGAAGCGTGGCAGGCACAAGCCTTGGCGGAGGCGATAGGCAGCCATCTCGCGATATTCGGTCCGTACGAAGTGCGGTCCAGAGCCCGAGGACTGGGCGACGCGGGCGGGCGGTTCAGCGGGGGACTGCTGTGCTCGACGGCGACCTCCGGCGGGCTGCGGGCGGCGCAGCTGACCGAGATACGCGACGTCAAGGCGGCCCTGATCAGCCTCTGCCAGCTGCTGCGCGAGGTGTGCGAGGCACTGGTCGGAGTGGTGATCGCGGCGGACGAGGACGGCATGTACTGGACCTGCGTCGAGGCGATGGACACCGCCGACGAATCGCGGGACCACGTCGCCGGGATACTGGAGAAGCTGGAGGTACGCGACCGGCACCTTGCCTGACACCGGGCGGGCCGCCTGCCGCCCCGCCCACGGAACCACGACCGGCGACGCCTGGCACGCCCACGCCGGCGCCGGCTGAACACGCCACCCCCACGGGTGCCCTGGCGGTACGCCGCCGCCCGCGGCGCCGCCCGTTCGCCGGCTCGGGCACGCCCGGGCCTCTGACCGGTACCCGTACGAGAACGGCCACCCGGACCCGCTGCCCGGTCCCTCGTCCCTGACGGGCGGTCCCCGCCATCCGTAGGCTCACCCCACTCCTCGCCTTCCTTCCGCTGCGTTGCTATTCGTTGCTTGCCGGTGCCTTGCCGGTTGCTTTCGGGATCGGGTCCTTGTCGGTTGCTCCGGTGTCACTGACGCCCTTGCGTTGCTGTCGTGGAAGGAGGAGGGGCGTGCCCCCATAGGGGATGGCGGGCTGTGTGCCGTGCAGGATGGAGGTATGGATCTACGAGTCTTCACCGAGCCCCAGCAGGGGGCTTCCTACGACACCCTTCTGAGGGCCGCCAAGGCCACGGAGGACCTCGGCTTCGACGCGTTCTTCCGCTCGGACCACTACCTGCGGATGGGGAACACCGACGGGCTGCCCGGCCCGACGGACGCCTGGATCACGCTGGCCGGTCTGGCCCGCGAGACCAAGCGGATCCGGCTCGGCACGCTGATGACGGCCGGCACCTTCCGCCTGCCGGGTGTGCTGGCCATCCAGGTCGCGCAGGTCGACCAGATGTCCGGCGGGCGGATCGAACTCGGCCTCGGCGCGGGGTGGTTCGAGGAGGAGCACCGGGCGTACGGCATTCCCTTCCCGAAGGAGAAGTTCGCGCGGCTGGAGGAACAGCTGGAGATCATCACCGGCCTGTGGGCCACGGAGGTGGGAAAGGAGTTCTCTTACGACGGCACGTACTACCAGCTGGAGAAGTCGCCCGCGCTGCCCAAGCCCGCCCAGGCGAAGGTGCCGGTGCTGATCGGCGGACACGGTGCGAAGCGCACGCCGAGGCTGGCGGCTCGGTACGCGGATGAGTTCAATCTGCCCTTCGCCTCGGTCGAGGACAGCGAGCGCCAGTTCGGACGGGTGCGGGCGGCCGCGGAGGCCGCTGGGCGGAAGGGCGACGACCTGGTGTACTCCAACGCCCTGGTCGCCTGCGTCGGCAAGAACGATGCCGAGGTGGCGCGGCGGGCCGCGGCCATCGGACGGGAGGTGGACGAACTGAAGGCGAACGGCCTGGCGGGCTCGCCCGCGGAGGTCGTGGACAAGCTCGGCCGGTACGCCGCCATCGGATCGTCCCGGATCTACCTCCAGATCCTGGACCTCGATGATCTGGACCAGCTGGAGCTGATCTCGGCCGAGGTCCAGCCGCAGGTGGGCTGAGGGGAGTCGAGGGAGCTGGGATGAGTTGAGTTGACCTGGCTGAGTGAGTCGGCCTGGGCTGAGTGAGTTGGCCTGGGTTGAGTTGAGTGAGTTGAGCTGAGCGGGGGTGTTGGGGGAGGGGAGTGGAGGAGGGCGGAGGGGAGGGGTGCGGG
>NZ_LLZI01000248.1 GCF_001509485.1 Streptomyces sp. NRRL F-4489
GGGGGTGGGGAGGGGGTGGTGGGCGCGCCATTCGGAGAAGGGGGTGCCGGCCAGGATTTCGGCGCGGCGCTTCAGCTCCGAGGAGAGCGCTTGGGCGAACTCCCGCATCCGCACGGGGTCGGACGCGGCCAAGTACGTGGTGACGTGCGGGAGTTCGGTGCAGGGACGCAGGCCCTCGCCGCGTTCGGGGCCCGCGCCGTCCACCAGGACCAGCGACAGCCGGTCCGGGCGGTCGGCGGCGGCCAGTGACGCGGCGAGCGACCGCAGCAGCTCCGTTTTGCCGGTGGCCGCCGCGCCCTCGACCAGCAGATGCGCGCCGTCCGCGGCCAGGTCGGCGGTCACCGGCCCGTGCGGCCCGGCGCCGAGCACCGCCGGGGCGGCCGGCCGGTCGGTGTCCTGCGCGGCCGCCCAACGGGCCAGCAGGGACGCCGGGGTGGCGCGCGCCAGCCCCAGTTCGTCCAGCAGCCGCGCCGACTCCGGCAGCGGCACGGCCGTGCGCGGGGCCGCCGCCCCGCCCGCCCCGCCGGCCGCCTCGGCCTCGCGCAGCGGCGCCAGCGCCCGGGCGAACCTCTCCGCCCAGGCTCCGGAGACCGCGTCCACCGTGGCCACCGTCCCGTTGGGCCCGGACCCCGGCTGGACGACCCGCAGGGCCGTGGCGACATCGCCGCTGAGCACCGCGACCGCCCCGCACTCGCCGAACGCCGGGCTCGCCACCCGCGCCGCCTCGTACGTCGCGGCCAGCGGGAACGCGGGCGAGGCCGCCGGGGTCTCCGCCAGGCAGAGCACATGGATGCCGGCGGCCGGCCCGCCCGCCGCCAGCCGCGCGGTGGTCTCGCGCAGTGCCGACGAACCGGGGTCGCCGTCCACGATGAGCAGGGTGTACGGGCCCTGGTGGCGGGCGGCGGCGGAGGCCACCTCGGCGCGTTCGGCGCTGGGCCAGCCGGGGCCCAGGGGACCGTCGTCCAGTCGGCGCACCAGTTCTGCCGTACGGGCCGCGGCCTGCTCCTTGTCGTAGGCGAGCAGCAGCCGGCAGTCCTGGCCGCGGGCCGGGCGGACGTGCGGCAGCCAGCCCAGCCAGGACCAGTCCGCGACCCGTTCCTCGGTGGGGTGCGCCCGGTCCGTGCTGATCAGCACGATCTCCAGGGAGCCGGGGGAGTGCAGCGCGGCCAGCTGGGCCACGGCGGAACGGGCCAGTCCGACGAGCCGCGCGCGCGGTCCGGCCAGCCCGAGCGCGCCGGCCCGGCGGAGCTCGACGGTGACCGGCGCGACCGTCCGGCCATCGGGCCGGTCGGCGGTGCCCAGGCGGACGGTGAGCGCGTCGGGGTGGTGCGGGCCCCGCTCCCAGAGCCGGGGGCCGGGGCCGAGGGCGGTGAGCAGGATGGCGGCGGCGTCCGGCCAGCGCTCCTCGGCGGCCGGGCCGGAGGGGGTGGCGCTCCCCGGGGTGGCGGGGGACGGGGCGGCCACCGGGGCCGAGCCCCCGTCGCCGTACGCCGCCTCCGGTCCGGGAACGCGCGGCTCGACGGCGGGCCGCGCCCCCGCCAGCCGGCGCGCCCAGGCGCCGATACCGCCGCGCCGGCCCGCCTTACGGGTCACCGGGTCGGCCGAGGCCGGGGCGGGCGTTGGGGCAGGCGTCGGCGCCGGGGCCAGGGACTGCTGCCCGCCGTGCGTCGCCCCGGGGGCGGGGGGCATGGCGCGCCCGGTTACGGACTCGTGCCCGGCGGGCCCGGCGACGCCGTGGTGCACGGCCGGCCCCGTTACGCCCTCCCGGACGGCCGGCCCCGTTGCGGCCCCTTGCCCACTCGGTCCGCTTACGGCGCCCTGCACGGCCGGCCCGGTTACGGCTCCATGGCCGGGGCTCCCGTATACGGCGGGGGTGTGGCCGGGAACGGCCCCGTGGCCAGGGGCTGCCTCACGGCCAGGGAACGGCTCGTGGCCCGGGAACGGCTCGTGGGCGGGCGGTGCCCCGTGGTGGGGCGCTGCCCCGTGGCCGGTGGACGCGAACTGGCCGGAAACCGCCCCATGGCCGGGCATGGCCACAGGAAGACCGGAACCGTCGAGGGGCGCGGCCTCGGGCCGGGCCTCGTACACCGCGTCGCCCGTCCCGTAGGAAGTGGCGGAGCCGACGCCGTACACCGTGCGCGCGCCAGGAACCGGGCCCGCCCCGTACGCCTCGTGGGCCGTGTACGAGGTGCCCGCACCGTGGGTCCGGCCGGCGGCCTGGGGCCCGTGGTCGTCGTACGCCGTCCCCGTGGGCGACGGCGGTTCGCCCGCTGCCGTCCAGGAGGGCGCCCCGCCCCGGGAGCCCGGTGTCCCCGCGGGATCCCCTGCTCCCCGAGCGACGGAGGTCCCCCGAACCGGGGTCTCGCGGCGGCTGCCACCCTCGGGGAACAGTCGGTCCGAGGGCGCGCCCCCGATGCCCGGGCTCGGCTGCGGAACGGCCGAGGACGCCCCGGGTGCGCCGGCGGGGGAGTGGCCGGGGCCGGTGTAGAGGGTGCCGGTGGTGGTCGGGGCGGTGGCCGGTGGGGGCGTGGCGGGGGCGGTGACGCGGAGGTGGCCCTCGCCGTCCGGGGTGGCGGGCAGGGCCGGGTCCGGGGCGCCGGGCGCGGAGCGGAAGCGGAGGGCGGACTCGCCGATGCGCAGCAGGGCGCCGGACGGCAGCGGGACGGCCCGGTCGGCGAGCTCGGTGCCGTCGACGGCGGTGCCGTTGGTGGACCGCAGGTCGGCGACGTGGACGGCGCCGTCCGGCTCGACGGTGACGGCGCAGTGCAGGCGGGAGACGTCCGGGTCGTCCAGGGGGACGTCGGCGTCGGCGGAGCGGCCGATGCGGATCTGGCCGCCGTGCAGCAGATGGACGCCGCCGGCGTCCGGGCCGGAGACCACGTGCAGCCGGGCGGAGCCGTGCCGGGGCAGGCCGTGGGCGGGGGCCGGGCCGGGGCCCTGGAGGGAGAGCACCGCGCCGTCGATCAGGGGCGGCTCGCCGAGCGCGGCGCGCTGCGGGTCGAGGCGCTCGGAACCGGCGTAGAGCACCACGGGCGCGCCGCCGGACGGGGCGCCGACGTCCGCGCCGGAGCCCGCCACGGCCGCCGCGAGGGAGCCGGCCACGGCCGCCAGGGCGGTCCCGGCGGGGGCCGTCACCAAGACGTCGCAGGCCCGTGTGGTGTGGCCGCTGCGCGGCCCGAGGACGGTCAGCCGGATCTGCATCGCCGTCAACGGTCCCTTCTGCCGGGTATCCGGCAGGGGCCGCGCTCGCTCCCCCACCGCACCCCGGGCACGTCGGCACGGACATGTCCCACGCACGACGCGACGGTGACCGCGCGCCCCCACCGCGTGCGTGCTGGGATGCATCCTCGCACCTGCCACTGACAACACGCCCGCCGACCGGCAATTAATGATCTTGATTGGTCGGGCCCCGGCGGAAAACCGCCGGCCGGCGGCCGGCGAAACGGACGTTTCCGATCAGTGGGCGTCGCGGAAGCGGTCAGGGGCGGGCGGCAGACGGGCCGCTGCCCGCCGGTGCCGCCCGGTTACGCGCAAGGCGCGCCCCTTCCGCCCCACCCGCCCCGAGCAACCAACCCTCCGCCACCCGCGTCTACCCGGGAGCCCGCCTGTTCGGCGCGCCCGAGATGTTTGTGCGACGGCACTACAGTGGGGCGGAGGGCCGCGAGCTGACCCAGCGGGCCGGGCAACGATCCACCACGACCAGGGAGCGCATGACGTGCGGCCGGTAGGCAGCAAGTACCTGCTTGAGGAGCCGCTCGGGCGCGGCGCCACGGGCACCGTCTGGCGTGCCCGCCAGAGGGAGACGGCCGGCGCCGAGGCCGCCGTCCCGGGGGAGCCCGGCGAAACGGTCGCGATCAAGGTCCTCAAGGAGGAGCTGGCGTCCGACGCGGACGTGGTGATGCGCTTCCTGCGGGAGCGCTCCGTCCTGCTGCGGCTCACCCACCCCAACATCGTCCGCACCCGCGACCTGGTCGTCGAGGGCGATCTGCTGGCGCTGGTGATGGACCTCGTCGACGGCCCGGACCTGCACCGCTACCTCCGCGACAACGGCCCGTTCAGCCCGGTGGCGGCGGCGCTGCTCACCGCCCAGATCGCCGACGCGCTGGCCGCCAGCCACGCCGACGGCGTCGTCCACCGGGACCTCAAGCCCGCCAACGTCCTGCTGGCCGGCGCGGACGGCAGCGGCGAGATGCACCCGATGCTGACCGACTTCGGCATCGCCCGGCTGGCCGATTCCCCGGGTCTGACCCGTACGCACGAGTTCGTCGGCACGCCCGCCTACGTGGCGCCGGAGTCCGCCGAGGGCCGCCCGCAGACCTCCGCGGTGGACATCTACGGCGCCGGCATCCTGCTCTACGAGCTGCTGACCGGCCGCCCGCCGTTCGCCGGGGCCACCGCCCTGGAGGTCCTGCACAAGCACCTGGGCGAGGAGCCGCAGCGGCCCGCGTCGCTGCCCGAGCCGCTGTGGACGGTCGTCGAGCGCTGCCTGCGCAAGCGGCCCGAGGAGCGCCCCAGCGCCGAGAATCTGGCGCGCGGGCTGCGCGCCGTCGCGGCCGGTATCGGCGCCGGCGCCACCCCGGAGCAGGCCCAGGCCGCGCTGGGTGTCGCCGCGCTGCTCGTCCCCGACCCGGATCCGGCCACCGTGCCCGGTACGGGGGCGGACGGCTCCCCGGGGGCGGACGCCGCCGCGCCCACCCAGGTGCTGCCGACCAGCGCGTCCTCCTACGACCCGGGCGCGCCGACCAGCGTCCTGCCGTCCACCGGTGCGCCGGGCGCGGCCCCCGGTGGCCGGGGCCCCGCGCCGACCCGGGCCATGCCGCCGGTGCCCCCGATGCCGGCGGGCACGCCCCAGGGCGGCCCGCCGGAGCCGGCCGGTCCGCATCCGTGGGAGTCCCAGCTGCGGGCCGCCCGCGACCGCAACGAGCAGACCCAGGTGCAGTATCTGGACCCGCAGGACGACCCGCTGCGCCGCCGTCCGCAGCGCCGCCAGGCGCCCGCCCCGGCCCCGCAGCAGCCGCCCTACGCCGCGCAGCCGGCCCCGTACGCGCAGCGCCCGCCGGCCGCCCCGCAGCGCCGCCAGGAGCCGCCGCCGCAGCGCTACGAGCCGGCCCCGCCGCCCGCCCGGGAGCCCCGCCCCCGGCGCGAGCCGCGGCAGCGCAGCGCCAATCCGATGCGGATCCCGGGGCTGGGCTGCCTGAAGGGCTGCCTGTTCACGGTGCTGCTGCTGTTCGTGGCGGCCTGGCTGATCTGGGAGTTCACCCCGCTCCAGGAGTGGATCGGCACGACCAAGGGCTTCTTCCAGCAGCTCGGCGACGTCTTCGCGGGTGTGCAGCACTTCGTACAGAAGCTCGGCGGCTGACGGCCCGTACGGACGGATCCCCGCGGCATTGTGGATTTGTCGACTTCCTGCCGGTGAATTCCGGGACAGAAGTGAAGGTTGCCGCCATTGGGGGCACTGAACCCGGTGGCGCCCGCGTAGCTTTGACGCCAACCTCAGCCCCCGCAGGACGCTCGGGGGCCCGACACGTCGGAGCAGTCTTGGCACGGAAGATCGGCAGCCGGTACACCGCCCACCAGATCCTGGGGCGCGGCAGTGCCGGCACGGTATGGCTGGGCGAGGGTCCCGAAGGGGCCGTGGCCATCAAGCTGTTGCGTGAGGACCTCGCCTCCGACCAGGAGCTCGTCGGCCGCTTCGTCCAGGAGCGGGCGGCGCTGCTGAGCCTGGCACACCCGCGGGTGGTCGGCGTCCGCGACCTCGTCGTGGACGGCGCCGACCTCGCGCTGGTCATGGACCTGGTCCGCGGCACCGACCTGCGCACCCGTCTGGAGCGCGAACGGCGGCTGGCCCCGGAGGCCGCCGTGGCGATCGCCGCCGACGTCGCCGACGGCCTGGCCGCCGCGCACGCCGCCCGGATCGTGCACCGCGACGTCAAGCCGGAGAACGTCCTGCTGGACATGCAGGGACCCCTCGGCCCCGGTGGCGCGCACCCCGCGCTGCTCACCGACTTCGGCATCGCGCGCCTGGTGGACTCCCCCCGCCGGACCCGCGCGACCAAGGTCATCGGCACCCCCGACTACCTCGCCCCGGAGATCATCGAGGGGTTGCCGCCGCGCGCCTCGGTGGACGTCTACGCGCTGGCGACCGTCCTGTACGAGATGCTCGCCGGCTTCACGCCCTTCGGGGGCGGCCACCCCGGCGCCGTCCTGCGCCGCCACGTCACCGAGAGCGTCGCCCCGCTGCCCGGTATCCCGGACGAGCTGTGGCAGCTGCTCCTCCAGTGCCTGGCCAAGGCGCCCGCCTCCCGGCTGCGCGCCCCGGAACTGGCCGCCCGGCTGCGCGAGATCCTGCCGGGCCTTGCCGGGCTGCCGCCGCTGGACATCGACGAGCCGGAGGACGAGGCGCCCGCCGACGACCCGGAGGGCGGCGCGGCCGGCGCCCGCCAGGAGGCCCGCTACCCGGCGCTCGAACCCGAGGGTCCGCCGCGCGGCGCCATCCCCCTCGTCCAGGGCGCGAAGCCGGACTCCAACCGGGAGACGCACACCAGCATGCGGGTCCCCGGCCCCGACGAGCTGGCCGGCGGCGCGCACGGCACCGCCCGCACCCCGCGCGCCGCGGGCGAGCGCCGGGCGGGCTCGGCCCGGCACCGCTCCGCCCCGGAGGCGGTGCGCCGCCGCCGGCTCAAGGTGGGCCTGGCCGCCGCCCTGGTCGCCGCGGCGGCCGCGGTCGGCGGCTGGCTGGCCTGGGGCGGCGACGGCGGGACGGGCGGCGCCACGCCCGGCGTGCACCGCTCCGAGGAGCCGCCGCCGGCGCCCTGACCTGCGCGGGCGCGTCACGGCCCGCGCCCGGCGGGCCCCGGCGGCCCGCCGCGCACCGGTCCGGGGCCGCCGGAGCGGGGACGCGCCGGGACGGATTGTCGGTGCCAGCCGTTAGGCTGGGTGCGTGGCAGTCGTCGATGTATCCGAAGAGCTGAAGTCCCTCTCCTCGACCATGGGGTCGATCGAGGCCGTCCTGGACCTCGACAAGATGAGGGCAGATATCGCCGTGCTCGAGGAGCAGGCAGCGGCCCCGTCCCTGTGGGACGACCCGGCGAGCGCGCAGAAGATCACCAGCCAGCTGTCCTACCTCCAGGGCCAGCTGCGCCGCGCCGAGGAGCTGCGCGGCCGCGTCGACGACCTCGAGGTGCTCTTCGAGCTCGCCGAGGCCGAGGACGACGAGGACACCCGCGCCGAGGCCGAGCGCGAGCTGGCCGACGTCCGCAAGGCGGTGGACGAGCTCGAGGTCCGCACCCTGCTCTCGGGCGAGTACGACGCCCGTGAGGCGCTCGTCAGCATCCGCGCCGAGGCCGGCGGGGTGGACGCCGCCGACTTCGCCGAGAAGCTCCAGCGGATGTATCTGCGCTGGGCCGAGCGCCACGGCTACAAGACCGAGCTCTACGAGACCTCGTACGCCGAGGAGGCCGGCATCAAGTCGACCACCTTCGCCGTGCAGGTGCCCTACGCCTACGGCACGCTCTCCGTGGAGCAGGGCACGCACCGCCTGGTGCGCATCTCGCCGTTCGACAACCAGGGCCGCCGCCAGACCTCCTTCGCGGGCGTCGAGGTGCTGCCGGTCGTCGAGCAGACCGACCACATCGAGATCGACGAGAGCGATCTGCGGGTCGACGTCTACCGCTCCTCCGGCCCCGGCGGCCAGGGCGTCAACACCACCGACTCCGCGGTCCGGCTGACCCACCTCCCCACCGGCATCGTGGTCTCCTGCCAGAACGAGCGCTCCCAGATCCAGAACAAGGCCACCGCCATGAACGTCCTCCAGGCGAAGCTGCTGGAGCGGCGCCGCCAGGAGGAGCAGGCCAAGATGGACGCCCTCAAGGGCGACGGCGGCAACTCCTGGGGCAACCAGATGCGTTCGTACGTCCTGCACCCGTACCAGATGGTCAAGGACCTCCGGACGGAGTTCGAGGTCGGCAACCCCCAGGGCGTGCTGGACGGCGACATCGACGGCTTCCTGGAGGCCGGCATCCGCTGGCGCAAGCAGCAGGAGCAGCAGGCGAAGTAGCGGCGCACGCGGGCGCGGCGCGAGACGCGCGGAAGCACCGGGCAACTGCTCCCTCGAAGGGGGCAGTTGCCTTTTGCCGTGGCGGTTAGGTCACAGTCGTACGACCATGTATCGCCCAACTCATGGCAATTCAGGCAACAAGCCTTTATTCGGCCTTGACGATGGTCCGGGAAGTGGGAAGGCTGAGCGCGGCATGCGTGTGTCATGGGGCGCGTGCAGGAACGGGGAGACGAGTGGCCCGCCCGCGCAGCGGGGCCGTGGCGTGCGTGCCCCCATCGGTCGTTGCCCCGTGCGGCGGTGCTCCAATGACGAGTTCAGCTACTGGGGGTAGCACTACATGACGAAGAAGACGCGGCTGCGCGTGGCGCGCATTGCGGCCGGTGCGGTGATCGCGGCCGGTGCGTCGCTCACCGCGGCGGGCGCGGCGTCCGCGGCCGGTACGAGCCCCACCGAGGGGCAGCACAACCAGAGCAGTGGGGCTATCGGCGGGTTCCTCAACCTCTTCGGCGGCACCAGCATCGGTGGCGGCGACAACGGTGGCGACAGCGGCGGCCAGGAGATCGGCGGCCAGGACACCGGTGGTCAGGAGATCGGTGGCCAGGACTCCGGTGGCCAGGAGATCGGCGGTCAGGACACCGGCGGTCCGTCCACCGGCGGCGAGTCCGGCGGTGAGTCGGGCGCCCAGACCGGTGGCCAGAGCGGTGGCCAGTCGGGCGGCGAGTCCGGTGGCCAGTCGGGTGGCCAGAGCGGCGGTCAGTCCGGCGGCGAGTCCGGCGGCCAGTCGGGCGGCCAGTCCGGTGGTCACAGCGGTGGCCAGTCCGGCGGCCAGTCGGGCGGTCAGAGCGGTGGCCAGTCCGGCGGTCACTCCGGTGGCCAGAGCGGCGGGCAGACCGGCGGCCACAGCGGCGGCCAGTCGGGCGGCCAGAGCGGCGGTCAGACCGGCGGTCACTCCGGCGGCACCACCACCGGCGGCGACAGCACCGGTACCGGTACCGACAACGAGGGCTCCAAGCCGATCGAGCAGCCCGGCCAGGGCAAGGAGCAGGTCGTGGACACCCCCGGCCAGGCCAAGCAGCAGGCCAAGGGCGGCCAGCAGCTGGCCGAGACCGGTTCGTCCGGCACCACCTTCCTGCTCATCGGCGCGGCCACGATGATCGCCGGCGGTGTGGGCTTCCGGGTCCTGCCCCGTCTGATCAACAAGGGCGGCGGCGCGGCGGCTGCCTGACACCGGCGCGCGGTATGACAACGAGGGGCCCGGGACGCACAGCGCGTCCCGGGCCCCTCGGGCGTCCACCGGCCCGCACAGGGCAAGCGCCAAACCGCACAGAGCAAGCGCCAAAAAAACAAGCGTCAACGAAGACTTGACGAGCGGCGGTCACGCACCCTGCGCGCCGACGCCGTCACCCACCGGAACCGCCGCGGGCCTCACGCCCCGGCCTCGCACCGCGGGCCTTGCGCCACCCGGCCTCAGCCCACCTGCCGCAGCAGCACCGCCACCGCTATCAGCGCGATCAGCAGCACCGCCAGCACCACCGGGCTGAAGTGGCCGAAAAGGCCGCCTTGCTGCTGGAGCCGCTCCCTGCTGGCCCGGCACACGGGGCAGCGGCCCTCGCTCACAGGGGCCGCGCAGTTGGCGCACACCAATCGGTCGTACGTCATGCGACCTCCTCACCTCACCGCTCCAACGCACCAGGAGGCGCGCGGGTTCCCTCTACCACTGTGCCAGGTCCGCCGGCGTACGGCGCGCCCCGAGGGCCGCCGGCCCCCGCCCACCCGGCATTGTGCGTCTTTTGTCCCGTAGCGCCCATGCGGAAACGCCTCAACCCCCGCCGGCGACTTCGCCCCCACCGGAGGTTCGCGTAGGGTCACGCTCACCGACGGGAGCCGTGACCGGCAACCCGTACCCCTACCCAGGTCGACCGTGGTGCATCAGTGATCCGATTCGACAACGTCTCCAAGACCTACCCGAAGCAGAACCGCCCCGCCCTCCGGGATGTCTCCCTGGAGATCGAGCGCGGCGAGTTCGTCTTCCTGGTGGGCTCCTCGGGCTCGGGCAAGTCCACCTTCCTGCGGCTGCTGCTGCGCGAGGAGCGCGCCACCCATGGCGCCGTCCACGTACTGGGGAAGGACCTGGCCAAGCTCTCCAACTGGAAGGTGCCGCAGATGCGGCGCCAGGTGGGCACGGTCTTCCAGGACTTCCGGCTGCTGCCCAACAAGACGGTGGGGCAGAACGTCGCCTTCGCCCTGGAAGTCATCGGCAAACCGCGCGGCCAGATCCGCAAGACGGTGCCCGAAGTCCTCGAACTCGTCGGCCTGGGCGGCAAGGAGGACCGCATGCCCGGCGAGCTGTCCGGTGGCGAGCAGCAGCGCGTCGCCATCGCCCGGGCCTTCGTCAACCGCCCGCTGCTGCTCATCGCCGACGAGCCCACCGGCAACCTCGACCCGCAGACCTCGGTCGGCATCATGAAGCTGCTGGACCGGATCAACCGCACCGGTACGACGGTGGTCATGGCCACCCACGACCAGCAGATCGTCGACCAGATGCGCAAGCGGGTCATGGAACTCGAGAAGGGCCGGCTCGTACGCGACCAGTCGCGCGGCGTGTACGGCTACCAGCACTGAAAGGACGCCATGCGCGCCCAGTTCGTCCTGTCGGAGATCGGCGTCGGTCTCCGCCGAAATCTCACGATGACCTTCGCCGTCATCGTCTCCGTAGCCCTCTCGCTCGGCCTGTTCGGCGCGTCGCTGCTGATGAGCGACCAGGTCGACACCATGAAGGGCTACTGGTACGACAAGGTCAACGTCTCCATCTTCTTCTGCAACAAGAACGACGCCGAGACCGCCGCCAACTGCGCCAAGGGCGCGGCCACCGAGCAGCAGAAGAGCGACATCCTCGCCGAGCTGAAGCGGCTGCCGCTGGTGCAGAACGTGCAGCACGAGACCAGTGACCAGGCGTACAAGCACTACAAGGAGCAGTTCGGCGACACCCCGGTGGCCGGTCTGGTGACCCCGGACCAGCTGCCGGAGTCGTTCCGGGTCAAGCTCAAGGACCCGACGAAGTTCGACGTCATCAAGTCGGCGTTCTCCGAGCGGCCCGGTGTCGAGCAGGTGCAGGACCAGCGGGACACCGTCGAGCCGCTGTTCCGGCTGCTGGACGGGATGCGGTACGCGGCGCTGGGCGTGATGGGTCTGATGCTGATCGTCGCGCTGCTGCTGATCGTCAACACCGTGCGGGTCTCGGCGTTCAGCCGCCGCCGGGAGACCGGCATCATGCGGCTGGTGGGCGCGTCCAGCTTCTACATCCAGATGCCGTTCATCATGGAGGCCGCGATCGCCGGCCTGATCGGCGCCGCGTTCGCCTGCGTCCTGCTGGTCGGCGGCAAGTACGTGCTGATCAACCAGTGGCTGGCCAAGCAGATCCAGGTCGTCAACTTCATCGGCTGGAACTCCGTCCTCTCGGTGCTTCCGCTGGTCCTCGCCATCGGCCTGCTGATGCCCGCGCTGGCCGCCTTCTTCGCACTGCGCAAGTACCTGAAGGTGTGACGTTCCGCCCAGGCGCCGTACGGTCAACTCGCCGTACGGCGCCTTTGTCTCACCTAGACTCACCGCCATGCCGGGCCCGTGTGCGTACGACCGGCCCCGCCGCATCCGCCGCGGGGCGGCCCTGACGTTGTTCCTCGCCGGGGTGGTGGCCGCGGGGGCGGTCACCGGCACCTGGGACGAGCGCGCCGCGGACGGCGCGGAGTCCCTCGCCCACCGCCCCGCCGACACCCCGGCCCTGGGCCGCGCGGCCGGTGAACGGGGCGCCGCGGACGGCAAGTCCGGTGCGCAGGCCGCCGCCGAGGCCGTCAGCCGCAGCGGCGACCGCTGGGCCGCCGTCTACAGCCCCGGTGAATTCGCCGATTTCCAGGATGCGTTGGCCGGCGCCTACGTGGGCGTCGGGCTGTCGGTGCGCCAACGGGACGGCGATGAGGTCACCGTCTCCCGGGTGCGGCCCGGCGGCCCGGCGGACCGCGCCGGGATCGCCGCCGGCGACCGCCTCGACGCGATCGACGGCCGGCCCGTGCGCGGGCGGCCGGTCACCGAGACCGTGGCCCGGCTGCGCGGCGACGGCCCGGACGGCCCCGGCGCGGGCCCGGCCGCCGCGGGCAGCCCGGTCCGGCTGGAGCTGCGGCGCGGGGACCGCCACTGGTCGGTGACGCTGCGCCGGGCCCGGCTGCGGACCCCGAACGTCACCGTGGACCGCCCGTCCGGCGGCGGCCCCACCCGGATCGGGATCACCTCGTTCGCCCGGGGCACCGGCGCCGCGGTGCGCCGCGCGGTCGCCGCCGCCGACCCGCGCCGGGGCCTGCTGCTGGACCTGCGCGGCAACACCGGCGGCCTGGTCACCGAGGCGGTGGCCACCGCCTCGGTCTTCCTCGACGGCGGACTGGTCGCCACCTACGACGTGCACGGCAGCCAGCGCGCCCTGTACGCCCGCGGCGCCGGCGACACCCGTACGCCCCTGGTGGTGCTGGTGGACGGCGGCACGATGAGCGCCGCCGAGCTGCTGTCCGGGGCGCTGCAGGACCGCGGCCGGGCGGTGGTGGTGGGCACCCCGACGTTCGGGAAGGGCTCGGTGCAGATGCCGCGCACGCTCCCGGACGGTTCGGTCGCCGAGCTGACCGTCGGCCACTACCGCACCCCGTCCGGGCGGGCGGTGGACGGCGCCGGGATCACCCCCGACGTGCTCGCCGGGGACCACGCCGAGCGGCGGGCCCGCACAGTATTGAGTGGCCTCGGTACCGGCGCCTAGTGCGAAAATGGCCGCACTATGGCTACCAAGGGCAAGGGCAAGGACAAGAACGACGGGCGCAAGCTCGTCGCGCAGCACAAGAAGGCGCGCCACGACTACCTCATTCTGGACACCTACGAGTGCGGTGTGGTGCTCACCGGGACGGAAGTGAAGTCGCTGCGGCAGGGGCGGGCGTCGCTGGTGGACGGTTTCGTCCAGATCGACGACCGGGAGGCGTGGCTGCACAACGTCCACATCCCGGAGTACGCGCAGGGCACGTGGACGAACCACAGTGCGCGGCGCAAGCGGAAGCTGCTGCTCCACCGGGACGAGATCGACAAGCTGGAGGTCAAGGCCCAGGAGTCGGGCCACACGATCGTGCCGCTGTCCCTGTATTTCAAGGACGGCCGGGCCAAGGTCGAGATCGCCCTGGCCAAGGGCAAGAAGGAGTGGGACAAGCGGCAGACGCTGCGCGAGAAGCAGGACCGCCGGGAGACGGAGCGGGCGATCTCCGCCGTCCGGCGCCGCCAGCGGGCCTGACGGACGCGGGGCCGGGCCGGGGCCGCGGCCCCCGCGGCGGGATCCGCGGGCGGTCCCGGGAATGTGCTGGCACCGTCGTGCGTTGGTCACGTACGATGGGGTACGCACCCCGACGAGGGTGCGGCACCACCTTGAAAAGAAAACATGGGGATGATCGGTTTCGACAGCGGATGTCGAAGCAGGGGAAGCGAGTCGAGGAAGCGGCAATGATCTCGTAAACCATATGCCGAAACCAATAATCGCCAACACCAAGCGCGATTCCTTCGCCCTCGCTGCCTAAGTAGCGACTTGCGAAGTGTCAGCCCGGGGCTGTTCCCGACCCGGATCCTGGCATCAGCTAGGGGACTGCACTTCTGAGCCCGGTCACGGGGTTCAGAAGGACACCAGACAGTGACTGAGCCCGTCGGAGACTTGTCCGCGTGATCTCCGGGGCCGAGAAAATCGCAGCGGACTGCACTCGGAGAAGCCCTGATTCCGCACCGTTGGACGCGGGTTCGATTCCCGCCATCTCCACTGTTGACGACAGGCGACGTGTGCCGCGCGAAGAGCGCGGGGCACGTCGCCTTCGTCGTTTCCGCCCCGTGCGCCGGGAGTGACCGCCGTCACCGCCGCCGGGCCGCGAGCGTGCCCGCCGCCGCGGTGACCGCCAGGGCCAGGGCCGCCGCGGCGGCCGGGACGGTGTAGCCGGCGGCGGGGGAGGGCAGCGCCTCCGCGGCCCAGCCGCCGGCCGCCGCACCGGCCCCGATACCGGCCAGCAGCGCGGTCACCATCAGCGTCATCCCCTCGTTCAGCCGGCCCGCCGGGGTGCGGGCCTGCACCAGCACGGTCCCGGTGACCATGGCCGGGGCGGTGGCCGTCCCGGCGATCAGCAGCGCCGCGGCCAGCAGCGGTACGGCGCCGGTGGCGGCGGCCGCGAGCGGCAGCGCCAGCAGCCCGGCCATCGCGGCGACGCACACCAGGAAGCGGCGCTCGGGCCGGGCCGCCGCGGGCCGCAGCCCGTACAGCAGCCCGGCCGCCCCGGACCCGGCCGCCTGGAGCGCGAGCAGCACCCCGGCCGCGGCCCGCACGCCGTGCGCGTCCGCGTACGCCAGGGTGACGACCTCCAGGGAGCCGAAGACCGCGCCGGTGGCCAGGAAGGTGAGCAGCAGCGGCGGCAGGCCGCGGGCGCGCAGCGGGGAGCCGGCGCGGCCGGGCGGCGGCGGGGCGGCCGGCGGTTCGGTGCGGCGCTGGGCGGCGAACAGCAGCCCGCCGGTGAGCAGCAGCGCGGCGCCCGCGGCGGTGCCGGCCTCCGGGGCGGCCGCGGTGCACAGCAGCGTGGCGAGCAGCGGCCCGAGCAGGAAGCACAGTTCGTCGGCGGCCTGCTCGAAGGAGGCGGCGGTGTGCCGGGCGGCCGGGTCGCCGCGCAGCACGTGCGCCCAGCGGGCCCGGGCCATCCCGCCGGTGTTGGGGGTGGTGGCGGTGGCCGCGTAGGAGGCGAAGAGGGTCCAGTCCGGGGCGCCGGCGCGGACGCAGACCACCAGCGACAGCGAGCCGAGGACGGCCAGGGCGGTGGCCGGGACGGCGATCCGGGCCTGGCCGTGGCGGTCGATGAGCCGGGCGGTGAACGGGCCGGCCAGCGCGGTCGCGGCCAGGCCGGTGGCGGTGACCGCGCCGGCCAGCGCGTACGAGCCGCGGCCGCCGGCGATCATCAGGACCGCGCTGACGCTGAACATCCCCATCGGCAGCCGGGCCAGCAGGCCCGCGGCGGTGAAGGCGCGGGTGCCGGGGACGGCGAAGATCCGGGCGTAGGGGGAGCGGCGGCGGGCCGGGCGGACGGGCCGGGCGGTGACGGGGCGGGCGGCCAGGAAGAGGATCATGCCTCCACGGTCGCGGCGGAACCGGTCCGGGGTCCAACACCTGGGCGGGCGCGATTGACGCGGTGGTGTTGTCAATGGGCGGCGGGGACGGGGGTGTTGGGGCCCGGCCGCCGGGTGTGAGGATGGGGCGTGCCGTACGACATCGATCCCCGGCTGCTGCGCGCGTTCACCGCGGTCGCCGACGAGCTGCACTTCACCCGGGCCGCGGCGCGGCTGTACGTCGCCCAGCAGGCGCTGAGCCGGGACGTGCGGCGGCTGGAACGGGAGCTGGGCGCCGAGCTGTTCGTCCGGTCCACCCGGCGGGTGGCGCTGACCGCCGAGGGGGAGCGGCTGCTGCCGTACGCGCGGCGGGTGCTGGCGGCCCATGACGAGCTGGCGGCGGCGTTCCGGGCGGCGCCGGGGCCGCTGGTGGTGGACGTGGCGGCGCCGGTGGGGACCGCGTACCGGGTGCTGGCGGAGGCGCGGCGGCGGCTGCCGGACAGCTGCGAGCTGGTCGCGCGGTTCCACAGCGGGCTGACCGGGGCGGCGGCGGAGCTGGCGGCCGGGCGGCTGGACGTCTCGTTCGGGCGGTTCGCGGGGCTGCCGGAGGGGGTGCGGGCCGGGCTCGGCCACCAGCCGGTGCGGCTGGAGCCGATGGCGGTGCTGCTGCCCGAGGGCCATCCGCTGGCCGGGGCCGCGGCGGTGCCGCTGGACCGGCTGGCCGGCGAGACGCTGTACGCGGCGGCCGGCAATCCCCGGACCGCGGAGTGGACGGAGCTGGCGGCGCGGCTGTTCGCGGGGCGGGGGATCGCGATGGCCGAGCCGTTCCCGGAGCTGGCGGGGGCCGAGGAGTTCGTCCGGGTGGTGCGCAAACGCGGCTGGTCGGTGCTGGCGAGCGTGGAGTTCATCGAGGTGCCGGGGATGGTGCTGCGGCCGCTGGTGGATCCGGTGCCGCTGTCGCCGGTGGGGATGGTGTGGCGGCGGGGGCTGCGGCATCCGGGGCTGGACGCGCTGCGCGCCGCCGCCCGGGAGCTGGGCGAGCGGGAGGGCTGGCGGACGCCGCCGGACGGCGCGTGGTGGCTGCCCGGGGAGGACGCGGCGGCGATGGGCGTGGCGGCGCGGGCCGCTGAGGGGGCGTGAGGTCCCGCGCGCGGCGGACGGGCTGGGCGTGCGGCCGTACGCGCGACGCCCCGGCCGGCGGGCCGCGGACCGCCCTGACGTGATCAACGTCTCTTTATGCGGGGCATATCCCGGCCGCCGCGCAGGCAACCAACGGATCCGAAAACGCTTCCTTACGGAAGGACAGCGTGCACGCGCGGCGCACGCGCCGACGGCGCGGCCGGGGTGCGCGTACAGGACGAACGGATAGAACAGGGGGAGTCGTGCAGCGACGTTCCGGACTCGCGACGGCGGTGGCCGCACTCACCTTGACCGCGGCCGCCTGCCTGGCCCTGACCGGCTGCGGCTCGGGGCGGATGGCGGCGCTGCACGCCAACTGCCGTACCAAAGCCCTGAGTTGGAAGGTCACCGTGCTCAAGGCCGCGCCGAACGGCGCCCGCCGGGAGGCCCGGCTCTCGGTCGTCAACAAGGGCTCGCAGCCGTGCGTCTTCGACGGCTTCCCCACCTTCGCGGTGCACGTCGGCAAGGGGCCGGAGTCGGATGGCAAGGGCCAGGGCCGCACCATGCCCATAGACCTCCGGCGCGGCGGCACGGTCACCACCAGCCTGCGCTACAAGGACCACGTGCCGGGGATGTCGCCCGCCGACTGCCTGGTCAGCAATGACGAGGTGGCGGTCGGCGCGCCCCGCGACCGGCACCAGAAGGTGATAAAGGTCCGGGACGAGCAGGGGCACAAGACCCGGATGAACGTCTGCGAGGAGACGGTCTGGATGACCCCGCCGGTCCAGCTCGGCGGCTGAGGCGCCGAGGCGGCCCCCCGGGGCGCCGGGCGGCTGACGGGGCCGCCGGCCGTGCGGGCCGGCCGTCCCCGGCCGGGGCGGTGAGGCGCCCCGGCGCGGGGTCCGCGGGGCGGCCGTGCGTCAGGAGCCGGACCGGCCGCCGGCGGTCCGCGGCGGTGGTTCACGCATCGCATCCCTTCCCTTTCCCTGCGTGTCCGGGGTCCGGCCTCCCTGCGGGGGCGGGTGAGGCGCCCTGGCAGGGGTGTGCGGCGACGGAGCGTGGCCGTACGGTCACTCCGTGCGCCGGATATTCAGGCTGGCAGCGTCAGGGGGCACGTGCCATTACCCCGTACGGGTGAGCCGAGGGGCGCGTGGGGCACGGCGGCGCGCGGGCCGCGGGCGGTACGCCGCGGGCGTGCCGCGGCGCCTCACGGTGTGCACCGGGCCCGCGTGAGGGCAAGGTTTCGCCCCGGTCACCTGTCGCCACAGGGCGGTAATCCGGGGTCCCTAGCGTCCTGGGCGACAAGCCGGTCCGCGGACCGGGCGAGCCTTGGGAGGCGCGATGACGGACCGGAAGACGGACGGGACCGCGGCGGCGGCCGGCGGCACCGGCGCGGACGGCGGCCGGATGCGGCGCGGGCGGCGCTGGATCGAGCACTGGGACCCGGAGGACGAGGCGTTCTGGCGGGAGACGGGCGAGCGGACCGCCCGGCGCAACCTCGTCGTCTCGGTCCTCACCGAGCACATCGGCTTCGCGGTGTGGAGCCTGTGGTCGGTGCTGGTGCTCTTCCTGGGCCCGGAGTACGGGATCGACGCGGCCGGGAAGTTCGGCCTGGTGGCGGTGGCGACGCTGGTGGGCGCGGTGCTGCGGGTGCCGTACACCTTCGCGGTGGCGCGGTTCGGCGGCCGGAACTGGACGGTGGCCGGGGCGCTGCTGCTGCTCGCGCCGGCCACCGCGGCGGTTGTGGTGGTGGCCGCGCCCGGGGCGCCGTACGGGGTGTTCCTGGCGGCGGCCGCGCTGGCCGGCCTCGGCGGCGGGAACTTCGCCTCCTCGATGACCAACGTCAACTCCTTCTACCCGCGGCGGAAGAAGGGCTGGGCGCTGGGGGTGAACGCCGGCGGCGGCAACCTCGGGGTGCCGGCGGTGCAGCTGCTGGGGCTGGCGGTGATCGGCACGGCCGGTACCGGCCGCCCCTGGCTCGTCCCGGCCGTCTACCTCCCGCTGATCCTCCTGGCGGCGGCGCTGGCCGCGCGGCGGATGGACAACCTCGGGCCGGTCCGCAACGACACCGGGGCGGCCGCCGAGGCGGTCCGGGACCGCCACACCTGGGTGCTGGCGCTGCTCTACCTGGGCACGTTCGGGTCGTTCATCGGCTACAGCTTCGCGTTCGGGCTGGTGCTCCAGTACCAGTTCGCGCGCACCCCGCTCCAGGCGGCGGCGCTGACCTTCGCCGGGCCGCTGCTGGGCTCGCTGGCCCGCCCGGCCGGCGGATGGCTGGCGGACCGGTACGGCGGGGCGCGGATCACGCTGGGCGCGTTCGCGGCGATGGGCGCGGCCACCGGGGTGGTGCTGGCCGCGTCGGGGACCCGTTCGCTGCCGCTGTTCCTCGCCGGCTTCACCGCGCTGTTCGTGCTGACCGGGGCCGGCAACGGCGCCACGTACACGATGGTCCCGGGCGTCTTCCGGGACCGGGCGGCCCGCCGGGGGCTGGCCGGCGCGGCGGCGGACGCGTACGGGCGGCGGCTGTCGGGGGCCGCGATGGGGCTGATCGGGGCGGTGGGGGCGCTGGGCGGGCTGGGCGTGGACCTCGCCTTCCGGGCGGCGTTCGCGGCCACCGGTTCCGGGGCGGGCGCGTTCACCGCGTTCCTGGTCTTCTACGCGGTGTGCGGGGCGGTCACCTGGGGCGTGTACCTGCGCGGGCCGGGGCGCGGCGGGCCGGCGGCGGCCGGGGACGGTGCGGAGCGGGACGCGGCGGCGCCCCGCCCGGTCGGTGCCGACGTCTGAAAACCGCGCACCAGGAGGCGGCTTCCGTAACGGGCGGGAAATACTGGCGCACCGGGTCTGTCATGTGCTGTTGGCAGGCTCACAACCTTGGGGCAGTACCTGGCGGGGCGGAGTGGGACGTAAGCGATGCACGAGCAGCAGGAGGACCGGCGGGCGGACACCGGGCGGCGGCCGGCGGCACCGGATCCGGGGGTGCGGCCGCTGGACGGCTTCACCGTCGCGGTGACCGCGGCGCGCCGCGCCGACGAGCTGGCCGCGCTGCTGGAGCGGCGCGGCGCCCAGGTGGTGGCGGCTCCGGCGCTGCGCATCGTGCCGCTGCCGGACGACGCCGAACTCCTCGCGGTCACCCGCGCGCTGGCCGCCGACCCGCCGGACGTGGTGGTGGCCACCACCGCCATCGGCTTCCGCGGCTGGATCGAGGCGGCGGACGGCTGGGGGCTGGGCGAGGCGCTGCTGGCCGGGCTGGCCGGGACGGAGCTGCTGGCCCGCGGCCCGAAGGTGCGCGGCGCCATCCGGGCCGCCGGGCTGACCGAGACCTGGTCGCCGGCCTCGGAGTCGATGGCCGAGGTGCTGGACCGGCTGCTGGCCGGGGACCCGGCCGGCCGGCGGATCGCGGTGCAGCTGCACGGCGAACCGCTGCCGGGCTTCACCGAGGCGCTGCGGGCGGCCGGCGCCGAGGTCGTCGGGGTGCCGGTCTACCGCTGGCTGCCGCCGGCCGACCTCGGCCCCGTGGACCGGCTGCTGGACGGCGTCCTGGCGCGCCAGGTGGACGCGGTGACGTTCACCAGCGCGCCGGCCGCCGCGTCGCTGCTGCGCCGCGCCGAGGAGCGCGGCATCCGGCCGGAGCTGCTGGCCGCGCTGCGGCAGGACGTGCTCGCGGCCTGCGTGGGCCCGGTGACCGCGCTCCCGCTGGAGGCGCTGGACGTGCCGACCCGGCAGCCGGAGCGCTTCCGGCTGGGGCCGCTGGTGCGGCTGCTGTGCCGGGAGCTGCCGGCCCGGGTGCGGCCGCTGCCGGTGGCCGGGCGGCGGCTGGAGATCCGTGGCCGGGCCGCCGTGGTGGACGGCGCGCTGCGCCCGGTGCCGCCCGCCGGGATGGCGCTGCTGCGCGCCCTGGCCCGGCGCCCCGGCTGGGTGGTGGCCCGCTCCGAGCTGCTGCGGGCGCTGCCGGGCGCGGGCCGGGACGAGCACGCGGTGGAGACCGCGATGGCGCGGCTGCGGACCGCGCTGGGCGAGCCCCGGCTGATCCAGACGGTGGTCAAGCGCGGCTACCGGCTGGCCCTGGACCCGGCGGCGGTCAGCGGGAAGTACGCCGCCGGGTAGCCGGGGCGGGCGGTCGGGCCGCTCCCGGTCAGGCCGGGTTGGCCACCCGGATCTTGGACTGGCCGTGCGGCCGGGTCTCCCAGTCCGCCATGAACCGCGCCTCCAGGCCGTGCTTGCGGGCCAGCGCCAGCAGGGTCTCGGTCCGGTAGTAGAAGTCCTCGCGCAGTACCTGGTGCTCGGCGCCCTCGGTGCGGTCGAAGGTGAAGTCGAAGAACCCGCCGGGCGCCAGGATCCGGCCGACGTTCGCCAGGCACTCGTCGATGACGGTCAGCGGCGAGTGCGAGAAGACGCTGTGCGCGTGCACGACGTCGAAGTGCCCGGCCGGCAGGAAGTCCAGCGTCAGGTCCTGAGTGATCGTCAGATGCGGCAGCTTGTCCTGGAGTTCGTACGTCGTCAGGGTGCGCTTGGCGGCTATCAGGATGTCCGGCGAGATGTCGATGCCGTAGTAGTGGCCGGCCTCGAGGTGGGCGATGAAGCGCCAGCCGGCCCGGAGGTTGCCGCAGCCGATGTCGAGCATCCGGTGCCCGGGGCGCAGCCCGTGCTCGACGAGGTAGTCGAACTGCATCTCGCCGAGCGCCAGCCAGCGTTCGTGGCTGCGGCTGCCCACCGCGGCCTCGGGGCTGCGGCCGGCGTCGGAGGCCATCACCGCCCGGTAGTACGCCACGTGGTCGGGGTGCTTCAGGCGCAGCCAGGTGTCGCGGGCGTGGCGCTTGACGTAGGGGGCGATCCGGGCCGGGTTGCGGACCGCGTAACCGAGCTTGTGGGCCAGGCTGGCGCGGTTCTTCAGCAGCGGGGAGGACGACATGCCGCCGGACTATACATGAGAGGTATACGCGCGGTGTCTACATGGGTTGTCTACGCGCGTTGTATAGCTGCGCCCGGTGGGGTGGCGCACGTGAGGTGCGTACCCCGGGTGGCCCGGCCCGCCCCCCACGGCCTTCCCGCGCGCGCCCCGTCCGGGCACCCTGGAGACGCCCCCGGCGCCCCCTTGTACGCACCGCACCGCCACCCCGTACGCACCGCCGCCCGCGTCCGCCCGAGGAGTGACAGGCACATGGCAGCCCCCTACGGTTTCCGGTTCGACTGCGGGCGGATCTGCCTGGACCTGATCGCCACCGCCGGCGCCGGACCGGCCGGACCCGAACGCCTCACCGGCCCGGGCCCGCTGGCCGCCTGGCTGGCCGGCGCCGGGCTCCTCCCACCCGGAGACCCGACCGGAGGCCCGTCCGGCGCCCCGCCCGGCGGCCTCGACGCCGCGTGGGTCGCCCGCTTCCGCGCACTGCGCGACCTGCTCGGCCGGGTCGTCGCGGAAGAACTCCACGGCCGCGCCGCCCCGTCCGACCTCGCCCGGCTCAACGCCGCCGCCGCGGCCGCCCCGCCGCCCGCCCTGCGCGCCGTCCGCGCCCCGGACGGCACCCTCGCCGCCACCCTGGCCACGCCGCCCGACTGCGCCGGGCTGCTGGCGGCGGTCGCCCGGGACGCCGTCGCGCTGCTCACCGACCCGGCGGCGCGCGGCCGGCTGCGCCGGTGCGCCGGCGACGGCTGCGCGCTGGTCTATCTGGACACCTCGCACGGCCGGCGGCGCCGGTGGTGCTCCGGCGCGGTCTGCGGCAACCGCGCCCGGGTCGCCCGCCACCGCCGCCGCTCCGGGGGCGCCCGCTGACCGTTCCCGCCCGTCCGGACCGCGCCCCGGGTCGCCTCCCGCCCGTCCGGACCGCGCCTTGAGACAACATCCGACCGGCTCCGTCCGTTTTTGTCCGTACCGCCAGGTGCGCGCGGTGCCGCGTTCGCGTACGGTTGACGGCTGCCCTACGCACAGCAGAAGGGGGCCTGGGTGGCCGCGCACAACGCCACGCACGCACCGGAGAACGCACCGGATTCCGTCCGCGACCGCGAGATCGAGGCCGAACAGGCCCATCTCGACCGCGTCTACCGGCGCCTCGAGGAGAAGATCCACGAGGCGGAGTTCCTGATGGACGACGCCGCCCGGCGCGGCCAGGTCGGCACGCCCGGCGCGCTCGCCGAACGCGACGCCCAGGTCTTCCAGGCCGGTATGCACCTGCACCGGCTCAACTCCGAGTACGAGGACTTCCTCTTCGGCCGGATCGACCTGCTCCAGGGCAAGGACGGCAAGAAGGGCCCGGACGGCGCCTACACCTCCGTCGAGCCCGCCGACGGCGCGATCCGCGACGGCCGCGCCGCGATCGCCGAGACCCTGCACATCGGCCGCCTCGGCGTCCTGGACGCGGACTACTCCCCGCTGGTCATCGACTGGCGGGCGCCGGCCGCCGCCCCCTTCTACCGCGCCACCCCGGTCGCCCCCGGCCGGGTCGTCCGCCGCCGCGTCATCCGCTCCAAGGGCCGCCGGGTGCTCGGCGTCGAGGACGACCTGATGCGCCCGGAGGTCACCGCGACCCTGGACGGCGAGGAGCTGCCGGCGGTCGGCGACGGCGCGCTGATGGCCGCGCTGGGCCGGGCCCGCAGCCACACCATGCGGGACATCGTCGCGTCCATCCAGGCCGAGCAGGACCTGGTGATCCGGGCGCCCGCCGCCTCCGTCACCGAGGTCGAGGGCGGCCCCGGCACCGGCAAGACCGCGGTCGCCCTGCACCGCGCCGCCTACCTCCTCTACCAGGACCGCCGCCGCTACGCCGGCGGCATCCTGATCGTCTCCCCGACCCCGCTCCTGGTGGCCTACACCGAGGGCGTACTGCCCTCGCTGGGCGAGGAGGGCCAGGTCGCCATCCGGGCGCTCGGCTCGCTCGTCGACGGCGCCGAGGCGAGTGCCTACGACCCGCCGGCGGTGGCCCGGATCAAGGGCTCGGCGCGGATGGCGAAGCTGCTGCGCCGGGCCGCCCGCGGCGCGCTGGAGGGCGCCACCGCGCCCGCCCGCGCCGCCGACACCGGCCAGCTCGCCCTGGACGACCCCGAGGCGGCGCCCGCCGTCCCGGACCGCCTCCGGGTCGTCGCGTTCGGCGCCCGCCTGGAGCTGGACGCGGCCGAGCTGCGCACCGTCCGGCAGACCGCGCTGGGCGGCACCGCCCCGGTCAACCTCCTGCGCCCGCGCGCCCGCCGGCTCATCCTGGACGCCCTGTGGGCCAAGTCGGGCGCCGCCCGCCGCTACACCGACCCGGAGCTGGTCGCCGAGGCCCGCCAGGGCTTCGACGAGGACCTCACCACCGAGCCGGAGTTCCAGGCGTTCCTGGACGCCTGGTGGCCGGAGCTGACCCCGCGTGGGGTGCTCGCGGCGATGGCCGACGAGCGCCGCCTCGGCCGCTGGTCCCGCCGCCTGCTCAACCCCCGCGAGGCGCGCCAACTCGCCCGCTCCCTGCGGCGGTTGGGCGACGACGGGCAGGGCCCGCTGTCCGTCCACGACGTCGCGCTGCTGGACGAGCTCCAGCAGATCCTCGGCGCCCCGGCCCGCCCGGCCCGCCCGCGCGAGGCCGACCCGCTGGACCAGCTCACCGGCCTGGAGGAGCTGACCACCTACGCCGACCGGCTCGCCGGCGGCCGCTCCCGCCGCGACCGGCTGGAGGAGGAGCGCGCCGACTACGCGCACATCATCGTCGACGAGGCGCAGGACCTGACGCCGATGCAGTGGCGGATGGTCGGCCGCCGCGGCCGGCACGCCACCTGGACCGTGGTCGGCGACCCGGCCCAGTCCTCCTGGTCCGACCCGGACGAGGCGGCGCAGGCCCGCGACGAGGCGCTCGGCACCCGCCCCCGCCGCCGCTTCACCCTCACCGTGAACTACCGCAATCCCGCCGAGATCGCCGACCTGGCGTCCCGGGTGCTGGCGCTGGCCATGCCCGGCACCCCGGCCCCCCGGGCGGTCCGCTCGACGGGCCTTACGCCCCGCTTCGCGGTCGTACCGGGCCCGGACGGCTCCGGGGGCGCGGCCCGTACGGACGAGGCGGCGCTGGCCCGCGCCACCGCCGCCGAGGCCGCCCGGCTGCTGGACGAGGTCGAGGGCACGGTCGGCGTGGTGGTGGCGATGCGCCGCCGCGAGCAGGCCCGCGCCTGGCTGGCCGGGCTCGGCGACCGGGTGGTGGCGCTGGGCTCCCTGGAGGCCAAGGGCCTGGAGTACGACGCCACGCTGGTGGTCTCGCCCGCCGAGATCGCCGACGAGTCCCCGGCGGGCCTGCGGGTGCTCTACGTGGCCCTGACCCGCGCCACCCAGCGCCTGACGGTGCTCTCCGCCGCCCCGGACGACCCGGACGCGGACGGGGTCCCCGACCTGCTGCGCGACTGACGGCCGCGGCCGGCGTCCGCCGCGTGGCTTACGTGATTGCGCGGGACGGGATTCGCTTGCCGGGAGGGTTTGTTAGCCTGGGTGTGGCACCGGCCCGATCCAAGCCCCCGGGCCCAACCATCGTCGCTACGAGCGACCACTTGCCGCGAGGCGAGCATGGCGGGTCGGTGTCATCAAGCACAGCGCGGGCGCTCCTCCTTCCGGAGGGGCGCCCGCGGTCGTTTTCCACCGCCGCGCCGGCGCCGGTTTCCGGATGGCCGGATCGCGACCCTGGAGGGGGCTTCCACTTCACCGAGTAACTCTCGTATGGTGGAAGAGTCTTTCCGAAATTCGTAGCTGGTTACCGTGTACCGGCTGGTAGGTGGGACGATCGAACAACGCGCTCCGGCTCGGGCACCCCTGAGTACCGGGGCCGCCCAGAGAGAAACCAGGGAAAGCAGAGGAAGTCGGCCATGGCAACGGCGCCTAGCGTCTCGTATTCGATGACGGTGCGACTGGAAGTTCCCGCGAGCGGCACCGCCGTCAGCCAGCTCACCACGGCCGTGGAGTCCTCCGGCGGGTCGGTCACCGGCCTCGACGTGACCGCGTCCGGCCACGAGAAACTCCGGATCGACGTCACGATCGCCGCCACCTCCACCGACCACGCCCAGGAGATCGTCGCCAAGCTGCGCGGCATCGAGGGCGTCACGCTCGGCAAGGTCTCCGACCGGACCTTCCTGATGCACCTCGGCGGCAAGATCGAGATGTCGTCCAAGCACCCGATCCGCAACCGCGACGACCTGTCGATGGTCTACACCCCCGGCGTCGCCCGGGTCTGCCAGGCCATCGCCGACAACCCCGAGGACGCCCGCCGCCTGACCATCAAGCGCAACAGCGTCGCGGTGGTCACCGACGGCTCCGCCGTCCTCGGCCTCGGCAACATCGGCCCCAAGGCCGCCCTGCCCGTCATGGAGGGCAAGGCGGCCCTCTTCAAGCGGTTCGCGGGCATCGACGCCTGGCCGATCTGCCTGGACACGCAGGACACCGACGCCATCGTGGAGATCGTCAAGGCCATCGCCCCCGGCTTCGCGGGCATCAACCTCGAGGACATCTCCGCGCCCCGCTGCTTCGAGATCGAGGCCCGGCTGCGCGAGGCCCTGGACATCCCGGTCTTCCACGACGACCAGCACGGCACCGCCATCGTGGTGCTCGCCGCGCTCACCAACGCGCTGCGCGTGGTCGGCAAGAAGATCGGCGACGTCCGGGTCGTGATGTCCGGCGCCGGCGCCGCCGGCACCGCCATCCTCAAGCTGCTGCTGGCCGCCGGCGTCGGGCACGCGGTGGTCGCCGACATCCACGGCGTGGTGCACGCCGGCCGCGCCGACCTCGTCGACGCCGACCCCGACTCCGCGCTGCGCTGGATCGCCGACAACACCAACCCCGAGGGCGTCACCGGCACCCTCAAGGAGGCCGTGGTCGGCGCCGACGTCTTCATCGGCGTCTCCGCGCCCAACGTCCTCGACGGCGACGACGTGGCCAAGATGGCCGACGGCGCGATCGTCTTCGCGCTGGCCAACCCCGACCCGGAGGTCGACCCGGCGCTGGCCCGTCAGACCGCCGCCGTCGTGGCCACCGGCCGCTCCGACTTCCCCAACCAGATCAACAACGTCCTGGTCTTCCCCGGCGTCTTCCGCGGCCTGCTGGACGCCGCGTCGCGTACGGTGAACACCGAGATGATGCTGGCCGCCGCCCGCGCGCTCGCCGACGTCGTGCTGGACGACGAGCTCAACGCGAACTACATCATCCCCAGCGTCTTCAACGAGAAGGTCGCGGGCGCGGTGGCCGGCGCGGTACGGGACGCGGCCAAGGCCGCCGGCGAGGCTGTGACGGCCGCCACGGGCGTCTGAGACGGCGCGTCGCGGATCTGGCCTCCACCGGGCCACCCATAGGGTGGCGGGTGACCCTCCAGGGGTGCCGGATTGGCTTTACCGCCGCAGGTGGGGGCAGGATGCGTAGTCGGGCGCGAGGGTCTGGCATCGCAGACCCGGGTCCGGAGACTGTCCGAGGGCCCTGGCAGCATCGGCTTCGCTGACCCCAAATGTGCGGCTCCGCCGCGTGGCCCGCCGCATTGGCAAGAAGAACACGGGAGTACATACATGAACCGCAGTGAGCTGGTGGCCGCACTGGCCGATCGCGCCGAGGTGACCCGCAAGGACGCCGACGCCGTTCTGGCCGCGCTCGCCGAGACCGTCGGCGAGGTCGTCGCCAAGGGCGACGAGAAGGTCACCATCCCCGGCTTCCTGACCTTCGAGCGCACCCACCGTGCCGCTCGCACCGCGCGGAACCCGCAGACCGGTGAGCCGATCCAGATCGCGGCCGGCTACAGCGTGAAGGTCTCCGCGGGCTCGAAGCTCAAGGAAGCCGCCAAGGGCAAGTAAGGCCCTTCCCACGGCATAGCGGGCGGCCACCCTTCCCGAGGGTGGCCGCCCTCTCGTATGCCCGCCTGCGCCCGGTCCAGGGCCGCGCGCGGGTTTCGTACGGGGCCGGGCCGCGCGAGGCACGGCCCCGCGCCCCGTCCGGGTACGGCGAAGGCGCCGCCGGCCGGAGCGGATCGCGGCCGTGCGGCGCCTTCTGAGGCCCGGTGAGCGCCCCTGTGGCGGGGCGGCGGGGGTCAGCCCCGCGGGTTGCCGTTCGGCAGCTCCACCTTCGCGCCCAGCTCCACGAGCTTCTCCATGAAGTTCTCGTAGCCGCGGTTGATCAGGTCGATGCCGTGCACCCGGGACGTGCCCTGCGCGGCCAGCGCCGCGATCAGGTACGAGAAGCCGCCGCGCAGGTCGGGGATGACCAGGTCGGCGCCCTGGAGGCGGGTGGGGCCGGAGACGACCGCGGAGTGCAGGAAGTTGCGCTGGCCGAAGCGGCAGGCCGAACCGCCCAGGCACTCGCGGTAGAGCTGGATGTGCGCGCCCATCTGGTTGAGCGCGGACGTGAAGCCCAGCCGGGACTCGTAGACCGTCTCGTGGACGATCGACAGGCCCGACGCCTGGGTCAGCGCCACCACCAGGGGCTGCTGCCAGTCGGTCTGGAAACCGGGGTGGACGTCGGTCTCCAGGGCGATGGCGTTGAGCGAGCCGCCCGGGTGCCAGAAGCGGATGCCCTCGTCGTCCACCTCGAAGGCGCCGCCGACCTTCCGGAAGGTGTTCAGGAACGTCATCATCGAGCGCTGCTGGGCGCCCCGGACGTAGATGTTGCCCTCGGTGGCCAGCGCCGCGGACGCCCAGGAGGCGGCCTCCAGGCGGTCCGGGAGGGCCCGGTGGGTGTAGCCGTCGAGCTTGTCGACACCGGTGATCCGGATCGTCCGGTCGGTGTCCATGGAGATGATCGCGCCCATCTTCTGCAGCACGCAGATCAGGTCCTCGATCTCCGGCTCGACCGCGGCGTTCGACAGCTCGGTGACGCCCTCGGCCAGGACCGCGGTGAGCAGCACCTGCTCGGTCGAGCCGACCGACGGGTACGGCAGCCGGATCTTGGTGCCGCGCAGCCCGCGCGGGGCCTCCAGATACTGGCCGTCGTCGCGCTTCTCGATCCTCGCGCCGAACTGGCGCAGCACGTCGAAGTGGAAGTCCACCGGCCGGCCGCCGATGTCGCAGCCGCCCAGGCCCGGGATGAAGGCGTGGCCCAGCCGGTGCAGCAGCGGGCCGCAGAACAGGATCGGGATCCGCGAGGAGCCGGCGTGCGCGTCGATGTCCGCGACGTTGGCGCTCTCCACGTGCGACGGGTCGAGGACCAGCTCGCCCGGCTCGTCACCGGGGCGGACCGTGACGCCGTGCAGCTGGAGCAGCCCGCGCACCACGCGCACGTCCCGGATGTCGGGGACGTTGCGCAGCCGGCTCGGACCGCTGCCGAGCAGGGCGGCGACCATGGCCTTGGGGACGAGGTTCTTCGCGCCGCGAACCCGGATCTCACCCTCCAGCGGGGTGCCGCCGTGGACAAGCAGTACGTCGTCAGTAGAGACGGTCATGGATCTCGCGTTCCTGGAGTCGGTCTGGGCCACGAGAAATGGTAAGGGCGTCCGAGGGGGTGCCCGTGGCGGCGCCCCTGGTAGGGCCGTGTAATGGCTTTGTCACAACACGCTGCGCTACGGCCCCCCTTTGATTCGTAATCGCTGTTTGTGAGGCTTGTGCCGGATGTTCCGGATGCGGCATACGGGAGGCCGGGCGTGCGCCGGGGGCTGCCGCCGTACGCCCGCCCTGTTCACCCGGCGGACCGGACGCCGACTCCCCCTTCCGGGCGGAAGTGCGGGATCATGTGGCCATGACCGAGGTGTCCTCGCTCACAGGGCGGCTGCTCGTCGCCACCCCCGCGCTCGCCGACCCGAACTTCGACCGCGCGGTGGTCCTCCTGCTCGACCACGACGAGGAGGGTTCCCTCGGCGTGATCCTGAACCGCCCCACCCCGGTGGGCGTCGCCGACATCCTCGCCCCCTGGGCCGGGCTGACCGGGGAGCCGGGCGTGGTCTTCCAGGGCGGGCCGGTCTCGCTGGACTCCGCGCTCGGCGTGGCCGTGGTGCCCGGCGGGGCGGCCGGCGGCGACGGGCCGCCCGCGGCCGGCGGCGGGGCGCCCGGCGCGGACGCCGCGGCGGTGGACGGCACCGGCCCCGGGGACGAGCCGCTGGGCTGGCGCCGGGTGCACGGCGCGATCGGCCTGGTGGACCTGGAGGCCCCGCCGGAGCTGCTCGCCGCGGTCCTGGGCAGCCTGCGGATCTTCGCCGGGTACGCCGGCTGGGGGCCCGGCCAGCTGGAGGACGAGCTGGTGGAGGGCGCCTGGTACGTCGTCGAGTCCGAGCCGGGGGACGTCTCCTCGCCCGATCCGGAGCGGCTGTGGCGGTCGGTGCTGCGCCGGCAGCGGAACGAGCTGGCGATGGTGGCCACGTATCCGGACGATCCGTCGCTGAACTGAGTCGGGGCGGTCGGCGCCCCGGGGCGCGGGACGGGTGGTGCGCGCCGGGTGGTGCGCCCGGGCGTTCGCCGGGCTTTTTGTGACGGCTTCGTCATGGGGAAGTGTCAGACCCCGTCGCTATCGTTCGCAGTGCCAGGAACGGTGCGCGGACGCTCCGCCGGCTCGGCCTCCCCTGCCCCGGGGAGCCCCGGTCGCGGCCGCGCCGGACGGACGGGGGAGAGCACCATGCACAGGCCGAGCGTGCCCGGGGATCTGGACGCCCCGGAGCAGGTGTGGGCGCGGGCCGCGACGCTGGCGGTGGCCGCCGCGGCCATGGACGACGGCGACGAGTACTCCTTCGGCCCGCACGGCCTCCAGTGCTGGAACGCCGGCGGCGCGTACTGGTGGCGCCTGCGCCTCTACGACGGCGGCCGCGCCCTGCTCTGCGGCCAGGACTCCGACGGCAGCTACACCCACAGCGGCGACAAACCGGTCGACTTCCTGGCCGGCGGCCCCGACTGGCTCCCCTGGGAGCGGCTGCGCGAGGACGCCGAGGGCAACCTCCTCGGCTTCGCCTACTGGTACGAGCACGGCGCCTGGGCCCGCGCCCCGTATCCCGCGGGGCTGCCCGATGACGGCCTGGGGATGGCGATGGGCTGGGCCGCGCCCGGTGCCGCCGCGGTCCGGGAGATCACCGAGCACCTCGTGGCCCGCACCGAGACCGAGGTCCATCCGGCGGCGACGGTCCGGGCGTTCATCGCGGCCGCCGCGGCCCGCACGGTCCGCGCCCGCGACGTCTCCGCGCTCCTGGACGCGGTCTGCGGCCCGGACTGCTGGTACGAGGTCCGCCCGGAGGCCGCGCTGGCCTTCGCCGCCGAGCTGGGGCTGACGGCGGGGGAGCGGGAGCGTGGCACGCGGCGGGAGCGGGGCGGGGTGCCGGTGGGGTCGTAGCGGAGGTGCCGCGCGGCCCGGGTGGGGCCGACCGGCTTGCCGGGACCGCTTCCCGCCGTCGTCAGGGCCGGGGCCGGGCGGTGGCCAGGGCGAGGAAGTGCGCGGCGAGCGGGTGGGCGTCGCGGGCCGGCAGCGCGAGGCGGACGGGCACCGGCGGGGCGTTCTTCAGCCGGACGTAGCGGATGCCCGGGTGCGGATGGCGGGCGGCGACTGCCTCCGTCGTCACCCCGACGCCGTGGCCGGCCGCGACCGCCTCCAGCCACTCGTCGACGTTGCCCGCGGTGCAGGCCGGCCGGGGGCGGCGATCGGCGGGCCACAGGTCGGGGCGGGTGGTGCCGGTGACGGTGTTGACCACCAGCGGCAGCTCCGCCAGCTCGGCCCAGTCCAGCACCCGCCGGCGGGCCAGCGCCTCCGGGGCGGCGGTCCGCGGTACGGCGGCGACCCGCGGCTCCCGGAGCAGCGGCACGGTGCGCAGCCCGGCGTCCGCCGGTACCTCGCCGCGCACCACCGCCACGTCCGACTCCCCGGTCTCCAGTCCGGCCAGCGGCGCGTCCCGGCGGACCAGCCGCACCCCGGCCCCGGTCGCCGCCTCGAAGTCCGCGATCAGCGCCCGGCAGGCGGCCGGCAGCAGCGAGGTGAAGCCCAGCCGCAGCAGCGCCGGACCGGCCGGGGAGCGCAGCGCGGCGGTGAGCCGGGGCAGCAGCGGCGCGAGGTCGGCGTACAGGCGGCGTCCGGCGTCGGTCAGCGCGACCCGGCGGGTGGTCCGCTCCAGCAGCCGGACGCCGAGCGCGCCCTCCAGGGCCCGGACGGCGCGGGTCAGCGCGGGCTGGCCGGTCCGCAGCCGGGCGGCGGCGTGGGTGAAGCTGAGGTCCTCGGCGACGGCCAGGAATCCCCGCAGCTGCCGCAGCTCGACGCCGTCGAGCACGGGGTCGGCGAGCGGGTCGGGGAGGTCGCGGCCATGGCTCGCTCCGGCCGCGTACCCGGCCCCGCCGCCGTGGTCCCCCTGGCCGCCGCCGCTCTCCCGGATACCGCCTCCGCCATTCATGCCGCCCGAGCATAAATGCTCCCCGCCGGCATTTCCGCCGTCATCCGGAGACTGCCTACGTTTCGCCGCGTCGGTCCGCACCGGGACCGGGGACCGCCCCCGGCCCGGAGGACCAGGGGAGTGGAGCGATGCGGAAGGTGTGGCTGCTGACGCTGGGGGCGTTCACCCTCGGCCTGGACGCCTATGTGATGGCGGGACTGCTGCCGGTGATCGCCGCCGACACCGGCACCCGGGTGTCGCTGGCCGGCCAGCTGGTGACGGTCTTCACGCTGGCGTACGCGGTCTGCGCGCCGCTGGTCGCCGGGCTGCTCGCCGGGGTCCGGCCCCGGCTGCTGATCCTGGCCGCGCTGGCGGTCTTCACCCTCGGCAACGGCCTGACCGCGCTGGCCCCCTCGCTGGGGACCCTGCTCGCGGCCCGGACCGTCGCGGGCGCCGGCGCCGGGGTGTACTCCGCCCTGTCCACCGCGGCCGCCGCCGCGCTCGTCCCGGAGGAGCGGCGCGGCCGGGCGCTGGCCCTGGTGATGGGCGGGATGAGCGCCGGCACCGTCCTGGGCGTACCGGTCGGGGTGCTGCTGGCCGAGCACACCGGCTGGCGGGCCACGCTGTGGCTGGTCACCGGGCTGGGCGCGGTGGCGCTCGGCGGCTTGGCGGCGCTGCTGCCGCAGGTGCCCGCGGGGCCCGCCGTCCCCGTACGGGCCCGGCTGGCCGCGCTGACCGACCGGGCGGTGGCGCCCGTCGTGGCGGTGTCCTTCCTGGCCGCGGTGGCCAGCCTGGGCCTCTACACCTACCTCGCGCCGGTGCTGGCCGCGGCCGGCGGCGTCCGCGAGGTCACCCCGTACCTGTGGGCGTGGGGCGCCGGCGGGGTGCTGGGGAGCGTGCTGGCCGGGCCGCTGGTGGACCGCACCGGCCGGGTCCGGGCGCTGGCCGGCGGGGTGCTGGCGGTCATCGCCGCCGCCCAGGCGCTGCTGCCGGCGCTGGCCGCCGCCTGGCTGCCCGGCGCGGTGGTGGCGCTGGTGGCCTGGGGCGCGGCCGGCTGGGCGCTCCAGGTGCCGCAGCAGCACCGGCTGCTGGCCGCGAGCGCGCGGCGCGGCACCGTCGCCCTGGCGCTGAACAACTCCGCGCTCTACCTGGGCAGCGCGGTGGGCTCCGCGCTCGGCGGCCTGGCGCTGGCGGCCGGCCCGTCCGCGGCGGCGCTGCCCTGGATGGCGGCGGGGGTCGCGGCCCTGGGGCTGGTGGTGCACGCGGCCGCGGGCCGCCGCTCCCGGCTCGCCGCGCGCGTGAGTACCCTTGGCACCTATGAGCACTCTTGAGCCCGAGCGCGGGGCAGGTACGGGGACCCTCGTAGAGCCGACACCGCAGGTGTCGCACGGCGACGGCGACCACGAGCGCTTCGCCCACTACGTCCAGAAGGACAAGATCATGGCGAGCGCGCTCGACGGCACCCCCGTCGTGGCGCTCTGCGGGAAGGTGTGGGTACCGGGCCGCGACCCGAAGAAGTACCCGGTCTGCCCGCTGTGCAAGGAGATCTTCGAGTCCATGGGCGCCGGCGGCGACAAGGACAAGGACGGCGGGAAGAAGTAGGCGGGCGGGCGACCGGCCTCCCGTAGGCCGGTACGCCACCGCCGCCCCCGCGCCGCGGCCCGTACGGGCCCGGGTCCCGCAGCGGCCCGGGCCCGTCGCCGTCCCCGGCGCGCGCGGCGGGTTTCCCCCGGCGCCGCGGAGGTGAAGACTTCCGGGCGTGACAGATCTGGAGACCGTTCCCCACACGGGCCTGATCCCGGCACCGCTCAGCCGCGACGCGGACGGCGAGGGCACCGGGCGCAGGACCGTACGGCTCGGTGCGCAGACCGCGCTGGCCGCCGTCCCCGGCACCGAGGACACCGCCCGCTGGCTGCGCGCCACGCTCGGCGCCGCCTTCGCGCTGCCGCTGCCGCCCGGCTCCGCCGAGGCCCCGGACACCCTCGCGCTCGCCCTCGACCCGGCCCTCCCGCCGGAGGGCTACCGCCTCGACGCCGACGCCCGCTGGGGCGTGCGCCTCACCGGCGGCGGCCCGGCCGGCGTCTTCTGGGCCGCGCAGACGCTCCGTCAGCTCCTCGGCCCGGACGCCTTCCGGCGCGCCCCGCTCGCCCCCGGCCGCGCCCCCGGGCTGCCGGAGCAGACCATCGAGGACGCGCCGCGCTTCGGCTGGCGCGGCCTGATGCTGGACGTCGCCCGGCACTTCCTGCCCAAGGACGGCGTCCTGCGCTATCTGGACCTGCTCGCCGCCCACAAGCTGAACGTGCTGCATCTGCACCTCACCGACGACCAGGGCTGGCGGATCGAGATCCGCCGCTACCCGGAGCTGACCGCGACCGGCGCCTGGCGCCGCCGCACCCGGCTCGGGCACCGCGACTCGCCGCTGTGGGACCCGCGCCCGCACGGCGGCTACTACACCCAGGACGATCTGCGCGAGATCGTCGCCTACGCCGCCGAGCGGCAGATCACCGTCGTCCCCGAGATCGATATCCCCGGGCACTCGCAGGCCGCCATCGCGGCATACCCGGAACTGGGCAACACCGACGTCATCGACACCACCTCCCTGGAGGTCTGGGACACCTGGGGCGTCAGTCCCAACGTACTGGCCCCCACTGACACCGCCCTCCGCTTCTACGAACACGTCCTGGAGGAAGTGCTCGCGCTCTTCCCCTCCCGCTTCGTGCACCTGGGCGGCGACGAGTGCCCCAAGGACCAGTGGCGGGCCTCGCCCACCGCCCGCGCCCGGATCGCCGAGCTGGGCGTGGACGGCGTGGACGGCCTGCAGAGCTGGTTCCTGCGCCACTTCGACCGCTGGCTCGCCGACCGCGGCCGGCGCCTCATCGGCTGGGACGAGATCCTCGAAGGCGGCCTGGCGGAGGGCGCGGCGGTCTCCTCCTGGCGCGGCTACGCGGGCGGTATCGCCGCCGCCAAGGCGGGCCACGACGTCGTCATGTGCCCCGAGCAGCACGTCTATCTGGACCACCGTCAGGACGCGGGCCCCGAGGAGCCGGTGCCGATCGGCTACGTCCGCACCCTGGAGGACGTCTACCGCTTCGAGCCGGTGCCCCCGGAACTGACGCGCGAACAGGCCGCGCGCGTCCTGGGCACGCAGGCCAACGCCTGGACCGAGGCGATGGACGGTCAGCAGCGCCTGGACTACCAGGTCTTCCCGCGGCTGGCCGCGTTCGCCGAGGTCGCCTGGTCCCGGCTGCCCGCCCCGGCCGCCCGCGACTACCAGGACTTCACCCGCCGGATGGCCGCCCACTACGCCCGCCTCGACGCCCTCGGCGTCGCCTACCGCCCGCCCGGCGGCCCGCTGCCCTGGCAGAAACGCCCCGGCATCCTCGGACGCCCCTTCGACGGGGCGCCCCCAAACGTGTGAGCCCCCGCGCAAGGAGGGCGCCCGCCGGGCCGGTCCCTGGGACGGTGGTCCCCGTTCACCGGAACCGGCCGACGACCGCCGGAACGGCGCCCTCCGCGCGGACGGAACACCGCTTCGCGGCCCCTCGCGTACCGGGCCCGCGAAGATGTGCCAGAGTTGCCACGTCCGGGCCGTGAGCACGTACCGTACGGCGGAGCGGAACTGCCGGGACACCGGGGAAGGGGCAGCTGGGTTGACCACGCACGCACCGCACGCGTCGCAATCGGTGACGTTGCCGGCCTCGCTCGACGAGGCGGTGGCGGCACTGACCGCCATGCCCGCCGCCGTGCCCGTCGCGGGCGGCACGGACCTCATGGCGGCGGTCAACGCCGGACTCCTCAGACCCGCGGGCCTGGTGGGCCTCGGCCGGATCAGCGAGATCCGCGGCTGGCAGTACCTCGACGGCCACGCCCTGCTCGGCGCCGGCCTCACCCTCGCCCGTATGGGGCGCCCCGACTTCGCCGCCCTGATCCCCGGCCTGGCCGCCGCCGCCCGCGCGGCCGGCCCGCCGCAGATCCGCAACGCCGGGACGCTCGGCGGCAACATCGTCACCTGCGCTCCCACGGGCGACACCCTTCCGGTGCTCGCCGCCCTGGAGGCCACGGTGATCGTCGCCGGCCCCGGGGGCGCCCGCCGTGAGATCCCGGTCAGCCACCTGCTGACCGGCCGCGAGATGCTGCGCCCCGGTGAACTCGTCGGCTTCGTCCGGGTACCGCTGCTGCACGCCCCGCAGACCTTCCTGAAGGCCACCGGCCGCACCGGCCCCGGCCGCGCCACCGCCTCCGTCGCGCTGGTCCTGGACCCGGCGCGGCGCGCGGTGCGCTGCGCGGTCGGCGCGGTCGCCGCGATGCCGCTGCGGCCCCTGGAGGCCGAGCAGTGGGTGGCCTCGCTCATCGACTGGGACGGCGAACGCGGCCTGGTCCCCGAGGCGCTGGCCGCCTTCGGCGACTACGTGGCCGCCGCCTGCATCCCCGACCCGGCGCCGCCCGCGGACGGTTCCGAACCGGTGACCCTGCCGCCCGCCGCGCTGCACCTGCGCCGTACGGTGGCAGCCCTGGCCCGCCGCGCACTTGGGAGGGCGCTCTCATGAGTGACGCCGACAACCGCCGACCGCAGCAGCCGCACCCCGAGCAGGGCTGGCAGCCGCTGCCGCAGGGCGGCGAGTACGAGTCGGAGGCGACCGCCTTCGTCCAGCTCCCCGAGGGCTTCACCACCGGGGCGTACGGCGCCGGTTACGGCACCCCGGGCGCGGACCCGCTCGCCGCCCCCGGCCACGGCTACACCCCGCCCGCCTCGTTCCCCGCGCACCCCGCGCCCCCGGTACCGGGCGCGGCCACCGACCCGGCGGCCACGGGGCACTGGACCATGCCGTTCGCCGGCCCGAACGACGGGTACGCGGACCCGGCGGCGGGCTACGGGGCGCACGGGGGCCCTGGAGGCCACGGGGATCACGGGGGGCAGCACGGCGCGGTCGGCGCCCACCAGGACCCGCACCAGGGGGGCGCGCATCAGGGTGCGCACCAGGACATGCCGCACCAGGACGTGCCGCACCAGGGTGGCCACCACCAAGGCGCCCCGCACCAGGACGCGTCCGGCTACCAGGCCAACGCCCCCGAGGGCGGCCGGCCGTGGGGCGGCGAGCAGGTGCACTGGCCGGTCGCGGGCAGCCCGGAGGCGGCCGCCGGCGCGTGGGCGGTCCCGGCGGCGGACGACGTCCTGGAGGAGTCCGGCGAATACCTGGTCGGCGACGACCGGCTGCCCGGCCACGGCGGCGCCTCGATCTACGCGGATGGCGGCTACCCCGCCCCGGCCTACGAGGGCGGCGCGCCCGCGTCCGGCCCCGGGGAGGCCGGCGCCACCGGCCACTGGAACTTCACCGCCGGCCTCGACGCCACCGGGGGGAACGCCGGGGCTGTCGGGGCTCACGGGGCCGTAGGCGCTGATGGCGCTGCCGGGTTGGCCGGCACCGCCGCCGACCCCGGAGTCGGCGCGGGTCCGGAGGGTCACGGGGGCGCTGCCGAGGAGCCGTACCACCAGGCGCCCGCGGACGACCCGTACGGGCACGGTGCCGGCGCGCACGATGCCGGTACGGGGGCGGCGACCGGCCACTGGTCGCTGCCCGCCGACGCGCTGGCCCAGTGGCCGCCGGCCGCCCCGGAGACGGCCCACGGGACGGGCCAGGAGGTGCCCGCCCCCGGGGGCGCGGACACCTGGTCGGTCCCGGTGGTCGAGGGCGAACACCCCGACCTGACAGGGCAGTTCGCGGCGGACGCGTTCACGGGCGGCGGGGGCCAGGGGGCCGCCGGGGACGGTACGGAGGCGGCTGCCGCGGGCGCCGTTCCGGAGGCCGGTGTTCCGGACGCCGGCGCGCGCGTCGCTGAGACCGGTGCCGCGGTGGACGCCGGGGCGCCCGGCGAGCACGAACCTGCCGCGCCCGCCGAGCACCCCGCCCCTGCCGCCGAGCACCCCGCGCCCGCGGCGCACCCGGCTCCGGCTCCGTCCGAGGCGGAGACCGCCGTGGACGCGGGAGCGGGCCCGGACGCGTACGCGGAAGCCGGGGCCGCGGGCGGAGCGCACACCCCCGGGGACCAGCAGGCGTACGACCAGCACGTACCCGACCAGCACGTGAGCGGCGAACCGTACGCGCCCGAGGGGCTGTCCGGGGCGGAGGCCGGGGCCGAGCCCGGGACCGAGGGCCCGTCCGGCGACCGCGAGCCGGCCGAGGCCGTGAGCGCCTCCGGCACGTCCCCCGAGGCCCCCCAGGCCCCGCACGCGGACCGGCCGGAGGAGCCCGGTACTCCCGGCCCGGCCCCGGCCGCCGAGCCCGGCACAGCCCCCGCCACGGCCGGCACGGACCCTGGCACGGGCACGGGCACCGACCCCGGCCCGGCCCCCGGCGCGCCCGCCGCCCCGGCCGCCACCGAGGAGCCGGCGCCCTCCAGCGGCGCCACGCCCCCCGGACCGGCCCCCGAGGCGACCCCGGAGGCCGACCCGGCCCCCGCCGTCCCCGACAGCCACGACGAACACCCCTCCGCGTCCTACGTGCTGCGCGTCAACGGCGCCGACCGCCCGGTCACCGACGCCTGGATCGGCGAGTCGCTGCTGTACGTGCTGCGCGAACGGCTCGGCCTGGCCGGGGCCAAGGACGGCTGCTCCCAGGGGGAGTGCGGGGCCTGCTCGGTCCAGGTGGACGGGCGGCTGGTCGCGTCCTGCCTGGTGCCCGCCGCCACCGCGGCCGGCAGCGAGGTCCGCACCGTCGAGGGGCTGGCGCGCGACGGCGTGCCCTCCGACGTCCAGCGGGCGCTCGCCGCCTCCGGGGCGGTGCAGTGCGGCTTCTGCGTCCCCGGTATGGCGATGACCGTCCACGACCTCCTGGAGGGCAACCACGCCCCCACCGAGCTGGAGACCCGCAAGGCGCTCTGCGGCAACCTCTGCCGCTGCTCCGGCTACCGGGGCGTCCTGGACGCCGTCGCCGAGGTCGTCAGGTCCCGTTCCGAGGCCGCCGGGCAGGACACCGCCGGGCCGGACGCCGCCGGGGAGCCGGACGGCACCGCCCGCATCCCCCACCAGGCGGGTCCCGCCGACCCGGTGGACGGGGCACCGCACAACCAGGACGCGCAGCCGGGGGGCACCGGATGAGCGAGCGATACAGCGTCAGGCGCGCGCCTCGCACGGGCGGGCGTGAGCGAAGCGAGGTCTGGGCATGACCGGCACGACCGACGGCGCCGCCGTCACCGCGACGCCCGCGGCGGGCGTCCCGATCCCCGACGAGCCGCCGGCGCACGGGCTGGGGGCCTCCCTCCCGGCCGCCGACGCGGCCGCGAAGACCCAGGGCACCTTCCCGTACGCCGCCGACCTGTGGGCCGAGGGCCTGCTGTGGGCGGCGGTGCTGCGCTCCCCGCACCCCCGGGCGCGGATCCGTTCCGTGGACACCCGGCACGCCACCGAGATGCCCGGGGTGCGTGCCGTCGTCACCCATGAGGACGTGCCCGGCGACCGGGGTTACGGGCGGGGCACCGCCGACCGGCCCGTCTTCGCCAAGGACGAGGTCCGCTACCACGGCGAGCCGATCGCCGCGGTGGCCGCCGACCACCCCGACACCGCCCGGCTGGCCGCCGCCGCCATCGTGGTCGAGTACGAGGTCCTGGAGGCCGTCACCGACCCCCAGCTGGCCTTCGAGGCCGAGCCGCTGCACCCGGACGGCAACCTCATCCGGCACATCCCGCTCCGCTTCGGCGACGCGGAGGCGGTCGGCGAGGTGATGGTCGAGGGGTTCTACCGGATCGGCCGCCAGGACCCGGCGCCCATCGGGGCGGAGGCCGGGCTCGCCGTGCCGCGCCCCGACGGCGGGGTGGAGATCTACACCGCGTCCACCGACCCGCACGCCGACCGCGACCTGGCCGCCGCGTCCTTCGGGCTGGCGCCCGAGCAGGTCAAGGTCGTGGTGACCGGTGTGCCCGGCGCCACCGGGGACCGCGAGGACCCCGGCATCCAGTTGTCCCTGGGCCTGCTCGCGCTCCGTACGGGGTGCCCGGTCAAACTGGCCGCCACCCGGGAGGAGTCCTTCCTCGCCCACACCCACCGCCACCCCACGCTGCTGCGCTACCGCCACCACGCCGACGCCGACGGCCGGCTGGTCAAGGTGGAGGCGCAGATCCTGATGGACGCCGGGGCCTACGCGGACACCTCCGCCGAGGCGCTGGCCGCGGCCGTCTCGTTCGCCTGCGGCCCGTACGTCGTCCCGCACGCCGTCGTCGAGGGCTGGGCGGTGCGCACCAACAACCCGCCGTCCGGCCACATGCGGGGCGAGGGCGCGCTCCAGGTCTGCGCCGCGTACGAGGGCCAGATGGACAAGCTCGCCGCCCAGCTGGGCCTGGAGCCGGACGAGATCCGCCGGCGCAACGTCATGGCCACCGGCGACCTGCTGCCCACCGGGCAGACCGTCACCTGCCCCGCCCCGGTTGCCGAGCTGCTGCGCGCGGTCACCGAGGCGCCGCTGCCGGAGCTGCCCAAGGACACCCCCGAGGCGGAGTGGCTGCTCCCGGGCGGCCCCGAGGGCGCCGGCGAGCCGGGCGCGGTGCGGCGCGGGGTCGGCTACGCCCTGGGCATGGTGCACATGCTCGGCGCCGAGGGCACCGACGAGGTGTCCACCGCGACGGTCAAGGTCAGCGGGTCGGTCGCCACCGTCATCTGCGCGGCGGTGGACACCGGTTCCGGGTTCGCCACGCTGGCGCGGCAGATCGTCCAGGAGACGCTGGGCGTCGAGGAGGTGCACGTCGCGGGCGTGGACACCGACCAGCCGCCGGCCGGCCGGGCCTGCCACGGCCGGCACACCTGGGTCTCCGGGGGCGCCGTGGAGCGGGCCGCCAAGATGGTCCGCACCCAGCTGCTCCAGCCGCTGGCCCACAAGTTCGGGATGTCCACCGAGCTGCTCCAGATCGCCGACGGCAAGATCACGTCGTACGACGGGGTGCTGAGCACCACGGTCGCCGAGGCGCTGGACGGCAAGGAGCTGTGGGCCACCGCGCAGTGCCGGCCGCACCCGACCGAACCGCTCGACGACACCGGCCAGGGCGACGCGTTCGTCGGCCTCGCCTTCTGCGCGATCCGCTGCGTCGCCGACGTGGACATCGAGCTGGGCACCGTCCGGGTGGTGGAGATGGCCGTCGCGCAGGACGTCGGCCGCGTGCTCAACCCGCGCCAGCTGCGCGCCCGCATCGAGGCCGGGGTCACCCAGGGCCTGGGCGCCGCGCTGATGGAGAACCTCCGGACCACCCGCGGTCAGGTCCGCCACCCGGACCTCACCGGCTACCCCCTGCCGACCGCGCTCGACGCCCCCGACATCCGGATCGTCAAGCTGATCGAGGAACGCGACGTGGTCGCCCCCTTCGGCGCCAAGGCCGCCAGCGCCGTCCCGGTCGTCACCGCCCCGGCCGCCGTGGCCTCCGCCGTCCGCGCCGCCACCGGCCGCCCCATCGGCCGCCTCCCCATCCGCCCCCAAGCCGCCGTCGCCCAACCCCTCCCCACGCCCTGACCTGCCCCTTCACCCTCCGTAACGCCCATTGTCAGACCCGTCACGTACCGTGATTTCCCACGCGTCATTCCGACGCACAGCCGGCCCGACAACGCCCGGCGGAGACAACGGCGAAAACGCCGGCGGCCCACCACCGCCGGCGGGACGGGGGGATCACCATGCACACCGCAACGCACCGGGGAAGCAGGCGAGTTGCGTCACACGGGCTCGCCTTGCCCGATCGGCCGGCGCCACCATTCCGTGGACTTGAAGCAGCCCATCAGCCAGTGCGCTTCCGCCTCGTCGAGGATGGCATCGCCGATCAACGGGATCGGCTTGAAGCGGAGCATCCCCTCCCGGATAGCCAGTGGTTCCCAGTCCATGTCGTGGTGGAGCAGCGTCGCGTGCTGCTCCCCGCGGCGCTGCCAGAAGACCATGGGTTCGCCGACCTCGTTCTCGAAGGGTTTGACGATGTCGTCCGGGGCGAACTCGACACCGGCCATATCCGCCCATCTGCCGACCCCCTCGCGCTCCCACGCCAGGTAGCGCCGCATGTCCTGGACGAACGCGTCGATGCCGGCATCGTCCAGCCGCGACTCCCGGGAGACGACGATCGACTTCACCGCCTTGCGCAGCGCCCTGGCCCGGCGCAGCTGACGGGTGGCGTTGGCCCAGAAGAGCCCGCCGCGTTCGGGATCGTGGACGACGCAGAGCACGGGGATGCTGCCGTCGCGCCAGTTGCCCCCGTGATCGCCGACCGGTACGCGGTGCCCGCGCCTGGTCCGGGTCGAGACTCCGCCCTTCACCTGCACGGCCACGGAATCCTCCGTCCGCAGGCCGTCCCGGACGAACGTGACGTGCAGGTCCTCGCCGTGGTCGTTGCCGCCGTCGATCTCCTGCACGATGTGGCCGTGCCGCTCCAGCAGTCCGCGCACTGCGTTCACCGCCATACGTCCTATGCGCCGGCTTTCCGGCACTTTCGGCATTCCGCCCCCCTCACGATGGATGGGGGACAGATTATGGCCAGCCGCGGACACGCCGGCTGTCGTCAGAGGCCGTGGCGGGGATCGAACCCGCGTATCTCGCTTTGCAGGCGAGTCCCTGAACCACTCGGGCACACGGCCGGGGTGCGGTGCTGTCCTGACTTTAGGGGGGCGGGTGGGGGGCCGGGCAAGGG
>NZ_LLZI01000249.1 GCF_001509485.1 Streptomyces sp. NRRL F-4489
ACCCCGGTCCGCCCCCTCCCCCCGCCGGGTCTCAGCCGCGCGGCGCAGCCGCCGCAGGCGCGGGTGCTGGGGTTTGCCGCGCTCGGTGACGGCCTTGCCGACCATGGCCGTCACCGCGTCCCGCAGCCCGTGCAGGGCGTGCCGCGCCGGCCCGGCCCCCGGGTCCGCCCGCAGCTCGGCCAGCAGCGACCAGCACAGCGCCAGCATCACCAGCACGAACGGCAGCGCCACCAGGATCGTCGCCGTCTGGAGCGCGCCCAGCCCGCCCGCGACCAGCAGCACGGCGGCGACCGCGGCCATCAGCACGCCCCACAGGACGACCAGCCAGGTCCTGGGGTGCAGCGCGCCGCGGCTGGTCAGCGAGCCCATCACCAGCGAGGCGGAGTCGGCGCTGGTGATGAAGTACGTCATGACCAGGACCATCGCCAGCCAGGAGGTGAGCGCGCCCAGCGGCAGACTGTCCAGCAGCCCGAAGAGGGCCGCCTCCGCGCCCTGGCCGGCGGCCCGCGCGAGGTCGGCGTGCCCGGTGGCGTCCTGCCGGATCGCGCTGCCGCCCATGACGGAGAACCACACCATCGTCGCGCCGCTGGGCACCAGCAGGACGCCGATGAGGAACTGGCGGATGGTCCGGCCGTGCGAGATCCGGGCGAGGAAGGTGCCGACGAAGGGCGCCCAGGACAGCCACCACGCCCAGTAGAAGATCGTCCACCGGCCCAGCCAGGCGGAGTCGGTGAAGGCGCCGGTCTGCGAGGCCATCGGCAGCAGCCGGAAGAGGTAGCCGCCCAGGCTCGCCGGGATCGTGTTCAGGACGTACACGGTCGGGCCGGCCACGAAGACGAACACCATCAGCAGCGCGGCCAGCAGGATGTTGAGGGTGCTCAGCCACTTCACGCCCTTGTGCAGGCCGGAGAAGGCGGAGCCGACGAAGGCCGCCGACAGCGCGGCGATGATGATCAGCTGCACCGTGCGGCTGCTGGGCGCGCCGGCCGTCAGGTTGAGGCCCTCGGCGACCTGGAGGGTGCCGAGGCCGAGGCTGGTCGCGGTGCCGAAGACGGTGGCGAAGACCGCCAGCAGGTCGATCAGTACGCCGGGCGCCCCGGTGGCCCGGCGGGCGCCGATCAGCGGGACGAAGGCGGAGCTGAGGCGGTTGCCGCGGCCCTTGCGGAAGCCGGCGTAGGCCAGCGCGAGTCCGGCGATGCCGTAGATGGCCCAGGGGGTGAGGGTCCAGTGGAAGAACGAGTACTCCAGGGCGGCGCGGGCCGCGTGCGGGGTCGCGGCGGCGGCGCCGGAGCCCGGGGGCGGGGAGAGGTAGTGCTGGAGGGGTTCGCCCACGCCGTAGAACATCAGGCCGATGCCCATCCCGGCGCTGAACATCATCGCGATCCAGGCGAGGTTGGTGAACTCCGGTTCGGCGTCGTCCCGGCCGAGCCGGATCGCGCCGAACCGGCTGAACGCGAGGACGACGCACAGCACCAGGAAGAAGTCGGCGGCCACCACGAAGAGCCAGCCGAAGTTGGCCAGCACCCAGTCCAGGGCGGTGCTCGACAGGTTGTCGAAATTGTCCTTGCCGAGGGACGCCCACCCCACCACCAGGAGGACGGCCACCACCCCGATGGCCACGACGGTGGGATCCGGGGGCTGGCTCCGCGGCTTCCGGGCGGGCGCGGCGGGAGGCGTGGACTCCGTACTCATGCCGCCCCACTATGGCGGGAATTGACCCGATTCGCGGCGCGGGCGCGCCGGGCGCCGCTCCCCCGGTGGCACCGGGCGGGCCGGTGCGGTGGGGTGGACGGCCTGGGCGGGCAGCCGGGTCTCCAGGCGGAGCATGGCCAGCGCGGAGCAGGCGACGCCCGCGGCGAGGACCAGCCAGAGGGCGGTCGCGGACAGGTCGAGCAGGGCGGTCAGGACCGCCGGGGCGAGCGCGGTCGGGACGGACCAGGAGAGCTGGTAGACGGCGAGGTGGCGGCCGCGGGTCGGCTCCGGCGCGGCGCTGGCCGCCAGCGCGGACGCGGCCGCGCCGTGCAGGAGTTCCCCGAGGGTGAACAGGACGGTGGCGGTGAACACCCCGGCCAGCAGCGTGCCGCCCACCGGTACGGCGCCGAGCGCGGCGAAGCCCAGGAACGACAGGGAGAAGACGGCACCGCCGAGCGCCGCCGAGCGGGTCCGGCGCCGGCGGGCCAGCACCCGGGTGACCGGGATCTGGAGGGCCGCGATGCCCACGGTGTTGACGGCGTAGAGCACGCCCGCCAGCGAGTCGGGCGCGCCCAGCTTCTGGGTGAGGTACACCGGCAGGCTCACCGACAGCACGGTGTAGCCGAACGCGGTGGGGATGTTCACGGCCGTCAGGGTGAGGAAGGGGCGGTTGCGGAAGACGGTGCGGAAGCCGCCGCCTGGCGTACGGGCGCGGCCGGGCGTCCTCGACACCGGGATCGTGCGGATCAGCACACCCGCGACGAGGAACGCGGCCCCGGCCCCCAGGACCACCGCCCGGTAGGCGGAGTCGCTGCCCGCCCCGAGCGCGGTGCCGACGATCAATCCGCCGATCCCCAACCCGGCGTTGCGCAGGCTGCGTTGGGCCGCGATGAGCCGGTCGCGGCCCGCTCCCCCGGTGATCTCGGCGACGAACGCCTGCATCGCCGGGGGAAACGAGGCGTCGCCGAGCGCGACCAGCGTCACCGCCAGGACCATCGGGACCTGGCTGTGCACCAGGGGGTAGACCGCGAAGCCGACGGCCCGGACCCCGTAGACCCCGACGAGGACGGTGCGCGCGCCGTAGCGGTCCACGAGCAGCCCGGCGAGCGGGGAGCCGACCAGGCCGAGGACGGCGGCGGTGCTGACGATGACGCCCACCCGGGTGACCGGCAGTCCGGTGGTGTGGTGGAAGAAGAGCAGGGAGACCGGGAGGTACATACCGCTGCCGATGGTGTCGACCACCATGCCGAGCATGTAGCGCACCTGGGTGGGGCGGTCGAGGCGCTCGGTGAGGGTCACGCCTCGACCTCGGCCTCGGCCGCGTCGATCTCGGCCACGTCGGCGAGGCGGGTGGTCCCGTCGTCGGCGGTGATGCGGACGGCGAGGCAGCCGCGGGCCAGCTCGGCGCCCCGGCGGAGGGCGTCGGCGGTGTCGCGGCCGGTCACCGCGATCAGGCCGAGCCGGTCCCAGTTGTCGCGCGGGGCGCGGACGGTGTCCCCGGGCCGGGCCGTGACCGCGACGGCCAGCACATCGTCCCTGGCGCGGGCCGTATCGACACCGGCGATGGATTCGATCCGGCCGGGGACGCCCACCAGGAAGCGGGTGCTCGCCCCGGTGTGCGCCCGCGGCCGGTCCGGGAGTTCGGGGACCAGGCCGAACGGCCAGCCGAGGGCGTAGCTGGTCAGGTCGATGCCGTACGCGCCGCGCACCAGGTCGGGGATGGCGTCGCCGCCGATCCGGTTGTGGCTCTCGATCACCGCGGGCCCCCGCCGGCCGAGCCGGATCTCGGTATGGCACACACCGTCCGTCAGCCCCATCAGGTCCAGGAAGCGGCGGGTGGCCCCGCGTATCTCGTTCGCCACGGCCTCGTCCAGCCGCGCCGGAACGGCATGGCCCAGTTCGGTGAAGGTGTCCGGGGCGACGAACTTCTCGGTGATGGCGACGATGACGTGGCGGCCGTGGAAACTGAAGGACTCGACGCTGAACTCCGGGCCGTCGAGGTACTCCTCCATCAGGAAGTCCTCGATGGGGAACGGCATCGAGCCCCGGTCCGTGCGGGTGCCGCGCAGCCGCTGGACGCCCGCCCAGACGCGGTCGGTGTCCGCCGGGCCGTCGACCCGGAACACGCCGAAGCTGGCGGTGGCGTCGAGCGGTTTGACGATGAAGGGGTAGCCGTAGCGGCCGCCGAAGGAGGCCAGGTCGTCGCGGCCGGTGAGCGGTGCGGCGCCGACCGCGGAGGGGTCGTGCGCGGCCAGGTGGCGGCGCATGGCGCCCTTGTCGCGGAAGCGGCGGGCCACCGTGTGCGGCGTACCGTCCAGGCCCAGCAGGTCGTTGACGCGGCCGGCCGGTTCCAGACCGGCCTCGGTCAGCGACATGGCGACGGCGAAGCCCGGGTCCCGGTGGAGCGCTGTGGCCAGGGGGGCCAGCAGGGACCAGTCGGTGTAGTCCAGGATGTGGACGGCCGCGGACCGTTCCCGCTGGGATTCGGTGATCTTGGTGGGGTGCTGCACCAGCAGGACGTGCAGGCCGAGTCGTACGGCCTTGTGCACCATCTCGTCGTTGGCGCCGACGAGTAAGACGGTGGTGTCGGGGGTCATCGCGCTGTCCTTTCGGAGGGGGCCGCCACGGGCGTCAAGGGGATGCCGAGGGTCTTCTCCACCTCGGCCATCAGCCCGGCGCAGGTGCGTTCGGCGGTCCCGGCGTCCTCGGCGACGACCCGGACGACGCCGTAGGTGTCGAAGTTGCCGTCCATCCGGCGCAGCCGGTCACCGGGCCGTACGGTCGTCCAGCCGGAGTGGATGCGGGGCCGGAGCGCGTCGAACCAGTCGTCCGGCAGGTCGTCCCGGACGGTGCAGTCGCGGGCCGCGGTGATGAAGGAGTGCGAGGCGCCGGCGATCGGCGGGAACGGTGCCGCGGGCGCCGGCCGGCCGGTGAACAGGTCGACCAGGACCGCGAAGAGGTTGCGGCCGGTCGCCGCGGTGACGAGGTCGGGGATGGCGCCGCCGGAGACCCGGGGGTTCACCTCGATCAGCCGGGGGCCGTGCGCGGTGCCGATGACCTCGACGTGGAAGAGGCCGACGCCGAGGCCGAGCGCCCGGCAGACCCGCACCGCGTACTCGCCCACCTCGCGCTCCCGCTCCGCGGGCAGACCGCACGGCACGGTCGAGCCCAGTTCCAGCACCGGGTTGTCCCGGCCGGTCTTGCGGCGCACCACGACCAGCGGGGTGAACGTCCGCCCGTCGCAGGCGACTTCGACGGAGTACAGCGGGCCGACCGCGACCTCCTCGACGATGAAGCGGCCGTCGAGTTCCGCGGCCACCCCGGGGTCGACGGTCCGGGCGGCGTCCCCGGCGGCGGCGAAGAGGGCCTCGATGTCCGGTGCGGAACGGGCCAGGGCGGTGCTGACCTTGCCGACGCCGGTGGCGGGTTTGACGATCACCGGGTATCCCAGGCGGTCGGCCGCGGCCAGTACACCGGGCAGGTCCCGGCCGACCGCGTGGCCGAGGTTGGGGATGCCCTCGGCGTCCAGGACGCGGCGGCAGCGGGCCTTGTCCTTGGCGGCGAGGATGGCGTCCGGGTCGCAGCCGGGGAGGCCAAGTGCCTTGGCCAGATGGGCCGTTGGCACGATGCTGAAGTGCAGGGTGGTCAGGACGGCGTCGATACCGGCCGGGTCGGTGCCCGCCGCGCGCAGGGCGTCCAGCACCCCCGCCGTGTCCGCCACGTCGTCCACCTCGACCACCCGGTCCACCAGTTCCCGGGCCCTGGCCCGTTGGGCGTCCGGGAGGAAGAAGTCATGGCGCGGGGAGTGGATCAGGACGGTGCGGTGCCCCGCCTCCCGGGCGTACTCCAGTGCCTGCAGTCCGGGACCGGTCGTTCCGACGAAGACCAGTTCGCTCACCGTGTGCTCCTCAGCATCGCTGCCACCGGCCGGCGGCCTCATATGTCCCCCGTTTCGACAGTTGGCCGAGTATATGGCGCCCGCGGCGGGCGTATTGGTTGGTCGGATTGACGCTGTTGTCGTCGTACGGGTAGGGGTCCATGCCCATCACGAAGACGGCTTCGGCGGCGGTCCCGTCGAGCAGCAGCCGGCCCCGCTCGTCGGTCCGCACCAGGCCGCCGGCGGTCGTGCACCGGACGGGCCGGCCGTCGCGGGTGACGGCGGGCGGATTGCTGCCGTAGCCGGTCGACTGGACGATCACCCGGGCCCGTTCGAAGTACGGCGCGCGGTCGGCCGCGTCCGGCGCCACCACCAGGCGCACGCCCGGTACGCGGCCGGCCGCGACCGCGTGGAAGAGCGCCTTGGAGGTGTTGCGCAGCCCGGAGTAGCGGTGGACGTTGCCGGTCTCCGGGCAGATGTCGCGGTCCGGGTCCGGGACGGCCTCGGCGGGGGTGTGGTTGGCGGCCCGGTAGGCGTCCCGGTCCGGGTAGTGGATGCGGACCGGGGAACGGGTGACCAGTACGATCTCGGGTCCGTCCGGCGGGCGGTGGGCGAGGATCCGGTGCAGGACGGAGAACGCGCTGTGCGAGGCGCCCGCGAGGCACAACGGCCCGGGGCGGCGGCCCAGTTCGGCGCACCGCTCGCGAGCGCCGGGCGCGACCAAAGCGCGGGACAGTACCAACTTCCCTTGCCAGCGCCGGAGTTCGGGGCCGGTCCGCTCGCGGATGCCGGTGGCGAGGACGACGGTGCCGGCCCGGAGTGTCCGCCCGGCCCGGGTGCGGACCCGTACCGGGCCGCCGGTGCGCAGCGCCACCTCCACCGCCTCGTCCCCGAGGACGAGCCGGTCCGGCGGGAGCATGGCGCCGATGGCCCGGCCCGCGCGGTCCAGCGCCTCGGCCAGCAGGGCGAGGTGGAACGAGCCGGGGACGGTGCGCAGCCGGCGGACGGGCTCCTCGGCCAGCAGCGGTCCGAACGGCCCGGCGGGGTCGATCCAGCCGAAGAAGTCGCTGCCGTGGGAGTTGGATTCGATGTCGTAGTGGGCGAACGAGCCGACACCGAGCCGGTCCGCGGCGTCGAGGACGCCGAGGTCGTGGCGGAACAGTTCGGGGGTCGCGGTCAGCAGGCCGGTGGCCCGCAGGCCGCAGCCGATCACCAGCACGTCCAGGAGGGGATCGGCGGCGGCCGCGGCCTGCGGGGCGGGGTGGCTCACGCCGTGGATCGCAGCGCGTTCCAGGCCCGGTCGCACACGGCGAGCGCCGCGTCGAGCCGCCGCATGACGCCGAGGGCGATCTCGGGCAGCAGGTCGGGGCGGGTGCGGGCCAGCGGGACCACGACGTGGTCGAGCCATCCCTGGGCGTGTTCCACGTCGACGGTGACGTGTTCGCGCAGGTAGTGCATCTCCGGATCGGTCAGGCCGACCCGGCGCCAGCCGTCGATCTGGCGGTCGATGCGGCCGGGGACGACGAGTTCGGTGGCCAGCAGCATGCCGACCGCCTGCGGGGCCAGCCGGCGGTCCGCGGCGGTCTGGAAGTAGAGGTTGGCCAGGCGGAGTTCCTCGAGCCAGTAGCCGTCCACGTCGGTGAGGTAGCCATCCAGGGGGACGCCGACCCGCTCCATCATCGCCAGGCGCAGCCGGCGGTGGGTGGCGTCCGCCGTGCCGCGGCCCATCTCGTCCCAGAAGTTGCCGGCCAGTTCGATCTTCAGCTCGCCGTGCACGCCGGGCAGCAGCAGTGCGACCAGGTCCCCGAAGTGGATGTCGAACGGCGTTTCCTGGGCGATGAAGTCGCGGAGCTGCTCGAAGGTCGCGTCGTCGGCGAGGAAGTCGAAGAGCGGGTGGGTGACGCCGGACGCGTGGCCCTCGCAGGTCTTGGTGGCCCAGGCGGCGAACTCCTCGGCGGTGCCCGGCACCGCCGTGTCCGCGCCGACTACGGCGCGGTCCCTGGCCAGCCACGCCTCCTGCGCCGTGCGGTGCGCGGCGAGCAGCACCGGGTGCCCGTAGTCGCGCCAGTGCTCGGACCACGGGGGCAGCAGCCGGTGGGCGTTGATCTCGTACAGGAAGCGGTGCAGGTCCAGTTCGGCGGCCGCGTCGCCGTCGTGGAAGGCGCGTACCACCGCCTCGTTGACCCGGCGCTCCACCTCGTTCAGCGCGGACGAGGCGGGGTCGGCGCCCAGCGACCGGACGAGGGAACTGAGGCTGGTCTCCAGCAGGACGTCGGTCACTTCGTTCTCCCCGTTGACGGTGCGGACGCGCGGACCCAGTCGATGACCGCGTCCTCGGTGAAAAAGGCGTCGTCGAGCGCTTGGCGGTAGGCGCCGATCGTGTCGAGCAGGCGGGTCCTGGCGCGCTCGCTGCGGTCCTGCCATTCGGCGACGAGCTTGTCGTAGAGCAGGTCGGCGGCCTCGGGGGTCGCCTCGATACCGGCGTCGGCCAGGTCGGCGGCGTGCTCCCGGATGATGCGCAGCAGACCGTCCCGGCCGCTGCGGACGCCGAACATCCGGATCTCCCGCGAGCCGACGTCGGCCGGGTCGAGGTTGTCGAAGATCCGGGGGGCGCGGTTGAGCAGTTCGGTGCGGATGCCGCTCTGGACGGCGTGGGTGACGACGCCGGTGACGGCCTTCGCCGGGTCCTCCAGCAGGCCGTAGGTCCGCTCCACGAGGCGGCTGAGGCCGTAGAGGTCCTGGGTGCGGAAGCCGGGCAGCCGGATGTCGTGGAGCTGGCGCAGCGCCATCACGACCTCGGCCAGGGCCGGGTGTCCGGCGCGGTTGGCGAATCCGCCGACCGACACATCGGTGCCGCACAGTCCGACGCTCAGGCCGGTGACCGCGTTGGCGGTGGCCATCCCGAAGTCGTCGTGGAAGTGGCCGTAGAACTTGATCCCCGGGAAGCCGGTGACCAGCCCGCCGAGGAAGTCCTGGGCCTGCCGCGGGGTGCAGGTGCCCGCGGTGTCGATCAGCCGGATCTCGCCGATACCGCTGTCCTCGGCGATGCGCACCGCGTCGCGTACGTGGCCCGGTTCGGCGCGGAAGGCGTCGATGAACCCGGCGATGAAGCCGCCCAGTTGGCCGACCGGCCGCAGTCCGCCGAGCTGTTCGCGGTACCACAGGAGGTTGGCGGCCTTGCGTTCGGCGTCGGTGTGCGCTTCCCAGGCGGCGCGGTCGAAGGGGCCGCCGTCGGTGTCCTGCTCGCGGATGGTCGGGTACAGGTGCTCGATCTGCTGGTCGGAGACCGCGTGGATGGCCAGCACCCAGACCCGGCCCAGATCCCGGCCGAGCGCGTCGAGGGCCTTGAGCGTCTGGTCCATCCGCGGACCGAGGTGGGAGATGACGACGAACCGCGTCGCCGGGGGGAGGGCGCCGCTCGCCTGCTGGTCGAGCAGGGTGTCGAGCAGTTCGATGTTGTGCGGGACGTCGGGGAACATCCCGACGACGAGGGTGCGGATACCGGCCGCGGTGATGGCGGCGGCGAGGTGGCACTTGTCTTCGATGGAAGCGGCGATCGGAGCGCGCTCCGACCCTTCCCGCAGGGTCTCGTCGAATAAGTCGATCGAGGGGTGAAAAGCGGTTGAGCTGGTACATTCTGCCATTTGTGCTCACTTCGTAGAGAACGAACAAAGGCATGGATCCCGAACCAACCTGCACAGTGCGCTGGGATCCTCCCAACACCCCTATCTCCGGGCAAGTCTTCATGTTGTGTGAGGTAGGTCACAAGATCCAACCTTGCCCGGCATACGGTTCTTTCCCGGCCCGGGGCGCTTCCCCTGGGAGCGATGAGGCGGCTAACGGGCAGCCCGGGGACCCTCACCGGGTGCCTCGGCCGCCGCTGCCTGCGGGGTGGCGAGGAAGACCGTGGCCAGCGTGAGCGCGGCGGCGAGCCAGGTGGTGGTGTGGAACGCGTCGGCGAAGGCCCGGCCCGTTTCCGGGGAGGTGCCGGCTTTCAGCGGGGACGTCGGCTGGCCCGGCGGGAGGAACGCGCGGTAGGCGACGGCGGTGACCGTGCCGAAGACGGCGATGCCCAGGCCGGCGCCCGCCTCGTACGAGACCGACTCGATGCCCGCGGCGGCGCCCGCCTGGGAGGAGGGCGCGGTGGACATGATCAGATTCGAGGCGACCATCTGGACCAGGCCGTGGCCGAAGCCGATCAGGGCCAGACCGAACGGGACCACCGTGCCGGACGCGACCAGGACGTACCCGGCCACCGCGAGCAGCAGGCCGGCCGGCACGTCCGCCCGCGGCCGGCCCAGGCGGGAGAGCAGCATGCCGCCGACCGGGCCGGCGACCGTCGCGGCCACCGGCATCGGGATCAGGTAGAACGCGGCGGCCTCGGCCGACATTCCCTCGACGAACTGGAGGAACTGCACCAGTTGGAGTTCGAAGCCGACCATCACCAGCACCGGCAGCACCGAGGCCACCACTCCGGCGCGCAGCCCGGGCAGCCGGAAGAGGGAGAGGTCCAGCATCGGGTGCGGGGCGCGCTGCTGGCGCCGTACGAACAGGGCCAGCGCGGTCAGGCCCAGTACGGCCGGCACCGCCACCTCCAGCGGTCCGACGCCGTCGTGGGTGAAGGCGATGATGGCGTAGGCGCTGCCGAGGAAGCCCACGATCGACAGGACGGGCGAGGTGGCTTCCCAGGGCTGGCGTTCGGCCTCGACGCGGTTGGGCAGCAGCAGCGCCACGGCGGGCAGGGCGACGGCCACGATCGGGAGGTTGACCAGGAAGATCGAGCCCCACCAGAAGTGCTGGAGCAGGAAGCCGCCCACAACGGGCCCGAGCGCCGAGGCCCCGGCGGCGACCGCGCTCCACGCCCCGATGGCCACCGCGTGGTCGCGGCCGTCGCCGAACGTCTGCCGGATCAGCGCCAGCGTGGCCGGGATGACCATCGACGCGCCGACCGCCAGCAGCGCCCGCGCGCCGATCAGGGCGTGCGCCCCGGGTGCCACCGCGCACAGCGCCGAGGCCGCGCTGAAGACTCCCAATCCGGCCAGCAGCAGCCGCTGGTGGCCGATCCGGTCGCCCAACGGCCCGCTCACCAGGACCAGTCCGACCATCAGGAGGGAGTACACGTCCACCGTCCACAGCAGTGCGGACGGTGACGCGCGCAGGTCGTGGGCGAGGGTCGGGACGGTGATGGTGAGGATGGTGACGTCCATGGCCGCGGGCAGGAAGCACAGCAGCACCACGGCCAGGACCAGCCAGCGCCGGGCCCCGGTCACCGGGGGCGCGCTGCTCACCGGTGCGGGCCCAGAGCCGCCCTGGTGCGGGTGATCAGATCGTGCAGCGCGGCCAGGCTCGGAGCGTAGAACATGCAGCTCAGTCTGCCAGTTCGCAGGTCCGTCAGCTCGGTGGGCACGACACCGCGTCCGGCGTGCCGGGGGGAGGCGACCAGCCGTCCGAGCCGGCGCAGCACCTCCGGCAGGTCGATACCGGCCGGGAGTCCGTAGAAGTCGTAGTTGCCGACCGCGTGGGTGTTGAGGTAGTGGGGGCCGATGAGGTGTGCGCCGAATTCGTGGACGTGGCTGGAGCCGGTGCGGCGGGCGTTGAGGTCGTGGAGGTAGACGGTGCCGTCGCGGGCGATGGCGTCGATGCCGAACCGGCCGCGGTAGCCGCGCCGTTGCATCTCGGCGGCCAGCCGGAGGCCGCCCGCGGTCAGCGGGCGGTACCACCACCGGTCGCGCAGCTCCCGGGCGGTGACGTTGCCGCGCAGGTGGGTGGCGCCCTCGAAGAGCATGTCGGTGGTGTAGCACAGGCGCGGCGGGGCGTCGCCGGGCACCGCGTACTCCACGGACGGGAAGGCGATATCGCCGTCGAGGAACTCCTCGACCACCACCGGGTCGTCGCCGTGGAACGCGGACGCGGCCAGGCGCGCGTCGATGTCGTCGTCGCCCGGGCGGAAGATGAGCAGCCCGAGGCTCGCCTCACCGCGGTCGGGCTTGACGATGCACGGTCTGCCGGTGGCGAGCATGGCCCGCACCGCCGCCGGCACCTCGTCCATACCGGCGCAGTGGGTGCCGGGCGGGATGCGGCAGGGCCCGTCCGTCATGCCGAGGTCGGCGGCCAGGTCGCGCAGGCCGGTCTTGGTGTCCAGTTGGTCGCGCAGGCTCTGCAGCGGCGTGCTCTCCGGCAGTTCGACCGCGACGCCGTGGTCGGTGAACAGGGCCTCGGTGAACCGCCACAGGTCGGCGGTGGTGGTGTGCGGGATCAGCCGGAGCCGGCGGCCGGGCCCGGCGTGGGCGGCGACGGCGGCCATCAGGCCGGGGTCGGCGAGCGCGTCGGCGAACAGGGAGCCGGTGCGGCCGGCCGGGCTGAGGTTGACCACGCCGGGGAGGTCGAGGAATTTCCGCTGCCAGTCCAGTTCCCCGATCGGCTCGTAAGTGATCAGCATCTTCTCCAACGGGCCCCAGAACAGCGCCTGGTCCTGCTGGGCGTAGCACTCCGACAGCAGCTCCTCGACGCCGTCGCCGCCGTCGGTACGGGCGGTGCGGAGGGTACGGACGGCGAAGTCGTGCAGGGTGTCGACGGCGTTGCACACGCACAGGGTGGGGGTGGTCATGGTGTCTCCTCGCGCAGCAGTCCGGCGCCCTCGGTCACCAGGGCCACCGCGGCCGCGACGACGTGCCGGAAGAGGTCCCGGCCCAGGGCCGCGGTGGCGCCCGAGGTGTTCGACAGGACGCCCTGGTTGGTCGTGCGGCGCACATCGGCGGGGTGCAGGTGGATGCCCGGGCGGGGCGGGTCGGGGTGGTCGGGCCGCGCGTCGGCGACCAGGTCGGGGTGGAGGTGGAGCATCAGGCTGGTCTCGGTGAGCCCGGCGTGTTCGGCGTGCCAGCCGGGGAAGAGCGGTACCCGCGCGGCCAGCCAGTCCGGGTCGACCAGGCTCCACCAGCTCAGCGCGATGAACTCCTTGCCCGCGGCCACGGGCCGCCGCCCCACCTCGTCCAGCGCCTCGAAGAGGAACGGCTCGTTCTCGTAATGGCCGTTGACGATCAGCAGCCGGCGCCACGGCAGGGCGCACAGCGATTCCAGGGTGTCCTCCAGGAAGGCCAGCAGGGACCGGCCGCGGACGTGGACGGTGCCGGGGAAGGCCAGGCCGCCGCCGCTCTGCGGCAGCGACCGCGCCGCGATGGGCTGCGCGGGAAGGGTCAGGGCGTCCAGTTCGCGGGCGATGTGCCGGGCGAACGCGTCGGCCAGGAGGGTGTCGACGGACAGCGGCAGGTGCGGGCCGTGCTGTTCGATGGAGCCGACCGGCCACACCACGGTCCGCCCGGCGGTGGCCGCCAGGACCTCGGCGCTGCTCAGATCGCACAGCCGCCGGGCGGCCGGCCGGGGCGTCACGGCCGCACCTGCCCGGTGCGGTCCGGCGCGGCGGCGGGCGCGGGGCCGGGTACCGCCACTCCGGTGGCCTCGGCGACGATCCGGGTGAGGGTGGGCTGCATGTCGGTGTGCAGCGCGGTGTAGACCTGGGCCGCCACCGCGCCGACCCGCAGGTAGTCGTGGACGTCGCGGCCGGACTGGACGCCGCCGGAGCCGATCAGCGGCAGCGGGAAGCCGGCTTCGCGCAGCTTCCACAGGGAGGCCAGGACGAGCGGTTTGATGCCAGGGCCGGAGTAGCCGAAGACGCCGCCGAGGCGGAGGCCGCCGGATTCCGGGTGGACGGCGGCGGCGGGCAGCGTGTCGCTGACGGTCAGCGCGTCCGCGCCGGCCGCGGCGGCGGCGAACGCCCGGCCGTGCAGGCCCTCGCCGCTGGCCAGCTTGACGGAGAACGGCACCCGGGTCGCGGCGCGGACGGCGGCGGTGTAGGCGTGCACCCGCTCGGGGGCGTCGTCGAGGCCGTCCTTCCCGTTGAGGCAGGAGATGCCGAGTTCCAGGGCGCGGCAGCCGGTCGCCGCGACCCGGGCGGCCAGGTCGGCGAGTTCGGCCGGGCTGTCGGCGTGCAGGGAGGCGATGACCGGGAGCCGGTCGCGGGCCAGGTCGCGCAGGATGCCCAGCCAGTGGTCGACGGACCGTTTGGAGTAGGTGGTGCTGTTGATCATTCCGGTGGGCAGCCGGAGGATCCGCTCGTCCAGGCCGGTGGGCGGCGTGGGGTGGATGGTCTTGGTGACGACCGCGCCGGCGCCGGAGCGCAGCAGTCTGCGGATATTGCGTTCCTGGTCGGTGAGGAGGCCGGAGCCGACCATGACGGGGTTGGCCAGGTCCAGTCCCAGTACGTGGGCCGCTGACGCCATGTCAGGCCGCCGTCCTGGACCGGCCGAGCGCGGCGAGGACGCCGTCGACCAGTACGGCCGGGTCGCCGGCGAGGTCCTCGGTGGACAGGAACGTGGCGGCGGCGACGTGGGCGAGCCCCTTGAGCAGATGGCTGGCCGACTCGGCGAAGGGCTGGTCGGTGATGCCCACGATGGGGCGGCCCAGCGCGCTGGCCCAGCCCAGTTCGATATGGGTGCCGTCCGAGCGGAGCAGGGTGCCGTCGAGGACCGGCAGGACGGGCACGAAGACGTCGCACTGGCGCATCCACGCGTAGTCGCGCACGGAGACCTCTTCCGGGGTGAACGACGCGGTGTCGGCGCCGAATCGCTCCGCCACATGCGCGGAGAGCACGGTGGCGCCGGCTTCCCGCGACCGGTCGATGGCCAGTCTCAGGCAGTCGCGGATCGGCGCCGCCATTCCGCCGGGCACCAGGGCGTGCTGGATCGGTCCGCCGACAAACAGGGTGACGCCGCGCAGGGCGTCCGGGGGGACACTCATGGCTTTTCGCGGTTCCTTCGGAAGGTACTGCCGACGACCGGCAATCGGGCGGGGCCGGCCACCGGAATGGCATGGGAGAGGCAGCGCAAGCACGTCCTGCGCTTTCGGTGAATTGCAGGGAATTGAGGGCGCCAGGACCGGCGGTGTCACCGGGTGCTGCCCGGTTGCCTCCTCGTCCCGCACACGGCGTCCACCAGGTAGGCAAATAGACGAGTTAAGACTAGTCCGGGGCGATTCATCACCACAACCACCAGTCTGCGCCAGACGGAAATGTGGCCCAAATGGGCACGAAACGTGCATACCAATCCGCCCGCGATGGGCGGCGGCCGCCCCCGGGACGCACGCTTCCCCCTGGTCGCGCGGGCGCGGGCGACGTACCGCGGATTACTGATCCGCCGGAAAATCTATCGCCGGTCACCAGCGTCCGAAACACCGTCGAACGCACGTGCACAATCCTCGCGGATATCGGCGCGGGAAAGCGGGTAAGGAATACACGGGCGACGGGGAAATCGGCGGCCATTGACAGCCGATAACGCCTCGACTAGCTTCGATGAAAATGCCTCGTCCGGCCCGCCGCCTTCTTTCCGGTCGGCGCCGGCTCACCTTCGGCCCGCCCGTTTCCGCCGTTTCCCGTCTTCCTTTTTCCACGCGCCGGACGACACCCGGCCGCGGCTTTCTGAATGAACCCACCCAGAGGGGAAAGTTCTGGTGAACGCCTTGCAGACCATCAAACGCATTCTGCACTCCGAGGTGCTGGTGGAGGTGCCGATCGACCAGATGCGGCTCGACGACAGCCTGCGCGAGAGCTACGGCATGGACTCACTCGGCTTCGTGGAGCTGCGCGTGCAGTGCGAGGAGGCGTTCGGTATCACCATCCCGGACGAGGCGGTCGCCGCGGGCCGGTTGGCCACGCTCGGCGACGTGCTGGCCCTGGTCGAGCGGCTGTCGGGGGCCGACCGCCCCCAGGCCACCGCATGAGCGCGGCGCCGGTCGCCCGCGGCGGCCGCACCGGGGCGCCGGCCGGTGTCCTGGCGCGCGGTACGGACCTCCACCTCAACCACTACGGCACGGCGCGGCTGCCGTTCGCCTGTGTGGGCGGGCGCGGTCTGGAGCTGGAGGTGGTCGACCTCAGCCCCGAGGGGCGGGGCCGGCGGCTGCGGCTGCTGGACGCCAGTGGCGGTTACGCCAGCGCGGCCCTGGGCGGCGGCCACCCCGTCGTCCGCGACGCGCTGGTGCGCGGCGCCGCCGCCGGCGGCGTCACCGACGAACTGGGGTCGCTGGAGCGGGCGGAGCTGCTGGACCGGCTCTTCGGCCCCGGCGGGCTGTGGACCGACCACTTCCCCACCGGGCAGTACCACGTCAGCGGCCGCAACTCCGGTTCGGAGGGCAATGAGCTGGCGCTGCGGCTGGTGCTGGAGTCGCGGTTCGACGGCCGGCGGCTGCGCCACCGCCCGGGCAAGGAGCGGCGGGACACCGTCCTGGCGTTCCACGGTGCCTGGCACGGCTGGACCGGCGGGCTGGTGCCGCTGCTCAACCGCGGCTACTACCGGACCGGGCTGCCCGCCCCCGAGACCGCGGCGCCGTACGGCCTGCGCGTCGACCACCTCCCGTTCGGCGATCCGGGCGCCCTGGCGGACTACTTCGCCGCGGCGGCCGGCCGGCTGCTGGCCGTCGTGGTCGAACCGGTCCAGGGCGACGCGGGCGTGCTCGCGCCGCCGCCCGGCTATCTGCGCGACCTCGCCCGGCGGTGCGCGGCCGCCGGTGTGCTGCTGGTGGCCGACGAGGTGCTGACGTTCGCCAAGACCGGCCGCTGGTTCGCGATGCGCGACGCGGACGGGCCGGTGCCCACCGATATCACCGTCATCGGGAAGTTCCTGGGCATGGGCGCGGTGTCCACCTCGATGGTGATCGCACGCAGGGAGCTGACCGTCCGCGCGACCGGCGCGGTGGCCACCTCCGATCTGCGGCCGCTGCCCTGCGCGGTGATGCGGGACGGCCTCGAGCACATCGAGGCCGAGGGCCTGCTGCGGCGGTCGGCCGGCGTCGGCGCGCACCTGGCCGACCGCCTCGACGCCGTCCTGGTGCGCCGCCACCCGGAGGTGTTCACCGAGGTCCGCGGCACCGGCGCGATGCTCGGCGTGGAGCTGACCGCCGCGGCGGCGGGCCGGATCGGCGCGCTGCGCCGGGCGCTGATCGAGGCGGGTGTGTACGCGGAGTTCATGGCGGGCGCGGGGAAGCGCCCCGGCGGCCGGCGCTACATCCACCCCACGCTGCGGATCGTGCTGCCGCTGACCGCGACCGCCGCGCAGGCCGACGAGATCGTGGAGCGGGTGGCGGCGGGCGCCCGGGCCCTGCGGTGAGCGCCGTGTTCCGCACCCGGATCGAGCACGTCGACACCGACGCGACCGGGATCGTGCACTTCTCCCGCTTCACCTCCCTGATGGAGACCGCGGGCATGGAGCACCTGGAGGCGCACGGCGCGGGGCTGACCGCCTTCGGCGCGGCGGGCGTCGATCTGGTGGCCGCCGAGCTGCGGGTGCGCTATCTCCGCAGCGCCGGGTACCGCGATGTGATCGTCGCGGACGCCGGGGTCGGGCACGCCGGCGCGGCCTGGTTCGCGCTGGCGGTGCGCCTGCTGCGCGAGGAGGAGGACGGCGCCCGCACCCCGCTGGCGGCCGGGGATCTGGTCTTCGCCGCCGTCGACCCGGGCACCCGGCGCGCGGTGCCCCTGCCGGCGCCGCTGCGACAGGCACTGAGAGGAATCGTCACCGATGCGGCACGCGAACGAGCACACGAAGGACTCGCCACCCCCTCCCCCGGCGGACCGCGCGGCGCGGCCCCTGGGCACGTCGGCCATCGCCGCGCTGGTACGGGGACGCCATCCCCGGCTGTTCATCGACCGGGTGCTGGACCATGAGCCCGGGGTGTTCCTGCGCAGTATGTTCGCCGTCTCGGCGGAGATGGGCGCGCTGTCCGGGCACCTGCCCGAGCGCGGGCTGATCCCGGGGGTGATCCTGCCGGGCAGCCACACCATGCAGGCGTTCGCCCAATCCGGCGTGCTGCTCTACCAGTTGAGCAGCGCGCCACTCGCCGACGACGAGGCGACGCTGGTCGGCACGGTCAAGTCCCGCTTCCTCGCCCCGGTCGTGCCCGGCGACCAGGTGGTGCTCGACGTCCGCGCGGACCGGCACTCCGGCCGCACGTTCGCCTTCTCCGCCGGGGTGACGGTCGCGGGCCGGCCGGTCGCCGCCTTCCGCGGCGCGATGAGCCGGGTGCGGCTGGATCCGGCGGGGGCCCGGCCGTGGTGACACCGGTGATCACCGGACTGGCCTGGGACACGCCGCTGGGCCGGGACCCGGAGGCGGTCTGGGAGCGGCTGTGCGCGGGCGACTCGGGCCTGGCGCCGGTCGATTCGCCGCATCCGCTGCGCAACACCGCCGCGGCCGTCGTCGCGTCACCGCCCTACGGGACGCCGCCGGCCGAGCGCCAGCGGGTGCTGGCCGGCCGGACGCTGGCCGCCGCGTTCGCGGACGCCGGTCTGTCCCCCGCCGACCCCGGCATCGGCCTCGTCCTGGGCACCAGCTTCGGCGCCTGTCTGGACGAGGACGAACCGTCCCTGCACACCTGGGCCGATGACGCGGCGGCGGACCTCGGGCACCCGGGCACGCCGCTGTGCGTGATGACCGCGTGCTCCGCCGGATCGGACGCGCTCGCCGTCGCGCACGCCCTGGTGCGCTCGGGCGCGCGGCGGATCTGCGTGGCGGGCGGGGTGGACGTGGTCACCGAGGCTAAGCGGCTCGGGCATTCGGCGCTGGGGACGATGAGCCCCACCGGCCTCCGGGCGTTCGACCGTACCCGCGACGGCATGCTGCTCGGCGAGGGCGCGGCGGTCATGGTGGTCGAGCACCCCGACTCCGCCCGGGAGCGCGGCGCCCGGGTCCACGCCCGGCTGCGCGGGACCGGCGCGGCCAACGACGCGGCCGGGCTCACCGCCCCGGACCCGTCCGGCCGCGCCGTACTGCGCGCGATGGAACGGTGCCTGGCCTCCGCCGGACTGGCCCCCGCCGATATCGCGGTGGTCAACGCCCACGGCACCGGCACACCGCTCAACGACGCGGTCGAGGCGCGCAGTCTGCTGGAATTCTTCGGCCCCGGCGGGCCGTTGGTGTTCGCCACCAAGGGCGCCTTCGGGCACAGCCTGGGCGCGACCGGCGCCATCGAGGCCGTGGCGACCGTCCTGGCGCTGCGCCACCGCCGGGTGCCGCCGGTCACCGGACTGCGCGCGCCCGCGACTCCGCTGCGGCTGGCCACGGGCGCGGCCCAACCGGTGGGCGCCGGCGCCGGGTTGAGCCTGACGCTGGGGTTCGGCGGCTTCAACACCTGTCTGCTGTTCGAAGGGGTGAGGGCGTGACGCGGGTACCGCCGGGCACGCGGCTGCTGGGCTCGGCGACGCTGGTCGCCGACGACCCGGCCGACCACGCGCGGAACAAACCGTCCTTCTACGCCGACCCGGTGGCCTGGCTGGTCGCCGAGACCGTGGACCGGGCGCTGGCCGACTGCGCCGCCGCGCCCGTCCCGGACGCCGCCGAGGACACCGGGATCCTGGTGATGAGCGCGACCGGGACCCGGCGGACGATGCGCCGGATCGCCGGTTCGGTACCGCGCTCCCGGGTCTCCCCACTGCGCTTCGCCGGCGCCAATCCGGGGGTGCTGGCCGGGCTGCCGGCCCTGCGCCACGGGCTGCGCGGGCCGTCGCTGCTGCTGGCGGCGCATCCGGACGACGCCACCCCCGCGGCGTTCACCGTGATCGGCGGCTGGTTCGCGGACGGCCACGCCCGGCACGTCTTCCTGGTCGGCCTGTGCGGCAGCGCCGCGGGCCGCGAGCTGTGCTCGTGCCTGGTCCTGACCGCTGCCGGGGCGGACCGGTGACGGGCCTGACCCGGTCCGGGGTGGCCGGCTTCCTCACCCGGGTCGAGGCCGCCGCGCCCCGGGCCGACGACCGCGCCCCCGGCGGGGTGGACGACGTCCTGGCGGACCTGTCCGGGCTCGGCCTGGCCCCGGGCGAAGCGGTCGTGCTGTGCCTGGCCAACGGCGGCGAGCTGCTGCGCGTCCTGCTCGCCGCACTGCTGCTGGGACTCGTACCGCTGGCCGTACCGCCGAGCACCCCGTGGCAGCGGCTGCGCGCGCTGGCCGGGCACCTCGGGGCCGGCACGGTGGTCACCACCCGGCCGACCGGCGACGGGCCGCGGACGCCGGTGGGCGGCGCGTTCGCCGTCCCGACCGGGCATCCCCCGACCCCGTACCGGCCGGGCGAGATCCTGCTGTCCACCTCCGGTACGTCGGGGATGTTCAGCGCGTGCGTGCACCGGGTGCCGGCGCTGCTGCACAACGCCCGCCTGCACGCCGGGGCCACCGGCATCACCGCGTCCGACACCCTGCTGGTGAATCTGCCGCTGTACTACTCCTACGCGCTGGTGGCACAGGCGCTCGCCGCGTACGCCACCGGGGCGCGGCTGGTCCTCGACGGGCCGCCGTTCTCACCGGCCGGATACCGCGCGGCGGTCACCGCGCACGGTGTCACCCACTCCTCGCTGACCCCGACCCTCGCCCGCCGCCTGCTGGCCGCCCCCGGGCTCGTACCCCGCGGTCCGCGCGCGCTGGCCGTCGGCGGGGACCGGCTCGCGCCCGCCGAGGTGGCGGCCCTGCTCGCCGCGCGCCCGTCCGGCGAGCTGTATCTGACCTACGGCCTCACCGAGGCCGGGCCGCGGGTGTCCACCCTGGCCGCGCACGCCGAACCGCCGCACCGCCACGGCTCGGTAGGCCGCCCGCTGCCCGGCGTACGCGCCTCACTGCGCGACGTACGGGACGGCGTCGGCGAACTCCTCGTCGAGTCCGACACCGTCCTGCTGCGGCGGGTCGGGCAGCGCAGCGGACGGGTCCTGCTGGGCCCGCGCACCCTCGCCACCGGCGACGCCTTCTCGATCGACGACGGCTATCTCACCTTCCACGGCCGCCTGTCGGACTTCGTCGTACTGCGCGGCGAGAAGGTCTCCCTCAACACCGTCCGGCAGGCCGCGCACGCCATCCCGGGCGTGGTGCGCTGCCTGCCCGAGGTGGTGACCGAGGACGGCGGGCAGGTCCTCGACGTCCACCTGTGGGTCACCGACGCCCTGCGCGGCGGCGAACGGGCGGTGCGGCGCCTGCTCAACTCCCAGCTGCTGCCCGCCGAACGCCCGCGCGCGGTCTTCCTCTCGCCCGCCGACCCGGAGACCTTCCGCAAATGACCCTCCGCCTCGGCTGCACCGTCCCCGCGGGCCTGTCCCCCGCCCGCCTCCGCGAGTTCGCCGAAACCGCGGAACGCCTCGGCTACCACCACCTCTCCGTCCCGGAGCACCTGGTCTCCCCCACCCCCGCCTACGAGAGCCTGACCCTGGTGGCGTTCCTGGCGGCCGTCACCACCCGCATCGAGCTGGCGACCGCGATGACGATCCTGCCGTACCGCCCGGTGGTGCTCGCCGCCAAGCAGACCGCGCAGCTGGCCCAGCTCAGCGGCGGCCGGCTGCGGCTGGGCGTCGCCCTGGGGTCCGACCCCGCCGAAGCCGCCGCGCTCGGCGTCGCCCCGGCGGACCGCGCGGCACTGTTCGCGGAACAGGTCCGCGCGCTCCGCCTGCTGTTGACGCGCCCGGACGCCGAGTTCACCGGAGCGCACATCGCGTTCTCCGGCGTCACCCTCACCCCCCGGCCGCCGCGCGTCCCGCTCTGGATGGGCGGCGGCACCCTCCGCACCGGCGGCCGGCCGCGCGCCCTGCGCCGGATCGCCGCCCTCGCCGACGGCTTCACCATGTCGGCCCTGCTCGCCAACCGCGTCGGCCGGGGCGCCGCGCTCATCACCGAGCTGCGCACGGCGGTGACCGACGCCGGCCGCGACCTGTCCGCCTTCGGCATCGAGGCCCGCCTGCACCCCGCCCCCGACCGCCCGCGCACCTGGCGCGCCCTCGCCGACGCCTGGCAGTCCGCCGGCGCGACCCATCTGACCGTGACCACCGACGACCTGTCGCTCCTGGCGCCGGTGCGGGCGGCGGTGAGCGGGTAGCGGCTAGCGGCTAGCGGACGGCTTACGGACTGGTGATCACGCGGCGGGAAAGCGGGAAAAAGGGTTGGAGAAATGATCAACGCACTGATAGCTTTCCGGTCGTCCGTGACCCCGCCCGAGGAGGTGAGACCCCGTGAACGCTGTAGCGATGTGGGTGCTCCCCCTTCCCGTCACGGCCGGCGACTGACGTAGCGTCGCCGCCGGGAGCGCCTCGACACACCAGGCACTCCCGAAAGGCCATACGCCATGAATGCTTTCCTTTTCACCTCCGAGTCGTCGTCGAACGGCGTGCGCGAGCGCGACTTCACCGTGGATGACGTACCCGGAGTTCTCTGGTCGCCGGCTTCCGGCGCCGATCGCGCGCCCCTGGTCCTGATGGGCCACGGCGGCGGCAACCACAAGAAGCACCCGGCGATGTCGGGCCGGGCGCAGCGCCTCGTCACCGGCTGCGGTTTCCACGTCGCCGTCCTCGACGCGCCCGGTCACGGCGACCGGCCGCGCACGGCGCACGACGAGGCGGAGATCGCCGAGCTGTTCCGGGCGCGGGCGGCGGGCGAGCCGGAAGGCCCGATCGTCGTCCGCTACAACGACCACCTGGCGCGGCTCGCCGTGCCGGAGTACCGCGCGCTGCTGGACGCCCTCCAGGAGCTGCCGGAGATCGGCACCGGCGGTCCGGTCGGCTACTGGGGCATCAACATGGGCACCGCGATCGGCGTGCCGTTCGTGGCCGCAGAACCCAGGATCACCGCCGCGGTCTTCGGCCAGCACTGGCCGCAGGTCCTGGCCGGGAAGGCGCGGCAGATCACCATCCCGATCGAGTTCGACCTCCAGTGGGACGACGAGCACATCTCCCGCGAGGAGGGTCTCGCGCTGTTCGACGCCTTCGCCTCGAAGGAGAAGTCCCTGCACGTGAACTCGGGCAGGCACAAGGAGCTGCCGCGGTTCGAGGTCGACAGCGCGGTCCGGTTCTTCGCCCGGCACCTGGGGAGCGCGGTCGCTTCGGCGGCCTGACGCGCGCGGTCAGTCCGCGTCCCCGCCGTCCGCCGGCTGAGGCAGGAGGGGGAAGAGCCGGGTGATGAGCGCCACCGGCCGGGCGTCCTCGGGCCGGGCCAGCGGCCGCTGTTCGCGGTCCTGGTACGGCGCCAGCGTCCGCCGGATCGCGTCCGCGACTCGGCTCATCTCCTCGGGCGTCAGATAGGCGACGGCGCTGAACGCCTCGTCGTGGCGCCACCCGTCCGGCGCTTCCCCCCGCCGGTCCAGCCAGCGCTGCCAGCTCTCGTCCTCCAGCCCGCGGGCCAAGTCGCTGAACTCCTCCTCGGCGGCGCCGCCGGCCGCGGGCGCCCCCCGGCGCAGCCGCCAGGGGCGCGCGCGGCCGCCGCGGTGCGGGGCCTCCTCGATGTACCCGTGGCGCGCGAGCTGCCGCAGGTGGAACGAGCAGAGGCCGGAGCTGTAGCCCAGCCGGGCCGCGGCTTCGGTCGCTGTCGCGGTGCCGACGTCGGCGAGCAGGTCCAGCAGCGCGGTGCGGACTTCGTGCTCGGGCAGTCCCTCGCCGGCACCGGCGGTCCGGCGGGCCGGGGCGTTGAGGTCATCTTCAGTCACTTTGCAAAGTCTGCTACTTTGCAAAGCGCTGCGCAAGCCAAGAAGGCCGCGCAAGCCAAGAAGGGGGACAGCAATGCCTGTTCGTGACGAACGCCCGACGCTTCCGCCGGAGGCGGAACGGGGGTCGTTCCGCAGGGTCACCGTGATCGGCGAGGAGGTGCTCAGCCGCCCGTGCCGGGAAGTGACCGACTTCGGCACCCCGGAGCTGTCGGCGCTCATCGACGACATGTTCCTGACCATGTCCGTGGCGGACGGGGCCGGTCTGGCGGCCAATCAAGTCGGCGTCGATCTGCGCCTCTTCGTCTACGACTGCCCGGACGACCACGGCGTCCGCCATGTCGGCCATGTCGTCAACCCGGTACTGGAGCTGCCCGATCCAGGCAGCCGCCGCCTCATCGACGACTTCGAGGGCTGCCTGTCGGTGCCCGGCGCGACCATGGAGGTTCCGCGCACCGATCGCGCCACCGTCCGCGGCTTCGACAAGGACGGCAACCCCCTCGTCATCGAAGGCACGGGCTATTTCGCCCGGTGCCTGCAGCACGAGACCGACCACCTCCTCGGCCACACCTACCTCGACCGGCTCACCGCACGGGACCGCAAGAACGCGCTGCGGCAGATGGAAAACCGCAAGGAGGACGTCTTCGCCCAACGCGCGGCCAGGGCTGCCCGCCTGGCCCGGTGAAGCGGTTGGGCGCACCCGCCCCCGGTCACCGCCCAACTCCACTGCCCCGCACGCCTTTTGCCGCCCGTCCGGTTCCGGTGCGGCGGGGCGGGTATCTACCAGAACATGATCCAATCCCACCCCTCGCCCGGCGTTCACGGGTGCGGACGAGGCGGCGGCCCGCTGTCCGCGCGGCAGGCCGTCATCCTGGCCGGCGGAGCGGGCACGCGCCTGCTGCCGCTGACCCGGGAGCGGCCCAAGGCGATGGTGGAGGTCAACGGGGTGCCCATCCTGCGCCATCAACTCGACTGGCTCGCCGCGTGCGGCGTCGAACGCGTCGTGGTGTCCGCGGGGCATCTGGCCGAGGTGATCGTCGCGTACCTCGACTCCCGTCCGCCGCCCCCGCGGACCGCGGCGGTGGTCGAGGAACGGCCGCTGGGGCGCGGCGGCGGCCTGCGCCGGGCCGCGCGGGCGCTGCCGTATCCGGGCGAACCGTGGTTCGCCGTCTACGGGGACATCTGGACGCGCTTCTGCCTGGGCGGAATGCGCGCCCATCACGTACGGGCCGGGGCCGCGGCGACCGTGGCGCTCGCCGGTCCCGGCCTGCCCGGCAGGGCGGTCGCCCACGACGAGCTGGGCCGGGTGACAGACCTCGCCCCGGCCACCCCGGTGCCGGGCCGCGTGAACGCCGGGGTGTACCTCTTCGCCTGGCGCGTCACCGCCCTCCTCCCCGAGGAGGGCGATCACGCCGACACCACCCTCCCCCGCCTCGTCGGCGCCCGCCAGCTGACCGGCTACCCGATCGACGCGCCGTGGCGGGCGGTGAACACCCCGGCGGACGTGATGAGTCTGGAACGCGATCTGGCCATCCGAAGGACCGCCCGAAGGACCTCCCGCCAGGCAACCCACACGACTCGGACCGAGTAATCACCCAGTGGCGCTCACCTATTGATCCTGCGACCCGCGGATGCCACGGCCACGACGGTGCGCCCGCCCGGCCGGCGGCACCGGTCGCTCATGCGCCGCCGCAGCCGTGCCCTCCGCAACCGTGCCCGCCACAGCCATGGCTGCCGCCGCAGCTGTGACCGCCGGTTCCGCAGCCGTGCCCCTCGCCCCAGCTGCCGGGCCTGCCGTGTCGCCGGCCGCGCGTCCCGCCCCCGCGCCCCCGGGGTGTCCGCCGCGTCGAGGAGGTCCGTTGCCGCTGGCGCAGGCGCTCTTCCTGCTTCTCGGCCCATTCCCGTCTCTCCCGCTCCTCCTTGCGGATCCGCTCGCGCCGGGCGGCGGCACGGGCCGCGCCGTCCGCCGGCTGCCACGGACCGAGGCCATGGTGCCGGCGCGGCAGCAGCTGGGCGACCGTGACGGCGGCGTACGTACGCTCCGAGCCCTGGTACGCACTGCGGTCAATGACCGCGTACTCCAGGGCGACCTCGGCACCTTCCCAGGGCGCGCCGTACAGGACCGCCTCGAAGGGTTCGCTGCGGGGGTCGATGTCGTAGTGCCCGTCGCCGGCTCCGTAGGCGGAATCGGTGCCCAGGAGGCGCGCGGTGCCGTCGGTGTCCCGTGCCCGCGGGAAGTAGGTGATCAGGGGCCGCCCCGAGGTGGTGCGGGCGTCCGGATACAGCCAGTGGTAGCCGTCCGGCCCGATGCGTACGCCCACCAGCAGAGCCGGCTGGGGTGCCTCGTTCAGCCGACGGGCCGCTCGGTAGGCGACGTGGCCGCGCCCGTACACCGTGGTTCCGGGGACGAGGAACAGCAGGGCGGCGACCTGCTGCCCGACGGCGTCGTACGGTGCGTGGTCCGGCGCCATCAGGCTGTTGACGAGACCGTGGATGAGGAGGACGCCGGCGACGAGGCACAAACCGAGGCCGAGGTAGAACTGCCGGTAGCCGCGGTAGTCGTCCGTCTCGGGCGCCCCGTCCGGGAGTTCGTGACGGCGCGGGCCGGCCGCGGCGAGGGCGAGCGCCCGCTGCTCGCGGCGGGCCCGAAGGCGCAGCCAGGCACCCGTGAACGCCCCTGCGGAGACGGCCAGGGCGAGGCAGTATCCGCTGGTGGCCAGGCGGTCGCCGGTGTCGGAAGACGCCAGTGAGCGGGCCGCTTCCACGGCGACCATGACCGCGGCCGGCACCGTGGGGACCGGCAGGTAGCGGTACCACCACGGCAGCGCCGTCAGCAGGACCGTCGCGGGGTACCCGAGCCAGTCGGTGTCGCCAGGCATCGACGCGCCACCGTTCCACCGCGGCGCCGAGAACCCGGACGTCAGAACGTACGACGCGGTGACCAGGACGAGGAGTAGCCAACTCCCCACGGCTGGGCTGAAGATCGCCGGGACGCGAGCCGCCCGCCAGCGCTCGGCGTCGGCGACGGACCAGGACGCCACACCGCCCTCCGGCAGCGCTGCCGGAGGCAGACGCTTGACGTAGTCACTCACGGCGCCCTCCTTCCCGCGGCCCCCCGGACGACGGAGGAAGCGGTTGCCGCGTCAACACCGTTAGGTACATGGCCTTTTGAGGAAGCTCCTGCGCGCAGGATGCCGGGGATGCGTACGCTAGGCGCAGCCGATGAAATCGGCGTGAAGCGCTCCCCCTGCGCGGTACCGCGAACTGTTCCGCACCTTCCTGATCCACGCGGAACCACCACACCACGGCCCACGACCCCGCTTCATGGCCCAACCGCCCCTGTTGCCCGCCGCCCCGTACGAACCGGAGCGGGCCGACAGCGCCTACTCACCCGTGGAGACAGCGATCCGCCGGGGCCTTGGACAGGCCCCGCAGCCCCACCAGGGAGAGCGCCGGAAACCGCGTCAGCAACCTCTCAGCCCAGCGTCAGCTTCCCGTACACGCTGTCCCGGTCCGCGTGATCGGGAGGGCGCACCGCGACCGAGAGGGGCATTCCCTTTCTGTCCCCGGACACGTGCACCGGCACCGGCACCGAGACGGTGTCGCCCGCATCGATCGGTTCCCGGAGCTTTCGGGCCGCTTGCTCGCGGCTGCTCCAGTTACTCCGGCCCCGCATCAAGGCCGCGCCGGTCCGCACCTGGCCGGCCCGGCTTCGCAGGCTTCAGCGGGGAGACAGGCCACCCCGCCCACGGCAAGTCGCACGAGTGTCGCATGCGTATCAGGGCAGCTCTAGAGCTGGGTTGCGCCGCCGTCGACGAGTAGTTCCGCACCGGTGGTGAAGGAGCTCTGGTCTCCGGCCAGGTAGAGGGCGGTGGCGGCGACCTCGTCGGGGTGACCGGCGCGACCGAGCGGGGTCGGTGCGGCGGGCTGGGCCGCCGCGGACTGGTTGTCCTGCGGGAACGCGGCCCGCAGTTCGTCACCGCCGGGGGTCTCGACGGGGCCGGGCGTCAGGGCGTTGACGCGGATCCGGCGGTTGGCCAGTTCGGCGGCCCACGTGCGGGCAAGGCTGCGGATCGCGGCCTTGGTGGCGGCGTAGACACCCAGGCCCGGGACAGCGCGCAGGGCCGCGCTGGAGGAGAGCAGAATCACCGAGGCGCCGTCCGGCAGCAGAGGCAGGGCCTTTTGCACGGTGAAGATCGTGCCTTTGAGGTTGACGGAGGTCGTGCGTTCGTACTCCTCCTCGGTGATCTTGCCGAGCGGGCCGTAGTCCCCGAGGCCGGCGTTGGCGACGACGATGTCGAGGCGTCCGCTGCGCTCCTCGATCCCGGCGAAGAGCCGGTCGAGGTCGTCGAGCTGCGACACGTCGCCCTGAACGCCGATTCCCCGGTCACCGACCTGCGCGACGGCGGTGTCCAGTTCGGCCCTGCGGCGGCCGGTCAGGTAGACCGTCGCTCCCTCAGTGGCGAACCGGCGCGCGATGGCCAGACCGATGCCGGTGGAAGCGCCGGTCACCAGGGCGGTTTTGTTGTCCAGCTGTCCCATGGGATTCTCCGGATCCTTGAGGTAACCATGTTTGTTACATCGACGGCGCGGAAAACTGCCACCGATACGGCCCGAGGGGCGTGCTAGGCGGCTTTGAGTACGTCCCGCAGGACGTACTCCAGTGTGATCCTCGCCAACTCTTGACGGAGGGCGGCCTCGATCTCTGTGTAGGCGGAGGTCAGCGCCGGCCCGATGCCGCGGCCCACGACGCACTCGGGGTCGGGCCGCGAGCGGTGCAGCGCGAAAAGCGGCCCCGGCTCGACCGCCTCGTAGACATCGAGCAGGGTGATCTCCTCCAGGTCCCGTGCCAGCGTCCAGCCGGCACCGGCGCCTCGCCGCGACGCGACGAGGCCCGCCCGGCGGAGCTCGGACAGGAGGCGGCGGACCACCACCGGGTTGGTGTTGACGCTCGTCGCGATCTGCTCGGAGGTGGCCACGTCGTGGCCGCGGCGCTGGTACAGCCCGATCCACGTCAGGGCATGCGCGGCGATGGTCAGTCTGCTGTTGGCACTGATCGCCCCTCACCCCCTTCACGCCTCAGGTCGTCGTAACGTTAGTTGTTACATTGACGTTCGGCAAGTCACTGGAGGCGGCACCGGGCCGAGCCTGACTCCACGCACAGATCAGTTGGACAACGTCGTCGGCGACACGATCGGACGATCCGGCCAGCGGCTGAGTCCCACTCATCGCCGCAGGTCACCGCGCTGATCGGCCATATGCTGACCGGTCACATATTGATCATGTGCCCGGCCAGGCCGTGGACCGCTTCCTGGATCGCCTCGCCGAGGGTCGGGTGGCCGTGGACGTTGCGCGCCAGCTCGTGGACCGTGAGGTCCCACTTCTGGGCCAGCGTCAACTCCGGTAGCAGCTCGGTGACTTCGGGGCCGATGAGGTGGGCGCCGAGGAGTTCGCCGTAGCGGGCGTCGCTGACGAGCTTGGCGAAGCCCGCGGTGTCGCCGAGCCCGTGCGCCTTGGCGTTGGCGGTGAACGGGAACTTCGCCACCCGGACGTCGAAGCCCTGCTCGCGGGCCTGCGCCTCGGTCCAGCCGAAGCTGGCGATCTGCGGCTGGCAGAACGTCACCCGCGGGATCATGAGGTAGTCCAGCTCCATGGTCTCCGCGCCGGCGATGGTCTCCGCCGCGACCACGCCCATCGCCTCGGCGGCGTGCGCCAGCATCAGCTTGGCCGTGACATCGCCGATGGCGTAAATGTGCGGCACGCTCGTCCGGCACCGGCCGTCGATGTCGATCGCGCCGCGGTCGGTCAGCCGGACGCCGGTGCTCTCCAGTCCGAAGCCGGTGATCCGCGGCTGGAAGCCGATGGCCTGGAGCACCTTGTCGGCCTCCAGCGTCTGCCGCTGGCCGCCCGTGGTGACGGTGACCCGGACCTTCTCCCCGGAGTCGTCGATCCCCTCGACGCGGGTGGACGGCAGCACGTTGATGCCCAACTTGCGGTAGCGGCGGGCGAGTTCGGCCGACACCTCCTCGTCCTCCAGCGGAACGACCCGGTCCAGGAACTCCACCAGGGTGACCTCGACACCGTAGGCGCGCAGGACGTAGGCGAACTCCACGCCGATGGCGCCGGCCCCCGCGATCAGGATGCTGCCCGGCAGTTCGTCGGAGAGGATCTGCTCCTCGTAGGTCACCACCCGGCGGCTCAGCGACGTGCCGGGCAGCAGCCGGGTGACCGAGCCGGTGGCGATGATGGCGTGGCGGAACGAGAGGGTTTCGGTGCGGCCGTCGCCCAGGGTGACGTGCAGGGTGTGCGGATCGATGAAGGTGCCGACGCCCTCGAACTGCTCGATCTTGTTCTTCTTCATCAGGAAGTGCACGCCCTTGGCGCGCCCCTCGGCCACCTTGCGGCTGCGCAGATACGCCTCGCGGTAGTCGAAGGTGACCTGGCCGTCGACCCGCATCCCGAAGGTCTTCGCCTCGCGGCCCACGAGGTGGGCGATCTCGGCATTGCGCAGCAGGGCCTTCGACGGGACGCAGCCGATGTTGAGACACACCCCGCCCCAGAACTTCGCCTCGACGATCGCCGTGCGCAGCCCGAGCTGGGCGGCCCGGATGGCCGCGACATACCCTCCGGGGCCCGCGCCCAGGACGACGACGTCGAATTGTCCGTTCATGGGCGGCAGCCTAGGCGGGGGGCATCGGCTCCGCAGCGCGTCGCGGTCCAGGCGGGGGGGGCGGCCGGGCCCCGTTAGCCCGCCCGGCCGCCGTCCCCGTTAGCCTGCACCCCAACTGCGAGGCAATCGGTGGCGGACGGCGGGGCGCCCGTCCGGCGGAAAGGCGGGCGGCGATGTCCGGGACGCGGGCGCACGGCACCCTCCGGCCGATCGACCTGGCGCGGCTGGCGGGCGTCTCGACCCAGCTGATCCGCAATTACGAGGACGACGGGGTGCTGCCCCCGGTGCCCCGGTCCCCGTCCGGCTACCGCCGCTACTCCGCCCGGCACCGCGCGGCCGTCCTGACCTACCGGGCCCTCGCGCGCGGCTACGGGCGGCCGGCCGCGCAGGCGGTGATGCGGGCGGTGCACACCGGACGGGTGCCGGAGGCGCTGGCGCTGATCGACGCCGGCCACGCCGAGCTGCACGGGGAACGGCAGGCGCTCCAGGAGGTGGAGCGGGCACTGGACGGCCTGGCGGGCCACCATCCGGAGCCGGCCGGTCCGGGCGACCGCTTCCCGTTGCGCATCGGGGAGGTCGCCGCCCGCCTGGGGCTGCGCACCTCGGCACTGCGGGTGTGGGAGTCCGCCGGGCTGCTGGCGCCGGAGCGGGAAGCGGCCACCGGGTACCGCTGGTACGGCCCGGCGGAGCTGCGGGACGCCCGGCTGGTCCAGCTGCTGCGGCGCGGCGGCTATCCGCTGCCGCGGATCCGCACGGTGCTGGACGGCCTGCGGCGCACGGGCAGCAGCGCGGAGCTGCGCACCGCACTCGCCCGCCGCGCGGAGGAACTGACCCACCGGTCCCGGGCGATGCTCGACGGCTCGGGACGCCTGCACACCTATCTGGCGGACGCGGACGCCTGCGCACCAGGGGACGCGGACGCGTACGAGGCAGCGGACGCGCCCGACGCCCCGTAAGCAGGCAACGGCCGGATTTTGTCCGGTTAGGTCCTTGCCGTGCCGGCCAGGGCACCGCACTGTCGATCACGGCAGCCGCCGATCTTCCCGGATACCCCGCCCGCCACGACCACCCTCCACCGATCAAGGCTCCCCATGACCGAACCCCGTACCGCGGCGCACCGTGCCGCACTGGAACACTTCATACAGACCCGCGAGTTCAGCTGCCTGGGCGCCCGCTCCGCCCTCAAGCGCGCGGCGATCACCCACCGGCACTACGGCGAGCTGGGCGACCCGGAAGCGGCCGAGCGGAACCACCAGGACGTCCTGGCGTACGTCACCGAGGTCCGCCCGCAGCTGTCGGCGCAGAGCTTCCGCACGTTCGTGGCGACCTTCGACGGACCGGACGGGCTCGACGAGGCGGCGTTCGAGGAGGTGCTGTGGCGGCACCTCCAGCTGATGCACGACCTCGACGCCCCCGGCCACGGCGTCGAGACGGGCTCGACCTCCGACCCCACCCAGCCGCACTTCGGCTTCCACGTGGGCGGGATGTCGTTCTTCCTGGTCGGGATGCACCCCGGGTCGTCCCGGGCCAGCCGCCGCGCCCCGGTGCCGGCGATCGCCTTCAACTCGCTGGCGCAGTTCATGCTGCTGGGCGAGAAGTTCTACTCGCTCCAGCACGCGATCCGCCGCCGCGAGCAGCGCATCAACGGCTCGGTGAACCCGAGCTTCGCGGAGTACGAGTACGAGCAGCCGGCCCGGCACTTCTCGGGGCGGTTCACCGAGCCGGACTGGACCTGCCCGTTCACTTCCCGGCACGAGCCGGCGCCGGCCGTGGAGGGCCTTTCCGCCCCGGCCGGCGGCGAGGTGATGCGGCCCCGGCAGCGGTAGCCGTCCCCGGGTACGGGCGAGGGCCCGGCGACCGGAGTCGCCGGGCCCTCGCCCTTGCCCGTTGCCGTGGCGGCGGGTGTCAGTTCACCGTGTCGTGGCTGAGCTCGATATCGCACTCGGCCTGGCCGGCGGCGGTCAGCCGCAGCGGCGCGGCGGCCGGCGGGTAGCCGCTGGCGATCAGCGTGTACTCACCACTGTCGAGGTCGGTGAAGACGTACTCGCCGTCGTGGCCGCTGGTGGCGCTGCCCACGACGTTGCCCGCGGGGTCCAGCAGGGTGACCCGGGCGTCGCCCACCGGGCCGCCCCGGTTGGTGCGGACGGTGCCGCGGACCTGGGCGCCCAGCGTCAGCCGGACCTCGTACCAGTTGCGGGTGCCGGCGGCGACCTCCACCTGGAGGGCGGAGGGGCGGTGCCGCTCGGCGCTGACCGCGAGGGTGTAGCTGCCCGGGGTCAGCTCCTCGAACGCGAAGCCGCCGTCCTGGCCCACCACGCCGGAGGCCACGACCTCGCCGCGGATGTCGGTGGCCACCACCAGGGCGCCGGGCACCGGGTCGTCGTTCTTCTCCTCGCGGACCTCGCCGGACAGTCCGGCCGCGCCGCTGAGCGTCAGATCGAAGGTGACCGGCTCGGCGCCGACCACGACCGTCAGCGCCTGCGGCTTGCGGGCGCCGGCGGAGCCGATCAGGACGTAGGTGCCGGCGCCGGTGGTCGGCAGCGCGTAGCCGCCGTCCGCGTCGGTGGTGGTGCGGCCGAGCTGCCGCCCGCCGACGCTGATCAGGGTGACCGCGGCCTGCGGCACCGGGTGGCCGCCGCTGTCGCGCACGGTGCCGGTGATCACCGGGCCGGTCGCGTCGGGGCCGGGGGCCGGCGCCGCCACGGCGGTCGCGGCGGCGGCCGGGACCGCCTCCGGGGCCGGGACCGCCTCCGGGGCCGGGGCCTCGGCCGGCGCGGTCTCCGCGGCCGGCGGGACCTCGCCGTTCGCCTCGGCATCGGCCTGGGCGCGCGCCTGGAGGCCCGACATCTGCCGCAGCGGCACCTCCTTGATGAACCACATCAGCACGAAGGCCAGCGCGACCACGATCGCACCCATCAGGAAGACGGTGTGCATGGAGTCGGCGAAACCGCGCTTGAACGGTTCGGCCAGCCGCGGGTCGAGGTGCTGGATGAACGAGGAGTCGCTCAGCACGCCCGAGGCGCCGCCGTTGCCGGGGTGCTTGAGCATGTCGAGCACCGGCTTGTTGGCCGGGTCGTGCAGCACCGACGGGTCCTTCAGCGCGCCCTGGAACCGCGCGGTGGACGCGGCCGCCTTGAACGCGTCGCCGATCTTGTCGCCGACCGTGCTGAACAGCACCGACAGGAAGATCGCGGTACCGGCGGTGGCGCCCATCTGCCGGAAGAAGGTGGAGGACGCGGTGGCCACACCCATGTCGCGCGGCGGGACCGCGTTCTGCACGGCCAGCACCAGGGTCTGCATGCAGCCGCCCAGGCCGAGGCCGAAGACGAGCATGTAGACCATGGTCTCCCACAGCGCGGTGTCCCACTGGACGCGGTAGTGGAAGAGCAGCATCGCGGCGATCATCAGCGCGGTGCCGACGATCGGGAAGACCTTGTAGCGGCCGGTCTTGGCGGTGACCTGGCCGGAGACGATGGAGGCGATCATCATGCCCGCCATCAGCGGCAGCATCTCCAGGCCCGATTTGGTGGGGCTGGCGCCCTTCACGATCTGGAGGTACTGCGGGATCATCAGCATCCCGCCGAACATGCCCATACCGATCAGCACGGACAGCACGCTGGTCTTGCTGAAGGTGCCGTTGCGGAACAGCCGCATCGGGATCAGCGCGTCGTCGCCGATCCAGCGCTCGACGAAGATCCAGGCGATGATGCCGACGACACCGATGGCGTAGCAGGCGATCGACGCGGCCGAGGTCCAGCCCCACTCCCGGCCCTGCTCGGCGACGAGCAGCAGCGGCACCACGCCGACGGTGATGGTCAGCGCGCCCCACCAGTCGATGCGGTGGTTGCGGCGGGTGTGCGGGATGTTGAGGACCTTGGCGACGACGAACAGCGCGATGATGCCGATCGGCACGTTGACCAGGAAGACCCAGCGCCAGCCGGTGATGCCGAGCAGGGTGGCCTGGCCGGCCAGCGCGCCGCCGATCAGCGGACCGGCGACGCTGGAGGTGGCGAACGTACCGAGCATGTAGCCCTGGTAGCGGGCGCGCTCCCGGGGCGGGACGATGTCGCCGATGATCGCCAGTGCCAGCGACATCAGACCACCGGCGCCCAGGCCCTGGAGGGCGCGGAACGACGCGAGTTCGGTCATCGAGGTGGAGAAGGTGCAGAGCACCGAGCCCACCACGAAGATGCTGATCGCGGCGAGGTAGTAGGGCTTGCGGCCGTGGAGGTCGGACAGCTTGCCGTACAGCGGCGTGGCGATCGTGGAGGTGATCAGGTAGGCGGTGGTCGCCCAGGCCTGCTGGCTCAGCCCGTGCAGGTCGTCGGCGATGGTCCGGATGGAGGTGCTGACGATGGTCTGGTCGAGCGCGGCCAGGAACATCCCCAGCATCAGGCCGCTGAGGATGGTCAGGATCTGGCGGTGGCTGAGCGCCCCCGCCCCGGGTATCGCCTTGGCTTGCGCCCCTGGCGGAGAGGTGGCTGTGCTCATGTACGTATCTCTCCCTGCTCCACGGCGGTGCCCTGGTCTCCCCCGGGGCCCGGCCGTGAGTGTTGTCGTTCTGCCAGGTCCTTGTTGAGCCGGCTGAGCAGCCGGATCAGGTCGGCCCGGTCCTGTGGCGACCAGGATTCGAGGATCCCGGCCAGTTCGGCGTCGCGCTGACGCCGGTAGTCCTCGAAGCGGGCCCGCCCCGCCTCGGTCGCGGTCAGCAGCGACCCGCGGCGGTCCTCGGGGTCGGGGCGGCGGGCCACCAGGCCCCGCTCGACCAGCGAGCGCACCTGCCGGCTGACGGTCGACAGGTCGAGGAAGGCGTCGGCGGCCAGATCGGTCGCCCGCTGGTCCCCGCCGCACACCAGCCTGGCCAGCAGGACCCGGTCGGCCGCCCCGGCGTCGTGCTTGACCCGCTGCTTCCAGGCCGCGATCAGGCGGCTGAAACGGACCACTTCCGTTCCCAGCCCCGCGGCGGCCTCGTCCAGGCTCGACGCGACGGTGATCTGCGCGACCCCGTCCGCGTCGCAGGCATGGACCGTGCCGTTACTCATCGTCGTGATCCCTCGCACTGAATGCGTGCATGCGTGAAGGCATGTTCCAGCCGGTCCACTGGATACATTGCTTGTATCCAGCAAGCATAGCGGCTGCCGACGGGTGCCGCCGACCACGGGACGGCTCACCGCAGCACGGCGCGGCTCGGGAGTGCTCGCCGCGCGCCCCCGACACCACCTCCGCTCCCCCGGCCGAGTACCCGGCAAAGTGGTAGACATGCCGGAAATGCACCATTGGCCCTCGTGACGAAGGGAGACACCATGTCGTCGAAGCGCCGCCGCAAGAAGAAGGCCCGCCGCAACCACGCGGCCAACCACGGCAAGCGCCCGCAGTCCTGAGCGGGCGGCCGGCTCCTTCGGTCAGGCCGGCTGGACGGGGCGGGGCGCCCGGGGCAGCTGCTGGGTGATGCAGTGCACCCCGCCGCCCCCGTAGGCGAGCGTCGGGGCGGGTACGCCGACCACCCGGCGGCCGGGCAGCGCGCCGGCGAGCACCGCGAGCGCGGCCTCGTCCCCGTCGCCGCCGCCCACCGGGACCACCGCCCCGCCGTTGGCCAGATAGAAGTTCAGATAGCCGACCTCGACGGGCTCGCCGCCGACCGTGCCGTACGCGGTCTGCGGCAGCTCGACGATCTCCAGCCGGCGGCCCCGGGCATCGGTGGCCGCCGCCAGGATGTCGCGGTTGGCCCGCATCCGGGCGAAATCCGGGTGGCGCTCGTCGTCCGGGAGGAACGCGACGACCTTCCCGGGCGCCACGAAGGCGCAGACCCCGTCCACATGCCCGTCCGTCTCGGTGTCCTCCACCCCGCCGTACGGCAGCCAGATCACCTTCTCCGCGCCCAGCCGCCGGCCCAGCTCGGCCTCGATGTCCGCGCGGGTCAGCGCGGGATTGCGGTTGGGGTGCAGCAGGCACTGCTCGGTGGTGATCAGCGTGCCCTCGCCGTCGACGGTGAACGATCCGCCCTCCAGCACCATCCCGGAGTGCACCCGCTCGATACCCAGCCGCTCCAGCAGCCGCGCGGTCAGCCGGTCGTCGTCGTCCCAGGGGCGGTGCTTGCCGCCCCAGGCGTTGAAGCGGAAGTCCACGCCGACCCGGCGGCCGTCGTCGGTGAAGGCGAAGACCGGGCCGGAGTCCCGCAGCCAGGAGTCGTCCAGCGGCAGCTCGATGATCTCGATGTCCGCACCGCACCGGGCCCGGGCCGCCGCGCCCTGCCCGGGCGCGGCGATCATGATCACCGGCTCGAAGGCGGCGATCGCCCGGGCCACCTCGGCGTACTCCCGGCGGGCGGCCCCGAAGGCCGCGCCCCACAGCGACTCCCGGCTCGGCCAGGCCATCAGGCAGGCGTCGTGCGGGGTCCACTCGGCGGGCATCCGAAGGCGCATGGCGCGGGCTCCCTGGTCGCGGCGGCGGGGTCGTCGGGGTCGGTGCGCGGGTGGAACGGTACGCGGGCGGGTCAGCGCGTCAGTGCGCGATCCCGTCGATCAGCTCACGGGCACCCTGGCGCAGCAGCGCCACGGCCACGGAGGTGCCCAGCGTCTCCGGGGTGAGCGGACCGGCCCACTCGTGGGCGTTGAGCACGGTCTTGCCGTCCGGCGTGAAGACGCTGGCCCGCAGGGAGAGTTCGCCGCGCCGGTCGGTGGTGGCGTAGCCGGCGATCGGGCTGTTGCAGTGGCCCTGGAGGACGTGCAGCAGCATCCGCTCGGCCATGGTCTCGCGGTACGTCGCCGGGTCGCCGAGGCCGCTGACCGCCTCGATGGTGGCGGTGTCGTCCTCCCGGCACTGGAGGGCGAGCGTCCCGGCGCCGATCGGCGGGCACATCATCTCGACCGGGAGGATCTCGGTGATCGCGTCCGTGCGGCCGATCCGCTCCAGCCCGGAGACGGCGAGCAGCAGTGCGTCGGCCTCGCCGGCGGCCAGCTTCTCCATCCGGCGGTTGGCGTTGCCGCGCATCGGCACGCATTCCAGATGCGGGTGCGAGGCGGCGAGCTGGGCGATCCGGCGCACCGAGGAGGTGCCGATACGGGTGCCGGCGGGCAGCTCGTCGAGGGTGAGCCCGCCGGGGTGGATCAGCGCGTCGCGGACGTCGTCGCGCTTGAGGAAGGCGGCGAACGTCGTCCCGGCCGGCAGCGGGCGGTCGCCGGGGATGTCCTTGACGCAGTGCACCGCGAGGTCCGCGGCGCCCGCCAGCAGGGCCGCGTCCACCTCCTTGGTGAACGCCCCCTTGCCCTCCACCTGGGAGAGCGCGCCCATCCACCGGTCACCGGTCGTCTTGACGGGGACGACCTCCGTGGTGATGCCGGGATGCAGCGCGGCCAGTTCGGTGCGGACGCGCTCCACCTGGGCCAGGGCCATGGGCGAGTCGCGGGAGACGATGCGGATGAGTTCAGGGGCGGACATGGCGCCGATGATAGAACGTCAAATCCGGACAGTTACCGACAGCGCGTCGGAGTTTCCGTGCGTCGCGTCACCCGCGGCCCGGTCCGCGGACGACCGGACCGTACCGGACCCGCGCCGGGCCCGTACCGGCCCGCACGATAGCGTCTCGTCATGTCCACCTCCGAGACGCAGGCCGGGATACCCGAACGGCCCTCCCCCGCCACCGCCGCACCCGGCCCCGTCACCGCCGATGATCTCGCCCGCGCCGTACGGCTCTCGGTGGCGCTGCTGCGCACCGCGCCGGCCGCGGCCTGGGACGGCGGCCCGGCCGGGACGCTGGAGTGGGACTGCTGGGAGACCGCCGAGCACCTCGCCGACGACCTCTTCGCCTACGCCGCCCAACTGGGGCCCGCCGCACCGCCGTTGGACCGCGAGGTGCCGTTCGACTGGCACCGCCGGCGGCCCGGCGGCCCGGCCAACGCGGTGCACGCCGACCGGGCCGCCGGGCCGGCCGGGCTCCTCGCGGTCCTGGAGTCGTGCGGCGCGCTGCTGGTCGCCATGGTCCGCACCACTCCCCCGCACGTCCGCGCCCACCATGTGTTCGGCGTCTCGGACGCGGAGGGCTTCGCGGCGATGGGGATCGTCGAGACGCTGGTGCACACCCACGACCTGGCCGCCGGTCTGGGGCTCGGCTGGGAGCCGCCGGCCGAGTTGTGCGCCCGGGTGCTGGCCCGCCTGTTCCCGGACGCCCCGGAGGGCGCGGCGCCCTGGCCGGCCCTGCTCTGGGCCACCGGGCGCGCCGAGCTTCCCGGGCACCCGCGCCGCACCCGGTGGCGCTGGGACGGCACGGTACGGGCGTAACGGGGGCCCGGCGGTGGGACGGGCGGAGGGTCAGTGGCGGTGCCAGGGGTGCCGCAGCCGGATCCAGATGTCGCGGGCGCGCCGGCCGGCCTCGGTGCGGCTGTGCGCGACCAGCCTGCGGGCCTGCTCCTTGGTCTCCACCATCGGACCGGAGCCCCGTAGCGGCTTGCCCGCCGTCTCGTGCAGGAAGAGCGTCGAGAACAGGCCGACGACGCCGGCCGCCATCAGGTAGTACGCGGGCACCATCCGGCTCCCGGTCAGCGCCACCAGCCCGGAGGCGAACAGCGGCGTGGTGCCGCCGAAGAGCGACACCGAGATGTTGAACGCGATGGACAGCGCGCCGTAGCGCAGCCGGGTCGGGAACAGCGCCGGGAGGGTGGCGGCGGAGGTGCCGGCGAAGCACACCAGCAGCAGTCCCAGGATCAGGCAGCCGAAGGCGGGCAGCAGGATGCCGCCCGCCCGGATGAGGAGGAACGCGGGGTAGGCGAGCGCGATCAGGGCGATGCTGCCGGACATGAAGAGGGGGCGGCGGCCCCAGCGGTCGGAGCTGCGGCCGACGGTGGTGATGGTCAGCACCACCACGATCATCGTGCCGAGGACGAGCAGCTGGGCGGTGAGCGGGTCCTCGCCGAGCGTCTCGGTCATGAAGGTCGGCAGGTAGGAGGTCACCATGTAGTTGGTGACGTTGTAGAGCAGCACCAGCCCCATGCAGATCAGCACGGCCTGCCAGTGCCGGGTGAAGATCTCCCGCAGCCGGCCGTGACCGGACTGGCGGGCGGTCTCCACCGGGTCCTCACCGCCCGCGGCGACGCTCTCCTCCGCTTCCTGGTGGGCGAGTTCGGCCTCGCGCTGGAAGGCCGGGGTCTCCTCCAGCTTCAGCCGCATGTAGAGGCCGATCAGTCCGAGCGGTCCGGCGACGAGGAACGGCAGCCGCCAGCCCCAGGAGACCAGCCCGTCCTCGCCGAGCACCGCGGTGAGGACGGTGACCAGTCCGGAACCCAGCGAATAGCCGACGAAGGTGCCGAAGTCGAGCCAGCTGCCGAGGAATCCGCGCCGTTTGTCGGGGGCGTATTCGGCGATATAGGTGGTGGCTCCGGCATATTCGCCGCCGGTGGAGAATCCCTGTACCAGCCGGCAGATCAGCAGCAGAATCGGCGCGGTGAAGCCGATGGCGTGATAACTGGGCAGGAATCCTACGGCGAAGGTGCTGACCGCCATCATGATCATGGTGGCGGCCAGCACCCGCTGCCGTCCGATCCGGTCGCCGAGCGGCCCGAACACCATCCCGCCCAGCGGCCGGACGACGAAGGCCGCGGCGAAGGTGGCGAACGACGAGACCACCTGGGCGCCGGACGAGCTGGCGGGGAAGAACACCTTCCCCAACGTCCCCGCCAAATAGGCGTAGACGCCGAAGTCGAACCATTCCATCATGTTGCCGAGCGCGGCCGCCGACACCGCCCGGCGCACCGCCGGACGGTCGGTGATCGTCACGTCCTCGGCGCTCAGCGGCTCTTTCCTGCGGCGCAGCAGAATGCGCAGAAGGCGTTCGGTCTCGGCGCTCCGCCCACCGGAAACCCTCCGGTCCCGGCGCGGGCCCGGAGGATTGCGGCGGGCGCTCATTTCTTCCCGTCACGGAGCGGAATTCGGTGCCTCATATTCGCCATTATTTCCCCGGCCGTTCCGCGCGGAGAGCAGACCCGCCGGGACCGCGTGTCGGGCGCGGTGACGGGAGGCGAAAGGCCCGGGCCGGAGGGAGGCGAACGGCCCGTGGCTGGGCGCTCGCACGGCCCGGGCCGGTGGCCGGCCGGCCCGGGCCGTGGTCATGGCCGGTTCACGCGCGCTTCGCGCTTCAGGCTCGTTTCGACGAGACGAGGTGGGCGAACGCCACCACATTGGCCACGTAGTCCTTGGCCTTGCGGTCGTAGGCGCCACCGCAGGTGATCAGCCGGAGCTGGGCGTCGGGGGTGTCGGAGTAGACCCGGTCGTTGGGGAAGTTCGCCTTGCTGAACGTCTCCACCGAGTCGATCTTGAAGGTGGCGACGATCCCGTCCTCACGGGTGATCTCCACGGTGCTGCCGGGCTTGAGGGTCTCCAGTTGCAGGAACACCGCCGGCCCGGTCTTGGTGTCGACGTGCCCCGCGACGATCGCCGCACCGCGCTCGCCCGGCGCCGCGCCGTCCTTGAACCATCCGACGAGGTTGGTGTCGCCGGCCGGCGGGGGGTTGAGCTGCCCGGTGGGGGCCAGGGTGAGCTGGGTGAACGGCGCGTCCACGGCGATTTCCGGGATCGTCAGCCGCTTCGGCGCGGACCGGGGCAGCGCCAGGTCGGTGCGGGGCGTGGCGGCCCGGTGCGAGGCGGAGGCGGCGACCGCGGGCCGGGACTGCGGGGTGGTGGCGTCCGCGGAGGTGTCGACGGAGTTGTAGACGAGGAAGGCACCCAGCAGAAAGGCTCCCGCTGCCCAGATCAGGCCGCGCCCGGCGGGGCGGGCCGCGGCGGCTGCCGTGGGCGGGTCGGGGTCGGGATTCGGCTGGGGCGGCTGCTGGGCGGTCATGGGAGGGCCTTTCGTGAGCGGGCGGGGCGAGGCGCGGAGGGGGCGCGCGGCACCGGCGCGGCGGGGCCGCAATCGCCGCGGCCACCGTCCGGCGAGGACGGTGGCCGCGACTGCACATCGACCTCCGGAGGGGGCAGCCTTATCAGGCCGCGGTGCCCGACGTGTTGCGGCGACGCAGCATGTAGGCACCGGCACCCAGACCACCGAGCATCAGGACCGAGCCGGCGGCCAGACCGCTGCCGGACATCGCCATCCCGCCGCCACCGGTGTGGACACCGCCGTGCGGGCGGCGGCCCCAGTGGTCGTGGTCACCGCGGCCGTGGTCGCGGTCGCCGTAGCCACCGTGGTCGCGGTCGCCGTAGCCACCGTGGTCACGGTCGCGGTCACGGCCGTGGTCACGGTCACGGTCACGGTCACGGCCGTGGTCACGGTCACGGTCACGGCCGTGGTCGCGGTCACGGTCGCGGCCGTGGTCGTCGCCGTAGCCCTGGTCCCAGTCCCCGGTCACGGGCATGGCCAGCGCGCCGCCGCCGGTGTGCACACCGCCGTGCGGCTTGCGGTGGTGGTCGCGGCCGTGGTCGTGGTCACCGCGGCCGTGGTCGCGGTCACGGTCCCGGTCACGGTCGCGGTCGTGGTCCCGACCGTGGTCACGGTCACGGTCACGGCCGTGGTCACGGTCACGGTCGCCTCTGCCGTTCCGGTCGTGGTCGCTATTGCCGTGGTCGTGGTCGTTGCCGGTGACCGCGGTACCGCTGCCCGAGGTGACGTCCTCGGCCAGGCCCATGGCGTATGCCGCGGGCGCGGAGATGGTCAGCGCCGCCGTGATGGCGGCGGAGGCGAGCAGAGTGCGGGCAGTGCGCATGGAGACATGTTCCTTTCGGCGCGACTGCGAAGGCTGACACTTCGTCGGCACATCGGATCGCAGTAGCGACGTGATCACCGTCAGCCGTAATCGGGCGCGGCACCACCGGAGAACGCCGCATTCGGGGGACAACGTCGGCTCTTCGGGTGGCGCGGAACGACGTATTCACCCGTTGGACGGCGGGTGGCTCCGGCGTGTCGTCATCAGGGTGGGCTAGAGGGCCGATATGGGGGGCTTCGAGAGGGCCGCG
>NZ_LLZI01000250.1 GCF_001509485.1 Streptomyces sp. NRRL F-4489
GCTTTCGGGGGGCGGTGGCGTAGGGCCTGGTGGGGCGGTGTCCACAGGGCGAAACCGGTTCGCGTGGGGGTGGTCGCTCTCCCCTACGCTTGGGGTGTGACCCCGGCCGAACTGTCCCGTACCGTCCTGCGCTCCGTGCGCGGTGCCGTTGCGGAACGGGAGCTGTCCGTGGCCGTGCCGGAGCGGATCGTGGTGCGGCCGGCGCCCCGTCCCGGGTGCGGGGAGTACGCCTCCAACGTGGCGCTTCAGCTCGCCGGGCAGGCGGGGCTGCCGGCGCGTGAGGTGGCCGAGATCCTGCGCCGGCGGCTGGCCGGGAGCGCGGGGATCGCCCGGGTCGAGATCGCCGGGCCTGGTTTTCTGAACTTCCACCTCGGCGCGGGCGCGACGGCCGGACTCGTGGCGGACGTACTGGCGCGGGGCGCGCGGTACGGGGAGCCGGAGCCGGGCGCCCAGGGGCCGGGACGGGCCGCCGGACCCGCGCGGTACGCGGGGGAGTGGGCCCGGGCGCGGGAGCGCGTCGCCGGTGAGGTGATGGCGCGCCTCGGGCGGGGCGCCGCCGCGTCGGGCGACGCGGCTGAGGACGCGAAGGGCGACGACGGCGGGCTGGCCGGGCTGGTCGCGCGGCTGGGCGCGGATGAGGCGCGGTGGGTGCTGCTGAAGCCCGCGGCGGCCGATCCGGTGCGGGTGCCGGAGCGGCCGGTGCAGCGGGAGGACAACGCCCGTTTCCGGGTGCAGTACGCGTACGCGCGCGCCCGCGCCATGGTGCGGAACGCCGGCGAGCTGGGCTTCGGCGGGGAGCCGGGGGATGTGGTGGGGGACGACGTACCCGCGGCCGCTGGGTCGCCGGGCCTCGTACCCCCGGCCGACGCGACGCCGGGCCACGTCCCCCCGAGCGACCCGCCCTCTGAACCCATGCCCGGCGCCCCCCACCCCGCCCTCCAAGCACTGGAAACGTGTCTCGCCACCTACCCCGCCGCTGTCGCCGCCGCGCGGTGGCGGTGGGCGCCGGATCGGATCGTGCGGCATCTGGAGGCGACCGCGGAGGCGTATCTGCGGTGGCAGGAGGTGTTCCCGCCGCTGCCGGTCGGCGAGCGGAAACCCTCGGCCGTGCACCGCGCCCGGGTGGCCCTTGCCGAAGCCGCGGGGACGGTGCTGCGCAACGGCCTGCACCTGCTCGGCATCTCCGCTCCCGACCATGTGTGAGAGAGGGCTCCGGAGGCCGGTCCGTGCTGCGGGCCGGGGACCGACCCCGGACCGACCGGGACCGCCTCCGTTGCCCGATCCACGGACCGACCCCCGCCGCTCAGCCGTCAACTGCCCAACCCCCACCCCCCTGACCACCACCTCTGACCCATCTTGAGGGGACCGTTTCCGATATGAGCCGTTCCGCGCATCCCGCAGGGCCCCGGCATGGCGATGTGCTGCCCGAGGGGCACTACACCGCGCCGCCCGCCGACCTCAACTCCCTTGACCCGCGCGTCTGGTCGCGTACCGTCCGGCGGGACGCCGACGGTGTGCTGACGGTCGGCGGGCTGGCCGTGACCGCGCTCGCCGAGGAGTTCGGCACGCCGGCGTACTTCCTGGACGAGGAGGACTTCCGGGCGCGCTGCCGGGCCTGGAAGGACGCGTTCGGGCCGGACGCCGATGTGTTCTACGCGGGCAAGGCGTTCCTCTCCCGGGCCATCGTGCGGTGGCTGAACGAGGAGGGGCTCAACCTCGACGTCTGCTCGGGCGGTGAGCTGGCGACCGCGCTGGACGCGGGGATGCCCGCCGAGCGGATCGCACTGCACGGCAACAACAAGAGCACCGAGGAGATCACCCGGGCCGTCGAGGCCGGCGTCGGGCGGATCGTGCTCGACTCGTTCCAGGAGATCGTGCGGGTGGCGCACATCGCGGAGCGGCTCGGCAAGCGGCAGCGGGTGCAGATCCGGGTGACGGTGGGTGTCGAGGCGCACACCCACGAGTTCATCGCGACCGCGCACGAGGACCAGAAGTTCGGGATCGCGCTGGCCGGCGGCCAGGCCGCCGAGGCGGTGCGGCGGGCGCTGAAGCTCGACGGGCTCGAACTCATCGGCGTGCACAGCCACATCGGCTCGCAGATCTTCGACATGGCCGGTTTCGAGGTCTCCGCGCGGCGGGTGGTGCAGCTGCTCGCCGAGGTGCGGGACGAGCACGGCGTCGAACTGCCGGAGATCGACCTCGGCGGCGGCCTCGGCATCGCGTACACCTCGGACGACGACCCGCGTGAGCCGCACGAGATCGCCGGGGCGCTGCGCGAGATCGTCGCCAAGGAGTGCGAGGCGGCGGGGCTGGCCGTGCCGCGGCTGTCGGTCGAGCCGGGGCGCGCGATCGCCGGGCCGACCGCGTTCACGCTCTACGAGGTCGGCACGGTCAAGGAGCTGGCGGGCCTGCGGACGTACGTCTCCGTGGACGGCGGGATGTCGGACAACATCCGCACCGCGCTCTACGACGCGGAGTACAGCGTGGTGCTGGCCTCCCGGACGTCGGACGCGGAGCCGATGCTCTCGCGCGTGGTCGGCAAGCACTGCGAGAGCGGCGACATCGTCGTCCGGGACGCGTTCCTGCCCGCCGACGTGGCGCCCGGCGACCTGCTGGCGGTCCCGGCCACCGGCGCGTACTGCCGGTCCATGGCGAGCAACTACAACCACGCGCTGCGGCCGCCGGTGGTGGCGGTCCGCGAGGGCGCGGCCCGGGTGATCGTCCGGCGGGAGACGGAGGAAGATCTCCTGCGGTTGGATGTCGGGTAGGGGCGGATCGTCGGGACCGGGCCCCGGATGAAATAAATGTCTCGGTATCCGGACGAGCGGCGGAAACGGTCGTCCGGTGCGTGAGACTGGACCACGACCAGGAAACTGGTGCGTGACCGTGTGAAACCGCTGGATCGAAGAAAAGACGAGGTCGAATGATGCGTACGCGTCCGCTGAAGGTGGCGCTGCTGGGCTGTGGTGTGGTCGGCTCAGAGGTGGCGCGCATCATGACGACGCACGCCGACGACCTCGCCGCCCGCATCGGGGCGCCCGTCGAGCTCGCCGGGATCGCCGTCCGCCGCCCGGAGCGGGTGCGGGCCGGCATCCCGGCCGAGCTGATCACCACCGACGCCACCGCGCTGGTCAAACGCGGCGACATCGACGTCGTCATCGAGGTGATCGGCGGGATCGAGCCGGCCCGCGCCCTGATCACCACCGCGTTCGAGCACGGCGCGAGCGTGGTGTCGGCCAACAAGGCGCTGGTCGCCGCCGACGGCGCCGCGCTGCACGCCGCGGCCGAGAAGCACGGCGCGGACCTGTACTACGAGGCGGCGGTCGCCGGCGCGATCCCGCTGGTCCGCCCGCTGCGCGAATCGCTGGCCGGCGACAAGGTCAACCGCGTCCTGGGCATCGTCAACGGCACCACGAACTTCATCCTCGACAAGATGGACACCACCGGCGCCGGCTACAGCGAGGCGCTGGACGAGGCCACCGCGCTGGGCTACGCCGAGGCCGACCCGACCGCCGACGTCGAGGGCTTCGACGCCGCCGCGAAGGCCGCGATCCTGGCCGGGATCGCCTTCCACACCCGGGTCACCATCGACGACGTGCACCGCGAGGGCATCACCGAGGTCACCGCGTCCGACATCGCCTCCGCCAAGCGGATGGGCTGCACGGTCAAGCTGCTGGCGATCTGCGAGCGGGCCGCGGACGGCGGTTCGGTGACCGCGCGGGTGCACCCGGCGATGATCCCGCTGACGCATCCGCTGGCCTCCGTGCGCGAGGCGTACAACGCGGTCTTCGTGGAGGCCGAGGCGGCCGGCCGGCTGATGTTCTACGGGCCCGGGGCGGGCGGCTCGCCCACCGCCTCCGCGGTCCTCGGCGACCTCGTCGCGGTCTGCCGCAACAAGCTCGCCGGAGCCACCGGGCCGGGGGAGTCGGCGTACACCGCGCTGCCCGTGAGCCCGATGGGTGAGGTCGTCACCCGCTACCACATCAGTCTCGACGTGGCCGACAAGCCGGGCGTACTGGCCCAGGTCGCGACGGTCTTCGCCGAACACGGCGTATCCATCGATACGGTCCGTCAGCAGGGCAAGGACGGCGAGGCGGACCTCGTCGTCGTCACCCACCGGGCGACCGACGCGGCCCTGTCGTCGACGGTCGGGGCGCTGCGCGAGCTGGACACCGTCCGCGGTGTCGTCAGCATCATGCGGGTCGAAGGGGAGTAAAGGAACCCATGTCTGCCAAGTCCACCGTGTCCACCACCAGCGGTCAGTGGCGCGGAATCATCGAGGAATACCGCGACCGGCTGCCGGTCAGCGACACCACCGAGGCCGTCACCCTCCGGGAGGGCGGTACGCCGCTGGTGCCCGCGCAGGTGCTCTCCGAGCGCACCGGCTGCGAGGTCCACCTCAAGGTCGAGGGCGCCAACCCCACCGGGTCGTTCAAGGACCGCGGGATGACGATGGCCATCACCCGCGCCAAGGAGGACGGCGCCAAGGCCGTCATCTGCGCCTCCACCGGCAACACCTCCGCCTCGGCCGCCGCCTACGCGGTCCGGGCCGGGATGGTCTGCGCGGTGCTGGTCCCGCAGGGCAAGATCGCGCTCGGCAAGATGGGCCAGGCGCTGGTGCACGGCGCCAAGATCCTCCAGGTCGACGGGAATTTCGACGACTGCCTGACGCTCGCGCGGGGCCTGTCGGAGAAGTACCCGGTCGCACTTGTGAACTCCGTCAACCCGGTGCGTATCGAGGGCCAGAAGACCGCCGCCTTCGAAATCGTCGACATGCTCGGCGACGCCCCGGACATCCACGTCCTGCCGGTCGGCAACGCCGGCAACATCACCGCCTACTGGAAGGGCTACCGCGAGTACGCGGCCGACGGCATCGCCGCCCGCACCCCGCGGATGTGGGGCTTCCAGGCGTCCGGCAGCGCGCCGATCGTGCGCGGTGAGGTGGTCAAGGACCCGCACACCATCGCCACCGCGATCCGGATCGGCAACCCCGCCTCGTGGGAGTTCGCCGAGCGCGCCCGGGACGAGTCGGGCGGCCTCATCGACGAGGTGACGGACCGTCAAATCCTCGCGGCCTACCGCCTGTTGGCCGCCAAGGAAGGCGTCTTCGTGGAGCCCGCGTCGGCCGCCTCGGTCGCCGGTCTGCTCAAGGCCGCCGAGGAGGGCCGGGTCGACCCGGGCCAGCGGATCGTCTGCACCGTCACCGGCAACGGCCTCAAGGACCCGGACTGGGCGGTGGCCGGCGCCCCGCAGCCGGTCACGGTCCCGGTCGACGCGGACGCCGCCGCCGAGCGCCTCGGCCTCGGCTGACCGGCCCGGACACCCCCCGGGACCTGCGCGGACGCGCGGGGGTGGCGGAGCCGGCCGGCCGCCCGCCACCTCCCGCGCCGCACCTCCCGCCGCCGCGGGAGGGCCCCCGCCCCCGCAGCGAACGCAGCAAACGCAGCAACCCCGAGCAAACACTGCAAACACTGCAAAGATCGCGTCGGGGCACGGGAAGGCGCGCGACACGCTTCGTGCGCCTCCTGTGCGCCCTATGTCGCGACAGAACCTTCCTTCGATAGGCTGGCACCCAACTCCCCTCCCCACGGCATAACGCAGTGGCGCGCAGGGCAGGTCAGAACAGACCCCACGAGCCGTCCGGGCGCCTCGGCGCCGCGGAGCTGTGCTCCGGGGCAGTACCGCAGCATCAATCAAGGAGAGTCATCGAGCGATGGCCGGTCCCGCGTTCCGCGCCGCCGCCGTCCGGGTGCGCACCCCCGCTACCAGCGCCAATCTCGGTCCCGGCTTCGATGCCCTGGGTCTTTCCCTGGGCCTGTACGACGACGTCGTGGTACGTGTCGCCGACTCCGGCCTGCACGTCGACATCGCCGGCGAGGGGGCGGACACGCTGCCGCGCGACGAGCGCCATCTGCTCGTCCGGTCCATGCGCGCCGCCTTCGACGTGCTCGGCGGCCAGCCGCGCGGCCTGGAGATCGTCTGCGCCAACCGCATCCCGCACGGCCGCGGCCTGGGCTCCTCCTCGGCCGCCATCTGCGCCGGGATCGTCGCCGCCCGCGCCGTGACGATAGGCGGCGAGCAGAAGCTCGACGACGCCGCGCTGCTGGAGCTGGCCAACGAGATCGAGGGCCACCCCGACAACGTCGCCGCCTGCCTGCTCGGCGGTTTCACGCTCGCCTGGACGGACACCGGCAGCGCCCGGGCGATCCGGATGGAACCGGCCGCTTCCATCGTTCCGGTGGTCTTCGTCCCGGGGAAGCCGGTGCTGACCGAGACCGCCCGCGGACTGCTGCCGCGCACCGTCCCGCACGGGGACGCGGCGGCCAACGCCGGCCGCGCCGCACTGCTCGTCGAGGCCCTGACCAGGCGCCCCGAGCTGCTGCTCGCCGCGACCGAGGACCGACTTCACCAGGACTACCGCGCCCCCGCGATGCCGGAGAGCACGGGCCTGGTGAACCGACTGCGGGCGGACGGTGTCCCCGCGGTCATCTCCGGTGCGGGCCCCACGGTGCTCGCACTGGTCGAAGAGGCCACGGCCGACAAGGTCGCGGCGCTGGCGGGAGAGGGGTGGGCGGCCAACCGGCTGACCCTCGACGCGGACGGCACATGTGTGCTGCCGCTCGCCGGGTGATCACACGGAGTGATCGTAGAGTGCCGGTCTTGGAGAGGGGGAATGTTTGTTGGATCCGGTAGTGTTAACCTCAAGTCAGTACCCGACGCCAGTCTGGCGCGGTGCTTCGTGTCCCCCATCGGGACCACTTTCTTCCGGGAGCCTCCCAAACTGCTTGGAGCTTTTGTCCTGAGCAGAAGTGAGCAAAGCTCCGGAATCGGCGTGACGACACCAGCCACACCTCAACATCTTCACGCCGGAGCCATGAATTGATCTTTCCGCCGTATCCGGCGGGACCACCGCCCCGGCCCGGTCCGCAAGACCAAGGACCCAGCCGGACAGCACAACCGGTCGCCGAGCCAGACAGGCCGACGCCCGCTCCAGGGAAGGACCCTTCGTGAGCGACACCACCGATCTGATGGGCGCGCGCACCGATGGCAGTGCCACCACGCCCGCCACGGACGCTCCCGCGCCTGCCACCACGCGGCGCCGCCGTTCCGGCACCGGCCTTGAGGGCATGGTCCTGGCGGAGCTGCAGCAGATTGCCTCCGGCCTCGGTATCAAGGGCACCGCGCGGATGCGCAAGAGCCAGCTGATCGAGGTCATCAAGGAGAGGCAGGCAGCCGGCTCCGGGACCGCAGCCAAGGCCGACGCGCCCGCCGCCGACACCGAGACCAAGCCCAAGCGCCGTACGACCTCCAAGGCCCGTACCGGCGAGGAGGCCGAGCCGGCGGCCAAGGCCGACAAGCCCGCCAAGGCGGCGAAGACCGCGGAGAAGGCCGGGACCCAGCAGCAGATCGACATCCCCGGCCAGCCCTCGCCCAAGGTCTCGGCCGAGCAGGGCGCCCCCGCCGACGAGGCACCGGCCGGCGAGCGCCGCCGGCGCCGGGCCACCGCGCCCGCGGGCAGCCCCGAGGGCGAGGCCCGCACCGAGGCCGCCACCGCGGTCCGCGCCGAGGCCCGCGCCGACACCGCGACCGCCCCGCAGGAGACCGGCGAGGGCCGGTCCAAGGGCGGCGAGCGGCAGGACCGCGGCGACCGCCAGGACCGCGGCCAGAAGGGCGAGCGGGGCCGCCGCGAGCGCGACCGGGACCGCGGGGACCGCGACCGCGACCGCGACCGGCGCAAGAGCGACGCCGGCGACGGCGGCGGCCAGGGCGGCAACCGCCCGCGCGACCGCCGCGACGACGACGAGGACTTCGAGGGCGGCCGGCGCGGCCGGCGCGGCCGCTACCGCGACCGCCGCGGGCGCCGCGGGCGCGAGGAGTTCGCCAACGAGCCGCAGGTGTCCGAGGACGACGTGCTGATCCCCGTCGCGGGCATCCTCGACATCCTCGACAACTACGCGTTCATCCGGACCTCCGGCTACCTCCCCGGTCCGAACGACGTCTACGTCTCGCTCGCCCAGGTCCGCAAGAACGGCCTGCGCAAGGGCGACCACGTCACCGGCGCGGTCCGCCAGCCCAAGGACGGCGAGCGGCGCGAGAAGTTCAACGCCCTGGTGCGGCTGGACAGCGTCAACAGCATGGCGCCCGAACAGAGCCGCCAGCGCGCGGAGTTCGGGAAGCTGACGCCCCTTTACCCGCAGGAGCGGCTGCGCCTGGAGGGCGAGTCGGGCGGGCTGACGACCCGGATCATCGACCTGATCACCCCGATCGGCAAGGGCCAGCGCGGTCTGATCGTGGCGCCGCCGAAGACCGGCAAGACCATGATCATGCAGGCGATCGCCAACTCGATCACCCGCAACAACCCCGAGTGCCACCTGATGGTCGTCCTCGTCGACGAGCGTCCCGAAGAGGTCACCGACATGCAGCGGTCGGTCAAGGGCGAGGTCATCTCCTCGACCTTCGACCGCCCGGCCGAGGACCACACCACCGTCGCCGAGCTCGCCATCGAGCGCGCCAAGCGCCTGGTGGAGCTGGGCCACGACGTGGTCGTCCTGCTGGACTCCATCACCCGCCTGGGCCGCGCGTACAACCTCGCGGCGCCCGCCTCCGGCCGCATCCTGTCCGGTGGTGTCGACTCGACCGCGCTGTACCCGCCGAAGCGCTTCTTCGGCGCGGCGCGGAACATCGAGGACGGCGGTTCGCTGACCATCCTGGCCACCGCGCTGGTCGAGACCGGCTCCCGGATGGACGAGGTGATCTTCGAGGAGTTCAAGGGCACCGGCAACCTCGAGCTCAAGCTCGACCGCAAGCTCTCCGACAAGCGGATCTTCCCCGCGGTGGACGTCGACGCGTCCAGCACCCGCAAGGAGGAGATCCTCATGGGCAGCGAGGAGCTGTCCATCGTCTGGAAGCTGCGCCGGGTGCTGCACGCGCTGGACCAGCAGCAGGCCATCGAACTCCTGCTGGACAAGATGAAGCAGACCAAGTCCAACGCGGAGTTCCTGCTCCAGATCCAGAAGACGACGCCGACCACGGGCAACGGCAACGACTGACGCCCGCGGCCGCGCGCCGAGCGATGACCGGGCCCCCTCGTCCCCCGCGGACGAGGGGGCCCGCGCCGTTCCCCGCCGCGCCGCGTCCCGCTTGAGACCTTTCGCACAGATCCGTACCGCGCACCCCCTTTCCACCGGACCGTCCCGGACGGCGAAACGCCTGGTGAGAGCGGGGAAACCGGCCCGGGGCAGCGGTCGGCCGGGCCGCCTTTCTAAGAAAACGCTCATCACCCGCTGTGCAACCCTTCCGGTCGGCCTCCCGTCTGACAGGGCAATCAACCGCCTGCGGCAGGGGGACGGCGAGAAGCAGTCGAGCGACGAAGGGCTGAGGAGCAGATGGCGCCACGCGACGGGAGCGCACCGCAGAACGGCAGCCGCGGCCGCGCGCTGCGCCCCACCGGCCGCCGCCGCAAGGCGCCGCCCCGGGGCCGCCGGATCCTGACCGTCACGCTGTGCGCGCTGGTCAGCGTGGTGCTGCTGGGCGGCGCCGGCCTCGGCTACGTCTACTTCAAGCTCAACGGCAACCTCAAGGGCGTGGACATCAACGCCGCGCTCGGCCGCGACCGGCCCAAGAACGTCGACAACGGCTCGATGGACATCCTCGTCATGGGCTCCGACTCCCGGGCCGGGAAGAACGCCGCCTACGGCCGGGACGAGGGCGGTGCGCGCTCCGACACCGCGATGGTCGTGCACGTCTACCGCGGCCACCAGAAGGCCGGCGTCGTCAGCATCCCCCGGGACACCCTGATCACCCGGCCCGACTGCACCAAGGACGGCCGGCCCGTGCCGGGCGCGCGGCGGGTGATGTTCAACACCGCCTTCGAGGTCGGCGGCCCGGCGTGCGCGGTCAAGACCGTGGAGTCGATGAGCGGCATCCGCATGGACCACTTCCTGGAAGTCGACTTCACCGGCTTCAAGAAGCTCATCGACGCGCTCGGCGGCGTCCCGATCACCACCACCAAGCCGATCAACGACAAGTACAGCCACCTGCACCTCGCGCCCGGCACGCACACCCTCAACGGCGAGGACGCCCTCGGCCTCGTCCGCACCCGGCACGGCGTCCCCGGCGGCGACGGCAGCGACCTGGGCCGCATCCAGCTCCAGCAGACCTTCGTCAAGGCGCTGATGCAGCAGGTCCGCAGCGTCGGCGTGCTCACCAACCCCGCCAAGCTCTACGCCATCGCCGACACCGCCACCAAGGCCGTCACCACCGACACCGACCTGAACTCCGTCACCGCGCTGACCGGCCTCGGAAAGGAACTGGGCGGCATCCCCTCCGACCGCGTCGACATGGTGACCCTGCCGGTCGCCTACGACCCGGCCGACCCCGACCGCGTGCTGCCGCTGACCGCGCAGAGCCGCATGGTCTGGGACGCGCTCCGCACCGACCAGGACATCCCCAAGGCCGCGCTCAAGGGCTCGGCGGGTGACAAGGGCGGTACGGCCCACTACGTCAAGTAGCCGTCCCCGGGCCCCCGGCGGCCCGGGGAATACCGGCGGCCGCACCCCGGTTTTGGGAGATACGGCCAGTCCTGGCAGACTGGATCGTCGGCCCCGGTTCACGTGACGCAAACCGCGCCACGACCCGGTGCACTCCCGAACCTAGGAGAATCCCTTGAAGCGCGACATCCACCCGGAGTACGTCGAGACCCAGGTCAGCTGCACCTGCGGCGCGTCGTTCACCACCCGTAGCACCGTGGCCGGCGGCACCATCCGTGCCGACATCTGCTCCGAGTGCCACCCGTTCTACACCGGCAAGCAGAAGATCCTGGACACGGGCGGCCGCGTGGCCCGCTTCGAGGCCCGCTTCGGCAAGAACGCCAAGGCCGCGAAGTAGCGACCCGCAAGGCGCCGGTCTCCGGTCGCCCCCGGACAGGGGGGACCGGACCGGCGTCTTTGTCGTCCGTACCCTCCGCCCGCCCGGCCGGGGGACGGCCCGCCGCACCGCGGCAGCGGGGCACCCCGCCCCGGAAAGCCACACCAGCAGTCAGCAGAGGAACACACGATGTTCGAGGCGGTCGAGGAACTGGTCGGCGAGCACGCCGCCCTTGAGAAGCGGCTGGCCGACCCCGCGGTCCACGCCGATCAGCGCGAGGCCATGCGGCTCCACAAGCGCTACGCCGAGCTGACCCCGATCATCGCCACGTACCGCGCGTGGAAGCGGACCGGCGACGACATCGGGACCGCCCGCGAACTGGCCGCGGACGACCCGGAGTTCGCCGACGAGGTCAAGGAGCTCGACGCCCGCCGCACCGAGCTGACCGAGAAGCTCCGGCTGCTGCTCGTCCCGCGCGACCCCAGCGACGACAAGGACGTCATCCTCGAGGTCAAGGCCGGCGAGGGCGGCGAGGAGTCCGCGCTGTTCGCCGGCGACCTGCTGCGGATGTACCTGCGCTACGCCGAGCGGGTCGGCTGGAAGACCGAGATCCTGGACGCCAACGAGTCCGACCTCGGCGGCTACAAGGACGTCCAGGTCGCGGTGAAGGCCAAGGGCGGCGCCGAGCCCGGCCAGGGCGTCTGGGCGCGGCTGAAGTACGAGGGCGGGGTGCACCGCGTCCAGCGGGTGCCCGCCACCGAGTCCCAGGGCCGCATCCACACCTCCGCGGCCGGCGTGCTCGTCACCCCCGAGGCCGAGGAGGTCGAGGTGGAGATCAACGCCAACGACCTGCGGATCGACGTCTACCGCTCGTCCGGCCCCGGCGGCCAGTCCGTCAACACCACCGACTCCGCCGTCCGGATCACCCACCTGCCCACCGGCATCGTGGTCTCCTGCCAGAACGAGAAGAGCCAGCTCCAGAACAAGGAGCAGGCCCTGCGCATCCTCCGCTCGCGGCTGCTGGCCGCGGCCCAGGAGGAGGCCGAGCGGGAGGCGTCCGACGCCCGGCGCAGCCAGGTGCGCACCGTCGACCGCTCCGAGCGCATCCGCACGTACAACTACCCGGAGAACCGCATCTCGGACCACCGGGTCGGCTTCAAGGCGTACAACCTCGACCAGGTGCTCGACGGCGAGCTGGACCCGGTCATCCAGGCGTGCGTCGACGCCGACGCGGCGGCCAAGCTCGCCGCCGCACAGTAAGAACGCACAACCCGTCCGCACGGCTGGAGGACCCCCGTGAACCTGCTGCTCGCCGAGGTGGCCCAGGCCACCCAGCGGCTGGCCGACGCCGGTGTGCCCTCACCGCGCTTCGACGCCGAGGAGCTGGCCGCGCACGTGCACGGCGTCAAGCGCAGCCAGCTGCACACCGTCCCCGACGCGGACTTCGACGCCCGCTACTGGGAGGCCGTCGCCCGCCGCGAGGCGCGCGAACCGCTCCAGCACATCACCGGCCGGGCGTTCTTCCGCTACCTCGAACTCGCCGTCGGGCCAGGGGTGTTCGTGCCCCGGCCGGAGACCGAGTCGGTGGTCGGCTGGGCCATAGACGCGGTCCGCGCCATGGACGTCGTCGAACCGCTCATCGTCGACCTGTGCACCGGATCCGGCGCGATCGCGCTGGCCCTGGCGCAGGAGGTGCCGCGGTCCCGGGTGCACGCCGTGGAGCTGTCCGACGACGCCCTGGCCTACGCGCGCAAGAACGTCGAGGGGTCCCGCGTCGTTCTCCACCAGGGCGACGCGCTTTCCGCCCTCCCCGAACTGGACGGGCAGGTCGACCTGGTGATCTCCAACCCGCCGTACATCCCGCTCACCGAGTGGGAGCACGTGGCGCCGGAGGCCCGCGACCACGATCCGGAGCTGGCGCTGTTCTCCGGCGAGGACGGGCTGGACACCATCCGCGGCATCGAGCGGACCGCGCACCGCCTGCTGCGGCCCGGCGGCGTGGTCGTCATCGAGCACGCCGACACCCAGGGCGGCCAGGTGCCGTGGATCTTCAGCGAGGAGCAGGGCTGGGCGGACGCGGCCGATCACCCCGACCTCAACAACCGGCCCCGTTTCGCCACCGCCCGCCGGGCCACGCCATGAGCCGCCCGCCCCGGCGCCCGATGCCGCCGACGCATCCGCAGTATTCGTTCCGCGTAACCGTTTTGCACGAGGAGGACCGCTAATGGCACGGCGATACGACTGCAGCGACGCGACCGACCGCGCGACCGGCCTGCGTGAGGCCGCCTCGGCCGTCCGCCGCGGCGAGCTGGTCGTGCTGCCGACCGACACCGTCTACGGCATCGGCGCGGACGCCTTCAGCCCGGAGGCCGTCGGCGATCTGCTGGAGGCGAAGGGCCGCGGCCGGGGGATGCCGTCCCCGGTCCTGGTCGGGTCCCCCAACACCCTGCACGGCCTGGTCACCGAGTTCTCCGAGCAGGCGTGGGAGCTGGTCGACGCGTTCTGGCCGGGCGCGCTGACCCTCGTCGCCCGGCACCAGCCGTCGCTGACCTGGGATCTGGGCGAGACCCGCGGGACGGTCGCGGTCCGGATGCCGCTGCACCCGGTCGCCATCGAGCTGCTGGGGGAGTTCGGCCCGATGGCGGTCTCCAGCGCCAACCTCTCCGGCCACCCCTCCCCGCAGGACTGCGACGCCGCCCAGGAGATGCTCGGCGACTCCGTCTCCGTCTACCTCGACGCCGGCCCGACGCCCGCCGCGGTGCCCTCCTCCATCGTGGACGTCACCGGCCCGGTGCCGGTACTGCTGCGCGAGGGCGCGATCGGCGCCGACGAGCTCCGCAAGGTGGTACCCGAGCTCGAGGTGGCCAATTGATGCCGCCCCCGGGGCGTGGCATAGCGGTCCCGGGCGGCGACCCCCTCTCCGCCCCGGCGGACCCCGCGCCCTGTTTCCGGATCCTCCACGTCAGCACCGGCAACGTCTGCCGCTCGCCGATCACCGAACGGCTGCACCGCCACGCCCTCCAGGAGCGCCTGGGCTCCGCGCAGGCCGTGCGCGGCTGCGGGCTGCTGGTCGAGAGCGCCGGCACCTGGGGCCACGAAGGCGCCCCCATGGAGGCGCACGCGGCGACGGTGCTGGCCGACTACGGCGCGGACCCGGCCGGCTTCATCGGCCGCGAACTCCTCGACGAGCACGTCATCCGGGCCGACCTGGTGCTCACCGCCACCCGCGACCACCGCGCCCAGGTCATCTCCATGGGCCACTCCGCCGGGCTGCGGACCTTCACCCTGAAGGAGTTCAACCGGCTGGTGCGCGCGATAGACCCGGCCACCCTCCCGGCACCCGACCCGGACCTGCCCGGCGGCGGGCTGGTCGAGCGCGCCCGCGCCCTGGTCGGCGCGGCCGCCGCGCTGCGCGGCTGGCTGCTGGCGCCCAACCCGGAGTCCGACGAGGTCTACGACCCCTACGGCGCGCCGATCACGTTCTTCCGCTCCATCGGCGAGGAGATCAACCGCGCCCTGGACCCGGTCGTCACGGCGCTGACGGGCGTACCGGCGCCCGCGTAACGGGCCGGCGGCGCACGCGGGCCGCCTGACCGCCCGCGCGGCACCGGCGGCCCGGAGCCCCGGCGCCCGGCCCGAAGGCCCCCTGAGCGGCCCTGGAGCCCCTCTGGCGGCCCCCGGGCCGGCCCCGCCCCCGTTGGCCGCGCACACCGCGCCCGATCCCGGGGCCGCGCCTACAGTGGGATCGGGGCCTGCCCGGTACGCAGGGCCGGACGGTCCCCGGGGGCACGTGCGACGTGCCCTGGTCCCGTACGAGGCCCGGAGCCAGCGATGCCCGCCACCACCGCGTCATCCCGCCGCACCTCCCCGCCCGGCCGCGCCACCGCCGCCGGACCCCGGACCGCCGCCGCGGCCGAGACCGCCCAGGAGCGGGCGCGCGCCGCCGCCCGCGACGAGGTCACCCGGCCCCCCGGCACCCCGGACTTCGCCGCACTGCTCGACCAGGACCCCGAGATCGCCGGGGTGCTGCTCGCCGAGAGCGCCCGGCAGGCCGACGGCCTCCAGCTCATCGCCGCCGAGAACTTCGCCTCGCCGGCCGTCCTCGCCGCCCTCGGCTCCCCGCTCGCCAACAAGTACGCCGAGGGCTACCCCGGCGCCCGGCACCACGGCGGCTGCGAGATCGTCGATCTGGCCGAGCGGATCGCGGTGGAGCGCGCCAAGGCCCTGTTCGGCGCCGAGCACGCCAACGTCCAGTCCCACTCCGGGTCCTCCGCCGTACTCGCCGCGTACGCCGCCCTGCTGCGCCCGGGGGACACCGTGCTGGCCATGTCCCTGCCGCACGGCGGCCACCTCACCCACGGCTCCCCGGCGAACTTCTCCGGCCGCTGGTTCGACTTCGCCGGCTACGGCGTGGACGAGGCGAGCGGCCTGCTGGACTACGCCGCGATCCGCGCGCTGGCCCGCGCCCGGCGGCCCAAGGCCCTGGTCTGCGGCTCGATCTCGTATCCCCGGCACATCGACTACGCGGCGCTGCGCGATATCGCCGACGAGACCGGCGCGTACCTGATCGCCGATGTGGCGCACCCGATGGGCCTGATCGCCGGCGGCGCGGCGCCCAGCCCGGTGCCGTACGCCGACGTGGTGTGCGCGACCACCCACAAGGTGCTGCGTGGGCCGCGCGGCGGGATGATCCTGTGCCGGGCGCGGCTGGCCGAGCGGATCGACCGGGCGGTGTTCCCGTTCACCCAGGGCGGCGCCCAGATGAACGCGGTGGCCGCCAAGGCGGTGGCGTTCGCCGAGGCCGCCACCCCCGCGTTCCGGGCCTACGCGCGGCAGGTCGTCGCCAACGCCCGGGCGCTGGCCGGGGCGCTCGCCGAGCAGGGCCTGGCGGTCACCACCGGCGGCACCGACACCCATCTGATCACCGCGGACACCGCGCCGCTGGGCGTGGAGGCGCGCACCGCGCGGGGCCGGCTGGCCGCCGCCGGGATCGTCCTGGACATCTGCGCGCTGCCGCGCGGCGCGGCCCCCGGGGCAGGCGGCGGCTGGCCGGCCGGTATCCGGCTGGGCACCGCCGCGGTCACCACCCAGGGCATGGGCGTGGCCGAGATGCACCGGATCGCCGAGCTGATCGGGGCGGCGCTGCGCGAGGAGGGCGCGGTGCGCGCGGCGGTCGCCGGGCTCGTCGGCCGGTTCCCGCCCTATCCCGAAGAGGGCTGAATTCCGCCCTGGTGCCGGCCGGCCCGGGAACCGCCCGCGGGGTGGCCGCGTCCTTCCCCGTATTCCCCTGTGTCACGGCCACCGGCCGGACACGCATAAGGTGTGGGGCTGTGATGGCCAGCTATCTCGATGGGGCAGCCCGTGCGTGAATACCTGCTGACGCTGTGCGTCACTGCCGCGGTGACCTACCTCCTGACCGGGCCGGTGCGGAAGTTCGCGATCGCCGCCGGTGCGATGCCGGAGATCCGCGCGCGGGACGTCCACCGCGAGCCGACGCCGCGCCTGGGCGGGATCGCGATGTTCGGCGGGCTGTGCGCGGGACTGCTGGTGGCCGCGCACCTGACCAACCTCAAGAGCGTCTTCGAGACGAACGAGCCGCGCGCCCTGCTGTCCGGCGCCGCGCTGATCTGGATCCTCGGCGTCCTGGACGACAAGTGGGGCGTGGACGCGCTGGTCAAGCTGGGCGGCCAGATGATCGCCGCGGGTGTGATGGTCCTCCAGGGCCTGACCATCCTCTACCTCCCGGTGCCCGGTATCGGCACGGTCGCGCTGACCCCGATGCAGGGCACGCTGCTGACCGTCGCCCTGGTCGTGATCACCATCAACGCGGTGAACTTCGTCGACGGCCTGGACGGCCTGGCGTCCGGCATGGTCTGCATCGCCGCGGCCGCGTTCTTCATGTACACCTACCGGCTCTGGTTCGGCTACGGCATCGAGGCGGCGGCGCCCGCCACCCTCTTCTCGGTCGTGCTGATGGGCATGTGCCTGGGCTTCCTGCCGCACAACATGCACCCGGCGCGGATCTTCATGGGCGACTCGGGGTCGATGCTGATCGGCCTGGTCATGGCGGCCGGCGCGGTCTCGCTGACCGGCCAGGTGGACCCCGACCTGCTCAACCAGAAGGCGGGCGGTCTGCGCGAGGCGACCCACGCGATGGTGCCGGTCTACATCCCGCTGCTGCTGCCGCTGACGATCATCGCGGTGCCGGTCGCGGACCTGTTTCTGGCCATTGTGCGGCGGACGTGGCAGGGCCAGTCGCCGTTCGCCGCGGACCGCGGGCACCTGCACCACCGGCTGCTGGAGATCGGCCATTCCCACAGCCGCGCGGTGCTGATCATGTACTTCTGGTCGGCGCTGATCGCGTTCGGCGCGGTGGCGTACTCGGCGAACGACGCGAGCATGTGGATCGTCCTGGGGATCGTGCTGCTCAGCGCGGTGGGCCTGGTGCTGCTCCTGCTGCCGCGCTTCACCCCGCGCGCCCCGATGTGGGCCCAGCGGCTGGTGCCGCCGCGCTACCGCCGGGTGGTGCGCGTACCGGCGGCCGGGGCCGCGGAGGCCGGCGCGGGCCGGTCCGGGGAGGCCGCCGGGGAGCCGGGGGAGGAGCGCCGGGCGGCGCTCGCCGCCGGGCTGCACGGCGCCACGGCGATCGGCGACCGGTCACGCTTCGTGGACCGCAGGAAGGCCGGGAGTCATCACTGAGGTGCCCGGAAGTCGCCCGCACGGGTGTCGGGAATCGGGATCGTTGACCCCATACCAGACAAAGTGCGGGCCGTCAGTGCACCTATGTGCGCCGTCACTCTCACGTGTGACAGGATCCACACGAAGCAGGTAAAGACCTCATCAAATAGTTTGTGATACCGTTCACGAAACCCGGTGACAGAGCCGAAGGACCGTAGTGCGACGGTTCATTGGCCCCAGGTTCCTCCTCGGGCCGGGTCTACGCTCGTCCCTGACGACACACCCCCACCCAATGCCGGAGCGCCACCATGCAGTCGAATGACGCCCGACTACTCCTCCACGCCGTCGTGCCCACCCTCGCCGCCGGCGCCCTCGCCGTCGCCGTGAGCGGTGTCCTCGCGGGCGCGTCAGGGGCGATCGGCGCCGTCGTCGGCACCGCGCTGGTGGTGCTGGTGATGGGGGCCGGACTCACCGTCCTCCAGCAGACCGCGAAGAAGCTTCCGCAGCTGTTCCAGATGATGGGCCTGCTGCTGTACACCGTGCAGATCCTGTTCGTGGCGGTGTTCCTCATCGCCTTCAAGAACACAACGCTCTTCGACACCAAGGCATTTGCGTTCACGCTGCTCGCCGCCACTCTCGTATGGATCGCCGCCCAGACGCGCGGCCATATGAAGGCGAAGATCCTGTACGTGGATCCCGGCTCCGCGGAGACGAAGACGGCGGAGACGGCGGGGTCACCGACGTGACACGTAGGGCCGAGATAAACGGCCTCATCCGGGCCTGCTATCGTCCGGTGCCAACTGCGGCGCAGATGGCGCAGGCGGCTGAGCTCCCGAAGTCCGAGAAAAGGAACGGGAAGTTCTCGCGGCCGATGCCTGTGATCCGGTCCGGCTCCGCGCCGACCAGCCGCCCCCCAATCCGTAACACCAGTCCAGTGCCGCTCCGTGGTTCAACGCCGCGCCGACACAACGAGGTTGCCGTACCCATGCGCCACGCTGAAGGAGCTCGCGGTGAGTGCTGAAACGATGCTCGCCTTCGAGACCGACTGCCACATCTTTTCCGGGTGCGGCTTTGATGCTCCCGGGCTTCATAACTTCGTCTTCGAGCCGCTCTTCACCATCGGCGGCTTCGAGTTCAACAAGCCGATGCTGCTGGCACTGCTCAGCACGGTCGTCGTGGTGTGGTTCTTCTGGGCCGCGTTCGGCCGGGCCAAGGTCGTTCCCGGCAAGCTGCAGATGATCGGCGAGGCGGGGTATGACTTCGTGCGCCGCGGGCTCGTCTACGACGCGCTGGGCAAGAAGGAGGGCGAGAAGTACGTCCCCTTCATGGTCTCGCTGTTCTTCTTCGTGTGGATCATGAACCTCTGGTCGATCATCCCGGTCGCCTCCTTCCCGGTGACGTCGGTGATCGCCTTCCCCGCGGGCCTCGCGGCGATCGTCTACATCCTGTGGGTCTTCCTCACCTTCAAGAAGCACGGCTTCGTCGGCGCCTTCAAGAACTTCACCGGCTATGACAAGTCGCTGGGCTGGGTCCTGCCGCTGCTGATGGTCATCGAGCTCTTCTCGAACCTCATCATCCGGCCCTTCACCCACGCCGTGCGACTCTTCGCGAACATGTTCGCGGGCCACCTGCTGATCCTGATGTTCACGGTCGCCAGCTGGTACCTCCTGAACGGGATCGGCTTCGTGTACGCCGGCGCCTCGTTCATCATGACCATCCTGATGACGGCCTTCGAGCTGTTCATCCAGGCCGTCCAGGCGTACGTCTTCGTCCTTCTGGCCTGCAACTACGTCCAGGGCGCGCTCGCCGAGCACCACTGAGCACCCCGGCTCCCACCCCAACAGCTGTCCGGTGGCCAACCCCCACCGGTACGTGAAACGAGAAGGAAGTAACGGCATGTCCGCTGCTCTCGAGATGGTCAACCACCTCGCCGCCGCCGGCGACTCCGCCAAGACCACGGTGGTCGGCAACGTCGCCGCGATCGGTTACGGCCTCGCCGCGATCGGCCCCGGCGTCGGCGTCGGCATCATCTTCGGTAACGGCACCCAGGCCCTGGCCCGCCAGCCCGAGGCCGCCGGCCTGATCCGCACCAACCAGATCATGGGTTTCGCCTTCTGTGAGGCTCTCGCCCTGATCGGCATCGTCATGGGCTTCGTCTACAAGTAAACGAAGCCGCATCGACTATCCATTCAGACGGAAGGCACTGATGTGAACGCCCTGGTCAACTTGGCGGCGGAGGTTCCTGAGAACCCCCTCATCCCGCCGATTCCAGAGCTGGTCATCGGCCTGATCGCTTTCTTCATCGTCTTCGGCTTCCTCGCCAAGAAGCTCCTCCCGAACATCAACAAGGTTCTGGACGAGCGCCGGGCGCAGATCGAAGGCCGGATCGAGGATGCCGAGGCGACTCAGGCCGAGGCCCAGCAGGTTCTCGCGGACTACCGGGCCCAGCTCGCCGACGCCCGCCACGAGGCCGCGCGCCTGCGCCAGGAGGCGCAGGAGCAGGGCGCGACGCTCATCGCCGAGATGCGCGCCGAGGGCCAGCGGCAGCGTGAGGAGATCATCGCCGCCGGCCACGCCCAGATCGCGGCGGACCGCAAGGCGGCCGCCCAGGCGCTGCGCCAGGACGTGGGCAAGCTCGCCACCGACCTGGCCGGCAAGCTCGTCGGCGAGTCCCTCGAGGACCACGCCCGGCAGAGCCGGACCATCGACCGCTTCCTCGACGACCTCGAGGCCAAGGCGGAGTCCGACGCGACGAAGGCTGAGGCCGGCCGATGAATGGAGCGAGCCGCGAGGCACTCGCCTCCGCACGCGAGCAGTTCAACGCGCTGACGGACAGCACCTCCGTCGACGCCGCGACGCTCGCCGAGGAGCTGGCTGCCGTCACCGCTCTGCTCGACCGCGAGGTGTCGTTGCGCCGGGTCCTCACCGACCCGGCGCAGCCCGGCGAGGCGCGGGCCGAGCTGGCCGGGCGGCTGCTCGGCGGCCAGGTCGGCGGCAGCGCCCTCGACCTGGTGACCGGCATGGTCCGGGCGCGCTGGTCGCGCTCCCGCGACCTGCCGGACGCGCTGGAGGAGCTGGCCTACAGCGCCGACCTCGTGGCCGCGCAGCGCGACGGCCGCCTGGACGACGTCGAGGACGAGCTGTTCCGGTTCGGCCGGATCATCGCGGGCAGCGGTGAGCTCCGCCGGGCACTCACGGACCGGAACGCGGCGGTGTCCGCCAAGACGGACCTGCTGCGCACGCTGCTGGGCGGCCGGGCCAACCCGGTCACCGAGCGGCTGGTCATCCGCCTTGTCGCACAGCCGCGGGGCCGTAGCCTGGAGGCAGGGCTCGACGCCCTCTCCAAGCTCGCGGCGGCCCGCCGGGACCGCATGGTCGCGGTGGTCACCTCCGCGGTGCCGCTCAGCGACGGGCAGCGGCAGCGCCTCGGCGCCGCCCTGGCCAAGCTGTACGGCCGCCAGATCCACCTGAACCTCGACGTGGACCCCGCGGTCCTCGGCGGCGTCCGGGTCCGGATCGGCGACGAGGTCATCAACGGGACCATCGCCGAGCGCCTCGACGAGGCCGGTCGGCGGATGGCCGGCTGACCCGGCCACCAACTCAAGAGCTGCACACCCGGCGGCCGACACCGGACCCGCCGGACCGCGAAGGTCCGGCAGCGGTCCGGACGACGCCCCGGAGAACAGCACAAGCACCACGGCGGCCCGAGTTGGGCCGTAAGCGGAAATGCTGGGGGAGACGCCCCCGGACCCGCACGTAACTTCGGGCCCAACAAGGAGAGCAGGGAACCCAGATGGCGGAGCTCACGATCCGGCCGGAGGAGATCCGGGACGCACTGGAGAACTTCGTCCAGGCGTACAAGCCGGACGCGGCCTCGCGCGAAGAGGTCGGGACGGTCAGCGAGGCCGGCGACGGCATCGCGAAGGTCGAGGGCCTTCCCTCGACGATGGCGAACGAACTGCTGAAGTTCGAGGACGGCACGCTCGGTCTCGCGCTGAACCTGGAAGAGCGCGAGATCGGTGCGGTCATCCTCGGTGAGTTCAGCGGCATCGAGCAGGGCCAGCCGGTGCAGCGCACCGGTGAGGTGCTCTCGGTCGCCGTGGGCGAGGGCTACCTCGGCCGCGTCGTCGACCCGCTGGGCAACCCGATCGACGGTCTCGGCGAGATCGAGACCGAGGGCCGCCGCGCCCTGGAGCTGCAGGCCCCCGGCGTCATGGTCCGCAAGTCGGTCCACGAGCCCATGGAGACCGGCTACAAGGCCGTCGACACCATGGTCCCGATCGGCCGCGGCCAGCGTCAGCTGATCATCGGCGACCGCCAGACCGGCAAGACCGCGCTGGCCGTCGACACGATCATCAACCAGCGCGACAACTGGCGGTCCGGCGACCCCAAGAAGCAGGTCCGCTGCATCTACGTCGCCATCGGCCAGAAGGGCTCCACCATCGCGTCCGTCCGCGGCGCGCTGGAGGAGGCCGGCGCCCTGGAGTACACCACCATCGTCGCCGCCCCGGCGTCCGACCCGGCGGGCTTCAAGTACCTCGCGCCCTACACCGGCTCGGCCATCGGCCAGCACTGGATGTACCAGGGCAAGCACGTCCTGATCGTCTTCGACGACCTCTCGAAGCAGGCCGACGCCTACCGCGCCGTGTCCCTGCTGCTGCGCCGCCCGCCGGGCCGCGAGGCGTACCCGGGCGACGTCTTCTACCTGCACTCGCGTCTGCTGGAGCGCTGCGCCAAGCTCTCCGACGACATGGGCGCCGGTTCGATGACGGGTCTGCCGATCGTCGAGACCAAGGCCAACGACGTCTCGGCGTTCATCCCGACCAACGTCATCTCCATCACCGACGGCCAGTGCTTCCTGGAGTCGGACCTGTTCAACGCCAACCAGCGTCCGGCGCTGAACGTCGGTATCTCGGTCTCCCGCGTCGGCGGCTCGGCCCAGCACAAGGCCATCCGCCAGGTCTCCGGCCGGCTCCGCGTCGACCTCGCCCAGTACCGCGAGCTGGAGGCGTTCGCCGCCTTCGGTTCCGACCTGGACGCGGCCTCCAAGCAGCAGCTGGAGCGCGGTAAGCGCATGACCGAGCTGCTCAAGCAGGAGCAGTACGCCCCGATGGCCACCGAGGACCAGGTCGTCTCCATCTGGGCCGGCACCAACGGCAAGATGGACGACGTCCCGGTCGAGGACATCCGCCGCTTCGAGCGGGAGCTCCTGGACCACCTCCACCGGGAGAAGAAGGACCTGCTGACCAGCATCCGCGAGGGCGCCAAGATGTCCGATGACACCATCGGTGCCATCGCGGACGCCGTCGACGCCTTCAAGCGGCAGTTCGAGACCTCGGACGGCAAGCTGCTCGGCGAGGACACCCCGGCCACCGCCAAGTGACGACGGAAGGGACCTGATCCATGGGAGCCACGCTCCGGGTCTACAAGCGTCGCATCCGCTCCGTCTCCGCGACCAAGAAGATCACCCGTGCGATGGAGATGATCGCCGCCTCGCGCGTCGTCAAGGCGCAGCGCCAGGTGGCGGCATCGACGCCGTACGCCAGTGAACTGACCCGCGCGGTGACCGCGGTTGCCACGGGTTCGAACACTGCCCACCCGCTGACGACCGAGGCCGAGAAGCCGACCCGGGCCGCGCTGCTGCTCATCACGAGCGACCGCGGTCTGGCCGGCGCCTACTCCTCCAACGTCATCAAGGCCGCGGACCAGCTCACCGAGCGGCTCAAGGCCGAGGGCAAGGAGGTCGACGCGTACATCGTCGGCCGCAAGGGGGTGTCCTACTACAGCTTCCGCGAGCGCAAGGTCGTGGAGTCGTGGACGGGCTTCACCGACAACCCGACCTACGCCGACGCCAAGAGGATCGCCGCACCGCTGATCGAGGCCGTCCAGAAGGACACCTCGGACGGCGGCGTGGACGAACTCCACATCGTCTACACCGAGTTCATCTCGATGATGACGCAGAACGCGCTGGGCGACCGCCTGCTGCCGCTGTCCCTCGACACGGCCGAGGGCGCGGAGTCCGGCGAGAAGTCCGCGGGCGGGATCCTCCCGCTCTACGACTTCGAGCCGTCGGCGGAGGACGTCCTCGACGCCCTGCTGCCGCGGTACGTGGAGTCGCGGATCTACAACGCGCTGCTGCAGGCCGCCGCCTCCAAGCACGCCGCCACCCGGCGTGCGATGAAGTCGGCGACCGACAACGCCGAAGAGCTCATCAAGTCGCTCTCGCGGCTTGCCAACGCGGCCCGCCAGGCCGAAATCACCCAGGAAATCAGCGAGATCGTCGGCGGCAGTGCCGCGCTGGCCGACGCGACCGCGGGGAGTGACTGACAACTATGACCACCACTGTTGAGCCGACCGCTCCTGCTGGCGTGGCCACTGGCCGCGTCGCGCGGGTCATCGGCCCGGTCGTCGACGTGGAGTTCCCCGTCGACGCGATGCCGGAGATCTACAACGCCCTCACCGTCGAGGTCATCGACCCCGCCGAGAAGGGCAAGCACAAGACGCTGACCCTGGAGGTCGCCCAGCACCTGGGCGAGGGCCTGGTCCGCGCCATCTCCATGCAGCCCACGGACGGCCTGGTGCGCCAGGCCGCGGTGACCGACACCGGCAACGGCATCACGGTGCCCGTCGGCGACGTCACCAAGGGCAAGGTGTTCAACACCCTCGGCGAGATCCTCAACAAGCCCGAGGCGGCCGCCGAGGTCACCGAGCGCTGGCCGATCCACCGCAAGGCCCCGGCCTTCGACCAGCTCGAGTCGAAGACCGAGATGTTCGAGACCGGCATCAAGGTCATCGACCTGCTGACCCCGTACGTCAAGGGCGGCAAGATCGGTCTGTTCGGCGGCGCCGGCGTCGGCAAGACGGTGCTCATCCAGGAGATGATCTACCGCGTCGCCAACAACCACGACGGTGTCTCCGTGTTCGCCGGTGTCGGCGAGCGCACCCGTGAGGGCAACGACCTCATCGAGGAGATGACCGACTCGGGCGTCATCGACAAGACCGCGCTGGTCTTCGGTCAGATGGACGAGCCCCCGGGCACCCGTCTGCGCGTCGCGCTGGCCGGCCTGACCATGGCCGAGTACTTCCGTGACGTCCAGAAGCAGGACGTGCTGTTCTTCATCGACAACATCTTCCGCTTCACGCAGGCCGGTTCCGAGGTCTCCACCCTGCTCGGCCGCATGCCGTCCGCGGTGGGCTACCAGCCGAACCTCGCCGACGAGATGGGCCTCCTCCAGGAGCGCATCACCTCGACCCGCGGTCACTCGATCACCTCGATGCAGGCGATCTACGTCCCCGCGGACGACCTGACCGACCCGGCGCCGGCGACCACCTTCGCCCACCTCGACGCGACGACGGTTCTCTCCCGTCCGATCTCCGAGAAGGGCATCTACCCGGCCGTGGACCCGCTGGACTCCACGTCCCGGATCCTGGACCCGCGCTACATCTCGCAGGAGCACTACGACTGCGCCTCGCGCGTGAAGTCGATCCTGCAGAAGTACAAGGACCTCCAGGACATCATCTCCATCCTGGGTATGGACGAGCTCAGCGAGGAGGACCGGCTCACGGTCTACCGCGCGCGCCGGATCGAGCGGTTCCTGTCGCAGAACACCCACGTGGCGAAGCAGTTCACCGGTGTCGACGGCTCGGACGTGCCGCTGGACGAGTCGATCGCGGCGTTCAACGCGATCGCCGACGGCGAGTTCGACCACTTCCCGGAGCAGGCGTTCTTCATGTGCGGTGGTCTCGAGGACCTCAAGAAGAACGCCAAGGAGCTTGGCGTCTCCTGACCCGTGCTCCCGGACCGGGGGCGGCCCTGGCCGTCCCCGGCCCGTACGACCACTAGTATTTGACCCAGCATCTGCCGTACCCGGCAGGTGGAGACCCGAGGAGCCATCGTGGCTGAGCTGCACGTCGAGTTGGTCGCCGCGGACCGGCAGGTCTGGTCCGGCGAGGCCAGCCTGGTCGTCGCGCGCACCTCGTCGGGCGACATCGGCGTCATGCCCGGACACCAGCCGCTGCTCGGCGTGCTGCAGTCGGGCCCGGTGACGATCCGTACGACCGGCGAGAGCGGCGACGGCACGGTCGTCGCCGCGGTGCACGGCGGCTTCATCTCGTTCGCCGACAACAAGCTGTCTCTGCTCGCGGAGATCGCCGAACTGTCGGACGAGATCGATGTCCAGCGCGCGGAGCGGGCTCTGGAGCGGGCGAAGTCGGAGGCCGACGCGGCCGCCGAGCGCCGCGCCGACGTCCGGCTGCGTGCGGTGGCGGGCGTTCACTAGAGCCCCGTCACCGACGAGATCGATCCTCAGCCGCGGGCTGCCCGGACTTCCGGAGCGGTCCGCGGCTGAGGCAATGCAGGTGCGTTTCCCCGCCCCGGGCTCGCGTCCGGGGGTACCCCACCGAGGCGAGGAGGTCGGTCGAGATGGTCCTCGCTCTGCTTGTGAGCGGCGCGGTCGTGCTGGTGGTGCTGCTGGGACTGTTCGTCTTCGGACTGAGGCGACGGCTCATCCAGCGGTCCGGCGGCACCTTCGACTGCAGCCTGCGCTGGAACGTGCCGGAGGACGAGCCCAGCGGCAAGGGCTGGATCTACGGCGTGGCGCGCTACAACGGCGACCGGATCGAGTGGTTCCGGGTCTTCTCGTACGCGCCCCGGCCCCGCCGCCTGCTGGAGCGCTCCGCCATCGAGGTCCTGGAGCGCCGCACCCCCCAGGGCGAGGAGGAACTCGCCCTGCTCTCCGACTCCATCGTCCTGGCCTGCGGCCACGACGGCACCCGCGTGGAACTCGCCATGAGCGAGGACGCCCTCACCGGCTTCCTCGCCTGGCTGGAGGCCGCGCCCCCGGGGCAGCGGGTGAATGTGGCCTGAGGGCCGACGCCTGAGCGGGCGGCCGGGGTGGTGATCCTTGGTCGTTGAGTCGTTGAGTCGTTGAGTGGCTGACTGACTGATCACTGGCGCCACTGGAATGCCGGCCGCCCTTGTCGCGTTGTGGCCCCGCAGGGGGCGCTTCGGGCCCCTAGGGGATGCGTTCGGGCGGCCCCTACGGGGAGCGGTGGCCCCTGCCGGACCTTTACCCACGCGGTGGGGGGTGTGCACGTCCGTGCGGTGGGGTGTGTTCACGTGCGTGGGGGCGATGGGGCCCGCTCGTGTAGCGGGCCCGTTCGTGCTGCGGGTCCGGGTGGGTTGTGGGCCGGGGTGCGTTGTGGGCCCAGGTGGGCTGCGGGCCCGTTCGTGCTGCGGGCCCAGGTGGGTTGCGGGCCCGGTTGGGTCGATGTGAGCGGTGGGGGGCCGCGTTTACGGTCCCGGCACGTTCAGTTCCTGGGCGAGGACGGCGGCCTGGACGCGGCTGCGGAGGGTGAGTTTGGCGAGCAGGCGGCTGACGTGGGTTTTGACCGTGGCTTCGGCCATCGCCAGGCGGAGGGCGATATCGGCGTTGGACAGGCCCTGGCCCAGGCAGCCGAGGACCTCGCGTTCGCGGGGGGTGAGGGCGTCCAGGACGGACGGGTCGGGTGCGGTGCGGTCGCGGGGCGGGCGGGCCGTGGTCCGGGGGCGGGCGAATTCGGCGATCAGGCGGCGGGTCACCGCGGGGGCGATCAGGCCCTCGCCGGCGGCCACGGTGCGTACGGCGGTGAGGAGCGCCGCGGCGTCGCTGTCCTTCAGCAGGAACCCGGCGGCGCCGGCGCGGAGGGCGCCGAAGACGTATTCGTCGAGGTCGAAGGTGGTCAGGATCAGGACGTCGGCGAGTCCGTCCTCGGTGATGCGGCGGGTGGCGGAGACGCCGTCGAGGCGCGGCATCTGAATGTCCATCAGGACGAGGTCGGGGCGTAAGGCGGTGGCCAGGCGGACGGCCTCCTCGCCGTCCACCGCCTCTCCGACCACCTCGATGTCGGGGGCCGAGCGCAGGATGAGGACCAGCCCGGCCCGTACGGCGGACTGGTCCTCGGCGACGAGGACCCGGATCGGCTGCCCGGCGGCACCTGTCATCGTTGTTCTTCCTCTCCGGTGGCGGGCAGCGCTGCCCGGACCAGCCAGACTCTTCCGTCCGGCCCGCGTGCCGGGCCGGCCTCGAACTCCCCGCCCAGCAGGGCGATCCGCTCCCGCATGCCGACCAGCCCGGCGCCGGAGCCGGGGGCGCGCGGCCCCGGGCGGTGGGCGTACGGGCTGCGGACGGTCACGGTGAGCGCCCCGTCCGGCGCGTCGGCGAGCCGCACCCGGACCTCGCCGGGCGCGGCGTGCTTGAGGGCGTTGGTCAGCGACTCCTGGACGATGCGGTACGCGGCCAGCGCCACCGGCGCGGGCGGTTTCGGGTCGCCCGGTCCGGCCGGGCGCCGGGCGTCGTCCAGGGTGAAGGCCAGGCCGCTGGCGGCGCCGTTCGCGCGGGCCTGTTCGACCAGGGCCTCCAGGCCGTCCAGCGTCGGTGTGGCGGCGGGCTCGTCGCCGGCGGTGGCCTGCGGGTCGCGCAGCAGGCCGATGAGGCGGCGCATCTCGGCCAGGCCCTGGACGCTGTTCTCGCGGATCACGCCGAGCGCCGCCCGGGTCGCGGAGGCGTCGTCGATGGTCTGCGCGGCGGTGGCGTGGATGGCGATCGCGGACAGGTGGTTGGCGACCAGGTCGTGCAGTTCCCTGGCCATCCGGGCGCGTTCGCCGGCGATGGCCTGGGTGCGGTCCATCTCGGCCAGCAGCGCGGTCTGTTCGGCGCGCAGCCGGGCGGTCTGCGCGGCGTCCCGGTGGTTGCGGGTGATCACGCCCGTCCAGGCCGGGGCCATGGTGATCAGCGCGATGCCGATGCCGACGAGCACCACCTGCGGACTGTGCCAGACCGCCGCCGCCACGACCGTGGCCAGCACCGTCACCAGCGCCGAGTGCACCGGGAGGCGGCGGGCGGCGGCCGGCGGCCCGTAGAGCACCGCCGCGTAGACCACGTCGGTGAACATCAGGACGGTGGCGACCAGCGTGCCGGTGCAGATGTCCAGGGCCAGCGCCGGCACCGCGAGGGCCAGCGCGGCCATCGGGGCGGTACGGCGCAGGAGTTCGGCGATCGCCATCACCGTGAGCGCCAGCAGGGTCAGCGCGGCGGGCAGGCCGAAGAGCGGCGGGCCGCCGTGCAGGCCCAGCACCCACAGCAGCGCTCCCACGGACAGCCCGCCGCCGGCGATGAGGACATCGAGGCGGTGCGGCCGGCCGGGCGCGGTGGGGGAGGGGGCGCTCACCCCTCCATCAAACACAACGCCGGCGCCGGACGCCGCCACCTCGGGGCAACCGGCTACGTCGCGGCCGCCCGGCCGCCCCCGGTCCCACCGGCCGCTACATCGAAAGATGCAGCCCGGATCGTCGCCGGTGACGAGGCCGCGGGCGGTGGCGGCTGGGAGGCTGGAAGAGTCCGTCCGGCGCGGCGGGAGCCCGGGCCGTCCGGGACGCCGGGCGGCGGGAAAGGAGACATGCCGTGGTCGTCACGCTGATCATCGCCTGCGAGGTCGGCTTCTGGGTGCTGCTGGTCGCCGGGCTGGCGCTGCGCTATCTGGCGCGGATGCCGAAGACCGGCGCGGCGGTGCTGCTGCTGGAGCCGCTGCTGGAGCTGGCGCTGCTGATCGTCACCGCGGTCGACCTGAAGAACGGCGCCGCCGCGGACTGGAAGCACGGCCTGGCCGCCCTCTACATCGGCTACACCGTCGCCTACGGCCACTACACCATCAAGTGGTTCGACGGGCACTTCGCGCACCGCTTCGCCGGCGGTCCGCGCCCGGCCAAGCGCTACGGCATGGCCCGCTTCGTCCACGAGCTCAAGCTGTGGGTGCGCACGGTGGTGATGGCCGCGGTGGGCTCGGCGCTGCTCCAGGGCGCGATCTGGTACGTCGGGAAGGACGGGGACACCAGCTCGCTGCGGCAGTGGCAGGGGATGAGCCTGAAGATCGTGATGATCCACGGGGTGATCGCGCTGACGTATCTGATCTGGCAGAAGAAGGACCCCGGGGGCCGGACCGCGCCGGACGAGGCGCCGGCCCGGCCCGCGGAGAAGTCGCTGCGCTAGATGCCGCGCGGCCCCGGCGGCGTCAGCGTTCGCCGCCGGGGACCCACAGGACGTCGCCGACCTCCTTGTTCGCCGTCCGGGCGAGGATGAACAGGAGGTCGGAGAGGCGGTTGAGGTAGGTGGCGGTGAGCGGGTTCATGGTCTCGCCGTGCTCCTCCATCGCCGCCCAGGTGGAGCGTTCGGCGCGGCGGACGACCGTGCACGCCTGGTGGAGCAGGGCGGCGCCGGGCGTGCCGCCGGGGAGGATGAAGCTGCGGAGCTTCTCCAGACCGGCCAGGAAGCGGTCGCAGTCCGCCTCCAGCTTGTCGATATAGGACTGCTCGACCCGCAGCGGCGGGAATTCCGGGTCCGCCACCACGGGCGTCGAGAGGTCGGCGCCGACGTCGAAGAGGTCGTTCTGCACCCGCAGCAGCACCGCGGCGACCTCCTCGGGCAGCGAGCCCAGCGCCAGCGCGACGCCGATCGCCGCGTTGGCCTCGTTGGCGTCCGCGTACGCCGCGATCCGGGAATCGGTCTTGGCGGTCCGGCTCATGTCGCCGAGCGCGGTGGTGCCCTTGTCGCCGGTACGGGTGTAGATGCGGGTCAGATTCACCATACGGGCGAGACTACGCCGCGGACCGCCGGAAGGCGCGGGTCCCCAGCGCCATCGCCAGGGCCGCGAAACCGGCCGCGACCAGCGCGCCGCGGAGCACCGCCGGGGAGCCGTAGTCCCCGGTGAACGCGGCCCGGACCGCGTCCACGAGATAGCGCAGCGGCATCACGTGCGAGAGCGCGTCGAGCCAGCCGGGGGCCAGGGTCATCGGCAGCATCAGCCCGGACAGCAGCATCGACGGCATGGTGACCGCGTTGATCACCGGCCCGAACTCCTGCGGCAGCCGCACCTTCAGCGCCAGCGCGTACGACAGCGAGGCCAGGGCGGCGGCCAGGACGGCGACGAACGCCAGGCCGGTGAGGATCCCGGCCAGCGGCGCGCGCAGCCCCAGCACCAGCGCGGCCAGCACCAGCAGCACCGCCTGGAAGACGAAGAGCAGCGCGTCGCGCAGCACCCGCCCCAGCAGCAGCGCGAGCCGGCTGACCGGTGTCACCCGCATCCGCTCCACCACCCCGTACTGCTTCTCGACGAGGAGGCCGAAACCGCAGAACGAGGCGCCGAACAGGGCGAGTTGGAGCAGTAGGCCGGGGACCAGCACCTGCCAGGAGGTGCCCGGCGCGGACAGCGGCAGCCGGGTCAGCAGCGGGCCGAAGAAGACCAGGTACAGCAGCGGCATCAGGACGCCGAAGAGCATCTGGAGGCGGGAGCGCAGGGTCTGGCGCGCGTAGCGGCCGAAGACCAGCGCGGTGTCGGCGAGCAGCGGGGACATGTGTCTCCTAGACGGCGAGCGGGGCGGCGTCCCGCGGGGCGGGGGTGCGGCCGGTGAGGGCGAGGAAGGCGTCCTGGAGGGACGCGCCGGGGGAGCCGGCGTGGGCGCGTTTGAGGGCGTCGGGGGTGCCCTCGGCGGCGACCACGCCGCCGTCGACGATGACCAGCCGGTCGGCCAGCGCATCGGCCTCGTCGAGGTAGTGGGTGGTCAGGAACACGGTGGTGCCCTGGGTGGCGCGCAGGTCGCGGACGAGGTCCCACAGGTCGGCGCGGCTGCCGGGGTCGAGGCCGGTGGTCGGCTCGTCGAGGAAGAGGACCTGCGGGCGGTGGACCAGGCCCATGGCGATGTCGAGCCGGCGCCGCTGGCCGCCGGAGAGCGCGGCGGTCCGGCGGCCCAGGAGGCCGGTCAGGCCGAGCGCGGCGGCCAGCTCCTCGGCGCGCTCGCGGGCCTGGGGCCGCGTCAGGCGGTAGAGGCGGCCCTGGGTGGCCAGTTCCTCGTGGACGGTCAGATGCGGGTCGACGCCGCCGGACTGGGCGACGTAGCCGGTGGCGCGGCGCACCCCGGCCGGGTCGCGGACCAGGTCGCACCCGGCGACGGTGGCGCTGCCGCCGGTGGGCGCGAGCAGCGTGGTGAGCATCCGCAGGGTGGTGGTCTTGCCGGCGCCGTTGGGGCCGAGGAAGCCGAGGATCTCGCCGCGTTGGACGGTGAGGTCGATTCCGCGGACGGCCTCGACGGGGCCGTTCTTCGTCATGAAGGTCCGGGCCAGGCCGGACGTGCTGAGGACGGGCATGGCCCCAGAAAAACAGAGCCATTGAAAAATTGCAATGCCCCCAAATGTTCAGGGAGTCCAGCGAGGGGTACGCTGAGGGCATGGCAGAGGGGCTCAGGGAGCGGAAGAAGCGGCAGACCCGCCAGTACATCTCGGACGTGGCCACCGGGCTGTTCCTGGAGCGCGGCTTCGACGCGGTGACCATCGCGGAGATCGCCCAGGCCGCGGACGTCTCCGTCAACACCGTCTACAACTACTTCCCGGCCAAGGAAGACCTCTTCTTCGACCGGAGCAAGGGCATGGCCGACCGGCTCTCGCGCTTCGTGCGGGCCCGCGCCGAGGGGGAGTCGGCGGCCGCCGCGGTGCTGCGCGAGCTGCGCGACGAGGTGACCTGCGTCTCGCCCAAGGTCGGCCTGTTCGAGGGCTACGAGCGCTTCATGCGCGTCATCCACGGCTCGGCCGTCCTCCAGGCCAGCCTGTGGCGCCTCCAGCAGGAGCAGTACGTCAACTTGGAGGACACCCTGCGCAAGGAGACCGGCGCCGGTCCGGACGACCCCGCGCCGCATCTGATGGCCGGCCAGATCAACTGGGTCCACCAGACCCTGATGTCCGCCATCGCGCAGGAGATGATGGCCGGCCGCGAGCCCGGCGAGGTCTCCCGCGAGGCGCTGGCCCTGCTGGACGACATGGAGGAGCTGCTCAGTGGGAAGGTCCTCAACTACGCGGTGCGGGCGGCCGGCTGACGCTCCCCCGGGCCGCGCCGGTGTGATGTCCGTCATGGCTGCGGGCGCCCCGCCCCGAACGCCCTTGTCGGGCGCCCGGCGGCCCCGCGACAGGCCGGAGTGACGCGCATCTCTATGCCGCCAATCGGGCGCCGCCGACCGCTAACGTCGCATCCGACCGTCAAATGCACAGGGTGTGAGGGGACAGCAGTGGCAAAGAAGCTTGCCGTCATCGGCGCCGGCCTCATGGGTTCCGGGATCGCGCAGGTCTCGGCCCAGGCGGGCTGGGACGTCGTGCTCCGGGACGTCACGGACGAGGCGCTGGCCCGCGGCAAGGGCGGTATCGCGGCCTCGTACGAGAAGTTCGTCGCCAAGGGCAAGCTGGAGGCGTCCGCCGCCGAGCAGGCGCTGGCCCGCATCACCACCACCACCGACCTGGACGCCGCCGCCGACGCGGACCTCGTCGTGGAGGCGGTCTTCGAGAAGATCGAGGTGAAGCGGGAGATCTTCCGGACGCTGGACAAGCTCGTCAAGGACGACGCGGTGCTGGCCTCCAACACCTCCGCGATCCCGATCACCAAGATCGCCGCGGCCACCTCCCGGCCCGAGCGGGTGGTGGGCACCCACTTCTTCTCGCCCGTACCGCTGATGCAGCTGTGCGAGCTGGTCCGGGGCTACAAGACCAGCGACGAAACGCTCGCCACCGCGCGGGAGTTCGCCGAGTCGGTCGGCAAGACCTGCGTGGTGGTCAACCGCGACGTGGCCGGCTTCGTCACCACCCGGCTCATCTCCGCCCTCGTGGTCGAGGCCGCCAAGCTCTACGAGTCCGGGGTGGCCACCGCCGAGGACATCGACACCGCCTGCAAGCTGGGCTTCGGCCACGCGATGGGGCCGCTGGCCACCGCCGACCTGACCGGCGTGGACATCCTGCTGCACGCCACCGAGAACATCTACACCGAGTCCCAGGACGAGAAGTTCGCGCCGCCGGAGATCATGCGCCGCATGGTCGACGCGGGGGACATCGGCCGCAAGAGCGGGCAGGGCTTCTACGCCCACTGATACCGCTGACGCCGCGTCAACGCCGGACCCCGGCGGGATCACCCCGCCGGGTGATTTCGGTATCGGTTCGCTTACAGACGGCAACTTCGCCGTATGAGAGGCAGTCAGATCGGTATACGACAATGCACCACAACCCATGACATCGGGGAGCGCATATGCACATCAGGGGCGACCACGCCGAGCTGGTCGTCGGGGGGCGCCTCGACGTCCGCAGCGCGGCGGACGCCCGTACGGTCCTGCACACCGCGGTGGACTCCGGCCGCGGTGATCTGGTGCTGGACCTGACCGAGCTGGATTCCTGGGACGCCACCGGCCTCGGCGTGATCATGGGCGCGCACCGCCGGGCCGGGCGGAACAACCGCCGGCTGGTGCTGCGCGGGGTGCCGCCGCAGATGCAGCGCCTGCTGGTCGCCACCCGGCTCCACCGCATCCTCGCGATCGAGGGCGGGATCGAGGCGGAGTCGCTGCCGAGGGTGTGAGGGCCGGGGCCCGCTCGCGTACGGGGACGGGTCGGGGTCCGGAGACCGGGGCTGCTTCCGGGCGGCGTCAGCGGTCAGCGGGATGAATGCCGCGGAGCGGATATCTCCCTCATTCCGGTGCGTTTCCGTCAAGGTGCCACCCCGCCGGTGCCCCGCCGCGGGGCGCCGTCTATGGTTCGGTTCCCCGCCGTATGCCATCATCCCGGCGGGGCACCGGACCAGACGCGACGGCTGAGGAAGATCCGCCGGAGCCGGGGGAGTGCGGACGGCCGGAAGCACCGACGGCACGCACATCTGGGAGCTTGCAGCATGGACCCGAACACCCAGCGGGGACCCGAGGAGCACGGCGAGCGGAACGGCCCGGCCGGGCCGCCGGCCGCCGGCGCCGCCGGGTCCGCCGGCCGGCAGGGCGGATCCGGCGGGCTCGCCCGGGTCGTCCGGCTGGTCTCCGGCGACTACCTCGTCACCGTCAACCCCGTCGACGGCTGCGAGATACAGCCCTGCCCGCCCGGGGAGCGCCCCGCCCGCCCGGAGAAGCGCGACCCCGAGGAGCGCGCCGCCGCGGCCCGCGCCGCCCGGCCCCCGGCCCCGGCCGGACCGCTCTCCTTCGCCGGCCACGAACTGCCCCTCGAAGAGCGCGCCGAGGACACCGCCCGGCTCGTCCGGCTGCTCACCCGCGGCCGCTCGGTCCGCGTCACCGGCCCCGCCGGATCCGGCCGCACCCGGCTGCTGGACGAGGTCGCCGGCCAGCTCGACGGCCTCGCCCCGGACGGCGTGGTCCGCCTCTCCGGCTACCACCGCGGCGTCACCGACGTCCTGTACGCGCTGTTCGCCGCCGTCTACCGCGCCCCGCAGCACCGCCCCGACCGGCCCGAGCTGCTGCGCCTGCTCGGCGGTATCGGCGCCGTCGTCGTCCTGGACGACCTGGAGTTCGGCGGCGCCGCGCTGGACGAACTCCTCGACGCCACCCCCGAGTGCGCCTTCCTCCTCGCCGCCACCCCCGACGTCCCGGCCCCCAGCGCCGACGCGCACGTCGAGGAGGTCTTCCTCGGCGGGATCAGCCGGGAGGCCGGGACGCGGCTGCTGGAGCGGGCCGTGGAGCGCCCGCTGACCAAGGACGAGAAGTCCTGGGCCGCCGACCTGTGGTTCGAGTCCGAGGGGCGGCCGCTGCGGTTCGTCCAGGCCGCGGCGCTGCTCCGGCAGCGCGACCGGGCCCGCACCGCGCCCGGCGCCCTGGACGACGGCTACGGGCTCTTCCCGGAGGAGGGCGCGGAGGGGCCGGACGGCGCGGACGGCGCCGAGGCGGGCCCGCTGCCGGAGCTCGGCGAGGCCGCCGCGCCCGCCCCGCTGCTCGCCGCCCGGCTCGGCACCGCCGCCCAGGAGGCGCTCCGCTTCGCGGTCGCCCTCGGCGGCGAGGTCCCGCACCAGACGCATCTGCCCGCCCTCACCCAGGACACCCACGCCGACGCCGCCCTCGGCGAACTCCTCGGCTGCGGCCTGATCAGCCCGGCCGGCGGCCACTACCGGCTCGCCGGCACCGTACGGGATCAGCTGGCCGCCGCCGGCTACGGCGACGACGCCGCCGAGCGGGCGCACACCGCCGCCCAGCACTACGCCTGGTGGGCCGGGCACCCCTCGGTCACCCCGGAGCGGGCCGCCGCCGAGTCCGACGCGGTGCTGGCCGCCATGAGCGTGCTGACCGGCAGCCGCGCAAAGGGCCACCCGGCCGCCGCGGTGCTGCTGGCCCGCACCGCCGCGCCCGCGTTCGCCGCTGCGCTGCACTGGAGCGCCTGGGAGCGCGCCCTGCGGCACGGCCAGGAGGCCGCCCGGCTCGCCGGGGAGGTCGCCGAGGAGGCGTACTTCCACCACGACCTGGGCGTACTGGCGCTGTGCGGCGGGCAGGTCGACCGGGCGCGCGCGGAGCTGGAGGCGTCCATCGGGCTGCGCGGGGTGCTCTCCGACCGGGACGGCGCGGTCGCCGGGCGGCGGGCCCTCGCCCTGGTCATCGACCGGGCCCGGGCCGCCTCGGCGGACGCCCCGACGACCATGCTCTCCTCCGTCGCCCCGGCCGGACCGGGCACGCCGGACGAGTCCGGGACGGGTGCCGGTGCCCAGTCGCCGGACGCCGTCTCGACCACCAAGCTCCCCGCCGTCACCGGCACCGAGGGCCCGGCCACCACGGTCACCGCCCGGCCGCCCGCCGCGGGCGCGGCCCTGGGGGCCACCGCCGCCACCGCGGCCGTCCCGGCCGCCAAGGCCGCCGCGGCCACCGGCGCGTCCCCCGCGGCCGGTCCCCGGGCCGGCACCGCGGCCCGTCCCGGCGCCGGCGGCGTACGGTCCGGGGTCCGCCGCACCAGCCGCCGCAACCTCATCGCGGCCGGCGCCGGCGTGCTGCTGGCCGCCGTCGTCGGCACCGTCGTCACCCTCGGCATGACCTCCGGCGACGCCGCCCCGCACGACGGCAAGGTCACCACCGACAACTCCCCGACGCCCGGCGGCGACACCCAGGACCCGGCGCTGGAGCCCGGCACCGGCCCCGGCCTGCCGCCCACCGGCGGCACCACCCGGCCCGGCGCCCCCGGCACCCCGGGCCACCGGCCCAGCACCTCGCCGTCCGCCCCCGGCACCACCGGCGCCCCCAGCGGCACCGGCAGCCCCAGCGACCCCACCACCGGGCCGACCGGCACGGACGGCGGGACGGGCTCGCCCACCGGCAGCCCGACCCACCGCCCCACCCACTCGCCGACCGGTACGCCCACGGGCCCCGGCCCGACCGGGTCGCCCACCGACCCGCAGCCGACCGGCTCGACCGGCACGCCGACCGGGGGGACGCCGACCTCCGGCGGGACCTCCTCCGGGGGCACCTCGTCGGGCGGCTCGTCCACGGGCGGCTCGTCGTCGGGCGGTTCGACGTCGGGCGGGTCGTCGACGGGCGGTTCGCCGTCGGGCGGCTCGTCCACCGGCGGCAGCCCGTCCGGCTCCAGCTCCGCGGTGGCGCCGAACGCCGGGACCGGCCAGGACACCGCACCGCCGTCATCCGGCCAGCCGTCATCCGGCCAGCCGTCCTCCGGCCAGGGCAGCCCGACCGCCTGACCCCGTACGCCCCGTGCGCCCCACCCGCCGCACGGGGCACCGGAGCCTCAGCACAACGGCCCGGTACGCACCGCCCGCCGAAGAAGGCGGACGAGGCGTACCGGGCCGTCGTCGCGGGGCCGGGCGCGGCGGTCAGAACAGCCGCAGCTTGTCGTCCTCGATACCGCGCAGCGCGTCGTAGTCCAGCACCACGCAGCCGATACCGCGGTCGGTGGCCAGCACCCGCGCCTGCGGCTTGATCTCCTGAGCTGCGAAGACGCCCTTCACCGGGGCGAGGTGCGGATCGCGGTTGAGGAGTTCGAGGTAGCGGGTGAGCTGCTCCACACCGTCGATCTCCCCGCGCCGCTTGATCTCCACGGCGACGGTCTGGCCATCGGCGTCCCGGCACAAGATATCCACCGGCCCGATGGCGGTGGGGTATTCACGCCGAATCAGCGAGTAGCCCTCGCCGAGTGTCTCGATCCGGTCGGCGAGCAGTTCCTGGAGGTGGGCCTCCACCCCGTCCTTGATGAGTCCGGGGTCCACGCCGAGCTCGTGCGAGGAGTCGTGCAGGATCTCCTCCAGGGTGATGATGAGCTTCTCGCCGCCCTTGTTCTCCACCGTCCAGACGCTGCCGTCGCCCTCCTTCAGGGAGCAGGGCGGCGACATCCAGTTGAGGGGTTTGTAGGCCCGGTCGTCCGCGTGGATGGAGACGGAGCCGTCCGCCTTCACGAGGATGAGGCGGGGGGCGGAGGGGAGATGAGCGGTGAGCCGCCCCGCGTAGTCCACGGAGCAGCGGGCGATGACGAGACGCATGGTGCGCCACGCTACTCGAACCAGGGCCGTCGGCGCGATTCGCCCCTGGCCCGGCCGCCCTTTACGGGGGAAACCCCCGCACCCCCGGCGCCCGTCCTTGGCCGGTTGTCTCCGCATTCTCCTGGTGCGGGCCCCTTGCGCGGCATACGGTTGACGCGGGGGGTCGTGAGGCGGACACGCTCTGTCGCGAATTCCCCTTGTCCCATCCCGTCAGGCCCCGACCGTCCCGGCGGGGCCGCGAGAGGAGAACCTCATGTCGCTCGACGTCTCACCGGCCCTCCTCGAACAGGCCGAGCGAGGCGAGGTCGACGAAGCCGCGTTTGTCGACTGCGTCCGGACGTCCCTGCCCTACGCGTGGGGGATGATCAGCTCTTTGGTGGCCCGGCTGCAGGCGGACGGCGGGGAGTTCGCCGACAACCAGACGCCGCCGCCGGACGAGCAGGCGCGCGGCCAGCTGCTGCGCGCACTGGCGAGTGACGCCATCCGCGGCTCGCTGGAGCGTCACTTCGGTGTGCGCCTCGCCTTCCAGAACTGCCACCGGGTCGCGGTCTTCCCGCACGACCCGGCCGCCGACGAGCGGCTGGCCCGTTTCACCTCCATACGCGGCCAGCTGCTGAACCAGTCGCCCGAACTCCGCGACTGCTGATCGGAGTTGCTGCCGCTGAGCCGTCCGCCGGGGCACCCTCCGGGGGCGCGCGCCGGCGGCAGCACCACCGACCAGCCGTGCCGGACCCCGCGCGCCCCGCCGCCCGCTCCGGCGGGGTCACCCCAGGCGCGGCAGGACCTCCGCGCCCAGCCGCCGGACGTTCTCCTCGGTGGCGGCCAGATCCCCCGAGCCCTCCACCAGCAGCGCGAAGCGCCGGATGCCGGTCCGCTCCGACGTCGCCGCCAGCCGGTCCGCGCACAGCTTTGGCGTCCCCACCGGATGCAGCCCGCACAGCAGCTCGGTGTACGCCAGCGGATCGCGCATCGTCCGATAGCGGCCGTCGACGGTGACATGGGCGCCCAGCCCCTGCCGCAGCCAGCCGGGCATCGCCTTCGTCAGCGTCTCCACCGCCGCGTCCCGGTCGTCGGCGATCTGCACCACACCGGCCGAGACGTGCTCCGCCGCCGCGACCTCGCCGGGATCCCGGCCCGCGTCCAGCGCCGCCGCCCGCCACAGCGCGACCATCTCCGCCTTCTCCTCGTCGCCGCAGTGCATGCCCAGCAGCATCGGCAGCCCGCGCGCGGCGGCCAGCCGCACCGACGCCGGGGACGTGCACGCCACCACCACCGGCGGGCCGGCGGTCAGCCCGCGCGGATCGTCCGGATCGGCCAGCGCCTCGGCCGCCCGCGGCACCACCGCCACCTCCCGGAAGGCGTAGCGCTCACCGCGCGCCCCGACCCGCGGTTCGCGCAGCCAGCGCAGCAGCAGATCCAGCGCCTCCGGGAAGCCGTGGTCGTACGCCGCGAGACCGGCGCCGAAGACCTCCAGGTCCACCCACGGGCCGCCGCGGCCGACGCCGAGCGTGAACCGCCCCTCCGACGTCAGGTGCAGCAGCGCCGCCTGCTCGCCGAGCGCGACCGGATGCTGGGTCGGCAGCACGCTGACCGCCGTGCCCACCCCGATCCGGCGCGTCCGGCCCAGCAGCAGCGCGGCCAGCGTCGCCGCCTGCGGGCACACGCCGTACGGGACGAAGTGGTGCTCGGCGAGCCACACTTCGTGCAGCCCGGCCTCCTCCGCCACCTCCGCGGAGCGCACCGCGCGGTGCAGTGCCTCGCCCTGCCCCTGACCGGGGAACTGGGCCGCCAGGATGAAAGCCCCAACGCGCATCGCTCTCTGCCTCCTTGCAGCCGACGCGACCCCCCACACCCGGCACCAACGGGTGACATCTGCCCGGGGCACGGCCTGACGGGAAATTGCCAGATGATCGCAGAAACGTGACGGCGGGCGTTTGTCCCTGACCGCGCCGCGTACGCTGGTGACAGCCCTCCCCCGAGCCCTGCGCTCCGTCGACCTGCCGAGGTGAGTCCGTGTCCCCGCGTCGAAACCGCCAGCGCGGTGCCCAGCCCGCCGACCACCCGGGGCCGGGCCGCTACGGTCTGGAGATCACCGAGGAGTGGCGCGGGGAGGACTGGGTGGTCCGCCAGATCGGCTCCGCCGGCGCGGTCAAGCACTACCGCTGCCCCGGCTGCGACCAGGAGATCCCGCCGGGCGTCCCGCACGTCGTCACCTGGCCGCGCTACGGCGATGTGGACGACCGCCGGCACTGGCACCGGGCGTGCTGGAACGCGCGGAACCGCCGGAGCGCGCGACTCCAGCGGTCCCGTAACGCGCCCCGGTATTAGGGGCGTTGTGCCGCAGCGGCGTGGTGCGCCGCGGACATCCGGTCAGACGTCGCGGCGGGTCAGTGCCGCGTAGGCGCCGCCCAGGGCCACCGCGGTCACCCCGGCCAGGATCAGCACCGGCTCCCAGCCCGACGGGCCGTCCGCCACGAACGGGATGTCGTACAGCGCCGCGAGCGCGTTGGGCACCGAGTACGCGATCATCGCGTGCTGGACGTCCCGCAGCGACTCGCCCTGGAGGAAGAGGGCCAGCAGCATCGGCAGCAGCACCAGGCCCGTCATCGCGCTGATGGCGCCCGCCGAGTGCCGCAGCAGCGCGCCCACGGCCAGCGCCAGCAGGCCCAGCAGCGCGACGTACAGACCGGCGCCGAGGGTGCCGCGCAGCCACTGGTCGGCGGTCGGCGCCGGGCCGTTGAGGTAGCCGTAGTCGAGCAGTCCGACGACGAGCGTGGCGAACGTGGTCAGCGCCAGCGCCAGCCCGAAGAACACCAGGGCCTTGGCGGTGAGCACCCGGGCCCGGCCGGGGCAGGCGGTCAGCGTCGTGCGGATGAGGCCGGTGCCGTACTCGGACGAGATCGACAGCACGCCCAGCGTCATCACGCACAGGCTGCCCAGCAGCACCCCGACGAAGCCGATCGCGAGCAGCGGGGCGACCTTGCGCTCGGAGCCCAGGGCGAGGGTGGTCAGCGTCCCGATGCCGAGGTTCAGCAGCAGCATCACGCCGAGCGTCCACATCGTGGAGCGCACCGAACGGATCTTGGTCCACTCGGCGGCCAGCGCGTGGCCCAGGTGGGTGGGGCGGAGGGGGATGGGGGAGACGTAACCGGGTGAAGTGGGCTGACCCGCTTGCCAGTTGGGGGCGGCGGGGGGCTGCTGCCGGTCCGGGCCCGGGGGCTGGTGCGGCGGCTGCGGCTGGGGCTGCGGGGCCTGGGGGACGGTCAGCATCATCGTGCCGGGGTCCTTGGTGCCCGGGCCGTGCGCGGCCAGCGGGCGCGGCTCGGGGTGCCCGCCGGCCGGCGGCTGGGCCTGGAGCATCATCGTGCCGGCCTCCTTGGCGGGGGCGGGCTGCTGCGCCTGGAGCGCCATCGTGCCCGGCTCGCCGGCCGCGGGCGGCTGCGCGGGC
>NZ_LLZI01000251.1 GCF_001509485.1 Streptomyces sp. NRRL F-4489
CCCATAGACTGCCTCTGCCCGGCGTCCGCCCCGGCGCCCGCCCGGGCAGCACCGCCGGTCCGCCAGGGCCCCGCCCCGGCCCCCTCCGACCCGCACCCCGACCCTCGACCCCCACCCCCTAGATCCAGCAGCCCCCAGACCCAGCAGATACAGCAAACCCAGCAGAACCGGCAGAACCAGCCATCGACTTCCGGGAGACCCCGCCGTGACCGAGTCCGTGTCCGAGTCCGTGACCACACCCCCATCGGAGCGCAGCGCGGATGTGATCGTCGTCGGTGCCGGTCCGGCCGGCTCGGCCACCGCCTACCACCTCGCCAAGTCCGGTCTGGACGTGCTGCTGCTGGAGAAGACCGCGTTCCCGCGCGAGAAGGTGTGCGGTGACGGGCTCACCCCGCGTGCGGTCAAGCAGCTGGTGGCGATGGGCATCGACATCTCCGAGGAAGCGGGCTGGCTGCGCAACAAGGGCCTGCGGATCATCGGCGGCGGCTCCCGGCTCCAGCTCGACTGGCCGGATCTCGCCTCCTTCCCGGACTACGGTCTGGTCCGCAAGCGGGACGACTTCGACGAGCAGCTGGCCCGGCAGGCGCAGAAGGCCGGGGCGCGGCTGTACGAGCGGTGCAACGTGGGCGCGCCGGTCATCGACGACCTGACCGGCCGCATCACCGGCGTGCACGCCAAGCTCGGCGAGGAGAAGGCGCCGGTCACCTTCCACGCCCCGATCGTGGTGGCCGCGGACGGCAACTCCACCCGGCTGTCGCTGGCGATGGGCCTGCACCGGCGCGAGGACCGGCCGATGGGCGTCGCCGTGCGGACGTACTTCACCTCGCCGCGCCACGACGACGACTACCTGGAGTCCTGGCTGGAGCTGTGGGACCGCCGCGGCGCGCAGGACCGGCTGCTGCCCGGTTACGGCTGGATCTTCGGGATGGGCGACGGCACCTCGAACGTCGGGCTGGGCGTGCTGAACACCTCGGCGTCGTTCCGGGAGCTGGACTGGCGGGAGATCCTCAAGGCGTGGTGCGCGTCGATGCCCGCGGACTGGGGGTACACGCCGGAGAACATGACCGGCCCGATCCGCGGTGCCGCGCTGCCGATGGCGTTCAACCGGCAGCCGCACTACACCAAGGGCCTGCTGCTGGTCGGCGACGCCGGCGGGCTGGTGAACCCGTTCAACGGCGAGGGCATCGCGTACGCGATGGAGTCCGGGGCGATCGCGGCCGAGGTGATCGTGCAGGCGGCGGCCCGGGCCACGTACGCGCAGCGGGAGCTGGCGCTGCACCGCTACCCGAAGGTGCTCAAGGACACCTACGGCGGCTACTACTCGCTGGGCCGGGCGTTCGTGAAGCTGATCGGCAACCCGAAGGTGATGCAGATCGCCACCCAGCGCGGGCTGACCCATCCGCTGCTGATGCGGTTCACGCTGAAGATGCTCGCCAACCTCACCGATCCGACCGGCGGCGACGCGATGGACCGGATCATCAACGGGCTGAGCAAGGTCGCGCCGAAGGCGTGAGGAAGGGGGCCGCGGCTCAAGGGCTGCGGCCCCGTAGCCCGCTCCGCGCCGGCCGAAACCCCTTTACGTACGAGGTAATTGAGCCATTCCCCGCCCCCTGGCACCGTGATCCACGTCGCGGACGAACGAACGCGGCGCGGCGCTCGCACGGAGCGCTGGAGCACGCGGCACGCGCACCCGCACGCGCCCGCACAACGGGAGGGAACGGCCATGTTCTTCGAAAGCCACGACGGGACCCGGCTCTGGTACGAGGACTACGGGCAGGGCGAGCCGCTGGTGTTCGTGTCGAGCGCGATGCTCACCACGGACATGTGGGAGTACCAGATCCCGTACTTCACCGAGCGGGGCTTCCGCTGCGTCGCGTTCGACCGGCGCGGGCACGGCCGCTCGGACCGCCCGTCCTCCGGCTACGGCATCGACTCGACCTCGGATGACCTGGCGGCGCTGCTGGACCACCTCGGGCTGGACGGGGTGACCCTGGTGGGGCACTCGCTGGGCGGGGCGGAGATCGCCCGCTATCTGGCCCGGCACGGTTCCGGGCGGGTCCGCAAGGTGGCGTTCATCGCGGCGATGCTGCCGTTCATGAAGCGGACCGAGGACAACCCGGAGGGGCTGCCGGAGGCCGCGTACGAGGCGTCGATGGCGCTGCTGCGCACGGACCGGCCGCGGTGGATGGCGCAGCAGGCGCAGGTCTTCTTCGCCACCCACCTGGGCAACGACGTGCACCCGCTGATGATCGACTTCACCCTCCAGCAGGTGATGTCCTGCTCTCCGTACGCGACCTTGCAGGTGCAGCGGGAGGTGTTCCACACGGACCACCGGGCGGGGCTGCCGGAGATCGACGTGCCGGTGCTGGTGGTGCACGGCGCGGCGGACTTCTCCGCGCCGGTGGACGTCACCGGGCGGCGGACCGCGACGCTGGTGCCGGGCGCGGTGTACAAGGAGTACCCGACCGCCGGACACGGTCTCTACGCCAGCCACCACGAGCAGCTGAACGCGGATCTGCTGGAGTTCGTGAAGGGCTGACGGGCCCGGCGCCGGCGGCGGGTGGGCGGGCCGGTCCGGCTGCCACCCGCCGCCCCCGCGCCCCTCAGGCGGTGACCGCCCGCGCCGGCAGCGGCGCCGGGGCCGGGGCCGGCACCCGCCGCACCGGCGCGCTCAGCCGGTCCGCGCCGGCCGGCACCGGTACGGCGGCGAAGATCGCGTCCTGGCGGGCCTGGAGCTCGCGGACCCGCTCCGGCGGGGTGCCGGGCAGCCGCTGCTCCTCGTAGAGCTTGTGGGTCTCCAGCTGGGCGGCCTTGCTGCGCGGGGTGTGGAACTGGACCTCGAAGACCTGGCCGGAGCGCGGGGCGCGCCAGGCGGAGTTGATGCCCTTGTAGCCCTTGGGGCGGCCCCAGGTGTTGGACCAGCGGGTGCTGTCGTCGCCCCAGGAGGAGAGCAGGCCGGCGGCGGCGGTGACGCCGCGGGTGTACTGGCCGGTGGGCCACTGGAGGGTGTAGCGGACCGCGTCGTTGATCATGGCGAGGGAGGTCTGGACGCTCTGCCCGGGGGTCTCGCGCATCCGGGTGGCGACCTTCCGCTTGAGCGAGTCGGGGGACTTCAGGCGCTGTTCGAAGCCGACGACGGTGGCGTGGGTGAGCAGGGCGGCGGCGCGGATCCGGGGGCTGATGTCCCGTTCGGCCCGGCGGGCGCGGGCGAGGTACGCGTCGACCGCGGCGTTGTCGGCGGGGTTCAGGCGCAGGCCGTCCTGGGACCAGCCGCCGCCGGTGGCGGTGGTGCGGTGGTGGGCGGCGGCGGGCGCGGCCGGGGCCGCGGTCGCGGGGAGCGCCGCGCCGAGGCAGGTGGCGGTGGCGAGGGCGGCGGTGAGCGCGGCCCGGGTGACGGGGCGGCGGGCCGGGGTGCGGGGGTCCATCGGGTGCGGGGTCCTCTCGGCGGGGGCCGCGTCGGTGCGGCCGTGACGAGAGGTGCAACGGGTCCGGGGGCGGTTCGGTGGCGGCCGGAACGGACGTCCGGCCCGGAGAGGCCGGATCGGCGCGCCGGGCGGCCCGAAACCGCCGCCCGCGCCGGAGCGGCCGCGCAGCCCCCGCGCCACCGTAAAACGCGGAACCGCCCCTCCCGAGCGGGAAAAGGGGCGGTTCCGTTCAGCGTGCCGGGGCGGCGGGTCCGGTCAGAGGACGCGCACCGCGCCGGTGGGCATGTCGTAGCTGAGCGGGCGCTCGACGATGCCGGTGCTGGGGTTCTGGGCGCCGATGAAGTTGCCGTTCCCGACGTAGACGGCGACGTGGTACGCGCTGCCGGCGCTGCCCCAGTAGAGGAGGTCGCCGACCTGGAGGTTGCCGAGGCCGACCTGGGTGCCGGTGGTGGACTGGCTCTGCGAGACGCGCGGCAGGTCGATGCCGATCTGGGCGAACGCGGCCTGGGTCAGGCCGGAGCAGTCGTACGAGGACGGGCCGCTGGAGCCGAGCACGTACGCCTTGCCGAGCTGCGCCTTCAGGAAGGAGACGAGGGTGGCGGCGCTGCCGGTGGCGCCCGAGTCGGAGATCGCGCTCAGGGCGGTGCGGGCCTCGGAGCGGGAGGCGCGGGCCTGGGCGGCCTCCTTGGCCTGGCGGGCCTCCTCGGCGGCCTTCTTCGCCTTGGCCTCCGCCTCGGCCTTCTTCTCGGCCTCGGCCTTGGCCTTGTCGGCGGCCTTGTCGGCCTGGGCCGCCGCGGCGTCCTGGAGCGCCTGCCGCTCGTAGTTGAACGCGGCCTGCGACGTGGCGTCGGCGCTCCGGGCGGCGCTGGTGAGCAGCGCCGTGGTGATGGTGGGCATCTCCTGGGTCTCGGAGACGGGCTTCTCGGCGGCGTTGGCCGGCACGGTCGCGCCGGTCACCGCGAGGGTGAGGAAGCCACCGGTCACACCCGCGCGCAGGGCCCGCGAGGACGCGGAGCGGCGGGGCTTCCGGTGGCTGGGTATGAGTGCGTTCGGGGACATGGCACCACGGCTATCAGGAGCCGATGGTTGCTGCCAACAAAGGTGGAGTACGCCACACTTGACGTGTACGCGACGAATAAAACGGACTTTTCGTCAGGTCGGCCGCCGCCGCCGGGATGTCCGGAATTCGCGATCATGTTCCTACGCACGGCATTTGATGGTCCGTGGGGTGCTGGAAGCGGCTTACCACTTCTTGATCGGTCTCGCCAAGGCTTCCCCGGAGTCAAGGTCTTATGGCTTTCAAGTGCGTGGGATAGGTCACTCGTGAGTGTCCGTTATGTTCCCGTGACCGGACGCCGGCCGGGCGCCGGCCACCGGACGCCGCCGGACGGCCCGCGCACGGCCGCGAGTTCGGCCCCCGGGCGCGCACCGGACCCCCATCGGACGTCCACCGGACGCGCACCGGACCCGCCCGCTCGTGAACGCGAGCACGTACCGGCGATCACGGCAGGGTCACGAGAGCATCACGTCTACGGCCGCCGCGCATATAGCAGTTGGGTACCGTCCAGCGCCAATTTGCTTGCGGCGCCTGGTCCTTGATAGTGAAAGCACCGCGCTGACCAGCGGTAACCCCGGCGAATGTCACCTCTCGTGATCACTCGCGCGCTTCGTGTGCGGAGATCACCGGTCCTCCGGCTTCATGATCCTTCGTCAGGTGGTGAAGATCACAAAGTCGTTGCCGCACCCCGTGTCGCAGATCACAGACCGGCGGGCATAAGATGCGGGCATCGGGCTTGTGAACTGCCTCACATAGAAGCGATCACTGCACGCGATCGCCGGGAGGCAGTCGGTGAGCCCGAGCGGACCGCCATCCAGTCATCGTCGACTGAAGGGAGCGAGGACGGTGAACGCTTACGCGCCCATCCTCGTACTGGGAGCCCTCGGGGCAGGCTTTGCGATCTTCTCCGTGGTCATGGCCGCGCTCATCGGCCCCCGGCGCTACAACCGGGCCAAGCTCGAAGCGTACGAATGCGGAATCGAGCCGACGCCGTACCCGACAGGCGGCGGCCGCTTCCCGATCAAGTACTACCTGACGGCGATGCTCTTCATCGTCTTCGACATCGAGATCGTCTTCCTCTATCCCTGGGCGGTCGGCTTCGACGCCCTGGGACTGTTCGGGCTCGTCGAGATGCTCCTCTTCGCGCTCACCGTCTTCGTCGCCTACGCCTACGTCTGGCGTCGCGGCGGCCTGGAATGGGACTAGGGGTCACGCATGGGACTGGAAGAGAAGCTGCCCAGCGGCTTTCTGCTGACCACTGTCGAGCAGGCCGCGGGCTGGGTGCGCAAGTCATCGGTCTTCCCCGCCACGTTCGGGCTGGCCTGCTGCGCCATCGAGATGATGACCACCGGAGCCGGGCGCTACGACCTGGCCCGCTTCGGCATGGAGGTCTTCCGCGGCTCGCCGCGCCAGGCCGACCTGATGATCGTCGCCGGCCGGGTCAGCCAGAAGATGGCGCCGGTGCTGCGGCAGGTCTACGACCAGATGCCGAACCCCAAGTGGGTGATCTCCATGGGGGTTTGCGCCTCCTCGGGCGGCATGTTCAACAACTACGCGATCGTCCAGGGCGTGGACCACATCGTCCCCGTCGACATCTACCTCCCGGGCTGCCCGCCCCGCCCGGAGATGCTCATGGACGCCATCCTCAAGCTCCACAAGAAGATCCAGGGCGGCCGGCTCGGGGTCAACGCCGTGCAGGCGGCCCACGAGGAGGAGGCCGCGGCGCTCCGGGCCCTCCCGCTGATCGAGATGGACCGCTCGACGGAGAAGAAAGGGCTGCTGCGGTGAGCGAGCCGACCGACCCCACGAGCCCGGACGCCCCCGAGGAGGCCGTCCCGGCGCAGCGCGCCGACACCGGCGAGGTGATCGGCACCCGCCGCGGCATGTTCGGCGCCGCCAACGGCGGGGACACCTCCGGCTACGGCGGGCTGGTCCGCACCGTCCGGCTGCCCGGCGCGAGCAGCCGGCCGTACGGCGGGCCGGGCGGTGCCACCGGCTACGGCGACTTCGACGAGATCGCCGACGAGCTGGAGGGCGCCCTCGGCGAGCAGGGCCTGCTGCCGGAGAACGTCATCGACAAGACCGTCGTGGACCGCGGCGAGCTGACCTTCCACATCCAGCGGGAGTTCCTGCCGGCGGTCGCCCGGACCCTGCGCGACGACCCGGCGCTCCGCTTCGAGCTGTGCACCGGCGTCAGCGGCGTCCACTACCCCGGCGACACCGGCCGCGAACTGCACGCCGTCTACCACCTGCGCTCGATCACCCACAACCGGCTGATCCGGCTGGAGGTCGCGGTGCCGGACGCCGACCGCCACCTGCCGTCGATCGTGGACGTCTACCCCACCAACGACTGGCACGAGCGCGAGACCTACGACTTCTTCGGGCTGATCTTCGACGGGCACCCGGCGCTGACCCGGATCATGATGCCGGACGACTGGCAGGGCTTCCCGCAGCGCAAGGACTACCCCCTCGGCGGCATCCCCGTCGAGTACAAGGGCGCGCAGATCCCGGCTCCCGACCAGCGGAGGTCGTACACCTGATGAGCACTCCGAGCCAGACGTCCGGGGTCACCCCCCGCGAGACCACCGAGGGCCCCGTCTACACCGTCACCGGCGGCGACTGGGACGAGATCGCCGCGGCCGCCGCCACCTCCGACGACGAGCGGATCATCGTCAACATGGGCCCGCAGCACCCCTCCACCCACGGGGTGCTCCGGCTGATCCTGGAGATCGACGGCGAGACCGTCACCGAGGCCCGCTGCGGGATCGGCTACCTCCACACCGGCATCGAGAAGAACCTCGAATTCCGCACCTGGACGCAGGGCACCACGTTCGTGACGCGGATGGACTACCTCACGCCGTTCTTCAACGAGACCGCGTACTGCCTGGCCGTGGAGAAGCTGCTGGGCATCACCGACCAGGTCCCCGACCGGGCCTCGGTGATCCGCGTGCTGATGATGGAGCTCAACCGCCTCTCCTCCCACCTGGTGTGCATCGCCACCGGCGGTATGGAGCTGGGCGCCACCACGATCATGATCTACGGCTTCCGGGACCGCGAACTGATCCTGGACATCTACGAGCTGATCACCGGCCTGCGGATGAACCACGCCTACATCCGCCCCGGCGGCCTCGCCCAGGACCTCCCGCCCGGCGCCGTCGACCGGATCCGCGCGTTCGTGAAGACCATGCGCAAGAACATGGCCGAGTACGACAAGCTCGCCACCGGCAACCCCGTCTTCAAGGGCCGCATGGAGGGCATCGGCTACCTCGACCTGGCCGGCTGCATGGCCACCGGCGCCACCGGCCCCATCGTCCGCTCCGCCGGACTGCCGCACGATCTGCGCAAGGCGCAGCCGTACTGCGGATACGAGACCTACGACTTCGAGGTGCCGACCGCCGACACCTGCGACGCCTACGGCCGGTTCCTGATCCGGCTGGAGGAGATGCGCCAGTCGCTGGGGATCATCGAGCAGTGCCTGGACCGGCTGGAGCCGGGGCCGGTGATGGTCGCCGACAAGAAGATCGCCTGGCCCGCGCAGCTCGCCCTCGGCCCGGACGGCCTGGGCAACTCCCTCGACCACATCAAGAAGATCATGGGCACCTCGATGGAGGCCCTGATCCACCACTTCAAGCTGGTGACGGAGGGCTTCCGGGTCCCGCCGGGGCAGGCGTACGCCGCCGTGGAGTCGCCCAAGGGCGAACTGGGCGTGCACGTCGTCAGCGACGGCGGCACCCGGCCCTACCGGGTGCACTTCCGCGACCCCTCCTTCACCAACTTGCAGGCCATGGCGGCGATGTGTGAAGGCGGCCAGGTCGCCGACGTCATCGTCGCCGTCGCGTCCATCGACCCCGTGATGGGAGGCGTCGACCGGTGAACGCCACTCCGGCACCCAAGGACGTTGCGCTGGGCATGCCCCAGCTCCCGGCCCCCGACTACCCGCCCGAGGTCGCCGCGCGCCTCGCCGCGGACGCCGGGGAGGTGATCGCCCGCTACCCCGACTCGCGCTCGGCGCTGCTGCCGCTGCTCCACCTCGTCCAGGCCGAGGAGGGGCTCGTCACCCGCACCGGCATCCGCTTCTGCGCCGAGCAGCTGGGGCTGACCACCGCCGAGGTCACCGCCGTCGCCACCTTCTACACCATGTACCGGCGCCGGCCGGGCGGCGACTACCACGTCGGCGTCTGCACCAACACGCTGTGCGCGGTGATGGGCGGCGACGCGATCTTCGAGTCGCTGCAGGAGCATCTCGGCGTCGGCAACGGCGAGACCACCGGCGACGGCCGGATCACCCTGGAGCACATCGAGTGCAACGCCGCCTGCGACTTCGCGCCGGTGGTGATGGTGAACTGGGAGTTCTTCGACAACCAGACGCCCGGCTCGGCCCGGCGGCTCGTCGACGACCTGCGGGCCGGCCGCACCGTCGAGCCGACCCGCGGCGCGCCGCTGTGCACCTTCAGGGAGACCGCCCGGATGCTGGCGGGCTTCCCCGACGAACGGCCCGGCGCCGTCGCGGCCTCCGGCGGCGCGGGCCCGGCCTCCCTCGTCGGGCTGCGGCTGGCCAAGGGCGAGATCCCGCCGGGCGCGGCCACCGACCACGTCATCGCGCCGCGCACCGCGGGCCCCGCCGAGGAACCGCCCAGCGGCCACCCCGGTGAGCAGGCGCCCCCCGGGCACCCCAGCTCGCACGACGCCCCGCAGCAGACCTCGGCCTCCGATGAGGACTTCCCGGCCGGGCCCACCGCAGAGGAGGGGGAGTGATGACCGTGGCAGCCGAATTCGGCGGCGCCTCCCGGCCGCACGCCGGCGGGGCCACCAGCCCCGAGAAGATCCTCGCGCCGGTGCTCTCCGCCTTCTGGGACGAGCCGGAGTCCTGGACGCTGCAGACCTATCTGCGCCACGAGGGCTACGAGGGCGCGCGCAAGGCGCTTGCCATGGACCCCGACGACGTCATCGCCTACGTCAAGGACTCCGGGCTGCGCGGCCGCGGCGGCGCCGGCTTCCCGACCGGGATGAAGTGGCAGTTCATCCCGCAGGGCGACGGCAAACCGCACTACCTCGTCGTCAACGCCGACGAGTCGGAGCCGGGGACCTGCAAGGACATCCCGCTGCTCTTCGCCAATCCGCACGCCCTGATCGAGGGCATCGTCATCGCCTGCCATGCGATCCGCTCCAGCCATGCCTTCATCTATCTGCGCGGTGAGGTCGTGCCCGTCCTGCGCCGGCTGCACGAGGCCGTGCGCGAGGCGTACGCGGCGGGCTTCCTCGGCAAGGACGTGCTCGGCTCGGGCCTGGACCTGACCGTCACCGTGCACGCGGGCGCCGGCGCGTACATCTGCGGTGAGGAGACCGCGCTGCTGGATTCCCTGGAGGGCCGCCGCGGCCAGCCCCGTCTGCGCCCCCCCTTCCCGGCCGTCGCCGGCCTCTACGCCTGCCCCACTGTGGTGAACAACGTCGAGTCCATCGCGTCGGTTCCCGCGATCCTGAACAAGGGCAAGGAGTGGTTCCGGTCGATGGGCAGCGAGAAGTCCCCGGGCTTCACGCTCTACTCGCTCAGCGGCCACGTCGCCAACCCCGGCCAGTACGAAGGCCCGTTGGGCATCACGCTGCGCCAGCTGCTGGACGTCAGCGGCGGGATGCGGCCCGGCCACCGGCTGAAGTTCTGGACACCCGGCGGCTCCTCCACCCCGATGCTCACCGAGGAGCACCTCGACGTCCCGCTGGACTACGAGGGCGTCGGCGCGGCCGGTTCGATGCTCGGCACCAAGGCGCTGCAGTGCTTCGACGAGACCACCTGCGTGGTCCGGGCGGTCACCCGCTGGACGGAGTTCTACGCCCACGAGTCGTGCGGCAAGTGCACACCGTGCCGCGAAGGGACGTACTGGCTGGTGCAGTTGCTGCGGGACATCGAGGCCGGCAAGGGCCGCCCGGCCGACCTCGACAAGCTCGCCGACATCGCCGACAACATCAACGGCAAGTCCTTCTGCGCCCTCGGCGACGGCGCCGCCTCGCCGATCTTCTCCTCGCTGAAGTACTTCCGCGCGGAGTACGAGGAGCACCTCGGCGGCAGGGGCTGCCCCTTCGACCCGGACAAGTCGGTCCTGTGGGCCGGCACCGACGCCCACCTGGGGGTGAACGCATGACCATCGCGACGGCTGCCCCCGGCGGGGGCGGCGCGGCGGCGGTTCCGCCGGAGGACCTCGTCACCCTGACGATCGACGGCATCGAGATCTCCGTCCCCAAGGGGACGCTGGTCATCCGGGCCGCCGAACTCCTCGGCATCGAGATCCCGCGCTTCTGCGACCATCCGCTGCTGGACCCGGCGGGCGCCTGCCGGCAGTGCATCGTGGAGGTCGAGGGCCAGCGCAAGCCGATGGCCTCCTGCACCATCACCTGCACCGACGGGATGGTGGTGCGCACCCAGCTGACGTCCCCGGTGGCGGAGAAGGCGCAGCGCGGGGTGATGGAGCTGCTGCTGATCAACCACCCGCTGGACTGCCCGGTCTGCGACAAGGGCGGCGAGTGCCCGCTGCAGAACCAGGCGATGCAGGTCGGCGACCCGGACACCCGCTTCGAGGGGAAGAAGCGCACGTACCCCAAGCCGGTGCCGATCTCGACGCAGGTGCTGCTGGACCGCGAGCGGTGCGTGCTGTGCGCGCGGTGCACGCGGTTCAGCAACCAGATCGCCGGCGACCCGATGATCGAGCTGGTCGAGCGGGGCGCGCTCCAGCAGGTCGGCACGGGCGAGGGCGACCCGTTCGAGTCCTACTTCTCCGGGAACACCATCCAGATCTGCCCGGTGGGGGCGCTGACCTCCGCGGCGTACCGCTTCCGGTCCCGCCCGTTCGACCTGGTGTCGTCGCCGTCGGTGTGCGAGCACTGCGCGGGCGGCTGCGCGACCCGTACGGACCACCGGCGCGGGAAGGTGCTGCGGCGGCTGGCGGCGGACGACCCGGAGGTCAACGAGGAGTGGATCTGCGACAAGGGGCGGTTCGCGTTCCGCTACGCCCAGCTGCCGGACCGGCTGACGCACCCCCTGGTGCGCGATCCCGCGTCCGGTGAACTGGAGCCGGCGTCCTGGCCGGCGGCGCTGGACGCGGCGGCGCGCGGGCTGGCCGCGGCCCGGGGGCGCGCCGGGGTGCTGACCGGCGGCCGGCTGACCGTCGAGGACGCGTACGCGTACGCCAAGTTCGCCCGGGTCGCGCTGCACACCAACGACATCGACTTCCGGGCCCGGCCGCACAGCGCCGAGGAGGCCGACTTCCTGGCCGCCCGGGTCGCCGGCCGCGGCCGCGACCTGGACGGCAGCGGGGTGACGTACACCGCGCTGGAGCAGGCGCCGGCGGTGCTGCTGGCCGGGATCGAGGCGGAGGAGGAGGCGCCCGGGGTCTTCCTGCGGCTGCGCAAGGCGCACCGCAAGCGGGGCCAGCGCACCTGGGGGCTGGCGAGCCACGCCACCCGGGGGCTGGTCAAGGCCGGCGGGACGCTGCTGCCGGCCGCGCCCGGGACGGAGACGGAGTGGCTGGACGCGCTGGCGGGCGGTGTCGGCCTGGACGGCGAGGGGCGGGCGGCGGCCGAGGCGCTGCGCGCGGACGGCGCGGTGATCGTGGTCGGGGAGCGGCTGGCGGCGGTGCCGGGCGCGCTGACCGCCGCGGTGCGCGCCGCGACCGCCACCGGGGCCGCGCTGGTGTGGATCCCGCGGCGGGCCGGTGAGCGCGGGGCGGTGGAGGCCGGCGCGCTGCCGGGGCTGCTGCCCGGCGGGCGGCCGGCCACCGATCCGCGGGCCCGCGACGAGGTCGCCGCGGCCTGGGGTGTGGCGGCGCTGCCGCACCGGCACGGGCGGGACACCGGCCAGATCGTCGAGGCGGCCGCGACCGGCGAGCTGGGCGCCCTGCTGGTGGCGGGCGTGGAGGTCGCCGATCTGCCGGATCCGGCGCGGGCGCTGGCGGCGCTGGACGAGGTCGGGTTCCTGGTGAGCCTGGAGCTGCGGCCGTCGCGGGTCACCGAGCGGGCTGATGTGGTGCTGCCGGTCGCGGCGGTGGCGGAGAAGGCCGGCACGTTCCTCAACTGGGAGGGCCGGGCCCGGCCGTTCGAGGCGGCGCTCAAGCCGGACCAGATGACGCGGCGGCAGCTGCCGCCGGACGCCCGGGTGCTGCAGATGCTCGCCGACGCCATGGACACCGGCCTCGGGCTGCCGGACCTGCCGGCGGTGCGCCGGGAGCTGGACGGGCTCGGCGGCTGGAGCGGCCCCTACGCCGGGGAGCCGCGGGAGTCGGGGCGGGCGCTGCCCCGCCCGGCGGCCGGGGAGGCGGTGCTCGCCGGGCACCGGCTGCTGCTGGACCAGGGCGTGCTCCAGGAGGGCGACGACGCGCTGGCCGGGACCCGGCACGCCGCGGTCGCCCGGCTGTCGGCGGCCACCGCCGAGGAGACCGGCGTCAAGGACGGCGATCTGCTGGCGGTGACCGGGCCGGCGGGCTCGGTGCGGCTGCCGCTGCAGGTGACGCCGATGCCCGACCGGGTGGTGTGGCTGCCGCTGAACTCCGCGGGCGGCGGCGTGGCCGCCGACACCGGGGCGCACCCCGGTGAACTGGTGAAGGTCTCCGCCGTCCCCGGTACGCCGGTGCCGGCCGAGGAGGTGGACGGATGATGCAGCATCCCGGTTTCCCGGTGGCGGCGCTGGCCGCCCAGGAGGACCTGTCGATGTTCGGGCGCGACCCGTGGTGGCTGGTCGTCATCAAGGCGGTGTTCTGCTTCGCGTTCCTGATGCTGACGGTGCTGTTCTCCATCGTCTGGGAGCGCAAGGTCGTCGCCTGGATGCAGCTGCGGATCGGGCCCAACCGCCACGGGCCGTGGGGGATGCTCCAGTCCCTGGCCGACGGCATCAAGCTGATGCTGAAGGAGGACCTGGTCGTCCGGCGGGCCGACAAGGCGGTGTACGTGCTCGCGCCGATCGTGGCGGCGATCCCGGCGTTCATGGCGATCGCGGTGATCCCGTTCGGCCCGGCCGGCAACGAGATCTCGATCTTCGGGCACCGCACCCCGATGCAGCTCACCGACCTGCCGATCGGCGTGCTGTACATCCTGGCCACGGCCTCGGTCGGCATCTACGGGATCGTGCTGGCGGGCTGGTCGTCGGGGTCGACGTATCCGCTGCTGGGCGGGTTGCGGTCGTGCGCGCAGATGATCTCGTACGAGATCGCGATGGGCGCGGCGTTCGCGTCGGTGTTCCTGTACTCCGGGTCGATGTCGACGTCGACGATCGTGGAGTCGCAGGCGAACAAGTGGTACGTGCTGCTGCTGCCGGTGTCGTTCCTGATCTACATCGTGACGATGGTGGGGGAGACGAACCGCGCGCCGTTCGACATGCCGGAGTCCGAGGGCGATCTGGTCGGCGGCTTCAACACCGAGTACTCGTCCATCAAGTTCGCGATGTTCATGCTGGCCGAGTACGTCAACATGGTCACCGTCTCGTCGGTCGCGGTGACCCTGTTCCTCGGCGGCTGGCGGGCGCCGTGGCCGATCTCCACGTTCTGGGAGGGCGCGAACCACGGCTGGTGGCCGATGCTCTGGTTCACCCTCAAGGTGCAGCTGCTGCTGTTCTTCTTCATCTGGCTGCGCGGCACGCTGCCGCGGGTGCGCTACGACCAGCTGATGCGGCTGGGCTGGAAGGTCCTGATCCCGGTCTCGCTGGTGTGGCTGCTGCTGGTCGCCACGGTGCGGGCGCTGAAGAACGAGGGCTACGACTTCTCCCGGATCGTGCTGTATGTCGGCGGCGGCGCGGTGGCGCTGCTGCTGATCTCGCTGGTCGTGGACTTCTTCCGGCGGGTGGAGCCGGAGGAGGGGGCGGACGGCGGGGCCGCGTTCGATCCGATGGCCGGCGGGTTCCCCGTACCGCCGCTGCCGGGGCAGTCGCTGCCGCCGGTGCCGCGGCGGCGGCCGCGCCGGGACGGCGAGTTGATTGTCAGTGGTCGGGTGGACACTGTGAGTGACGCTAGCGAGAGCGACGGAAAGGGGGGCGACGGTGCCTGAGTTCCAGAACCCGGTGGCCGGCTTCGGCGTGACCTTCAAGGCCATGTTCAAGAAGCGGCTGACCGAGCAGTATCCGGAGGAGAAGAAGCCGACGGCGCCGCGTTTCCACGGCCGGCACCAGCTCAACCGCCATCCGGACGGGCTGGAGAAGTGCGTGGGCTGCGAGCTGTGCGCCTGGGCCTGCCCGGCGGACGCGATCTACGTCGAGGGCGGTGACAACACCGACGAGGAGCGCTACTCCCCGGGCGAGCGGTACGGCCGCGTCTACCAGATCAACTACCTCCGCTGCATCCTGTGCGGCCTGTGTGTGGAGGCGTGCCCGACCCGCGCGCTGACCATGACCAACGAGTACGAGCTCGCCGACCGCTCCCGCGCCTCGCTGATCTACACCAAGGAGGAGCTGCTGGTGGGCCTGTCGGAGGGCATGGTCGACACCCCGCACGCGATCCATCCGGGCATGACCGAGCGGGACTACTACAGCGGGCTGGTGACGGAGGCCGCGCCGGGGACGGTGCGGCAGACGGCGGCCTCCCGGGGCGAGCGGCCGGGCGATCCGGCGGACGCGGTGGACGCGGGCCGGGCCCAGGAGGCCGCGGAGACGGAGGTGCGGCGATGACCGGCCTGGCCGCCGCCACCGCGACCTCCTCGGGGGAGGCCGTGCAGTTCTGGATCCTGGGGACCGTCGCCGTGGCCGGCGCGCTGTGCACGATCCTGATGAAGCGGGCCGTGCACAGCGCCCTCTCGCTGGCCGGGACCATGATCGTCCTGGCGGTCTTCTACCTGGCCAACGGCGCGTACTTCCTCGGCATCGTGCAGATCGTGGTCTACACCGGCGCGATCATGATGCTGTTCCTGTTCGTGGTGATGCTGGTCGGCGTCACCGCCGCGGACTCCCTGAAGGAGACCCTCAAGGGGCAGCGCTGGCTCGTGGTCGGCCTGGGTCTCGGCTTCGGCATCCTGCTGATCGCCGGGATCGGCAACGCCTCGCTCAAGCACTTCAACGGCCTGGGCGACGCCAACGCCGGCGGCAATGTGCCGGGCCTGGCCGCGCTGATCTTCACCCGGTACGTCTTCGCCTTCGAGCTCACCGGCGCGCTGCTGATCACGGCGGTGGTGGGCGCGATGGTCCTCACCCACCGGGAGCGCACCGAGCGCTCCCGGACCCAGCGGGAGCGCGCCGAGGCCCGCATCCGCGAGGGCAAGCAGGTCACGCCCCTGCCGGCCCCGGGTGTCTACGCCCGGCACAACGCCGTCGACATCCCCGGTCTGCTGCCGGACGGCACGCCCTCGGAGCTGACGGTCAGCCCGACGCTGCGGGAGCGCGGCCAGGTCCGGGACGTCTCCGGCCAGTCGCTGGCCGAACTCAAGGCGCTGGAGCGGAAGTCGGCGCAGTGGCTGGGGCGCGGCTCCGGGGAGCCGGGGTCCGAGGAGCGGAACGGGCCCGACAAGCGGAACGGCCCCGCCGCGCCGAAGGAGGGCGCGCAGAAATGAACCCGGTCAACTACCTCTACCTCGCCGCCCTGCTGTTCACCATCGGCGCGGCCGGCGTCCTGATCAGGCGGAACGCCATCGTGGTGTTCATGTGCGTCGAGCTGATGCTGAACGCCTGCAACCTCGCCTTTGTCACCTTCTCGCGGATGCACGGCAATCTCGACGGCCAGATCTTCGCCTTCTTCACGATGGTCGTCGCCGCCGCGGAGGTCGTGGTCGGCCTGGCCATCATCGTGTCGGTCTTCCGCACCCGCCATTCGGCCTCGGTCGACGACGCCAGCCTGATGAAGCTGTAAGGGGTCGCCAAAGTGGAGAACTTGATCGCGCTGCTCATCGCGGCACCGCTGGCCGGTGCGGTCCTGCTGCTGTGCGGCGGCAGGCGCCTGGACCGCGCCGGCCACTGGATCGGCTCGCTGCTGGCGGTGGCCTCGTTCGCCGTCGGGGTGGTGCTCTTCGCGGATCTGCTCGGCCGGGACCCCGGGCACCGGACGCTGCACCAGCACCTGTTCAGCTGGGTGCCGGTCGGCGGCTTCCGGGCCGACGCGTCCTTCCAGCTCGACCAGCTGTCGATGACGTTCGTGCTGCTGATCACCGGTGTCGGGTCGCTGATCCACATCTACTCGATCGGCTACATGGCGCACGACGCGCGCCGCCGCCGCTTCTTCGGCTATCTCAACCTCTTCCTGGCGGCGATGCTGCTGCTGGTCCTCGCCGACAACTACCTCCTGCTGTACGCCGGCTGGGAGGGCGTCGGCCTCGCCTCGTACCTCCTCATCGGCTTCTGGCAGCACAAGCCCAGCGCGGCCACGGCCGCGAAGAAGGCGTTCCTGGTCAACCGCGTCGGCGATATGGGCCTGTCGATCGCGATCATGCTGATGTTCACGACGTTCGGGACGTTCGCGTTCGGTCCGGTGCTCGGCGCGGCCGGCCAGGCGTCCGAGGGGAAGCTGACCGCGATCGGGCTGATGCTGCTGCTGGCCGCCTGCGGCAAGTCCGCGCAGGTGCCGCTGCAGTCCTGGCTCGGTGACGCGATGGAGGGCCCGACGCCGGTCTCCGCGCTGATCCACGCGGCCACCATGGTCACCGCCGGGGTGTATCTGATCACCCGCTCCGGCGCGATCTTCAACGCCGCGCCGGACGCGCAGACCGCGGTGGTCGCGGTCGGCGCGGTGACGCTGCTCTTCGGTGCGATCGTCGGTTGCGCCAAGGACGACATCAAGAAGGCGCTGGCCGGTTCGACGATGTCGCAGATCGGCTACATGATCCTGGCCGCCGGCCTGGGCCCGGTCGGCTACGCCTTCGCGATCATGCACCTGGTCACCCACGGCTTCTTCAAGGCCGGCCTCTTCCTCGGCGCCGGATCCGTGATGCACGGGATGAACGACGAGGTGGACATGCGCCGCTACGGCGGCCTCCGGAAATACATGCCGGTCACCTTCGTCACCTTCGGCCTGGGCTATCTGGCCATCATCGGCTTCCCGGGCCTGTCCGGCTTCTTCTCCAAGGACAAGATCATCGAGGCGGCGTTCGCCCGCGGCGGCACCGAGGGCTGGATCCTCGGCGGCGCGGCCCTGCTGGGCGCCGCGCTCACCGCGTTCTACATGACCCGGGTGATGCTGATGACGTTCTTCGGCGAGGAGCGCTGGCGGAACGCCCCCACCCCCTCACCGGACGAGCCCTCGGCCGAGCCGGCCGCGCAGACCCGCGGCGAGTACACCCCGCCGCGGCCGCACGAGTCGCCGAAGGTCATGACGGTCCCGATGATCGTGCTGGCGGTCGGGTCGGTCTTCGCCGGCGGGCTGTTCAGCATCGGGGACGCCTTCGTGGGCTGGCTGGAGCCGGTCACCTCGTTCTCCCACGGCCACTCGCCGGTGAGCGCCGGGGCGGTCACCGCCGCCACGATGGTGGTGCTGGTGCTCGGCGCGGGCCTGGCCTGGCTGATGTACGGCCGCCGGCCCGTCCCGGCCACCGCCCCGCGCGGTTCGCTGCTGACCCGCGTCGCCCGCCGCGATCTGCTCCAGGACGACTTCAACCACATCGTGCTGGTGCGCGGCGGCGAGCACCTGACCCGCACGCTGGTCTACCTCGACCACTCCGTGGTGGACGGCGCGGTCAACGGCACGGCCGCCGCGATGGGCGGGCTCTCCGGCCGGCTGCGGCGGTTGCAGACCGGTTTCGTCCGCTCCTACGCGGTCCAGATGCTGGGCGGGGCCGCCGTTCTCGTCGCCGCGACCCTGCTGATGAGGGGTGTCTGAGCCATGTCAGCCTTTTCCTTCCCGCTGCTGACGGCGACCGCCGCGCTGCCGGCGATCGGGGCGGTCGCCACCGCCGCGGTGCCCGCCGCCCGGCGCACCGCCGCCAAGTGGCTGGCGCTGGTCTTCTCGCTGGCCACCCTGGCGCTGGCGCTGCTGATCGCGGCGCGCTTCGACCCGGGGGCCACGGGGCCGTTCCAGCTCACCGAATCGCACGCCTGGATCCGGGACTTCGGCGTCCGCTACGACCTCGGCGTGGACGGTATCGCGGTCGCCCTGATCGCGCTGACCGCGCTGCTGGTCCCGTTCGTCATCCTGGCCGGCTGGCACGACGCCGACCCCCTGGAGGGCGCCGAGCCGAACCGCCGCTGGCGGCCCACCCAGGGCTTCTTCGCGCTGGTCCTGGCGGTCGAGGCGATGGTGGTGCTCTCCTTCGAGGCCACCGACGTCTTCCTCTTCTACCTCTTCTTCGAAGCCATGCTGATCCCGATGTACTTCCTCATCGGCGGCTTCGGGGACCGGGCCGGCGGCCGCGGGGAGCGGCAGGCCGCCGCCCAGCGGTCGTACGCCGCGGTGAAGTTCCTGCTCTACAACCTCGCCGGCGGCCTGATCATGCTGGCCGCGGTGATCGGGCTGTACGCCGTCACCGCCCACCAGCTGGGCGCCGGCACCTTCTCGCTGCCGGAGATCGTCCGGGCCCGGGCGTCCGGCGCGCTGACGATCGGCACCGGCACCGAGCGGCTGCTCTTCCTCGGCTTCTTCTTCGCCTTCGCGGTGAAGGCGCCGCTGTGGCCGCTGCACACCTGGCTGCCGAACGCCATGGGCGAGGCCACGTCCCCGGTCGCGGTGCTGATCACCGCGGTCGTCGACAAGGTCGGCACGTTCGCGATGCTGCGGTTCTGCCTCCAGCTCTTCCCGGAGGCCAGCCGCTGGGCCACCCCGGTCATCCTGGTGCTGGCGCTGATCAGCGTCGTCTACGGCGCGCTGCTGGCGGTCGGCCAGCGGGACATCAAGCGGCTGATCGCCTACGCCTCGATCTCCCACTTCGGCTTCATCATCCTGGGCATCTTCGCGATGACGACCCAGGGCCAGAGCGGCGCGACGCTCTACATGGTCAACCACGGCATCTCCACCGCCGCGCTGATGCTGGTGGCCGGCTTCCTGATCAGCCGCCGCGGCTCCCGCCTGATCGGGGACTTCGGCGGCGTCCAGAAGGTCGCCCCCGTGCTCGCCGGCACGTTCCTCGTCGGCGGGCTGGCCACCCTGTCGCTGCCCGGGCTGGCCCCGTTCGTCAGTGAATTCCTGGTGCTGGTCGGCACGTTCAGCCGCTATCCGGTGATCGGGATCATCGCCACCACCGGCATCGTGCTGGCCGCGCTCTACGTCCTGGTGCTCTACCAGCGGACGATGACCGGGCCGGTGCGGGCGGAGGTCAAGGCGATGCCGGACCTGCGGGTGCGGGAGCTGGTGGTGGTCGCGCCGCTGATCGCGCTGCTGCTGTTCCTCGGGGTGTATCCCAAGCCGCTCACCGACCTCGTCAACCCCGCGGTGCACCACACCCTGTCCGTGGTGGACCGCAAGGATCCCAAGCCCAGTGTGCCGGTGAGCGCCGAGCCGGGCGGCGGCCGGCCGGGCCGGACCGCGCAGACCCAAGACGTGGAGGCCGCGAAGTGAGTTCCGTGGCAAGTGTCCACAGCCTGTGGACGGTGGCGGCCGGGACGCCGGGCAGGATCCCCGCGCCCAAGATCGAGTACGCCCAGCTGGCGCCCACCCTGATCGTTCTCGGCGCGGCCGTGGCGGGCGTCCTGATCGAGGCGTTCCTGCCGCGCCGCAGCCGCTATTACGCCCAGCTGCTGTTGTCGGTGGTGGCGCTGGCCGCCGCGTTCGCCGCGGTGATCGGCCTGGCGGCGGGCGGCTTCGGCTCGTCCAAGGCCCATCTGGCCGCGATGGGCGCGGTCGCGGTGGACGGCCCCGCGCTGTTCCTCCAGGGCACGATCCTGCTGGTGTCGCTGATCGCGGTGTTCACCTTCGCCGAGCGGCGGCTGGACCCGGCGGCGTACGGCCGGCAGGGCGACTCGTTCGCGCCGCAGCCCGCGGCGGTCCCCGGCGGGGATGCCGAACGGGCCGCGGTCAAGGCCGGGTTCACCACCACCGAGGTCTTCCCGGTGCTGCTGTTCGCGGTCGGCGGCATGCTGGTCTTCCCGGCCGCCAACGACCTGCTGACCCTCTTCATCGCCCTGGAGGTCTTCTCCCTCCCGCTGTACGTCCTGTGCGCGCTGGCCCGCCGCCAGCGGCTGCTCTCCCAGGAGTCGGCGGTGAAGTACTTCCTGCTGGGCGCGTTCTCCTCGGCGTTCCTGCTGTTCGGTATCGCGCTGCTGTACGGCTACGCGGGCACCGTGACGTACGCCGGGATCGCCGAGGTGGTCTCGGACGGCGCCCGGCAGATCGACCCGGCGCTGGCCGGCACCATGGGCAATGACGCGCTGCTGCTGATCGGCGGGGCGCTGGTGCTGATGGGGCTGCTGTTCAAGGTCGGCGCGGTGCCGTTCCACATGTGGACGCCGGATGTCTATCAGGGCGCGCCGACGCCGGTGACGGGCTTCATGGCGGCCGCCACCAAGGTCGCCGCGTTCGGCGCGCTGCTGCGGCTGCTGTACGTCGTCCTGCCGGGTCTGCGGTGGGACTGGCGGCCGGTGATGTGGGGCGTGGCGATCCTGACGATGCTGGGCGGCGCGGTGCTGGCCATCACCCAGACCGACATCAAGCGGCTGCTGGCCTACTCCTCGATCGCGCACGCCGGGTTCATCCTGGCCGGTGTCATCGCCACCAGTAAGGACGGCGTCTCGTCGGTGCTGTTCTATCTGGCGGCGTACTCCTTCGTCACGCTCGGCGCGTTCGCCGTGGTGACGCTGGTCCGGGACGCCGGCGGCGAGGCCACGCACCTGTCCAAGTGGGCCGGGTTGGGGCGGCGTTCGCCGCTGCTGGCGGCGGTCTTCGCGGTGTTCCTGCTGGCCTTCGCGGGCATTCCGCTGACGTCCGGTTTCGCCGGGAAGTTCGCGGTGTTCAAGGCGGCGGCGGAGAGCGGCGCGGGCTGGCTGGTGGTGGTCGGTGTGATCTCGTCGGCGATCGCGGCGTTCTTCTACATCCGGGTGATCGTGCTGATGTTCTTCAGCGAGCCCCGGGCGGACGGCCCGACGGTGGCGGTGCCCAGCGCCCTGACGTCCACCGCCATCGCGGTCGGGGTCGCGGCGACGCTGGTGCTGGGCGTGGCGCCGCAGTACTTCCTGGAGCTGGCGGGGCACGCGGGGGTCTTCATCCGCTGACCCCCGCTGACCACCCGGTCCCGGCGCGCGGCCGCCGCCCGGTGCTCCCCTGGGGGCGCCGGGCGGCGGCCGTTGTGCGCGGGCGCGGGGCGCGGGCGGCGCGCCGGGCCGGTCGCGGGCGTCAGCTCTTGGGCAGGTCCGGCAGCTTCGGCATGTCGGGGATCTTGATGCTGCCGTCCGTGGACCGGGTGTACTTCTCGGTCGGGCCGTTCTTCCAGTCGACGGTCAGGGTCTTGCCGTCCGCGCCCGGCCTGAGTGTGCCCATGGTGCGGGTGGTGTCGCCGTCGGTGCACTTCAGGACGGCCACGGACGCGCCGGCGATCTTCTGCACGGTGCCCATGCAGGCGGCCTGGTGGCCGTTGCTGAACGCCACGGTGCCCTTGGCGACGACGAGGACCAGCGGCGCGGCCGCCGTACCGGCCTTCCAGGCGCCCTCGACGGCGGCCGGGTCCGCGGCCTTCCCGTCGCCGCCGCCCGCGCTCGTCGGCGCGGTCTCCGGGGCGTTGCCCGGCGCCGTCGCGCCGTCCTTCTTGCCGCTGTCGCCGCCGCTGCCGCTGCCGCAGCCGCTGAGCAGCAGTGCGGCGACGGCGGCCGCCCCGGCGAACTGCACTGCCTTGCGCACGTGGGTCTCCTCCGTTTTCGGGACAGGACCCGTGAGGCTAGCAGCGGGCCGGGGCGGGCGGCGGGGCGTCGCGGGACCTCCTACGCGTCCCCGCCCACCGGGACGTCGCGGGCGGGCAGGACGCGGCCGGTGACCTCGCCCAGGCCGATCCGGGCGCCGTCCGGGCCGGGCGCCCAGGCGGTGAGGGTGACCTCGTCGCCGTCCCGGAGGTAGGGGCCCTTGCCGCGGGTGAGCTCCAGCAGGCAGCCGAGCTGGTCGTCCTCCGGGCCGGAGACCGTGCCGGAGGCGTAGAGGTCGCCGGTGCGCAGCGAGGCGCCGTTGACCGTCATATGGGCCAGCTGCTGGGCGGCGGTCCAGTACATCGCGGCGAACGGCGGGCGGGAGACGACCTCGCCGTTGAGCCGGACCTCGATCCGCAGGTCCAGGCCGGCCGGTTCGGTGCCGGAGTCGTCCAGGTACGGCAGCGGCGGCACGTCCCGGGCGGGCGGCGCGGTGCGGGCCGCGTCGAAGGCGTCCAGCGGCGTGATCCAGGCGGAGACCGAGGTGGCGAAGGACTTGCCGAGGAACGGGCCGAGCGGCATGTACTCCCATGCCTGGATGTCGCGCGCGGACCAGTCGTTGACCAGGCAGACGCCGAAGACGTGGTCCCGGAAGCCGGCCAGGCCCACCGGGGCGTGCAGCGCGGAGGGCGTGCCGACGACGAAGCCGACCTCGGCCTCGATGTCCAGGCGCTCGGACGGGCCGAACGTGGGGGCCGCGTCGTCCGGGGCCTTGCGCTGGCCGTGCGGCCGGACCACCGGTGTGCCGGTGACCACGACGGTGCCGGCCCGGCCGTGGTAACCGATCGGCAGGTGCTTCCAGTTGGGCGGCAGCGCGGCGCTCTGCGGGCGGAAGATGTGGCCGACGTTGGTGGCGTGGTGCTCGCTGGAGTAGAAGTCGACGTAGTCGGCGACATCGAACGGCAGGTGCAGGGCCACCTCGTCCAGCGGGCGCAGCAGCCCGGCCACCGCGGTGCGGTGCGCGGGGTCGGTCAGGGCGGTGCGGACGGCGGTCCTGACCTCCTGCCAGACGGGGCGGCCGGCGGCCATCAGGGGGTTGAGGGTGGTGGCGGCGAGCAGCGCGGTGTGCGGGGCGGGGACGAGGCCCGGCACGGCGTCCGGGAGGGCGGCCAGGTCCAGGACGTGGCGGCCGTAGCGGACGCCGAGGCGGCGGGCGCCGGGCTCGGCGGCGGTGCTGAAGACGCCGTAGGGGAGGGTGTGCGGGCCGAAGGGGTCCCCTTCGGGCAGGTCGAACGGGTCGTGCTCGGGCATGGACACTGCTCCTCGCGTTCGTCGTCGCCGGTGGGCGGCCGGCCCGGCCCGGGGTGGGTGCGCCGGGGGCCGGTGGGTCCGTCGCTCAGGGTACGGCCGGTGGTGATCAGCCGGGGGGTCGCGGGCGCGGAGTGACGGATTGCGGTGGTGGGGGAGGGGAGTTCCGGGCGCGGGCGGGGGCGCTGGGCGGGCGGGCCGGAGGGGGTCGGGTGCGGGCGGTGGGGCGGGGCGCGCCGCGCGGGAGGCTCCTGGAAGACGCGCGGGATGCCCCTGCAAGACGCGCGGAAGGCCCCTGGAAGCGGAGAATCCGCCTCCGGCCCGTACCAGGGAGGGTGAAGGGGAGGCACGGCGGGGTCAGTGAAACGGTCCGCGCGGTCTGCGGACCCGGCGTCACCCCTGTGACACCAGGGGTATTTGAGGCATCTGGCGCCCCTCGTGCCCCATTCCTCCCGGCGGGACCCCGCGCCGGACCGTGCCCGGAACCGTACCCTCGGGACGGCTTCTGTGCTGGCCGAGTGGTTCGGGGGGCGGGCGCTCGCGGTGATCCAACCGTGACCGGATACGCTGGCCAATGGTGGAGACAGCGACAGATCGACATTCAGTTTGATCGTCAGCAGACAGGAGTACCCCTCGTGACCGTCGTCGGGCCCATTGGGCTGAGCGTGCGGGACCAGGCTCTGGAAGCCGATGTCCAGGCCGGATTGGCGGCTGTCGAGGAGGGCCTGCTGGAGGCCACCAAAAGCGACGTGCCGTTCATCACCGAGGCGGCGCAGCATCTGGTGCGCGCCGGCGGCAAGCGGTTCCGGCCGCTGCTGGTGATGCTCGCCGCCCAGTTCGGCGACCCGTACAGCCCCGGTGTGGTCCCCTCGGCCGTCGTCGTCGAGCTGACGCACCTGGCGACGCTCTACCACGACGACGTGATGGACGAGGCCGAGGTGCGCCGCGGCGTGGCCAGCGCGAACGCCCGCTGGGGCAACTCCGTCGCGGTGCTGACCGGCGACTTCCTCTTCTCCCGCGCCTCGCACATCCTGGCCGACCTCGGCCCCGAGGCGGTCCGCGTCCAGGCCGAGGCGTTCGAGCGCCTGGTGACCGGCCAGATCCTGGAGACCGCCGGCCCGCGCGACGGCCGCGACCCGGTCGAGCACTACCTGGACGTCATCGCCGGCAAGACCGGTTCGCTGATCGCGGTCGCCGGCCGCATGGGCGCGATGATGGCCGGCGCCGACGAGTCGGTCGTCAACATCCTCACCCAGTACGGCGAACGGCTCGGCACCGCCTTCCAGCTGGCCGACGACGTGCTGGACATCGCCAGCGACAGCCACGAGTCCGGCAAGACGCCGGGCACGGACCTGCGCGAGGGCATTCCGACGCTGCCGGTGCTGCGGCTGCGGGCGCTCGCCGAGAGCGGCGCCGGCACCGCCGAGGACCGCGCGCTGTGCGAACTCCTCGCCGGCGACCTCACCGACGACGCCCGGCACGCCGAGGCGCTGGCCGGGCTGCGCGCCCACCCGGCGCTGGAGCAGGCCCGCCGGGACACCATCCGGTACGCCGAGGACGCCCGCGCGTCGCTGGCGCCGCTGCCGGAGTGCACGGCGAAGGCGGCCCTGGAGGGGCTGTGCGACACGGTGGTGCACCGGGCGGGCTGAGGCGCCGGCCGGCGGGCTGCCGGGCCGGGCGGGGTGCCGCTCGCCGGGCCGGGGGGCTGAGTCCGGGCTTTTCGGCGGTCCCTGACGGGTTCTCCGGGATCCCCTAGGGCATCCCCTGGGGGGTCTGCGACCCGGGGCGTACGGGTTCCGCCGTGCGGCCGTCCGCTGTCATCCCTGAGCAGTACGCGGAGTTGGCCCTGCGGGTTGACGCCCGGCGCCGCGGAGTTTGGTGTGATGGGAACACCACGAAGCGGCGGGGGCGGGCCATGCGGCCCGGCGGGTGGACGAGTGGACGACGCAAGCCCGCCGCACACGACGGAGGTAGGCCAGATGCCACGGAACGAACCGACCGAGGTCACCGGAGACGGTTACGGGGAGCGCTCCGCGCGCCGCCGCAAAGTAGTGCGGTATGCCGTACCGGTCGCGGTGGCGGGAGTGGCGGCGGCGACGGTCGGGCTGGTGCCGGCGTTCGCCGGATCCGGTTCGCCGGACCTGCCCAAGATCTCCGCCCAGGAGCTGATAGCCAAGATCGCCAAGTCCGACGTCCAGCGGCTGTCCGGCACGGTCCGGGTCACCGCCGACCTCGGCCTGCCGGAGCTGCCCGGCGGCGCCGGCGTCCCCGGTGGGGCGTTCGGCGGCGGCCGGGGCGGCGACGGCGGCAAGGGGCCGGGCGGCACCGGTGCCGCGGCCTCGCCGCAGAGCGAGCTGACCGCGCTGGCGTCCGGGACGCACACCCTGCGGATCGCCGCCGACGGCCCCGACCGGCAGCGGGTGTCGCTGGTCGGCACGTCCGGCGACCGCACCCTCGTCCACAACGGCAAGGACGTCTGGGCGTACGACAGCGGCAGCAACACCGCGGTGCACCGCACCGCCCCCCGCGACGCCGGCCACGGCGACCGCCACGCGCCCCGGGGCGTCCCCCAGGGCCTGGCGGACGCCACCCCGCAGCAGCTGGCCAACGAGGTCCTGAAGGCGGCCGGGGACACCACCTCGGTCACCGTGGGCGACACCGCCAAGGTCGCCGGGCGGGACGCCTACCAGCTCGTCATCGCGCCCCGCCAGAAGGGCTCCACGGTCGATTCGGTCCGGATCGCCGTGGACGCCGCCAACGGCGTCCCGCTGAAGTTCACCCTCACCCCGAAGGGCGGCGGCCCGGCCGCGATCGACGTCGGCTTCAACCGTGTCGACTTCGCCGCCCCGGCCGCGAGCAGCTTCGCCTTCACCCCGCCCAAGGGCGCCAAGGTCGTCAACGGCGACCAGGCCGCGGAGAAGGCCGGCCGCGCGCACGGCACGGAGCTCCCGGGCTTCCTGGGCGGCGCCGCGCCGAAGGGCGCCGGCGGCAAGGGCACCGGCGGGTTCGAGGTGATCGGCAAGGGCTGGACGTCCATCGCCACCCTCAAGGGCGCGGGCGGCCCCGGCGGCAAGGACCAGCTCACCAAGGGCGACGCCGGGAAGTTCCTGGACAGCCTGGGCACCAAGGTCAGCGGCGCGTTCGGCTCCGGGCACGTCTTCAGCACCCGCCTGGTCAACGCCCTGCTCACCGACGACGGCAGGGTCTACGTCGGCGCCGTCGACCAGCAGGCGCTGATAGCCGCGGCCGACGCCGCGACGAAGTAGCGGACACGGGCCGGGAAAGCCGCCGGGCCGGTCGCCGCGCCTCCCGAGCGGGGCGGCGCGGCCCGGCGGACACCCCGCCACCGGCCCGGCCGAGCCCGTAACGGCCGCCGTACGCCGAGGAGTTGGGGAGGGGGAGGTCATGCCGGCACCGGCACCACCCGCCGCGCAGCAGGGGCGCGCGGCGCCGGGCGAGGAGGAGCGGGTCATCGAGACCCGCGGTCTGACCAAGGTCTACCGCGGCGGCCGGCCGGCCGTGGACGGGCTGGACCTCGCCGTACCGCGCGGCAGCGTCTTCGGCTTCCTGGGCCCCAACGGCTCCGGCAAGACCACCACCATCCGGATGCTGCTGGGCCTCATCGAGCCGACCGCCGGCACCGCCCGGGTGCTCGGCCGGCCGATGCCGCGCGCGGCCCGGCAGGTGCTGCCCGCGGTCGGCGCGCTCATCGAGGGCCCGGCGCTCTACGGCTTCCTCAGCGGCCGGGACAACCTCCGCCGGTTCGACGCCGCCGACCCGGCCGCCGACCCCCGGACCCGCGCCGCGCGGGTCGGCCGGGCGCTGGAGCGGGTGGGCCTGGCCGCCGCGGCCGGGAAGAAGGCCCGCGGCTACTCCCTCGGTATGAAGCAGCGGCTGGGCCTGGCCGCCGCGCTGCTCCGGCCGCGCGCCCTGCTGGTGCTGGACGAGCCGACCAACGGCCTGGACCCGCAGGGCATGCGGGAGATCCGCGCCCTGGTGCGGGAGCTGGCCGCCGAGGGCACCACGGTCTTCCTCTCCTCCCACCTCCTCGACGAGATCGAGCAGGTCTGCACGCACGCCGCGGTGATGGCGCGGGGCCGGCTGGTGACCCAGGGCCCGGTGGCCGGGCTCACCGAGGCGGTCCTCGGCCCGGGCGCCCGCGGCCGGCTGGCGGTGGCCACCCCCGACCCGGGCGAGGCGCGGCGGGTGCTGGCGGCGCACGGTCTGACCGGCCTGCGCGCCGAGGGCGAGCGCGTCACCGGTGAGCTGCCCGCCCCGCCGGACGGCGCCCCGCCGCCGGACGTGGCGGAGCTGAACGCCGCGCTGGTCCGCGCCGGGGTGCGGGTCCGGGCCTTCGGCACCGAACGGCCGTCGCTGGAGGACGCGTTCGTCCGGCTCACGGGGGAGGGGTTCGATGTCGCGGGCTGAGGAGGCGACGCCGCGGGGCGAGGCCGGGCGGCAGGCGCGGAGGGAGGCGCACGGGCAGGCGCAGGCGCACGGGCCCGCGAACGCGCACGGACAGGCGAAGGCATCGGGGCCGGCGCCGGCGTCCGGGCCGGCATCTGCGTCCGGGCCGGGGCCGCGGTGGCCGGCCGGGCTGCTGCGCAGCGAGATCGCGCTCACCTTCCGGCGGTGGCGCACCCTGGTGCTGCTGGCGGTCCTGGCGGCGGTCCCCGTCCTGATCGGGATCGCCGTCCGGATCGAGAGCGGGCGGCGGGGCGGCGCCGGTGCGGACGGCCGCGGCCCGGCGTTCCTCGCCCAGGTCGCCGGCAACGGCCTCTTCCTGGTCTTCGCCGCTCTCGCCGTGACGCTGCCGGTGTTCCTGCCGATGGCCGCCGGGGTGATCGCGGGCGACGCGGTGGCCGGCGAGGCGCACACCGGGACGCTGCGCTACCTCCTCGTCGCGCCCGCCGGCCGTACCCGCCTGCTGATCGCCAAGTTCGCCGCGGCCGCGGTGTTCTGCCTGGCCGGCACGCTGGCGGTGGCGCTCGCCGCGCTGGCCACCGGCGCGGCGCTGTTCCCCCTGGGCCGGGTCACGCTGCTGGACGGCAGTTCACTGTCCCTCGGCGCGGGGCTGCTGCGGGCGCTGGCGGTCGCGGCCGTGGTGGCGCTCTCGCTGCTGGGGGTGGTGGCCCTCGGCCTGTTCGTCTCCACGCTCACCGACAGCGGGATCGCCGCGATGGCCACCACGGTCGGCCTGGTGATCACCGCGCAGATCCTGGACGGCATACCCCAGCTCCAGGCGGTCGGGCCGTATCTCTTCCCGCACCACTGGCTGTCCTTCGCCGATCTGCTCCGGCAGCCCGTCTACTGGGACGGTATGGCCGAGAATCTTGGCCTCCAGGCGGTGTACGTGGCGGTGTTCGGCTCGGCGGCCTGGGCGCGCTTCACCACCCGCGACATCACGGCCTGACGCGTCCGCGCGCCGCCCGGGCCGCCGCGTCCGCGGCCGCCTCGCCGGCCCGGGCCCCGGCGGCCGCCAGCGCGGCCCGTCCGCGCCGGGCGGTGCGCAGCGCGTCCCAGGTCAGCACCGCCAGCGCCGCCCACACCAGCGCGAAACCGGCCCAGCGCTCCGGCGGCATCCGCTCGCCGAAGACCGTCAGCCCCAGCAGGAACTGGAAGGTGGGCGCCAGGTACTGGAGCATCCCGACCGTGGTCAGCGGCAGCCGTACCGCGGACGCGCCGAAGCAGATCAGCGGCACCGCGGTGGCGACCCCGCACCCCGCGAGCAGCAGCGCCTGCCCGGCCCCGCCGCTGACGAACGCCGACTCCCCGCGCACGCCCAGGTAGATCAGGTAGCCCAGGGCCGGCAGCGCCTGGAGGGTGGTCTCGGCGCTGAAGCCCTCGATACCGTCCAGCTTGATGCCCTTCTTGACCAGCCCGTACGTGGCGAACGACAGCGCGAGCCCGAGCGCGATCCACGGGATCCGGCCGTAGGCGAGGGTCATCACGACGACGGCCGCGGCGCCGACGCCGACCGCGGCCCACTGGAGCGGGCGCAGCCGCTCGCGCAGCACCAGCACCCCGAAGGCGATGCTGACCAGCGGGTTGATGAAGTAGCCGAGCGAGGCTTCGAGGACGTGCCCGGCGTTGACCGCCCAGATGTACAGGAACCAGTTCAGCGAGATCACCACGGCGCAGACCAGGACCATCCCGAGCCGGCGGGGCTGCCGCAGCAGCGGGCGTATCCAGCCCCAGCGGCGCAGCGCCGCCAGGATGACCAGGGCGACCGGCAGCGACCACAGCATGCGGTGGGCCAGGATCTCGGCCGGCGCGGTGGCGTCCAGCAGATGCCAGTAGAGCGGCAGCAGGCCCCACATGGTGTAGGCGGCGATGCCGTACGCCAGGCCGGCGCGCTGGTCGGTTCGGGACGGCAAGGGAGCCTCCTGCGGTGCGGGGTCGATCCTGTGCAAGGTAGCGCCGCCCGACGGCATTGTCATGTCCGTCGCGAGTTACGGTCGTGGCAGGGGCGGGAGTGGGGGCCTGAGCGGGCCCGAGAGGGCCTGAGCGGGCAGGTGCGAGTGCGCGAAAAAGCCGCGGGTGCCCGCGGGAACGCCGGGTGGCGTTCCCGCGGGCACCCGCGGCGGGTCCCGTCCGGAGTCGGGCGGTCAGCCCACGACGGTCCAGGTGTCGTTGCCGGCCAGGAGGGCGGCGAGGTCGCCCTTGCCCTTGGTGTCGACGGCGGTGTCCAGCTGTTCGGCCATCAGCGTGTCGTAGACGGGCCGTTGGACGTCGCGCAGCACGCCGATGGGGGTGCGGTGGAGGGTGTCGGGGTCGGCGAGCCGGGAGAGGGCGAACGCGGTGGTGGGGGAGGGGTTGTGGGCGTCGTGGATCAGGACCGCGTCGGTGCCGTGCTCGGCGACGTCGATGACTTTGAGGTCGCCGGTGGCGGGGTCGCGGATGACGCCCTTGGAGCCCAGGCCGTCCTCGGCAAGGTGGCCGAAGCGGATCGGCTGCCCGTGTTCGAGGCGGATGACCGCTTCCTGGGCCTGGTCCTTGTCCTTGAGGGCTTCGAAGGCGCCGTCGTTGAAGATGTTGCAGTTCTGGTAGATCTCCACCAGGGCCGCGCCGGGGTGGTCGGCGGCTGCCCGCAGGACCGAGGTCAGGTGCTTGCGGTCGGAGTCGACGGTCCGCGCCACGAACGTCGCCTCCGCGCCCAGGGCGAGGGAGACGGGGTTGAACGGGGCGTCCAGGGACCCCATCGGCGTCGACTTGGTGATCTTGCCGACTTCGGACGTCGGGGAGTACTGGCCCTTGGTCAGTCCGTAGATGCGGTTGTTGAACAGCAGGATCTTGAGGTTGACGTTGCGGCGCAGGGCGTGGATGAGGTGGTTGCCGCCGATCGACAGCGCGTCGCCGTCGCCGGTGACGACCCACACCGACAGATCGCGGCGGGAGGAGGCCAGGCCGGTGGCGATGGCGGGGGCGCGGCCGTGGATGGAGTGCATCCCGTAGGTGTTCATGTAGTACGGGAAGCGGGAGGAGCAGCCGATACCGGAGACGAAGACGATGTTCTCGCGGGCCAGGCCCAGCTCCGGCATGAAGCCCTGGACGGCGGCCAGGACGGCGTAGTCGCCGCAGCCGGGGCACCAGCGGACTTCCTGGTCGGACTTGAAGTCCTTCATCGACTGCTTGGCCGTGGCCTTGGGGACCAGCGACAGCGCCTGGGCCTGGGCGGGGGCAGCGGGCGTGGTCTGGGGGACCGTGTCAGTCATTGATGGCCTCCTTGAGGACCGAAGCGAGCTGCTCGGCCTTGAACGGCATCCCGCTGACCTGGGTGTGGGAGCGCGCGTCGACCAGATACTTGGCGCGCAGGAGCATGGCGAGCTGGCCGAGGTTCATCTCCGGCACCACCACCTTCTCGTAACGGCGCAGGACCTCGCCGAGATTCCCGGGGAAGGGGTTGAGGTGGCGCAGATGGGCCTGCGCGATACGCGCCCCCGCGCCCCGTACGCGCCGCACGGCGGCGGTGATCGGGCCGTAGGTGGAGCCCCAGCCCAGCACGAGGGTGTTCGCGCCCTGGCCGGACTCGTCCAGCGGGTCGTCGACCTCGACGTCGGGGACGGTGATGCCGTCGATCTTGGCCTGGCGGGTGCGGACCATGAAGTCGTGGTTGGCCGGGTCGTAGGAGATGTTGCCGGTGCCGTCCTGCTTCTCGATCCCCCCGATCCGGTGCTCCAGCCCCGGCGTGCCCGGCACCGCCCACGGGCGCGCCAGCGTCTGCTCATCGCGCTTGTAGGGCCAGAACACCTCGGTGCCGTCGGCCAGTTGGTGGTTGGGGGCGGTGGCGAACCGCACCCGCAGGTCCGGCAGTTCGGCGACCTCGGGGATCCGCCAGGGCTCGGAACCGTTGGCCAGATAGCCATCGGAGAGCAGGAAGACCGGGGTGCGGTAGGTCAGCGCGATACGGGCCGCGTCCAGGGCGGCGTCGAAGCAGTCGGCGGGGGTCCGCGGGGCGACGATCGGGACCGGCGCCTCGCCGTTGCGCCCGTACATCGCCTGCAGCAGATCCGCCTGCTCCGTCTTCGTCGGCAACCCCGTGGAGGGGCCGCCGCGCTGGATGTCCACGATCAGCAGCGGCAGCTCCAGGCTGACCGCCAGGCCGATGGTCTCGGACTTCAGCGCCACACCGGGCCCGGAGGTCGTCGTCACGGCCAGGGAGCCGCCGAACGCCGCGCCCAGCGCCGCACCGATACCGGCGATCTCGTCCTCGGCCTGGAAGGTCCGCACGCCGAAGTTCTTGTGCTTGGACAGCTCGTGCAGGATGTCGGAGGCCGGCGTGATCGGGTACGAGCCCAGATACAGCGGCAGATCCGCCTGCCGGGACGCGGCGATCAGCCCGTAGGACAGGGCCAGATTGCCGGAGATGTTGCGGTACGTGCCGGTGGGGAACGCGGTGGTGGCCGGAGCGACCTCGTAGGAGGTGGCGAAGTCCTCCGTCGTCTCACCGAAATTCCAGCCCGCCCGGAACGCGGTGACATTCGCCTCCGCGATCTGGGGCTTCTTGGCGAACTTCGCCCGCAGGAACTTCTCCGTGCCCTCGGTCGGACGGTGGTACATCCACGACAGCAGGCCCAGCGCGAACATGTTCTTGCTGCGCTCGGCCTCCTTGCGGGACAGCCCGAAGTCCTTGAGCGCCTCGATCGTCAGGGTCGTCAGCGGCACCGGGTGGACGCGGTAGGCGGACAGGGAGCCGTCTTCGAGGGGGTTGGTCTCGTAGCCGACCTTGGCCATGGGGCGCTTGGTGAACTCGTCGGTGTTGACGATGATCTCCGCGCCGCGCGGGACGTCGCCGATGTTGGCCTTCAACGCGGCCGGGTTCATCGCCACCAGGACGTTGGGGGCGTCACCGGGGGTGAGGATGTCGTGGTCGGCGAAGTGCAGCTGGAAGCTGGAGACGCCCGGGAGGGTCCCGGCGGGGGCGCGGATCTCGGCGGGGAAGTTCGGCAGCGTCGACAGGTCGTTGCCGAACGACGCCGTCTCGGACGTGAAACGGTCACCGGTGAGCTGCATACCGTCACCGGAGTCGCCGGCGAACCGGATGATCACCCGGTCCAGGCGCCGGACTTCCTTGCCCGGGCCGCCGTCGCCGGACGTGCGCTGTTCCCCGACTAGCGCTCCGTCGGCCTGCTCGGCTGTGCTACTGACCTGGCTGGTCACTGCTTCGGACCTCCCTCAAGGGGTGCGGCATCCCCGCCGGACGCAGGGCGTGGGACGGGTCGTACCGACCGGTTGTCCCATAACCATCGTACTTGGGTAAGGGTGCCCTTCCCTGGTCCGGTCACATACTGGACGGCGGGATGAGACACCGTTCTGTCATGGTTTGTCATCGAATCACTGCCCCCGTCACCCCCGTCTTCATGACGCACCGGCCTGGTCCATTGGTGCTAGGACCGGCGGGACGCGGCCTGGGGCGCCGGCTCGTCAGGAGTTGAGATAGGCCAGCACCGCGAGCACCCGGCGGTGGTCGCCGTCGCTCGGGGCCAGGCCCAGCTTCAGGAAGATGTTGCTGATGTGCTTCTCCACCGCGCCGTCGCTGACGACCAGCTGCCGGGCGATCGCGGAGTTGGTCCGGCCCTCGGCCATCAGCCCCAGGACCTCGCGCTCCCGCGGCGTCAGATGCGCCAGTACGTCCTGCTTGCGGCTGCGGCCCAGCAGCTGCGCCACCACCTCCGGGTCCAGCGCGGTGCCGCCCCGGGCCACCCGGACCACCGCGTCCACGAACTCCCGGACGTCGGCGACCCGGTCCTTGAGGAGATAGCCGACGCCCCGGCCGGCCCCGGCCAGGAGCTCGGTGGCGTACTGCTCCTCGACGTACTGCGAGAGCACCAGCACCGCCACCTCCGGGTGGTCCCGGCGCAGCCGGATCGCGGCGCGCAGCCCCTCGTCGGTGTGCGTCGGCGGCATCCGTACGTCCGCCACCACCACGTCCGGCGGGGTGCCCGCGGCGGCCAGCGCGGCGACCGTCCGCACCAGCGCCTCGCCGTCCCCCACGCCCGCGACGACCTCGTGCCCGCGGTCGGTCAGCAGGCGGGTCAGGCCCTCCCGCAGCAGCACCGAGTCCTCGGCGATGGCCACCCGCACTCTGTCGACCACGACCCGCGTTCCGTCGTCCATGACGCCCGTGCCCCCCACGCTTCCCCCATGCTCTGCCGCTGATGTGCCGCTGGTTTTGCCGTGCACCAGCATTCCAGCATCCGGGAGGGGGTGATGGGTGGGGAAGGGGCGGCTTGTTTCACGTGAAACAGCGTCTCGTCGCGGGAGACGGCGTGTTTCACGTGAAACATCGGCGGTGTTTCACGGGGGCGCCGGTCGCGTGAGGTGGTCAGCCGCGCCAGGGGAGTTCGGCCGTGACGGCGGTGGGGCCGCCGGGCGGGGAGTCCACGACGAGGAGGCCGTCGACGGAGTCCAGCCGCGCGGCGAGGTCGGCCAGTCCGCCGCCGGACTCGGGGTCCGCGCCGCCCTGCCCGTCGTCCGCGACCATGACCAGCAGCTGGTCCCCGCTTCGCCACACGTCCACGGTGGCGCGGTCGGCGCCGCTGTGCCGGGCGACGTTCCGCAGCAGCTCGGCGACGGTGAAGTAGGCGATGCCCTCGATCGCCGCGGCGGGCCGCTCGGCCAGGTCCACCCGGACCGCGACCGGCACCGGGCACCGCCCGGCCAGTGAGGTCAGCGCCGGGCCGAGTCCGCGGTCGGTGAGGATCGCCGGGTGGATGCCGCGGGCCAGGTCGCGCAGCTCCTGGAGCGCGATCTTCACCTCGCCGTGTGCCGCGTCCACCATCCGGGCCGCCGCGTGCGGGTCCTCCGCCAGCTTCTCCTTGGCCAGGCCCAGGTCCAGGGCGAGCGCCGCCAGCCGGGCCTGGGCGCCGTCGTGCAGCTCCCGCTCGATCCGCCGCAGATCGGTGGCGGCGGTGTCGGCCAGGACGCCGCGGTCCGACTCCAGTTCGCTGACCCGGGCGGCCAGCGGCGAGGTCCCCAGCAGTCCGCGCACCAGCAGCCGGTCCACCGCGGTCAGCCCGCGGAACAGCCACGGCCCGGCCAGCACCAGCAGCAGTCCCACCCCGCCGGTCACGCCGGCCGCGACTCCCGGACTGACGTAGAGGACGGTGCCGTCGTCGCCCCACAGCTGGAGGCGCGGCAGCCCGGCGTACGCGGGGACGAAGCGGAACCACAGCGGGAAGGTCAGCATCGCCCAGCCCACCGACCACCACGTCACCGCCAGGACGAACGCGCCCAGGGCCCACGGGAAGTGCACGAACGCGTAGAGCAGATGGCGCCAGGACGCCCCGCTGCGGAGCAGCGCGACCGTCCAGGCCACCGGGCCCGGCCGCGCCGGGCGCAGCGGCCGCGGGCCGGCGACCTCCAGCCCGAGCAGCGCCCGCGCGCGGGCCCGCTCCACGGCGCCCAGCCCGCGGGCCCCGGCCAGACCGCCGGCCAGCACCGGGATGCCGACGAACGTGATCAGCAGGCCGGCGCTCACGGACACCAGCGTGACCGCGTAGGCGAACATCAGGCAGGCCACCGGCAGGCTCAGGCACAGATACAGGAATTCCCGCCAGGTGCGGCCCGAGAAGGGGGCGGCCAGGCCCGCGGGGACCCGGCGGCGGCCTCGGGCCCGGGGGCCGGGGGCCGGGTGGGGGTGCGCGGAGTACGCGGTGTCCATGTCTCGTCGTCCGTCCGTTGCGCCGTCGGCGGCCGGTGGCCGCGGCCGGCCCCTGCCGGCTGGTGTCCAGCCTCGGCGATCACTGCCGCCGGGGGAATGAGGCTGCTCGCAGTCCTGGGCGGGGGTTTTCCCCACCCTGGGGACGCGGGCGGGTGCGGGCTGGCGCGGGCTGGCGGTTCAGGGGGTGCGCTGGGATCGTCCCGGTGCGTACGCCCGGTGGGCCGTTCCGCAGGTGGGCCGCCCGGTCCGCTTTACGGCCGCGCCGCGCCCCGTTCCGCTCGTTCCGCCCGTGCCGTACGCCGTCCCTGCCGCGGTGGCGCGGAGGCGTCCGGGCGGGGCCGCCACGGCACCTCGGCCGTCACCCGGGTCGGGCCGCCCGCCGGGGAGTCCACCACGAACAGTCCGTCCACCGCGCCCAGCCGCTCCGCCAGCCCGGCCATCCCGCTGCCGCCGTCCAGCCGCGCCCCGCCCCGCCCGTCGTCGTGCACCTGGAACAGCAGCCGGTCCCGGGACCGCCACACCTCCACCGACGCCTGCCGCGCCCCGCTGTGCTTGGAGACGTTTTGCAGCAGCTCGGAGACGGTGAAGTAGACGATGCCCTCGATCGCGGGGGCGGGCCGCTCGGCCAGCTCCACGGACGTGCTGACCGGCACCGTGCAGCGCCCGGCCAGCGATACCAGCGCCGGGCCCAGCCCGCGGTCGGTGAGGATCGCCGGATGGATGCCGCGTGCCAGGTCGCGCAGCTCCTGGAGGGCGAGCTTCACCTCGCCGTGCGCCTCGTCCACCATCGCCGCGACCGTCGCGTCCGCCCGGCCCTCGGCCAGCTTCTCCTTCGCCAGTCCGAGCCCCATGGCGAGCGCCACCAGCCGCGCCTGGGCGCCGTCGTGCAGATCCCGCTCGATCCGCCGCAGGTCGGCGGCGGCGGTGTCGGTGACCGCCATCCGGTCCGACTCCAGCTCGGCGATCCGCCGCTCCAGTTCGTCGGAGGGCGACAGCAGACCGCGCACCATCGCCCGGTCGGCGTTGGACAGCCAGCGGACCAGCCACGGCAGCACCGGCCAGGCCACGAGCAGCGAGACCAGGACGACCGCGAAGGTGAGGATCCCCCACGGCAGCCGGACCACGGTGAACAGCGCGTGCCGCCACGCCACCGGGTCCGTCAGCCCCCGCCGCAGCCACCCGGTCAGGCCCCGCTCCCGGGACCGCGGCCGGCTCGGCTCCGCCACCGCCACCCCGAGCCAGGCCCGCGCCCGGGCCCGTTCCAGCTTCCCGTAGAGCCGGCCGGCCGCCAGCCCGGTGGCCAGCAGCGGCAGCCCGATGACGGTGACGGACAGCCCGAGTCCGAGCACCAGCCACACCACCAGCACCGCGAACGCCGTGACCGACAGCGGGAGGTTGACCAGCAGATAGCCGATCTCCCGCCAGGTCCACCGGCTGAGCGGCGCCCGGGGCGGGGGCAGCGGCACCTCCTTTGCGGTCTCGTCGGCGGGGGCGGGTCGGGAGCGTTCCGTCATGCGCCCCAGCTTGCCGGGCCGCGCGCCCGCGGACCATGGGGATCGTCGGGTGCGGGGGCGGGGGATTCCCCCACCTTCCGGCTGGGCCGGCCATCGGCTCACGCCCCGGCGGGCCGTCGCCTTCCGGTCCGGTGGGCGGCCGTCTCGCGGCCCGGCGGCCCGTCGCCGCAGGGACCGGCGGGCCGTCACCTCCCGCGCCGCCGCAGCGGATTGGCGCGGGACGCTGTGGACAGCCCGCGGCGGCGGGACCGTATGGTGTTGCGGTGCAGAACGGCCGCGTGGACATGACGAGTGCGACGACGGGTGCCGGCACGGGAGCGGAAGCGCGCGGCGGCAGCGGCCGGCCGCCGGCCCCGGAGCCCGCCGCGACGGGCCTCCGCGCGGCGGGCCTCCCGTCGCCCGGCGGCCGGAACGACGCCCCGGACGGCCCGTGGGACGAGGCCCAGGGCCCGTCGGGCGGCCTGTGGGGCAGCCGCTGGGACGACCGCACCCGCGCCTGGACGGCGACGGCCGCGACCGTGCTGCTGGCCGCCGTCGCCGGGACCTGCGCACTCGCCTGGTACGGCAGCGGGGCCGCCCTGGGGCTGGCCGTCGCGGCGGCCGTGGCCGCGGCCGGCGGAACGGCGCTCACCGCGGCCCCGGGCAGGCGCGCCGCCGGTACGGCGCTGCTGCTCGCCGGCGCCGCCCTGGGCCTGCTCGCCGCCTGGTACGCGACGCCCGCCGGGCCCGCCCGGCTCGCCGCCACCGGCCTGACCGCCGCGGCCGCGCTCGCCCTGCTCGGACTGCGGAACGGCCCGGTCCCCGGCGGCCCGGCCGGCGCCGCCGCGACCGCCGTGGCCGTGGGCGCCTGGGAACTGCTGCTGCCGGCCGGCACCGTCCGGGCCGGCGTGGCGCTCGGCTTCCTCTCCGTACTGGCCCTGGGCGCGCTGCCCCGGCTGGCCCTGCGCACGGCCGGGCTGACCCGGCTGGACGGCGGACAGCCCGGCGGCAGCCCGGTCGGCCGGCAGCGGGTGGCCGCCGCGCTGGCCGCCGCCCACCGGGGGCTGGCCCCGGCCACCGTGGCGCAGGCCGCCTCGGCCGGTGCGGCCGGGGTGCTCGCGGCGGGCGGGTCCGGGCCGTGGCCGGTGCTCACCGCCCTGCTGCTCGCCGCCGTCCTGTTCTCCCGGGCCCGCGCCTACCCGCTGGCCATGGAGGTGGCGGCCCTGCTCGCCGCCGGAACCGCCGTGTGCCTGCGGCTCGTCGTCCGCTGCGCGGTGGACGGCGGCGCCCCGGCGCCCGCGCTCGCCGCGCTGGGCGTGCTGGCCGCCCTGCCGGTCGCGGCGCTCGCGGTACGGCTGCCGGAGCCGCTGCGGGACCGGCTCGGGCGCCGGCTGGACCTCGCCGAATCGGTGTGCATGGTGGCGCTGATCCCGGCGGGCCTGGGCGCGTTCGGGCTGTACGGCCTGCTGCCGTTCGGGGCCTGACGGCGGGAAAGCGGAAGGAAGGGAGCGCCGGTGCCGGCGGAGACGACGCGGACATCCTGTGAAGACCCGGCGGCGCCGGAACGTTCCGGCCGTGCCGGGGAGTTCGGTTCCCTGGGGCGAGGACACCAGGGGGACGGGAACAGCGACGAGGGCGGGAAAGGAGGTGCGGACCGGGTGACGACGGGACATGAGACGCCGAACGGCGCGGGGCCGATGCCGATGCCGGCCCCGGCGCCGGGGGCTTCGGCGTCCACGGCGGCGCCGGTGCCGCCGGTTCCGCCTGCGCCCGCTGTGCCTGCTGTGGCGCCTGGGCCCGCGCCTGCGCCTGCGCCTGCGCCGACTGTCGCCCCCGCGCAGGCCCCGGCCGCGCCGCCGCCCGCCGCCTCCCCGTTCGACCCGCCGCCCGGCCATCCGGCCCCTTCCGGCTACCCGGCCCCGGCCGGCGGCCAGCCCGCGCCTGCCGCGCCCGCGCCCGTAGCCGCGCCCGCGCCCGTACCGACGCCCGCGCCCGCAACGCCCCCCGCACCCCACGCCGCGTCCACCCCCCTGCCCCCAGCCACCCCACCCCCCTCAGCAGCCCCGACG
>NZ_LLZI01000252.1 GCF_001509485.1 Streptomyces sp. NRRL F-4489
GGGGCGGAGGGGATGCCCCGGACCCCGCCCGCAGGATCTGGAGCGAACCGCGCGGCATTCCTCGCCGCACGTACCAGGGCCGCCCGCACCGAGGACGGGGGCCGGGGCAGCCCCTCCGCCGCCCACCACCGCCGCGTAGGCGAGGCCACCCCGACCCACACGGCGCGCAGCGACGCCGACGTGGGGCGGCCACGAACAACACCACCGAGAAAGACCCGGGATGACGACAACCACCCAGAGCCACCCCGAACTCCCCGCCCTCCAGGCCGCGTTGGCCGCTGAACACGCCGCCGTCTACGGCTACGGCGTCGTGGGCGGCCGCATCGGCCCCACCCGCCGCCCCGAGGCGCAGGGCGCCTACGACGCCCACCGGGCCCGCCGCGACGCCCTCCGCCGCACCGTCCGCGACCTCGGCGGCACCCCGCAGGCAGCAGCCGCCGCGTACGAGCTGCCGTTCCCCGTGCCGGACGCCGCCGCCGCGATCCGGCTCGCCGCCGAGCTGGAGGACCGGGTGGCGGCCGTCTACGCCGACCTCGTACGGGCCGCCGGCGGCACCCGCCGTACCGAGGCCGCGGCCGCGCTGCGCGAGGCGGCGGTGCGGGCGGTGCGCTGGCGCGGCAGCGGCGTAGCCTTCCCTGGGCTCGTGGAACGGGCCGCGGCGCCCGCTCCGCCGGGTGGCGCGGGTACGGATTCCGACGCGCTGTGAACGACCGGCCGCACCGCGGCCACTCCCCCACGAGAAGGACAGCTCAGGCATGGCAACGGCACCCATCGAACCGCCGCAACGACTGCGCAACGCGATCGGCGGCGATCCGGAGGGGCCCGCCGGGGCCTCCGCGGCATGGCTGGCGGCGCTCCCGGCGCTGGTCCGGGAATACCTGGACGCCTGGGAGCTGACCCTGGAGCGGGTGCACGAACCGGGCGGCCGCAGCAGCCTGGTGGCGTTCGTACGGCAGGCGGACGGGACGCCGGCGGCGCTGAAGTTCCCGGTGCCGGAGCGGCCCGCGGCGCTGGAGGCGGCGGCGCTGCGGGCCTGGGACGGCTGGGGCGCGGTGCGGCTGCTGCGGGCCGACGAGGCGCGCGGCGCGCTGCTGCTGGAGCGGTTGCAGGGCGCGGTGTCGCTGCGGTCGCTGCCGGAGGCCCGGGCGCTGCTGGAGGCGGCCGGCACGGTCCGGCGGCTGTGGGTGGCGCCGCCGGAGGGGCATCCGTTCGCGTCGGTGGCGGAGCGGACCGCGCGGGACGAGGCGGGGCTGCGGGCGGCGGCCGGCCGGACGGGCGCCGGGCCGCTGGTCGACGAGGCGCTGGAGCTGGGCCGGTCATTGCCGGCCGGGGCGGCGGAGGAGTACCTGCTGCACGGCGCGTTCCGGCAGGGCAAGGTGCTGGCCGGGGAGCGGGTGCCGTGGCTGGTGGTGGGCCCGTCGCCGCTGGTCGGTGAGCGGGCGTACGACCTGGCGCGGCTGGTGCTGGACCGGTTCGAGGACCTGCTGGCCGGGTCGGGGGCGGCCGCGGCGGCCCGCCGGCGGGTGGCGAAGCTGGCCGATTCCCTGGACGTGGACCGCGAGCGGCTGCGCGGCTGGACGCTGTACCGGGCGGTGCGCGGCGGCGTCCGCGAGGCCGCGACCGGCGATCGGCGGCGCGGCGAATCGCTGCTGGAGTTCGCGGCGGCGCTGTAGGTCCGCGGCGGGGCCCGGGGCTCAAGGGCGGCGGGGCGGCGGGGCCGCCGGGCCGCCGGGCCGTACGGCGAACGGGCCGGCCGAGGCACCCCGCCCCGGCCGGCCCGTTCGCCGTATGCGTCAGGCGCTGAGCCGCGCCACGGCCTCCGCGACCGTCAGCTCCTCGCGCTCACCCGTGCGCCGGTCCTTGACCTCGACCACGCCGTCACCGGCGCGCCGCCCCGCGACCACGATGGTCGGCACACCGATCAGCTCCGCGTCGGTGAACTTCACGCCGGGCGAGACGCCGGGCCGGTCGTCCACCAGCACCCGCAGGCCCGCGGCGCCGAGCTGCTCGGAGATCTCCAGGGCCAGCTCGGTCTGCTTGGCCTTGCCGGCCGCGACGACGTGCACATCGGCCGGCGCCACCTCGCGCGGCCAGCACAGCCCCTGCTCGTCGGCGTGCTGCTCGGCCAGCGCCGCGACCGCGCGCGAGACACCGATGCCGTACGAGCCCATGGTCACCCGGACCGGCTTGCCGTTCTGGCCGAGCACATCGAGCTGGAAGGCGTCGGCGTACTTGCGGCCCAGCTGGAAGATGTGGCCGATCTCGATGGCGCGGTCCAGCTTCAGGCCGGTGCCGCACTTCGGGCAGGGGTCGCCCTCCTGCACCACGACCACGTCGACGTACGCGTCGACCTCGAAGTCGCGGCCGGCGACGACGTTCTTGGCGTGCACGCCCTCCTTGTTGGCGCCGGTGATCCAGGCGGTGCCGGGGGCGACGCGCGGGTCGGCGAGGTACGTGACCTTCTCCAGGCCCTGCGGGCCGACGTAGCCGCGGACCAGGTCGTCGCGGCCGACGAAGTCCTCGGCGGTGACCAGCTCGACGGCGGCGGGCGCGAAGTGCGCCTCGACCTTGTCCATGTCGACCTCGCGGTCGCCGGGGACGCCCACCGCGACGATCTCGCCGTCGACCTTCACCAGGAGGTTCTTCAGCGTCGCGGAGGCCGGGACGCCGAGGTGCGCGGCGAGCGTCTCGATGGTCGGGGTGTCCGGCGTGGGGATCTCCTCGGCCGCGGGGACGCCGGCCGCGTCCACGGGCTGGAGGGCGTAGGTGATCGCCTCGGTGTTGGCGGCGTAGTCGCAGGCCGGGCAGTCGGCGAAGGTGTCCTCGCCGGCCGCGGCGGGCGCCAGGAACTCCTCGGACTTCGAACCGCCCATGGCGCCGGCGGTGGCGGCGCAGATGCGGTAGTCGAGGCCGAGGCGCTCGAAGATCCGCTGGTAGGCGGCGCGGTGCAGGGCGTAGGACTCGGCCAGGCCCTCGTCGGACAGGTCGAAGGAGTAGGAGTCCTTCATCTGGAACTCGCGGCCGCGCAGGATGCCGGCGCGCGGCCGGGCCTCGTCGCGGTACTTGGTCTGGATCTGGTACAGCACCACCGGCAGGTCCTTGTAGGACGTGCACTGGTCCTTCACCAGCTGGGTGAAGATCTCCTCGTGGGTGGGGCCGAGGAGGTAGTCGCCGCCCCGGCGGTCCTGGAGGCGGAACAGCTCGGCGCCGTACTCGTCCCAGCGGCCGGTCGCGTCGTACGGCTCCTTCGGCAGCAGGGCGGGCAGCAGGACCTCCTGGCCGCCGATGGCGTCCATCTCCTCGCGCACGATCCGCTCGACGTTGGCGAGGACCTTCTTGCCGAGCGGCAGCCAGGACCAGACACCGGCCGCGGTCCGGCGGACGTAGCCGGCGCGCACCAGCAGCTTGTGGCTGAGCACCTCGGCGTCGGCCGGGTCGTCGCGCAGGGTCTTGACCATCAAGCGGGACATGCGCTGGACCTGTGCGGCGTGGGCCATGGGAGTTTCTCCTGCGTAAGAAAAGTGACTCCTTGGAGGTTAGCCGCATGGGAGTCCCGCGTGAAAACGCGTATCGCTGCGCGGGGCTGCCGCGTACGTTGCCGGCGGTCCCGCCGTGGGGGGTTTTGCGCCTGCGGCGCGGAGCCGCTGCGCGGGGCTGGCTCCCCACGTTGTCGGCGTTCCCGCCGTGGGGGGTGTTTCGTGTGCGCCTGCGGCGCATCTGTTGCCGCTGCGCGGGGCTTTCGGGGGGCGGTGACGGGTCGGTGGGGTGAGGGGTGTCCGGACTGCTGTCGCTTTACGTCCGGACACCCCTCACCCCACCGACCCGTCACCTCCCGTGGGTGGGTGGTTTTCGGTGGGTGGGGGTGGCCGCTGTGGGCATCGGAAGGTCGGTGCCACCGGGAGGGCGTGCGTGTCCGACGGCCGTTGTCGGCCTGCGGCTCTACGGGCGCTTCAAGGGGAGCGGGGCGCCCATGACAGCGTAGGGGGTGGGGGCGCTGGGGAAGAGGACGCGGCGGGCGAGGTCCTCGTAGCCGAGGGAGTGGTAGAGGGCGCGGGCGGGGCTGTCGGTGTCGATGGCGGAGAGGATGCTGCGGGGTTCGGTGGCGCCGTCGGTGATGCGGGTGATCAGGGTGCGGCCGATGCCGCGGTTCTGGTACGCCGGGTGGACGTGGAGTTCGGTGATGACGAAGGAGTCGTCGAGCCAGTGGTCCAGGCCCTGGCAGCGCAGGTAGGGCTCGACGACGGTGGACCACCAGTGGGCGCGGTCGTTGGGCATGCCGTAGACGAAGCCGACGAGGCGTCCGGCGGGGGTGGTGGCGCCGAGGGCGCGGGCGCCGGGGCAGCCGAGGTGGCGGAGCACGATGTGGCGGCGGACGGCGATCTCGTCGTCGGAGAGGCCGAAGGCGAGGGCCTGCACGGCGAGCGCGTCGTCCACGCGGGCAGCGAGATCGAGGGGGCCGACCGCGACGTCATCCATGTTCGGAGCGTACAAGGCGGCGGCTCAGAACAGTACGCTCATGAACGCGCCGACTTCCTCGAAGCCGACTCTGCGGTAGGCCGCGCGGGCGGCGGTGTTGTAGTCGTTGACGTAGAGGCTGACGACCGGGGCGACGTCGCTGAGGGCGTAGCGGAGCACGGCGGCCATGCCCGTTTCGGACAGGCCCCGGCCGCGGTGGGCGGGGTCGACCCAGACGCCCTGGATCTGGCAGGCGAGCGGGGTGGCGGCGCCGATCTCGGCCTTGAAGACGACCTTGCCGTCCTCGAGGCGGGCGAAGGAGCGGCCGGCGCCGACGAGTTCGGCGACCCGCGCCTGGTAGAGCAGGCCGCCGTCGCCGGCGAGCGGCGAGATGCCGACCTCTTCGGTGAACATGGCCACGCAGGCCGGCATGATCAGGTCGAGTTCGTCCTTGCGGATCCGGCGGACGCGGGGGTCGGGGGCGATCTCGGTCGACGGGCGGCGGGTGACCATCAGGGGCTGGTGGGCGCGGATCTCGCGGGCCGGGCCCCAGTGCGGTTCCAGCAGGGACCACAGGGCGGCGGTGGGGCCGGCCGGGCCGACGACGGAGGAGCAGCGGCGGCCCTGGCGGCGGGCGCGTTCGGCGAAGGCGCGGACGGCTTCGGGGGTGGCGCAGACGGGGACGAGGTTGGCGCCGGCGTAGCAGAGGGATTCCAGCCGGCCGCCGGCGTACCAGCCCCACATCTCGCCGCCGAGCCGCCAGGGGTCGAGGCCGGCGACTTGGACGCGGGCGGCGACGAAGGCGTTGGCGACCGGTTCGCGGTCCAGGACCGCGAGGGCCTCGTCGAGGTCTCCCGGTTCGAGGACCTTGAGGGTGGTGGTCGTCAGCACGTGTCGGAATGCCTCACCGTTGCGGGGCCTGCCTGGAAGGCCGGGCGGTAGCGGGTCCTGGCACTGTACCTCCACCGGCCTGCACCTTCCCGGGGGCGGGTGGGGCTACGACGCCGGGACGGGCTGCGCTGCGGTACGCGGTGGGGCGGTGGGCCTCGCCGCCGGGTACGGCCGGGTGGGGGGCGCTTGGCGGGTGCGGGCCGGAGGTGGGGGGCCGGGGCGGCGGCGTACGGAGCGCGTGCCGGTACGGGCGTCGGTCGTTCCGGGTGCGAGCGTCCCGGCCGGTGGCCGTTCCGACGCCGCGCGCTTCGGGGTTCCCAGGGCGCGGGCGTGCCCGCGGCCCCCCGGGCCGCGTCCGCCCCCACGGCCGACGGATTATGAGTCCGCTGCTCTGACCGGTTGAGCTACCGCCCCTCACGGCGCCTCATGGTCGTGGCGTCATGGTCGTCCCATGGCGCGTGCGACCCCAGTCGCCCCTGGGCGGCGGATGACCGCGCGGGACCTTGTGAACGGGAGCGGGGCCGGGCGCAATAACGGGAGCGGGGCCGGGCGGGAATGCCGCCGCGGCCCCGGTGCGTTGGTGGCCCGCAGGGGGGCTTGCGGGCCCCTACGGGATCCGTTCGGGCGGGCCCTAAGGGTTCAGGGCCCGGAACGTCAGCCCGCCGCCGTGACGATGGGCTCGCCGGAGGTGATGCCGTCGGCTTCCATCTGGGCGGCGATCTTCATGGCCTCTTCGATGAGGGTCTCGACGATCTTCGACTCGGGGACGGTCTTGATGACCTCGCCCTTGACGAAGATCTGGCCCTTGCCGTTGCCGGAGGCGACGCCGAGGTCGGCCTCGCGGGCCTCGCCGGGGCCGTTGACGACGCAGCCCATGACGGCGACGCGGAGCGGCACCTCCATGCCCTCCAGGCCCGCGGTGACCTCGTCGGCGAGCTTGTAGACGTCGACCTGGGCGCGGCCGCAGGACGGGCAGGAGACGATCTCCAGGCGGCGCGGGCGGAGGTTGAGGGACTCCAGGATCTGGATGCCGACCTTGACCTCCTCGACCGGCGGCGCGGAGAGCGAGACCCGGATGGTGTCGCCGATGCCCTCGCTGAGCAGGGCGCCGAAGGCGACCGCCGACTTGATCGTGCCCTGGAACGCCGGGCCGGCCTCGGTGACGCCGAGGTGGAGGGGGTAGTCGCAGGCGGCGGCGAGCTGGCGGTAGGCGTTGACCATCACGACCGGGTCGTTGTGCTTGACCGAGATCTTGATGTCGCGGAAGCCGTGCTCCTCGAAGAGGGACGCCTCCCACAGCGCGGACTCGACCAGCGCCTCGGGGGTGGCCTTGCCGTACTTCTGGAGCAGCCGCCGGTCGAGCGAGCCGGCGTTGACGCCGATCCGGATCGGGGTGCCGGCGTCGGAGGCCGCCTTGGCGATCTCCTTGACCTTGTCGTCGAACTGCTTGATGTTGCCCGGGTTCACCCGCACCGCGGCGCAGCCGGCGTCGATCGCGGCGAAGACGTACTTGGGCTGGAAGTGGATGTCCGCGATCACCGGGATCTGGGACTTCTTGGCGATCACCGGGAGCGCGTCGGCGTCGTCCTGGGTCGGGCAGGCGACCCGGACGATCTGGCAGCCGGACGCGGTCAGCTCGGCGATCTGCTGGAGCGTGGCGCCGATGTCGGAGGTCCGCGTCGTCGTCATCGACTGCACCGAGACCGGTGCGTCTCCGCCCACGGCGACCGAACCGACCTGGATCTTGCGGCTGACCCGGCGGTCGGCGAGCTTGGTCGGTACGTCCGGCATTCCCAGTGCGATGGCAGTCATCTGGCGAGCAACCCCAAGGTGATGGATCAGGGCCCGGATTCGGCGGGCTTCCGGTCATCGAGACTACGGCACCGGCCTCTCCGGAGGCACATCGAACCCTTGCGCCCCTCGAAAGGGTGCGGCCGGGCACGCCCATACGGTCGTGGCGCGCCCGGCCGGCCGGGTCCGGCTCAGGTCAGCTTGACCGGGTTCACCACGTCGGCGACCAGCACCAGGAGGGTGAAGCAGATGAAGATCCCGGCGACGACGTAGGCGACCGGCATCAGCTTGGCGACGTCGAACGGGCCGGGGTCGGGGCGCCGGACGAGCCGGGCGGCGAACCGCCGCAGCGACTCCCACAGGGCGCCGGCGATATGGCCGCCGTCCAGCGGCAGCAGCGGCAGCATGTTGAACAGGAACAGCGAGAGGTTGAAGCCGGCGACGAGGGTGAGCATGGTCGCCACCCGCTGCTCCGGCGGGATGTGCAGGGAGAACACCTCGCCGCCGACCCGGGCCGCGCCGACCACGCCCATCGGGGAGTCCTGCTTGCGCTCGGCGCCGTTGAAGGCCGCGTTCCACAGGTCGGGGATCTTGCCGGGGACGTTTATCAGCGACTGGACGCCCTGCTGGACCATGGTGCCCATGCGGTCGACGGACTGGCCGAAGGACTGCTGGACGATGCCGCTGGCCGGGGTGAAGCCGAGGAAGCCGGCGGTGACGTACTGGCCGGGGACGTAGCCGCCGTGGCCGTCGGTGCGGGCGACCTTGTTCTCGATGAGGTCGGCGTGCAGGGTGACCTTGGCGCCGTGCCGTTCGACGGTGAGGGTGGCGGGGCCGGTGGTGCGCCGGATCCGGTCCTGGAGGGTGTTCCAGTCCGGGACGGGCCGGCCGTCGAACGCGGTGATCTTGTCGCCGGGGCGCAGGCCGGCCGCCTTGGCCGGGGAGTCCTTGGCGCCGGCCGGGCACTTGTCGGTCTTGGCGGAGGCCGCGATGACGCAGTCGGAGACCGAGCTGACCTGGGTGGTCTGGGTGTTGATGCCGAAGCCCATCAGCACGCCCATGAAGATCGCCACGGCCAGGACGAGGTTCATGAAGGGCCCGGCGAACATCACGATGACGCGCTTCCAGGGCTTGCGGGTGTAGAAGAGCCGGTGCTCGTCGCCGGGCTGGAGCTCCTCGAAGGCCGCCTCGCGGGCGTCCTCGATCATGCCGCGGAACGGGGAGGTGGAGCGGGCCTGGAGCCGGCCGTCGTCGCCGGGCGGGAACATGCCGATCATGCGGATGTAGCCGCCGAGCGGGATCGCCTTGACGCCGTACTCGGTGTCGCCCTTCGTGCGGGAGAAGAGCGTCGGTCCGAAGCCCACCATGTACTGCGGTACGCGGATGCCGAACATCTTGGCCGTGGTGAGGTGGCCGAGTTCGTGCCAGGCGATGGAGAAGAGCAGGCCGACGACGAAGACGACTATGCCGAGAATGGTCATCCAGGTCGTCATGCGCGGGCCTCCGAGGGTGTGCGTGCCGCCGCGGCGGCCAGTTCGCGGGCGCGGGCGCGCGCCCAGGTCTCGGCCTCGAGGACGTCCGCCACGGTGAGGGAGGTTCCGCCGCCGGTGTGCGGTCCGCCGTTCGGTGCCCTCACCACTCCGGACGCCAGTGCCTCGTCGACCACCGCTGCGACCGTATCGACAATCCCTGTGAACGGCAGCCCGCCCTTGAGGAACGCGGCGACGCACTCCTCGTTGGCGGCGTTGAAGACGGCGGGGGCGGTGCCACCGAGGCCGCCGACCCGGCAGGCCAGCGGGACGGAGGGGAAGGCGTCCTCGTCGAGGGGGAAGAAGTCCCAGCTCCGGGCGGTGGTCCAGTCGACGCCGGGGGCGGCGTCGGGGACCCGCTCGGGCCAGCCCAGGCCCAGCGCGATCGGCATCCGCATGTCGGGCGGGCTGGCCTGGGCGAGGGTGGAGCCGTCGGTGAACTCCACCATCGAGTGGACGTAGGACTGGGGGTGGACGACGACCTCGATGCGGTCGAAGGGGACGTCGAAGAGCAGGTGCGCCTCGATGACCTCCAGGCCCTTGTTGACCAGGGTGGCGGAGTTGATGGTGACGACCGGGCCCATCGACCAGGTGGGGTGGGCGAGCGCCTGCTCGGCGGTGACGCCGGCGAGTTCGGCGCGGCTGCGGCCGCGGAACGGGCCGCCGGAGGCGGTGACGACGAGCTTGCGGACCTCGGCGCGGGCGCCGCCGGCCAGCGCCTGGAAGAGCGCGGAGTGCTCGGAGTCGACGGGGATGATCTGGCCGGGCCGGGCCACGGCCTTGACCAGGGGGCCGCCGACGATCAGGGATTCCTTGTTGGCGAGGGCCAGGACCCGGCCGGCCTTCAGGGCGGCGAGGGTGGGGGCCAGGCCGATGGAGCCGGTGATGCCGTTGAGGACGGTGTGGCAGGGGGAGGCGGCCAGTTCGGTGGCCGCGTCGGGGCCGGCCAGGATCTCCGGCAGCGGCTCCCCCGCCCCGTAGCGCGCGGTCAGCGCCTCGCGGAGGGCGGGCACCGCCTCCTCCTGGAAGACCGCGACGGCGCCGACCCGCAGCCGGTGCGCCTGCTCGGCCAGCAGCGCGGTCCGGCCGCCGGCCGCGGCGAGCGCGGTGACCCGGAAGCGGCCGGGGTTGCGCAGCACGATGTCGATGGCCTGGGTGCCGATCGAGCCGGTCGAGCCGAGGATCACGATCTCCCGGGGGCCGGCCGGCTCACCGGAGGCGGAGCCGCCGGCGGCCGGCTCGAAGCGCAGGTGCGGATGGGCGAGGGTGTCCGTCATGCGGTCCATTGTGGCCGGTCGGCGGGGCGGGGCGGCCACCGAGGGCGGTCGCGCCCCGTACGGGGGACGGGCGGGGTGCCCGTACGGGGCGCGGCGGGCGGCCGGTGCCGTTCAGCGGAAGGGGCGGCGGGCGCTGTCCTTGGTGCTGCGGCCGGGGGTGGCGTCCGCGATCCAGGGGCCGTCGCCGCTGGGGTCGACGATGCCCTCCTCCAGCCAGGTGTAGCGGCCGCCGAGGACGCCGGAGACGACCTTGCGGTCCAGTTCGTCGGTGTTCGTCCACAGCCGGTGGAACAGCTCCTCGACGCGGATCCGGGCCTGGCGGCAGAAGGCGTCGGCGAGCTGGTACGCCTCGCGGCCGTGGCCGCCGGTGAGCCGCAGGTGCTCGGCGCGGACGCAGGCGGCGCTCATCGCGAACAGCTCGGCGCCGATGTCGACGATCCGGCCGAGGAAGCCCTGCTTGGTCTCCATCTTCCCCTGCCAGCGGGACATCGCGTAGAAGGTGGACCGGGCGAGCTTGCGGGAGGTCCGCTCGACGTACCGCAGATGGCCGGCGAGGTCGCCGAACTCCTGGTAGGTGCGCGGGAGTTGGCCGGGTCCGGCGACGAGCTTGGGCAGCCAGCGGGCGTAGAAGCCGCCGGCCTTCGCGGCGGCCCGGCCCTTGTCGGCGAGGGTCTTGTCGGGGTCGATGAGGTCGCCGGCGACGGAGAGGTGGGCGTCGACCGCCTCGCGGGCGATGAGCAGGTGCATGATCTCGGTGGAGCCCTCGAAGATGCGGTTGATGCGCATATCGCGGAGCATCTGCTCGGCGGGGACGGGGCGTTCGCCGCGGGCGGCGAGCGAGTCGGCGGTCTCGAAGCCGCGGCCGCCGCGGATCTGGACCAGTTCGTCGGCCATCCGCCAGCCCATCTCGGAGCCGTAGAGCTTGGCGAGGGCGGCCTCGATGCGGATGTCGTTGCGGTTCTCGTCGGCCATCTGGGAGGCGAGGTCGACGACCGCTTCGAGGGCGAAGGTGGTGGCGGCGATGAAGGAGATCTTGGCGCCGACCGCCTCGTGCCTGGCGATCGGGCGGCCCCACTGCTCGCGGGCGCCGGACCATTCGCGGGCGATCTTCAGGCACCACTTGCCGGTGCCGGCGCACATCGCGGGCAGCGAGAGCCGGCCGGTGTTGAGCGTGGTCAGGGCGATCTTCAGGCCGGCGCCCTCGGGGCCGATGCGGTTGGCGGCCGGGACGCGGACGCGGTGGAAGCGGGTGACACCGTTCTCCAGGCCGCGCAGGCCCATGAAGGCGTTGCGGTTCTCGACCGTGATGCCGGGGGCGTCGGCCTCGACGACGAACGCGGTGATCCCGCCCTTGTGGCCCTCGGAGGCGGGGACCCGGGCCATCACGACCAGCAGGTCGGCGACCACGCCGTTGGTGGTCCACAGCTTCACGCCGTCGAGGACGTACTCGTCCCCGTCGGGGACCGCGGTGGTGGCCAGGCGGGCCGGGTCGGAGCCGACGTCGGGCTCGGTGAGCAGGAACGCGGAGATGTCGGTACGGGCCAGGCGCGGCAGGAAGGTCTCCTTCTGCTCCTGGGTGCCGAAGAGTTTCAGCGGCTGCGGTACGCCGATCGACTGATGCGCGGAGAGCAGCGCGCCGATGGCCGGGCTGGCCGAGCCGGCCAGGGCCAGGGCGCGGTTGTAGTAGACCTGGGTGAGGCCGAGGCCGCCGTACTTGGGGTCGATCTTCATGCCGAGGGCGCCCAGTTCCTTCAGGCCGTGGACGGTCTCGTCCGGGATGCGGCCCTCCCGTTCGATGCGGGCGCCGTCGACCTCGTTCTCGCAGAACTCCCGCAGGGTGGCGAGGAACTTCTCGCCGCGCCGGACGTCCTCGACGTCAGGGGTGGGGTGCGGGTGGATGAGGTCGAGCCGGAAGCGCCCCAGGAACAGCTCCTTGGCGAAGCTGGGCTTGTGCCAGTCCTGTTCGCGGGCCGCCTCGGCGACCCGGCGCGCTTCGCGCTCGGAAACGTTGCGGATGGACGGAGCGGTCATCGGGAGCTCACCTCGCCGCGATCGGGAGTTCTGCCGGCGGGCCGGTCGGCCGCCGGGCAGTGCTACTTGTGAGAGTTACCCGATCTGTCGGGGTTGCACCAGCGGAGGCGGCGGCGCGGCCGGGCCGTCCCGGAGGCGCCGCGCCGGGCCGGAACCCGGCCTTCCGGGGGTGCGGCATACCGCGCTGGTTGTACGCCGCGGGCGGCACCTCCCCCCAGCGGTACGGCCCCGCATCCGCCTCGGTCAGGAGGAACCGGGGCGGAGCGGGGCCGTAGCGTCGTAGGGTCCGGACCGCCGGGGGGCGGTACCGGGCGCGAAGGGGGGCGCGGCGCGCTCCGGAAACAGGGTGCCGGAGCGCGCCGCGCGGGGGCCGGCGCCGGGGGGTGCGCCGGCCGGGGACCTGGCGGGCGGTACGGCCCAAGGGATGGCCGTCGCTGTCCACCGGGCCAGGCCGGTCGGGGGGCGGGGCGGGCCGGGGTGGCCGGCCCGCCGGATTCGCGGGGGCTTACAGGTCCAGTCCGGTGAGGACCAGCACCCGCTCGTAGGTGTAGTCCTCCATGGCGAAGCGGACGCCCTCGCGGCCGACGCCGGACTGCTTGACGCCGCCGTAGGGCATCTGGTCGGCGCGGAAGGACGGGACGTCGCCGATCACCACGCCGCCGACCTCCAGCGCGCGGTGGGCGCGGAAGGCGGTCTTGGCGTCGTGGGTGAAGACGCCGGCCTGGAGGCCGAACTTGGAGTCGTTGACGGCCGCGAACGCCGCGTCGATCCCGTCGACCTTCTGGAGGGTGAGGACCGGGCCGAAGACCTCCTCGGTGGCCAGGATGGCACCGGCCGGCACGTCCTCCAGGACGGTCGGGGCGTACGAGGCGCCGTCGCGCTTGCCGCCGGTCAGCAGTTTGGCGCCGCGCTCGACGGCGTCGTCCACCCAGGACTCCACGCGCTTGGCGGCGTCCTCGCTGACCAGCGGGCCGACCTCGGTGGCCTCGTCGGACGGGTCGCCGGTGACCTGGGCCTCGACCCGCTCGACGACCTTGGCGACCAGGCGGTCGTAGACCGAGGCGTCGGCGATGACCCGCTGCACCGAGATGCAGGACTGGCCGCCCTGGTAGTTGGCGAAGGTGGCGATGCGCTGGGCCGCCCAGTCCAGGTCCTGCTCGGAGGACCAGTCGGGCAGCACGACGGCCGCGCCGTTGCCGCCGAGCTCCAGGGTGCAGTGCTTGCGCGGCACCGAGTCGAGGATGGCGTAGCCGACCTTGTCGGAGCCGGTGAAGGAGATGACCGGCAGCCGCTCGTCCTGGACGAGGGCCTCCATGCGGTCGTTGGGGACCGGGAGGATCGACCAGGAGCCGGCGGGCAGGCCCGCGCCGGCCAGCAGCTCGCCGAGGATCAGGCCGGAGAGCGGGGTGGCCGGGGCCGGCTTGAGGATGATCGGGACGCCGGCGGCGATGGCCGGGGCGATCTTGTGGGCGCAGAGGTTCAGCGGGAAGTTGAACGGCGCGATGCCCAGGACCGTGCCGCGCGGGAAGCGGCGGGTCAGCGCGAGCCGGCCGGCGCCGCCCGCGTCGGTGTCCAGGCGCTGCGCCTCGCCCGCGTTGAAGCGGCGGGCCTCCTCGGCGGCGAAGCGGAAGACCGAGACGGCGCGGCCGACCTCGCCGCGCGCCCACTTCATGGGCTTGCCGTTCTCCGCGGAGATCAGCCGGGCGATCTCCTCGGTGCGCTCCACCAGGCCGCGCACCACGTGGTCGAGGGCGGCCGCCCGCACGTGGGCGGGGGTGGCGGCCAGTTCGTCCTGGACCGCGACGGAGGCGGCGACGGCCTCCTCGACCTGGGCCTCGGTGGGAACGCTCACCGTGCCGACGAGACGTCCGTCCCAGGGGGAGGTGACATCGAAGGTGGCCTCGCCGGTGGCCTCGCGGCCGGCGAGCCAGAAGGCGGTGGGGGCTGCAGTGTTCGGCACAGTGGATCCCGGGCCCTTCAGTGGTGGTGGGTGGTGCGTGCGGCTCAGGGAGCGGCGTGGCGGTTCTCTCCGCCCACCGTAGGGGTGCGGCGGGCTCCTGGCGCTTGTCCGAAGCGGCGCAATCCGCGGCGGCGCCTCTCCGGTGTGGAGTCCGCCGGGGCCTTGCCGGGCCCGGCGGTCACTCCCCCGGCTGCGCCGAGGTGGCCTTCAGGGCCAGCCACAGCTCCATCCGCACGTCCGGGTCGTCCAGCGAGCGGCCCAGGATCTCCTCGACGCGCCGCATGCGGTAGCGCAGGGTGTGGCGGTGGACGCCGAGGTCGGCGGCGGCCGCGTCCCACTGGCCGTGCCGGGCCAGCCAGGCGCGCAGGGACGCGACGAGGTCGCCGCGGCCGGTGGCGTCGTGCTCGCGCAGGGCGCGCAGCAGCCCGTCGGCGAAGGCCCGTACCGCGTCGTCGGCGAGCAGTGGCAGCACCGAGCCGGCCGCGACGTCCTCGTGCTCGACCAGGGCGCGGCCGCGGCGGCGGGCGACGGACAGGGCCTGTTCGGCCTGGCGGTAGGCGTGTGCGGCGGCCATCGGGCCGGTGGGCGCGGAGAGGCCGGCGGCCAGGCCCTCGGTGTCGCGCTCGCCGGCGCCCTCGCGGGCGGTCCGGCCGCGGGGGCGGGGGCGGTCGGCGGCCCGGGCCTCGGTGGCGGCGGCGAAGGCGGTACAGGCCGCGGCGGCTGCTCCGCCGTCGGTGACCAGGACGATCAGCCGGCCGCCGTCCGGGACGGCGAGCACCGCCTCGCCGGTGCGGGCGGCGGCGGACTCCATGGCGTCGGCGAGGGCGTCCAGGACGGCGGCCGGGGTCCCGCCGGCGGGTGCGGACGGCTGGTCGTCGGCGCCCACCGCCTCGGCGACCACCACCCGGAACGGGGCGTCCAGCAGACCGCCGTAGAGCCGGCCGGCCACCGCGCGGGCGTGGTCCGGCTCGCCGGCCAGCAGCATCTTCAGCACCGCGTCGCCCAGCCGCTGCTCGGCGTCCTGGAGCGCGCGGGAGCGTTCGGTGGTCAGGGTCAGCAGGGCGACGGCGGAATGCACCGCGTACCGCTCGGCGGTGCCCAGGGGCGCGCCGGTGCCGACGGCGAGCACACCGCGGGCCCGGCGGCCGGTGCCCAGGGACTGCAGCTCGACCCGGTCGTCGCCGTCGGTGTCGCTGACGACGGAGCTGGCGGGCGCGGGCCGCTCGCGCAGCCGCGCCACGTCGTCGGCGAGCCGGGCGGCCCGGCGCGCGGCCCATTCGGGGGCGGCGGCGACCACCGCGCCGGAGGCGTCGTAGAGCGCGGCCCAGCCGTTCAGGTGCGCGGCGAGCCGGGCCAGCAGCTCGCTGGGGCCCTCGGCGCCGAGCGCGGCCCGGGTCAGCTCGCGCTGCGCCTCGAAGCCGGCGGTCACCGCGCGGTACTGGTCGGCGGCGACGGCCGCGGAGACGGCCTTGCTGATCGCGATGAACGGCGTCCGGCGCGGCACCCCGAGCAGCGGCAGGCGGTGCCGGCGGGCCGCCTCGACCAGGGCCTCGGGCGCCTCCTCGTAGTTCACCCCGACGGCGAAGCCCAGCCCGACGACCCCGGCGCCGGCGACCCGCCGCACGTACCGGTCCGCGGCCTCCGGGTCCTCGGCGTCCAGCTTCAGCGCGGTGATCAGCAGCAGCTCGCCGCCCTCCATGTACGGGACGGGGTCGATCAGCTCGCTGGAGTGCGCCCAGCGCACCGGGACGTCCAGCCGGTCCTCGCCCGCGAGCACGGTCAGCTTGAGCGCGGTGTGGTTGACCAGGGAGGCGAGGGTGTGCGGCATGGGACCTTCGGTGGCTGCGGCGGACGGCACGTGCGCGACCGGCGGCCGGGCCCTGCTGCCGGCTCCCGCCGGGCGTCCCGCCGATCGTCCGCGCCGCCCGCGTGAACGGCGGGCGCGTACGCCGTCCCGTATGAACGGCTGGTCTCGATTCTGCCTCAACGGAGGGTTTCCGGGACACCTCCCACGCACCGGCCCCGCCGGCCCTTCCGGGGGCCGGCGGCCGGGCGGCACCGTCAGGACCGCAGATCGACCAGCACGGGCGGCGCGTGCTCGCCCTCGACGGTGGTGAGGGAGAGGACGGCGTGGCCCGCCGGAAGGGCGTTGGCCAGGTCGGAGGCGGACCAGCGTTCGCGTTCGACGGTGCGGACGGTGACCGCCTTGGACGTGGCGGCCTTGCCGGTGACCAGCTGGCGGACCAGGTGGACCGCCTTCATACCGGCGCCGTGCGCGATGATCTGCCGGTCCGTCACATCGCGGGTCTCCACCCACTCCTTCCCCCACACCTCGGCGAACGGCGCGCCGTCCCAGGGCGTGACGCCCGCGAACGCCATCCGGCAGCCGACCGCGCCGAGCAGCGGGCTGCGCAGCGACTCCGGCACGTCGTCCAGGGAGCGCAGGGTCAGCACCGCGCCGGCGTTGGCCGAGCGCAGCCGCTGGAGGCCGCGCAGCGCCTCGGCGGTGATGGTGTGCGCGGCGTCGTCGAGGACCAGGCAGGCGAACAGCGACCGGTCGGAGCGGGCCACCGCGCACTCGGTGAACTGGGCCAGGACGAGCCGGGCCAGGATCCGGGACGCCTCGGCGTGGCCGCGTTCGGGAAGCTCGATACGGACCCGGAGGGGGTGGTCCAGGGCGCGCAGCGAGACCTGGCGGGTGGCGCCCGCGGGGTCGAAGAAGGCGGCGAAGGCGGGGCGGTCGAGCAGGGCGATCCGGTCCGCGAGCAGCAGGCCGACGTCGCCGGGGCGCTCGGACTGGCGGGCCCGGGCGTCCAGTTCGCGCAGCAGGGTGGTGTCGCCGGCGGCCTCCAGGGCGGTCCGCAGCGCGGCCACCGCCCCCGGCGCCCCGTCCAGGAGTTCGCGCAGTTCGGGGACGGCCGGGAAGCGGCCGTGGGCGGCGCGGAACGGGCCGAGCAGCTGGGCCAGGGCGGTCGCGGCGCGCCGGCTGTCGCCGCCGGGGAGCTGCGCGGCGAGGTCGCCGACCAGGGCCTCGGCGAGGATCCCGGCGGCCTCGTCGGGGTCGGTGGTGCCGCCGTAGAGGTCGAGGTCGCACTCCGGGTCAGGGCGGCCGATCCGGACCACCACGTCGAACGCGTCGTCCGGCACGGGCGCGGCGCCGGCCGGCCCGACCGCGATCACGGCGCACTGCCCGGCCAGCGCTTGGAGGCACATCGCCTCGACGACCGGGCGGACGAGCCGGGTGGTCTTGCCGCTCCCGGCGGGCCCCACGGCGAGCAGTGAGGTGCCCAGCACCCGCGGCTCCAGGGCGCAGCCGCTGCCCCGGTGGCGGTAGGGGTTGCGGGGGTGGTCGGCGGCGGTGCCGATCCTGACCTGGTGGGCGAGCAGATCGTGCGCGGCGGTGCGGCGGGCCAGGTCGCGCTGCCCGGACGGGTGGGCGCAGGCCGCGGCGCCGTGGCGCAGGACGGTGTCGGTGAAGGACGCCAGGGAGTTCCGGCCGGCGCGCACCGAGGCCCAGGCGCGCCGGATGCGGGCCACGTCCACGTCGTTCATCAGGCCCGCGCGGACCTCGGCGGTGAGCTTGTCGGCGGCGTCGGGGGCGCCGTGCGTCCGGAGTTCGGGCCACTGGGCGGGGTCGGCGGCCGGTTCCGGCGCGGGGGCGGGGGTCCGGTCGCGCAGGCGGCGCAGGAGCGGGCCCAGGACCCGGCGGGCCAGCTCGGGCCAGCGGCCTAGGCGGCCGAAGAAGAGGGCGATGCCGAGGATCCACAGCCCGTAATAGGCATTGCTGACGATCAGGTACGCCGTGTGGTCCCCGGGCGTGCGCGCCGCGGCCCAGGAATCCGGGCGCAGCAGTTGCAGCGGCCAATACCAGTAAGGGCCCAGATACCCGTTCCACAGCAGCGACCACAGCAGCCACCCGCACAGGAACGAGATCACCGCCCCGCTGATCAGCTGCCGCAGGGGCGCCCGCTCCGGCTCCTTCTCGGCCCGCGGCCGGTGCCCGTACGTCCAGACGCCGGGCGGGGCGGCGGGGCGGGGCGTGCGCAGCCAGGTCAGCAGCGGCGACCGGTCCCCGGCGGCCGGCGGGGCGGGCGGCGCGGCCGGTACGGGCGGCGGTGCGGCGGGCCGCGGCGGGGCGGGCGGCACCGCCGGGCGCGGTACGGCGGGGTCGGGGCGCCGCTCCGCGGACGGCGGGGGTGCGGCGGTGTGCTGTGCGTCCTGCGTGCCCTCGGTGTCCATCGGGTGCCCCTTGTCCCCCTTGAGACGTGGCCGGGCGCGGCGGTTCGCCGGCCTGTCGTTGTCGTGCCCGCGCCGGCACGCCGTGCCGGGCGTGCCGCCGCTCAATTTACTGGCCGCGCACCCTGGCTATGTCCGGTGCGGACAACGCAACACGCGCACTTCTCCCGAACGGAACATGCCAGACCCGCCCCACCGCCCCTAACCTGCGAGAACAAGACCTCTGTACGTCCGTGTTCCACCCCCAGGAGACTGTCATGACCGAACTGTCCGGAGGACCCGCCCTCCCCCAGGAGCGTCGCGTCGTCACCGCGATCCCCGGCCCCAAGTCCCAGGAGCTGTGGGCGCGCAAGCAGGAGACCGTCGCCGCGGGTGTCGGCGCGGTCCTGCCCGTCTTCGTCAAGCGCGCGGGCGGCGGTGTCCTGGAGGACGTGGACGGCAACTCGCTGATCGACTTCGGTTCCGGTATCGCGGTGACCTCGGTCGGCAACAGCGCGGAGGCGGTCGTCCGCCGCGCCGTCGCGCAGCTCGCGGACTTCACCCACACCTGTGCGATGGTCACGCCGTACGAGCCCTACGTCGAGGTCTGCGAGCAGCTCGCCGAGCTGACGCCGGGCGACCACCAGAAGAAGTCGGCGCTGTTCAACTCGGGCGCCGAGGCGGTCGAGAACGCCGTCAAGATCGCGCGGGCGTACACCAAGCGCCAGGCGGTCGTGGTGTTCGACCACGGCTACCACGGCCGGACGAACCTCACGATGGCGCTGACCGCGAAGAACATGCCGTACAAGCACGGTTTCGGCCCGTTCGCGCCCGAGGTCTACCGCGTGCCGCTGGCCTACCCCTACCGCTGGCTGACCGGCCCGGAGAACTGCGCGCAGGAGGCCGCCGAGCAGGTCATCACGCAGATCACCAAGCAGATCGGCGCGGAGAACGTCGCGGCGATCATCATCGAGCCGGTGCTCGGCGAGGGCGGCTTCATCGAGCCGGCCAAGGGCTTCCTGCCGGCCATCGTGAACTTCGCGAAGGAGAACGGCATCGTCTTCGTCGCGGACGAGATCCAGTCCGGCTTCTGCCGCACCGGCCAGTGGTTCGCGTGCGAGGACGAGGGCATCGTGCCGGACCTCATCACGACCGCCAAGGGCATCGCCGGCGGTCTGCCGCTGGCGGCGGTGACCGGCCGCGCCGAGATCATGGACGCCGCGCACGCGGGCGGCCTGGGCGGCACCTACGGCGGCAACCCGGTGGCCTGCGCCGCCGCGCTCGGCTCCATCGAGACCATGCGCGAGCTGGACCTGAACGCCAAGGCCAAGCGCATCGAGGAGGTCATGAAGGGCCGCCTCACCGCGATGCAGGAGAAGTTCGACATCATCGGCGAGGTCCGCGGCCGCGGCGCGATGATCGCGATCGAGCTGGTCAAGTCCGGTTCCAAGGACCCGAACCCGGAGGCCACCTCGGCGCTCGCCAAGGCGTGCCACCAGGAGGGCCTGCTGGTCCTGACCACCGGTACGTTCGGCAATGTGCTGCGCTTCCTGCCGCCGCTGGTCATCGGCGAGGACCTGCTGAACGAGGGCCTGGACATCCTGGAGACGGCGTTCGGGCAGCTCTGAGCGAGCCCGCGGTTCCGAGGGAGCCCGCCGGTTCCGAGTGACGGCCGGTTCCGAGGGAGTTCCCGGCGGCCCGGGTGGCACGGCCTTTGCGCCTGCCGCCCGGGCCGCGCCCGTTCCGGTGTCCGTTCCGGTGTCCGTTCCGCCGGCCGTCGCGCCCGGCCCGACGCGCGTGAAGAAGATGTGCGGGGGCAATGGCGGGCACGTGAGGTGGCTTACGGGGCGCGCCCTCGGTGCCGTACCGTTTCGGCAGATGAGAGAAACACCCGCCCGCAGGGGACTGCGGACGGCGCCCGGTCGGCGCCTGCCCGGCTTCGACCTGGCCGTGCCTCGCGCACACCCACCGGGGACCCTGGCACTGGACACCCCGGGACGCCTCACCGATCGGCTGTCCGCCCGCCCCAGACCCCCCGGGGCGCGCGGCACACCGGTCCACCCGGCCGCTCCGGAACCACCCCCCCTGTTCCGGAGCGGCCGCTTTTTTGCGTCTGGCGACGGTTTACGCCCCGGGGGCGAGTTGTGTCCGGCGGAAGCCCGGTGATGAGGTGGGGCGGGCCAGGCGGCTTGACGACGGAAGGCGGGGCGAGGTGGGGGGGCGTGCGGGGCGGACGATGGCGCCGGCGGTGGTACGCGGTCGTGGCGGCGGTCAGCGCGCTGCTCTTCGCGCTGCTGACCTGGCAGGTCGCGGCGCACGGCGCGGTGCGCGGGGCCGATGAGCGGCTGGGGCGCGCGGTGGCGGCGAGCGCCGTGCCCGGGGCGCTCGCCCAGTTCCTCGCGGACCTCGGCAACACGGTCGTGGCGCTGCCGGTGCTGCTGGCCGCGGCGGGGTGGACGCTGTGGCGGACCCGGCGCGGGGCGGGCCGCCGGTGGCTGCCGCCGCTCGCCGCGCTCGGCGCCCTCGCCGCCGTGCCCGCGCTGGTCGTCCCGGTCAAGGCGTGGCTGGACCGGCCGGGGCCGGCCCGGATGGCCGGTGCGCACGAGGGGTTCTTCCCCTCGGGGCACGGGGCGACGGCGGCCGTGGCGTACGGGCTGGTGGCGCTGCTGCTGGTCCGCGCGCACCCGGTACGGCGGGCCGGCGCGACGGCGGCCGCCGCGGCGGCCGGGCTGGTCATCGCGGGCGTCGGCGTGGGGCTGGTGCGGCAGGGCTACCACTGGCCGCTGGACGTGCTCGCCTCCTGGTGCCTGGCCGGGGTCCTGCTGCCCCTGTGGTGCGCGGTGTGCGAGCGGTGGGCGGGCCGGAACGGACAGCCCGAAATCGGCATCTGACATAGCGTCAAAACCCCAGCCCAGCAGGCCCGTTGAGCGGGCTCACCGCCACCGGCGGGTCCTCCGGGCGCCGGCCGCCACCGCCGCGTGCAGGGCCCGTTCCAGCGCGGCCGGGTCGGTGAGCGTGCCGGAGCCGTCCGGCGGGACCAGCCAGCGCACCCCGCCGGTGGCCCGCCCGGGGTACGGCACCACGATCCAGGTGCCGGGGCCGGCCGCGCGGACGCCGGTGGCCAGCCAGTGCGCGGCGGTCCCGGTCGGGACGAGGAAGCCCGTCCGGGCGTCCCGGAAGTCCGACAGCACCGGTCCCGGACGGTACGCCTCGCGCGCCAGCAGCGCCAGCGCGGGGTGGCCGAGGGCCCCCTCGACGATCAGGACGTCCCAGCGGCGGCCGGCCTCCAGCAGCGCCACTCCGAGCGGGTTGCGTTCCCATGCGCGGCGGCAGGCCGCCGGATCCGGTGCGGCCGACGCCAGCCAGTCCACCGGGTCGTGCACCCCCGTGGCGGTCATCCGATCCCTCCCTCTTCCGGCCCCGGGCGGGCCGTGTCACCAGGAGAGAAGGGGGTGCGGCGAGATCCTTACACGGGTCGGCGGGGGTTTTTCCGCACCCCGGCGGCCGGAGCGCCCCGAGGGACGCCCCGCGCCCAAAGCCCAGGAGCGGGCGGCTCCCCCAGCCCGCCCGCTCCACAACCCCCAGAGGCCCCACAGGCCCCGGCGAGGTCAGCTGTCGAACCCCAGCCCCACCTTGTCCATCGCCTTCAGCCACAGGTTGCGCCGGCCGCCGTTCTCGTCGGCGCGGGTCATCGACCACTGGGTGATGCCGATGCCCAGCGACCGGACCGGCTCGGGCGGGAACGGCAGCGGTTTGCTGCGCACCATCTCCAGCTCGGTCCGCTCGGTGCGCTCCCCCGCCAGCAGGTCCAGCATCACCTCGGCGCCGAAGCGGGTGGCGCCGACGCCGAGCCCGGTGTAGCCGAGCGCGTAGGCGGTCCGGCCGCCGTGCGCCGTGCCGAAGAAGGCGGAGAAGCGGGCGCAGGTGTCGATCGCGCCGCCCCAGGTGTGGGTGAAGCGCAGCCCCTCCAGCTGCGGGAAGCAGGTGAAGAAGTGGTGCGCGAGCTTCCGGTACGTCGCCGGGTTCTGGTCGTACTCGGCGCGGACGCCGCCGCCGTAGCGGTAGACGATGTCGTAGCCGCCCCACAGGATGCGGTTGTCGGCGGTGATCCGGAAGTAGTGGAAGTGGTTGGCGCTGTCGCTCAGGCCCGGCCGGTTCTTCCAGCCGATCGCGGCGAGCTGGTCGGCGCTGAGCGGCTCGGTCATCAGCGCGTAGTCGTAGACCGGCGCGATGAACGGGCGGACCCGCTTGACCAGCGACGGGAAGGCGTTGGTGGCCAGCGCCGCGTGCCGGGCGAAGACCCGGCCGTAGGGGGTGCGGACGGCGATGCCGGGGCCGCGCGAGGACAGGTCGGTGCCCGGGGTGTGCTCGTAGATCCGCACGCCGAGCGAGAGGCAGGCGCGCTTGAGGCCCCAGGCGAGCTTGGCGGGGTGGACCATGGCGACGCCGGTGCGGTCCCACAGGCCGGCGAGGAAGGTCGGCGAGTCGACCTCGGCGCGCACCGCGTCCCGGTCGAGGAACTCCTGGCCGCCCAGGCCGAGCCGCTCGGCCTCCTCGGCCATCTCGCGGAGCTCGGCGACCTGGTGCGGGGCGGTGGCGACGTCGATCTCGCCGGTGCGCTCGAAATCGCAGTCGATGCCGTAGCGGGCGACCGCGTCCTCGATGGCGTCGAGGTTGCGGGCGCCCAGCTCCTCCAGCTTGGCCAGCTCGCCGGGCCAGCGGGCCAGGCCGTTGCCGAGCCCGTGGGTGAGGGAGGCGGCGCAGAAGCCGCCGTTGCGGCCGGAGGCGGCCCAGCCGATCTCCTGGCCCTCGATGAGGACGACATCGCGCTGCGGATCGCGTTCCTTGGCGAGCAGCGCGGTCCACAGCCCGGAGTAGCCGCCGCCGACGACCAGCAGGTCGCAGCTCTCGTCGCCGACGAGGGCGGGCTCGGCGGCCGGCCGGGCCGGGTCCGCCAGCCAGAACGGCGTGGGGGCGGCGTCGGCCAGCGCGCGGACGGGGGAGGCCCCCGAGGTCTTCATGGCAGCTCGTGCCATGCTTCTCAGCTCCTCTTAGCTGCGTTTGCGGCGCTTGCCGGCCAGCTGGCCGGCGAGCACACAGAGGACGGCGATCAGGAACATCGCCGTACCGATGACATTGATCTGAACGGGTGTGCCCCGCTGTGCCGATCCCCAGACGAACATGGGAAAGGTCACGGTGGAGCCGGCATTGAAGTTGGTGATGATGAAGTCGTCGAAGGAGAGCGCGAAGGAGAGCAGCGCGCCGGCGGCGATGCCGGGCGCGGCGATCGGCAGGGTGACCCGCAGGAAGGTCTGCGCCGGGGAGGCGTAGAGGTCCTGCGCGGCCTGTTCGAGCCGGGGGTCCATGCTCATCACGCGGGCCTTGACGGCGGTGACGACGAAGCTCAGGCAGAACATGATGTGCGCGATGAGGATCGTCCAGAAGCCGAACTGGATCCCCATGTTGAGGAAGAGGGTGGCCAGCGAGGCGGCCATGACGACCTCGGGCATCGCCATCGGCAGGAAGATCAGGGTGTTGACGGAGGCCCGGGCGCGGAAGCGGTAGCGGGCCAGCGCGAACGCGATCATGGTGCCGAGGACGGTCGCGCCGACGGTCGCCCAGACGGCTATCTCCAGGCTCAGCGCCAGCGAACCGCACATGTCGGCGACACCGCACGGGTCGGTCCAGGCGTCGGTGGAGAAGCGCGTCCACTGGTAGTTGAAGCGGCCGTTGGGCTTGTTGAACGAGAAGACCATCACCACGACGTTGGGCAGGATCAGGTAGGCCAGGGTGGCCAGGCCCGCCAGGGTGACGAGGTTGCGGCGCAGCCAGCGCAGCCCCTTGCCGGGGGTGCGGCGGGGCGCGGGCGCGGGGGCCGGGGCAGCGGCCGGGGCCTTCGCGGGGGTGTCGGTGGCCGCCATCAGACCAGGTCCTCCGTCCCGGACTTGCGGATGTAGAGCGTGACCATGGCGAGGATGGCCGCCATGAGGATGAAGGAGAGCGCGGCGGCGGTCGGGTAGTCCAGGACCCGCAGGAACTGCGACTGGATGACGTTGCCGATCATCTTCTGGTCGGTGGAGCCCAGCAGTTCGGCGTTGATGTAGTCGCCGGCGGCCGGGATGAAGGTCAGCAGGGTGCCGGCCACGACGCCGGGCATGGACAGCGGGAAGGTGACCCGGCGGAAGGTGGTGACCGGGCGGGCGTAGAGGTCGCCGGCGGCCTCGTGCAGCCGCGGGTCGATGCGCTCCAGCGAGGTGTAGAGCGGCAGGACCATGAACGGCAGGAAGTTGTAGGTCAGTCCGCAGACCACCGCCAGCGGGGTGGCCAGCACCCGGTGCCCCTCGGTGATGCCCAGGGCGCTGGTGAGGTCCAGGATGTGCAGCGCGTTCAGCGCGCCGACCACCGGGCCGCCGTCGGCCAGGATCGTCTTCCAGGCCAGCGTGCGGATCAGGAAGCTGGTGAAGAACGGGGCGATGACCAGGATCATCAGGACGTTCCGCCAGCGCCCGGCCTTGAGGGCGATGAGGTAGGCCAGCGGGTAGCCGAGCAGCAGGCACAGCGCGGTGGCGACCGCGGCGTAGGCCACCGAGCGGACGAACTGCGGCCAGTATTCGGCCAGCGCGTCCCAGTAGGTGGCGAGGTGCCAGGTGACCTTGAAGCCCTCTTCGAGGGAGCCGGTCTGCAGCGAGGTGGACGCCTGGTAGACCAGCGGCGCGGCGAAGAAGACGATCAGCCAGAGGATGCCGGGCAGCAGCAGCCAGTAGGGGACCAGCCGCTTGCGGGCCGGGGTCCTGCGCAGCGGCGGGGCCTCGTCGGCGGGCTCCTCGTCCGGTGGTGCGGGGAGGGCAGCGGTGGCGGTCATGCGGCCTCCTCGCCGGGGTCCGCGCCGGCGGCGATGTCCTGTTCGGCGTCGAGGCCGAAGGTGTGCTCGGGCTTCCAGTGCAGAACGGTTTCGGCGCCGGGCACCAGGCGGCCGTCCCGCCCGAGGTTCTGCTCGTAGACGGCGAGCTCGCCGACGCCGGGGACGTCGATGACGTACTGGGTGGAGACGCCGATGAAGCTGGCGTCCCGGACCCGGCCGGTGAGGCGGTTGTGGCCGGCGGGGATCTCCCCGGCGTCGTCGGCGTGCGCCAGGGCGACCTTCTCGGGGCGGACGCCGGCCAGCACCTTGCCGCCCGCGCGGGCTTCGGTGCGACATCGCCCGGCGGGCAGCCGGAGGGTGGCGCCGCCGGCCGTGAGCACGAGTTCCTCGCCGCCGGCCGCGGTGACCTCGGCGGCGATGAGGTTGGAGGTGCCCAGGAAGTTGGCGACGAAGGTGGTGCCGGGGTTCTCGTACAACTCGGCGGGCGCGCCGAGCTGTTCGACCCGGCCGCCGTTCATCACGGCCACGGTGTCGGCCATCGTCATGGCCTCCTCCTGGTCGTGGGTGACGTGCACGAAGGTGATGCCGACCTCGGTCTGGATGCGCTTGAGCTCCAGCTGCATCTGGCGGCGCAGCTTGAGGTCGAGGGCGCCCAGCGGCTCGTCGAGCAGCAGCACCTCGGGGTGGTTGATCAGGGCGCGGGCGACCGCGACGCGCTGCTGCTGGCCGCCGGAGAGCTGCTGCGGCTTGCGGCGGGCCATCGGGCCGAGCTGGACGAGGTCGAGCATCTCGCCGACCTGCTTGGCGACCGACTTGATACCGCGGCGGCGCAGGCCGAAGGCGACGTTCTCGAAGATGTCCAGGTGCGGGAAGAGCGCGTAGTTCTGGAAGACGGTGTTGACCTGGCGCTTGTAGGGCGGCAGGGCGGTGACGTCCTGGCCGGCGAGTTCGACGGTGCCGGTGGTGGGCTCCTCCAGGCCGGCGATCATGCGCAGGGTGGTGGTCTTGCCGCAGCCCGAGGCGCCCAGCAGCGCGAAGAACGAGCCGGCGGGGATGGTGAGGTCCAGCGGGTGGACGGCGGTGAAGGAACCGTAGGTCTTGCTGATCCCGCGGAGGCGGACGTCGCCGCCGCTGCTCCGGGGGGTCTCGGTCTGGGTCATAGGGGTCGTCCCGTGGGTCGGTGGGCAGAACGGCTCGGGCGGGCCCGGGTGCGGGGCCGGGCTCCGCCGGGACCGGCTCAGGCGCCGGTGAGGTCGGAGAACTTCTGGTTGAACACCCGGTTCTCCTGGGGGGTCAGCGCGCGGAAGGAGTGGGACCGGGCGGTCATCTCCCGGTCGGGGAGGATCAGCGGGTTCGCCGCCAGCTCCTTGTCGATCTTGGCGAGTTCCTCGCGGACGCCGTCGACCGGGCAGGCGTAGTTGATGTACGCGGCGAGCCGGGCCGCGACCGCCGGCTCGTAGAAGTAGTCGATGAGCCGTTCGGCGTTCTCCTTGTGGCGGGCCTTGCCGGGCACCATCAGGTTGTCGGTCGAGGTCATGTAGCCGGCCTTGGGGACGGCGTAGCGGATGTCGGGGTTGTCGCTCTGGAGCTGGACGATGTCGCCGGCCCAGGCGACGCACGCGGCGAGGTCGCCCTTGTCCAGGTCGGTGGTGTAGTCGTTGCCGGTGAAGCGGCGGATCTGCTTGCCGTCGACGCCCTTCTGGAGCCGGGCGAGGGCGGCGTCGAAGTCGTCGGCGGTGACGTCCTCGGGCCGTTTGCCCATGTCGAGCAGGGTCAGCCCGACGGTGTCGCGCATCTCGGAGAGGAAGCCGACCCGCCCCTTGAGCCGCGGGTCCTCCAGCAGCTGGCTGACGGAGTCGACGGTCCGGCCGCCGGTGGCGCGGATGTTGTACGCGATGACGGCGGGGATGCCCTGCCAGACGTACGAGTGCTTGCGGCCCGGGTCCCAGGCCGGATCGCGGTATTCGGGGGCGAGGTTGGCGCGGGCGTGCGGCAGCCGGCCGGCGTCCAGTGGCTGGATCCAGCCCAGGGAGATCATCCGGGCGCACATCCAGTCGGTGAGCACGATCAGATCGCGGCCGGTGTCCTGCCCGTTGGCGAGCTGGGCCTGGATCTTGCCGAAGAACTCGTCGTTGTCGTTGATGTCCTCGGTGTACGCCACGGTGATGCCGGTGCGCCGCTGGAAGGCGTCCAGCGTCGGGTGGTGCCGGCCGTCATCGCTGACGTCCATGTACTCGGCCCAGTTGGAGAAGGCCAGGCGCTTCTCGCTCCCCGAGTGGTCCACCGTCAGGGCCGCGTCGGTGCGTCCGGCGGGGGCGATACCGCAGGCGGTGAGGGCCGCGCCGGCGCCGGCCGCGGCCGCCAGGGCGCCGCCGGCCCGCAGCAGGGTGCGGCGGGTCATGGCGAGGCGGCCGTCGGTGAGGCTGCGGCGCACGGCGGTGAGCTCCGCCGGGGACAGGGGTGCGGGCTGCTCGTGGTGCTCCATGCGCGGTGGCCTTTCAGGGTGTGCCCGGTGGACGGGCGGTGGTGTCAGGGGCGCGCGGCCCCGGGCGGGCGCCCCCGGCCGGGGCGCCCGTCGCCGCGCCGGTCAGCCGCGGTCCCCGAAGACGGTCCGGTGCCAGTCCTTCCTGGCCACCCCGGTCGTGTCGTACATGACGTGCTTGACCTGCGTGTACTCCTCGAAGGAGTACGCCGACATGTCCTTGCCGAAGCCGGACGCCTTGGCGCCGCCGTGCGGCATCTCGCTGATGATCGGGATGTGGTCGTTGACCCACACGCAGCCGGCGTTGATCTCGCGGACCGCGCGGCCGGTGCGGTAGACGTCGCGGCTCCAGGCGGAGGCGGCCAGCCCGTAGGGGGTGTCGTTGGCGAGCGCGAGGCCCTCGTCATCGCTGTCGAAGGGCAGGACGGCCAGGACCGGGCCGAAGATCTCCGCCTGCACGATCTCGCTGTCCTGGGCGGCGCCGGTGATCAGCGTGGGCCGGTAGTACGCGCCCTTGGCCAGGTCGCCCTGGGGCGCCTGCCCGCCGGTGACGACGGTGGCGTAGCCGCGGGCCCGCTCCACGAAGCCGGCCACCCGGTCCCGCTGGGTGTGCGAGATCAGCGGTCCGAGGTCGGTGGACGGGTCGAACGGGTCGCCCAGCCGCACGGCCGCCATCAGGTCCGCGACCCCGCTGACGAACGCGTCGTACAGCGGCCGCTGGACGTAGGCACGGGTGGCGGCGGTGCAGTCCTGGCCGGTGTTGATCAGGGCGCCGGCGACCGCGCCGTGCACGGCGGCCTCCAGGTCGGCGTCGTCGAAGACCACGAACGGGGCCTTGCCGCCGAGCTCCAGGTGGAGCCGCTTGACGGTGCCGGTGGCCAGCTCGGCGACCCGCTTGCCGACGGCGGTGGAGCCGGTGAAGGAGGTCATCGCGACGTCCGGGTGGCCGACCAGGCGCTCCCCGGCGTCCCGGCCCGCCCCGGAGACGATGTTCAGGACGCCGTCCGGGAGTCCGGCGCGCTGCGCGGCCCGGGCGAACAGCAGCGACGTCAGCGGCGTGATCTCGGCGGGCTTGAGGACGATGGTGTTGCCCGCGGCGACGGCCGGCAGGACCTTCCACGCGGCCATCTGGAGCGGGTAGTTCCAGGGCGCGATGGAGCCGACCACGCCGATGGGTTCGCGGCGGATCATCGAGGTGTGGTCGCCGCTGTATTCCCCGGCCGCCCGGCCCTCCAGGTGGCGGGCGGCGCCGGCGAAGAACGCGGCGTTGTCGATCGTCCCGGGGACGTCGAACTCGCGGCTCAGTTTGACCGGCTTTCCGCAGTTGAGGGATTCCGCGAAGACCAGGTCCCCGGCGTCCTCGGCGAGCGCCGCGGCGAAGCGGTGCAGGGTGTCCGAACGCTCGGCGGGGGTGGTCCGCGCCCAGTCGGGGAAGGCCCGCGCGGCGGCCGCCACGGCCTCGTCCACATCGCCGGTACCTGCGAGTTCGTACCGCAGGACGGTCTCGCCGGTGGCCGGGTCGACCACGTCCTGGGTGCGGCCGGAGGTGCCGGCCCGCAGGCTTCCGGCAATGAATTGCGCGCCCTCGGCGAATCGTTCGGTCACATCGAATCGCTGGTCCATGGTGCTCTCCTCCGCCGGGCGCCGGGGCCGCTCAGCGGCACTGCCAGGCGTAGCTATATCCGGAATCGATGGCCGATCTTGACAGAGGCAAAGGCGACCAACAAGTGATTCCGTTGTTGCCTTTTGGTTACGCGACGAATTCTGCGAATTCAGTGGCGCAACACCCCGACACGTTGTCAGTGCCCGCTGACAGAATCCCGGCATGATGCACGACAACGAGGATCCGGCGCCGGACGGACCGCGCTCGGTCGCGGAGCTGATCGCGCGGACCGCCGCCGGGGAGCGGGTGAAGTTCGTCCACTTCTGGGGGCATCGTCCGCCCCGCGGCGGCGGCCTGGGACCGAGCTGTTTCAGCCAGTGGTGGCCCTCCCCCTTCACCGCCGGCGGGGTCCGCTACGCCACCGCCGAGCACTGGATGATGGCCGGCAAGGCGCGCCTCTTCGGCGACGCGGAGGCCGAGCGCCGGGTGCTCGCCGCGCGCCATCCCGGGGAGGCCAAGGAGGCCGGGCGGACGGTCCGCGGCTTCGACGAGGAGGTCTGGCGGCGCCACCGCTTCGCCCTCGTCACCGAGGGCAGCCTGCACAAATTCGGCCAGGATCCGCAGCTGCGGCGCTTCCTGCTCGGCACCGGCTCCCGCGTCCTGGTGGAGGCCAGCCCGGTGGACCGCATATGGGGCATCGGCCTGGCCGCCGGCGATGACGCCGCCGCCGACCCGGCCCGCTGGCACGGTCTGAACCTCCTCGGCTTCGCCCTGATGGCGGCCCGGCAGCGGCTGGCCGCGGAGGACGCGGCCGGCGGGGCCGGGACAGGTGGGGCCGGGGTGGCCGGGACCGGGGCCGCCGCCCCGGGCTGAGGGGTGGCCCGCCTACCATGACCCAACCGCCCCCGGACGAGGCCGCACCGCCCGTCCGCCGCGCGCACCCACACCCAGGAGGAATCCGTGTCCGACCTCGACGCCTTCATCGCCGGCCTGCCCAAGGCGGAGCTGCACGTCCACCACGTCGGCTCGGCCTCCCCGCGCATCGTCGCCGAACTCGCCGCCCGGCACCCGGATTCGGCCGTGCCCACCGACCCCGAGGCGCTCGCCGACTACTTCACCTTCCGGGACTTCGCCCACTTCGTCGAGGTCTACCTCTCCGTCGTGGACCTGATCCGCGACGCCGAGGACGTCCGCCTGCTGACGTACGAGGTCGCCCGCGACATGGCCCGGCAGCAGATCCGCTACGCCGAGCTGACCGTCACGCCGTTCAGCTCCACCAGCCGCGGCATCCCGGACGCCGCCTTCGTGGAGGCCATCGAGGACGCCCGGAAGGCCGCCGAGTCCGAGCTGGGCGTGGTGCTGCGCTGGTGCTTCGACATCCCCGGCGAGGCGGGCCTGGCGGCCGCCGAGGAGACCGCCCGGATCGCCTGCGACCTCCAGCCCGAGGGACTGGTCTCGTTCGGCTTGGGCGGGCCCGAGATCGGCGTCCCGCGGCCGCAGTTCAAGCCGTACTTCGACCGGGCGCTGGCCATCGGGCTGCACTCCGTCCCGCACGCCGGCGAGACCACCGGCCCCGGCACGATCTGGGACGCGCTGACCGAGCTGCGCGCCGAGCGGATCGGCCACGGCACCAGCGCCACCCAGGACCCGGCGCTGCTGGCCCATCTCGCCGAGCACCGCATCCCGCTGGAGGTCTGCCCGACCTCCAACATCGCCACCCGGGCGGTCCGCACCCTGGAGGAGCACCCGGTCAAGGAGATGGTCGACGCCGGCGTGCTGGTCACCATCAACAGCGACGACCCCCCGATGTTCGGCACCGACCTGAACACCGAGTACGCCGTCGCCGCCCGCCTGCTGGGCCTGGACGCGTCCGGCGTCGCCGCCCTCGCCCGGAACGCGGTCACCGCGTCCTTCATGGACGCCACCGCCAAGGCCCGGCTGACGGCCGAGATCGACGCGTACGCGGCGGACTGGCGGGGGTGACCGAGGCCGGCCGGGCGGGGCGGGGGTGACGGGGCGGCGGAGAGGTCCGTTGCCCCGTCAGCCCTTGGTCAACCGCCGCGCCACCGCGTGCGAGACGACGGTGGCTGCGCCCGCCGCGGCCACCCCGCCCAGCACCCGGCCCGGGCTCCCCGGCCGCAGCACACCGGCCCGCCGCAGCCGCCCGCGGGCCCACAGCGTGAACGGGATGACCACGACCGGCGAGGTGGCCGCCCCCGGGGTCCAGCCGCGGACGGCGGCGGCCTGGGCGAGGTGCAGCAGACCGTGCAGCCCGAAGCCGTCCAGCGCCGCCTGGAAGAACGCCGACCGCCCGCCGGTGCGGTGACCGCGGGCGGCGGCACTCCCGACGATCACCGCCATCACCGCCACCGCCGCGGCGAACTCCCGCTCGGTGACCCCCTCCAGCGCCCGCCACACCCGCTCGGGCACACCGGGGAACCGTTCCCGCAGCTCCGGTACGCGCTCCCGCACCCACCGCGGTCCGAAGAGCACCTCCTCGGCGTCGTGCAGCGCCCAGGCCGCGAACAGCCCCAGCGTGACGGCGGGCGAAACCGGCGACGGCGGCAGCGATGACTGCCCACGCGGCGACTGCGGCGGGGGCGGGGGCGGCGACACCGGCTCCGGCGGCACCGCCCGGGACACTCTTCCGTTCGGCATAACACCGCAGTCTGGCAGGGCAGTTGACGCCTCCGCACACCGGCCCGTGCACCAGCCCGCGCACCGCCCCCGCGCACCGGGGGCCGCCCCCGTCCCAGCCCGCGCCCGGAAAGCGCAGGCGGCCCTAAAGCCCCACGATCCCGTTCCACTCCTTCGCGAACTCGGTCCGCTCCTTGGCCGTGATGTCCCGCGCGATCGCCAGCCGCTTCCGCATCTCCGCGTCCGGGAAGATCAGCGGGTCCTCGGCCAGCTCCGCCCGCTCCTTGTCCTTGGACGAGGCGAGCACCTCGCGCGCCGCCGGCACCGGGCAGACGTAGTTGACCCACGCGGTCAGCTCCGCCGCGACCTCCGGCTGGTAGTAGTAGTCGATCAGCCGCTCGGCGTTCCGCTTGTGGGCCGCGAGGTTGGGGATCATCATGCTCTCCGCCCACAGCTCGGCGCCCTCCTCGGGCACCACGAACTCGATGTCCGGGTTGTCCGCCTTGAGCTGGATGACATCGCCGGAGTACGCCTGCGCGGCGAGGACGTCCCCGGAATCCAGGTCCTTGATGTAGTCGTTGCCGGTGAACCGGCGGATCTGGCCCTTGCGCACCAGGCCGCGGACCTGGTCGATCATCCGGTGGAAGTCGTCGGCGGTCCAGCGGGTGATGTCCACGCCGTTCCCCTGGAGCAGCATGGCGAACGCCTCGTCCAGCCCGGAGAGCAGGGTGACCCGGCCGCGCAGGTCGTCCTTCCACAGGTCGGAGGTGTGGCGGATCTCGCGGCCGAGCTTGCGGCGGTTGTAGGCGATGCCGGTGATGCCGGACTGCCAGGGCACGGAGTGGGTCCGGCCGGGGTCGAAGTGCGGGGAGCGCAGCTGCGGGTCGAGGTATCTGGCGACGTTCGGCTGGGCGGCGCGGTCCATGGTCTCGACCCAGCCGAGCCGGACGTACCGGGCGCACATCCAGTCGCTGATGACGACCAGGTCCCGTCCGGTGGACTGGTGGTTCATCAGCGCGGGGCTGATCTTCCCGAAGAACTCGTCGTTGTCGTTGATCTCCTCGGTGTACTGCACGGAGATCCCGGTGCGCTTCTGGAACGTGGCCAGGGTGGGGCGGCGCTGCGGGTCGCGGTCGTCGACGTCGATGTAGAGCGGCCAGTTGGCGAAGACCAGGGAGCGGTCGCGGGCGGACCGGTCGGGGGCCTCGCGGTCGGCGGCGTCGACGTACGCCGCCGGGACCCCGCACCCGGTGACGGCGGCCAGCGCCCCGGTCACACCGATTCCGCCCATGCCCCGAAGCAGCGAACGCCGCGAAAGATCAGCCATGGCGAGCACTCTCACGTGCCGCGGGCGGAGGCGGCAAGAGACAGAGCGTCAATTGCCGGGCCTCCGCCCGCGACGGTGTGTCGAGCGTTCCGTGCCGCCCGACGTCGGTGATCCCCGTGAGGACCGGCCGGCTCAGCCGTCCAGCGAGGTCATCACGTGCTTGATCCGGGTGTAGTCGTCGAAGCCGTAGGCGGAGAGGTCCTTGCCGTAGCCGGACTTCTTGAAGCCGCCGTGCGGCATCTCGGCGACCAGCGGGATGTGGGTGTTGATCCACACGCAGCCGAAGTCGAGGGCCTTGGACAGCCGCATGGCGCGGGCGTGGTCCTTGGTCCACACCGAGGAGGCCAGGGCGTACTCGACGCCGTTGGCCCACTCGACGGCCTGCTTCTCGTCGGTGAAGGACTGGACGGTGATGACCGGGCCGAAGACCTCGTTCTGCACGATCTCGTCGTCCTGCTTCAGGCCCGAGACGACGGTGGGGGCGAAGAAGTAGCCCTTGTCGCCGACCTGCTCGCCGCCGGCCTCGATCTTGGCGTGCGCGGGCAGCCGCTCGATGAAGCCCTTGACCTGCGCGAGCTGGTTGGCGTTGTTCAGCGGGCCGTAGAGCACGTCCTCGTCGTCGATCGCGCCGGTCTTGGTCTCCGAGGCGGCCTTGGCGAGCGCGGCGACGAACTCGTCGTGGATGGACTCCTGGACGAGCACGCGGGTGGCGGCCGTACAGTCCTGGCCGGCGTTGAAGTAGCCGGCGGTGGCGATGTCCTCGACGGCCTTGGCGATGTCGGTGTCCTCGAAGACCACGACCGGGGCCTTGCCGCCCAGCTCCAGGTGGACCCGCTTGAGGTCCTTGGACGCGGACTCGGCGACCTGCATACCGGCGCGCACCGAGCCGGTGATGGACGCCATCGCCGGGACCTTGTGCTCGACCATCAGGCGGCCGGTCTCCCGGTCGCCGCAGACGACGTTGAACACGCCGCGCGGGTGGCCCAGTTCGTCCAGCACGCTGCCGATGATGTCGGCGATCAGCACCGTGGAGGCGGGGGTGGTGTCGGAGGGCTTGAGGACGACGGTGTTGCCCGCGGCGAGCGCCGGGGCGAACTTCCATACGGCCATCATCATCGGGTAGTTCCACGGCGCGACCTGGGCGCAGACGCCCACCGGCTCGCGGCGGATGATCGAGGTGAAGCCGTCCATGTACTCGCCGGCCGCGCGGCCCTCGAGCATCCGGGCGGCACCCGCGAAGAAGCGGATCTGGTCCACCATCGGCGGGATCTCCTCGGAGCGGACCAGGGCGATCGGCTTGCCGCAGTTCTCGGACTCGGCGGCGATCAGCTCCTCGGCGCGCTCCTCGAAGCGGTCGGCGATCTTGAGCAGGACCTTCTGGCGCTCGGCCGGGATCAGGTCGCGCCAGACGGGGAAGGCGGCCTCGGCCGCGGCCATGGCCGCGTCCACGTCCGCGGGGCCGGAGAGAGGGGCAGTGGCGTACGCCTCACCCGTCGCCGGGTTGACCACCTCCGTGGTCCGCCCGTCGGCGGCGTCCCGGAACTCCCCGTCGATGTAGTTGCGCAGACGACGCAGTGCGGTGGTCACTGTGCGCCCCCTTCAGTGTCGGATGTACCGGTGGTTGGGCTCCCACAGTAGCCGCGATACCCACGTTTTCAACACACCCAACCCGTTCGAACAACGGAATCAGTTAAATCTGCGTCGATCAACAACTGATTTCATCGAATCGGGGTTGCCATACCGTCGACCTTCGTGCACAGTGAAGGACGTGGCCACTCGTGACAGAAACGGCACTCCGTCGATCGACTCCGTCTCCCTGGCGATCATTGAGCAGCTCCAGGAGGACGGGCGCCGTCCGTACGCCGCGATCGGCAAGGCCGTCGGCCTGTCCGAGGCGGCGGTACGCCAGCGCGTACAGAAGCTGCTCGACCAAGGCGTGATGCAGATCGTCGCGGTCACCGACCCCCTCACGGTCGGTCTCCGCCGGCAGGCAATGGTCGGCATCAACGTCGAGGGTGACCTCGATCCCGTGGCCGACGCCCTGACGGCCATGGAAGAAGTCGAGTACGTCGTCATGACCGCGGGCTCCTTCGATCTCCTCATCGAGATCGTCTGCGAGGACGACGACCACCTTCTCGAAATGATCAACAAGCGGATCCGCACGCTGCCCGGCGTCCGATCCACCGAGAGCTTCGTTTACCTCAAGCTCCGGAAGCAGACCTACACCTGGGGAACGAGATAGCAATGAGCGCCGACCTCTCCAAGACGGCGTACGACCACCTGTGGATGCACTTCACCCGCATGTCGTCGTACGAGAACGCCCCCGTGCCCACGATCGTGCGCGGTGAGGGCACCAACATCTACGACGACAAGGGCAAGCGCTACATCGACGGCCTCGCCGGCCTCTTCGTGGTCAACGCCGGCCACGGCCGGGTCGAGCTCGCCGAGACCGCGTACAAGCAGGCCCAGGAACTGGCCTTCTTCCCGGTCTGGTCCTACGCCCACCCCAAGGCCGTGGAGCTGGCCGAGCGCCTGGCGCACTACGCGCCTGGCGACCTCAACAAGGTCTTCTTCACCACCGGCGGCGGCGAGGCCGTCGAGACCGCCTGGAAGCTGGCCAAGCAGTACTTCAAGCTCAAGGGCAAGCACACCAAGTACAAGGTGATATCCCGCGCGGTGGCCTACCACGGCACCCCGCAGGGCGCCCTGTCGATCACCGGCCTGCCCGGCCTGAAGGCCCCCTTCGAGCCGCTGGTCCCCGGCGCGCACAAGGTGCCGAACACCAACATCTACCGCGCCCCGATCCACGGCGACGACCCCGAGGCGTTCGGCCGCTGGGCCGCCGACCAGATCGAGCAGCAGATCCTCTTCGAGGGCCCGGAGACCGTCGCCGCGGTCTTCCTGGAGCCGGTGCAGAACGCCGGCGGCTGCTTCCCGCCGCCCCCCGGCTACTTCCAGCGGGTCCGCGAGATCTGCGACCAGTACGACGTGCTGCTCGTCTCCGACGAGACGATCTGCGCCTTCGGCCGCCTGGGCACGATGTTCGCGTGTGACAAGTTCGACTACATCCCGGACATGATCACCTGCGCCAAGGGCATGACCTCGGGCTACTCCCCGATCGGCGCCTGCATCATCTCCGACCGCCTCGCCGAGCCGTTCTACAAGGGCGACAACACCTTCCTGCACGGCTACACCTTCGGCGGCCACCCGGTCTCCTCGGCCGTGGCGCTGGCGAACTTCGACATCTTCGAGCGCGAGGGCCTCAACCAGCACGTGCTGGACAACGAGGGCAACTTCCTGAGCACCCTCCAGCGGCTGCACGACCTGCCGATCGTCGGCGACGTCCGCGGCAACGGCTTCTTCTACGGCATCGAGCTCGTCAAGGACAAGGCCACCAAGGAGTCCTTCAACGACGAGGAGACCGAGCGCGTCCTGTACGGCTTCCTCTCGAAGGCGCTGTACGACAACGGCCTCTACTGCCGCGCCGACGACCGCGGCGACCCGGTCATCCAGCTGGCCCCGCCGCTGATCGCGGACCAGCCGGTCTTCGACGAGATCGAGCAGATCCTGCGCTCCGTCCTCACCGAGGCGTGGACCAAGCTCTGATCTCCGCGCCGCCCCCCGGCGCGCTGCGGGACAACTGAACACACCCCCGACGGCCCGGATTCGCTCCCTCTCACCCAGAGGAGTGAATCTGGGCCGTTGCGGCTGCCGAGCCACAAATGACCGGGGACGCGATTCCTTACCGTGCTGGTGACCGATACCCTCCGTGGTCGTTCCCCCGGCCGGGGGAACGGCAGCGAACAAGCGAGAGGTGTGCAGATGGTGGCCCCGCCTGACAACGACGTTCTCTGGGCACGCGGCCTGCACCACACACACGGCGCCACCCCCGCCCTCACCGGGGTCTCCCTCGGCGTCCGCGAGGGCGAGATCCTCGCCGTCACCGGGCCCCGCGGCAGCGGCAAGACCACCCTCCTCAAGTGCCTGTCCGGCCAGCTCGTCCCCACCGAGGGCGAGGTCTGGTTCGACGGCTCCTCCCTCCACACGCTCTCCTCCCCCAGCCGCGAACGGCTGCGTCTCGACCGGTTCGGCTGGATCGACACCGAACCCCACCTCGTTCCCGAACTCACCGCCTGGGAGAACGCCGCTCTCCCCCTCCTGCTCCGCGGCGCCGGCCACCGCGCCGCCAAGCACGCCGCCCACGAGTGGCTCGAACGCCTCGACGTCGGCATGTGCGCCCGCCGCCGCCCCGCCCGCCTCGACCAGTCCCAGCGCCAGCGCGTCGCCGTCGCCCGCGCCCTGGCCGCCGCCCCGCGGGTGCTCTTCGCCGACGAGCCCACCGCCCCCCTGCACAGCGCCGACGGCACCCAAGTCCTGCGGACCCTGACCACCGCGGCCCGCTCCCACCGGATCACCGTGGTCCTGGCCACCTACGACCCCCAGGTCGCCGCGCTCGCCGACCGCACCGTCGCGCTCCTCGACGGCCGCCGCTCGGGCGCCACCCCCGAGACCACCGGTGCCCCCGATGAGGAAAGCAGGGCAGCGTGCTCGCTCTCCGTCTAGCCCGTGGCGCTCACCCCCTCGTCCTGCTGCGCCGCCTCCTCGTCGCCGCCGCCGCGGCCTGCACCGGCTTCCTGGTCCTCGCCGTCCTGGGCCACGCCGCCGCCCACCCGGCCGCGGCCGGCGAATCCGTGGCCCGGCTCCTGTGGTGCGCCGCCCCGCTCGCGGCCACCGCCCAGCTCGCCGTCTCGGTGGCCCGCACGGACCCCGCCGCCCGCCTCCAGCGCGGTATGAACGCCGCCGGTCTGGGCCCGCTCCGGCTCACCCTGCTCGCCGCGGCCTCCACCGCGCTCGCCTGCACCCTCGGCGCCCTCCTCTCCCTCGTGGTCTTCTTCTCACTCCGCGGCGACCTCGGCGGCACCGCGGAGGCCGCCGGCCCCCGCCGCGTCGACCCCGGCCTCCTCGGCGCCGGCCACCCGATCCCGCTGCTCGGCGCCCTCCTGCTCCTCTCCCTCGTCCCGCTGACCGCCGCCGCGGCCACCGCCTTCTCCCTGCGCCCCCGGACCGAACCGGGCGTCGTCGAGGCCCCCGCCCCGCCCGCCGAGGCGGCCCCCACCGGCCTGCCCTGGGGCGTCGCCCTGACCGCCGCGGGCCTGGCCATCGAGTCCTACGCCGCCCCCGCCGCCGGCACCCACGGCGGCCTGCTGCCCGCCCCCGGCCGGCTGCTCGGCTCCTCTCCGGGCGTCCTGGCCGGCTGGGCCCTCGCCGCCTCCGGTCTCGTGCTGGCCGGCCCCGGCCTGGTGCACCTGTCGGGCCGCCTGCTGTGCGCGGGCCGCCCCGGCGCGCTTCGGCTGCTGTCCGGGCGCGTCCTGCAGACCGAATCCCGCCGCCTGGGCCGCCCGCTCGGCGTCCTGTGCGCGGTCGCCTCCGGCGCCTACGCCGCCGCCACCGTCTACGAGGCCACCCCCTCCCGTCCTCTCGGTCCCTTCACCGCGATCGGCACGGCCGTCGTCCTGGCCTGCGCCACCGTCAGCGCCCTCACCGCCGCGGCCGAATCCCGGGCCGCCCGCGCCCGCACCACGGCCGCCCTCCGCCGCCTCGGCGCCACCGCCTCCGTCCTCCACCGCGCCACAGCCCTCCGCACCCTCGCCCTCCTCCTCGTCCTGGGCCCCCTCACCTGGACCGTCGCAGAAATGGCGACGCTTCCGTTGGTGCATTGAGGCGGGGGGGGACGGGCGCGGCGGGTCGGTGGG
>NZ_LLZI01000253.1 GCF_001509485.1 Streptomyces sp. NRRL F-4489
CCCCCGGAACCGCCCCCACACCGGCCTCTGCCCCCTCCCCCACCTCACCGGTCGCGCTCTCCACCGGCCGCTCCCGCTCTCCGGTCGCCGTCACCCCGTCACCGCCCCTTCCCGCTCGCAGCGGTCCGCCACCCGGCGCCCGCACTCCATCTCCCGGCCCGTCTCCCGATCCGGCGCCGGGTGCCCGCAGCCGGCCTCCCGGCCCACCGTCCGGCAGCCGCACGCCGCGTCCCGCTCCGGCGCCCGTTCCGGCCCCCGGGGGACCGTCCCCTGGCCCGTCCGGCGCTCAAGCGGCCGTTCGTCCGGTGGCCGTGTCCGGCGCTGTTCCCGCTGGACGACCGAGAGCGCGGCGATCAGCTCGGCCTGCTGTTCCGGCGGTACGGTCAGCCGGTCCAACGGGGCCAGCCGGCGCTCCCGTTCACCGTCGAGGACGTCCGCCAGGTACCGGGTCAGCAGCCGGGCACCCTCGTCACACAGGCGCAGTGCGCTCTGCGCCCCCAGCAGGTCGGCGAGGTTCTCCCCCGCCGTACGGGCGCGGCGCCCACCGAGCAGGGAGGCGGCCAGCAGGGCGGCCGGTTCCTCCGCGTCAACCGCCTCACCCCGTACACCGGCCTGGCTCCCGCCACCCTCCCGGGCCCCCCGAACCTCCCCGGCCTCCCCAGCCCCGCGAACCTCCTCCTCCACCATCTCCTCCAGGCAGCGCCGCCAGCGCCGGACGAGGACCCCGATCCGCCCGGCCGCGCCCTGCGCGCCGGCGCCCGCGGCCAGCGCCACCTCGGCCGCCGCGGCGTCGCGCCGCCAGCCCTCCGCGGCCCGCTCGTCGGCCTCCTCGACGGCGCAGACCAGCAGGGCGGTCAGCCCCTGGGTGAGCGCGTCCAGCAGTTCGCCGGCCCGCCCGCCGAGCGCCTGCGCGTACCAGTGGGCACGCGCGTCCCCGGACAGCACCTCGCCGGCCGCGACCTCGCGCCGCACCCGTTCCGCGGCCGCCTCGTACGCCTCCTCGACCCGGCCGGCCAGCCGCAGGGCCGCGGCGTGCTGCGCGGCGGCGGCCCCGGCCAGCGCGGGGAGCCGGCTGCGCAGCGAGGCCAGCGCGCCGGAGGCGGTGCGGTCCGCGGCGGCGGCCCGGGCGGCGGGGTCCTCGGCGTGCCGTTCCAGCCACTCGCGCAGCCCGGCGACCGCCGTGGCGGGCAGCAGCCCGCGGCCCCCGCCGGCGGATTCCGGCAGCTCGGGGATGGTGAAGCGGGGTACGTGGCCGAGCCCGGCGCGCTGCAGGAGTTCGGCGTAGCGCGCGGAGATCTCGGCGGCGATCTGGTGCGGCACCCGGTCCAGCACGGTGACCAGCGTGACGTCGTACTCCTTCGCCGTGCGCAGCAGATGCCAGGGCACCGCGTCCGCGTAACGGGCGGCGGTGGTGACCAGCACCCAGACGTCGGCGGCGCAGATCAGCTCGGCGGCCAGTTCGCGGTTGCCGGCGACCAGGGAGTCGATGTCCGGGGCGTCGAGCAGCGCCAGGCCGCTGGGCAGCGCGGTGTCCGTCTCGATCCGTACCATCGGCAGGCCCGGCTCACCCGGTAGCGAGCCCCTCCCGTCCCCGGGGGCGGCGGCCCCGTCCCCGCCCCGCTCGCCGCCGCTCCCCGCTCCCCCGTCGTCCTGCTCCGGCACCCACACCCGGGTCAGGCCGGGCAGTACGCGGCGGCCGGCGAACCAGCGGTGGTCGTCGGGGTGGCAGACCAGCACCGGCGTCCGCGTCGTCGGCCGCAGCACCCCGGCCTCCGAGATCCGCCGCCCGACGAGCGAGTTGACCAGCGTGGACTTGCCCGCCCCGGTGGAGCCGCCGATGACGGCGAGCAGCGGGGCGCGGGGGGCGCGCAGGCGGGGCAGCACATAGTCGTCCAGCTGGGCGAGCAGCTCGGCCCGGTTGCGCCGGGCCCGGGCGGCGCCCCGGAGCGGCAGGGGAAATCGTGCGGCCTCGACACGGTCTCGCAGTACGGACAGTGCGTCGATCAGCCGGGGTCCTACGTCCAAGGTCACCACATGTGAAGAATGCCCAATTTCGTTAGGTTTTTGAAGCGTATAACCCCTTGTGTACGCCGCGAGATCACGACAGCACGAGATCGCCGCCAAATGGGATTTTCGGGATAATCGAGGCGCAGCCATAACGAGTCCACAACACCCGCCGCGCGAGACGTCAAAAGCCGTGCAGGATTCGTACCTGCCTGCGATTATCGGGATCGCTTCACCGAACCTCCACAACGTGCCACGGAGGTGAAGCAACCGGGACGAGGCACCCGGACCTCTATCCTGGTCCGCGGTCCGTGATCCACACCCACCACCGGCCCCCGTAGCTCAGTGGATAGAGCAGGTGCCTTCTAAGCACTTGGCCGCAGGTTCGAGTCCTGCCGGGGGCGCCAGACCAGACCCTCCTCCGGGAGGGTCTTTTTGCTGGTCAGGGGCGCGGGAGCGCGTGGCGGGGTCCGGAGGCGTCCGGCCGCGCCCGACGCGGGGAAGACGCGGTGACGTTCTGAGGCGGCCCCGCGCCCGGTCGGGCCGGATGGCCGGATGGCCGGATGGAGCACCCGCCCGCTCCCTACGCTTCTCAGGCCGCCTGCGGAGCTCGGTGCGGCCGGGCACGAGGGTGGGCGCATCACCGGCGACCACCCCGCGTTGGCGAGTTCCTGGGAGACCGAGCCCGGATTGCCTGGAGTCGGAGGAGAGGTGCTCATGGAATGAGCGGGGAGAACGCACGGCCCGGAATCGAAGAACTGCGGGAGTCGCTCGCGGGCGCGGCGCGGTTCGAGACACACCCACTGGATATGGAGCGGGCGCGTCGGCGGTATGAGGAGGAGGGGTTCGCGTTCACTGCCGGGGTGCGGGAGTTCTTGGAGGCGTATGGGGAGTTCACCGTGACGTGGAGATACGGCTTCGGTGAAACGTTCCTTACGACGTCGGTGGCGGAAACGATGGACTCGGCGCACTCGTTGCCCAGGAGTGTGGGGTTCTTCGGCAGGCGTATCGGCCCTCCCGTGCTGCTTGTCGGAACGGCCACCGATACGCAGGAAGCCGTTCTGCTGGCCGGCGACGGGGATGTGTACCTCGCCGGCGACGCGGGAATCCAGCGGGTCGCGAACGGCTTCGGCAACGCGGTTCGATCGCTCGTCATGGGTGATTGGGAGAAGAGATTCTTCTGACCCCTGACGGCGTTCGTATGCGGACGTCAGCCCGCCGCGCGGGCCTCCCGGATGAAGGCGCGGATGAGGGCGGGGTCCTTGATTCCCCGGGTGGATTCGACGCCGCTGGAGACGTCTGCGCCCCAGGGGTGGGTGGCCTGGAGGGCGGCGGTGATGTTGGTGGGGGTGAGGCCGCCGGCCAGGAGCCAGGGGGCCTTGGGGGGTTGGAAGGAGGGGTCGGTCCAGGCCCAGGGGAGGCCGGCGCCGGGGGTGGGGGCGTCGAGGAGGAGGATGTCTTCGCCCATCTCCCCGAGGGTGGGCGGGGGGTTTCCGTAGGTGGTGGCGCGGATGAGGGTGCGGTCCTCGTCGTACTGGCGGAGTTCGGTGTAGTGGGACGGGCCCTCGTGGCCGTGGAGTTGGATGGCGCGGATGCCGGTGGCGTCGGCCAGGGCGCGGACGTCGGCGACCGGCTGGTCGCGGAAGACGCCGACGGTCAGGACGTGGGGCGGGACGCGGCGGGCGAGGCGGGCGGCGGTGTCGGCGTCGACCTGGCGGGGGCTGGGGGCGAAGACGAAGCCGACGGCGTCGGCGCCGGCCTCGATGGCGGTGTCGACGTCCTGTTCCGTCCGCAGACCGCAGATTTTGATGAAGAGGGGGTGGAGGGGGTCGAGGGGGTTGGGGAGGCGTGGCATGAGGAGTTCCTTCGATGTTCCTTGGATGGTTCGTGAGTGGGGTGCTCGTACGCCTGTGCCCGGCACGGGAGCCGGAGAGCCGCCGTGCCGGGCGGGGCGCAGCCGAGAGCGGTCGCCCGGTCCCCTAATTACCTGCTGGCCAAGGCCAACTGGACCCCCAGCCCCACGAACGCCACCGCGAAGGTGCGGCGCATCCAGGCCAGCACCTTCGGCCTGGTGATGATGTGGTCGCGGACGGCCGCGGCGAAGGCGCCGTAGATGGCGAAGACGACGAAGGTCATCAGCATGAAGACGGCGGAGAGTTCGAGCATGCGGGGGAGCGTGTCGGTGGCGGTGGCCGGGACGAACTGGGGGAGGAACGCCAGGAAGAACATGGAGAGTTTGGGGTTGAGGAAGTTGATGAGGATGGCGGTTCCGGTGACGCCGGCGGCGGATTTGTCGGGCTTGACGGTGTCGCCCTCGGTGTCGATCTTCATCGAGCCCTTTTCGCGCAGGGTCTGCCAGGCGAGGAAGAGCAGGTAGGCGACGCCCGCCCATTTGAAGCTCTCGAAGGCCAGGGCGCTGGTGTGCAGGATGGCGGCGAGGCCGGCGGTGGCCGCCGCCAGGTGCGGGACGATGCCGAGCGTGCAGCCGAAGGCCGCGACCACCGACATCCGCAGGCCGCGTGTCAGGCCGGTGGCGACGGTGTACACGGCACCCGTACCGGGTGAGACCACGATGATGAACGCGGTGATAAGGAATTCAACGCTCATAGCGGAGGCGCTCCTTCGGCTTCCATGAGGGACTGGTGCTTACTGTGCCAGGAGCGCCCGGGTCGCGGACTCGACATCGTCGGCGCGCATCAGGCTTTCGCCGACGAGGAAGGTGGTGACGCCGGCGGCGGCCATCCGCCGGAGGTCGTCCGGGCTGCCGAGGCCGCTCTCGGCGACCGTGAGGCGGTCCCGGGGGACGGCGGGCGCGAGGTTCTCGGCGGTGGCCAGGGTGGTCTGCATGGTGGTGAGGTTGCGGTTGTTGATGCCGATGAGGCGGGAGGTCAGGCGGGTGGCGCGGTCCAGTTCGGCGGCGTCGTGGACCTCGACCAGGACGTCCATGCCGAGGTCGTGGGCCGTTTGCTCGATGGCGGCGGCGGTGGGGTCGTCCACGAGGCAGAGCATGAGGAGGATGGCGTCGGCGCCCCAGGCGCGGGATTCGATGACCTGGTAGGGGTCGAGCATGAAGTCCTTGCGGAGGACGGGGAGTTGGGTGGTGGCGCGGGCGGCGGCGAGGTGGGCGCGGGTGCCGTCGAAGGAGGGGGTGTCGGTGAGGACGGAGAGGCAGGCGGCGCCGCCGGCCTCGTAGGCGCGGGCCAGGGCCGGCGGGTCGAAGTCGGCGCGGATCAGGCCCTTGGACGGGCTCTTCTTCTTGACCTCGGCGATGAGGGCGTACTCGCCCGCGGCGCGGCGCTTCTCGAGGGCGGCCAGGAAGCCGCGCGGGGGTTCGGCCGCGGCGGCCTCCTCGCGGAGCGCGGCGGCCGGGCGGGCGGCCTTGGCGGCGGCGATCTCGTCGCGCTTGTAGGCCGTGACGCGGGTCAGCAGATCACTCATGAGTCCGTCCCTGGGGTCGTGGTGTGGGATGCCGCTACGAGGGCTGCGAGGCGGGCGCGCGCCTCGCCGGAGTCGAGCGAGGCGGCGGCGCGCGCGGCGCCCTGCCGCAGGTCGCCGGCGCGGCCGGCGGCGACCAGGGCCGCCGCGGCGTTGAGCACGGCGATATCGCGGTACGGGCCCGGGGCCCCGTCCAGGACCCGCCGCAGGGCCGCCGCGTTGTGCGCGGGGTCGCCGCCGCGCAGGTCGCCGGGGCGGGCGGTGGGCAGGCCGGCGTCCCCGGGGGTGATCTCGTAGGTCTTCACCGCGCCGTCGGCGAGTTCGGCGACGTAGGTCGGGCCGGTGGTGGTGACCTCGTCGAGGCCGTCCGAGCCGTGGACCACCAGGGCGTGGGTGGAGCCGAGTTCGCCCAGGACGTGGGCGAGCGGTTCGGCCCAGTGGCGGGCGTAGACGCCGACGAGGTGGTGTTTGACGCCGGCGGGGTTGAGCAGCGGCCCGAGGAGGTTGAAGACGGTGCGGGTGGCGAGTTCGGCCCGGGTGTCGGCGACGTGCGCGAGGGCGGGGTGGTGGTTGGGCGCGTGCATGAAGCCGATACCGGCCGCCGCGATGCAGTGCTCGACCTCGGCGGGGGACAGCGCGGTGCGTACGCCCAGCGCGCGGAGCACGTCGGTGGAGCCGGAGCGCGAGGACAGCGCGCGGTTGCCCTGCTTGGCGACCGGGACGCCGGCGCCCGCGACGATGAGGCCGGCGGCGGTGGAGATGTTGTACGAGCCGGAGGCGTCGCCGCCGGTGCCGAGGATGTCGACGGTGCCCGGCGGTGCGGCCACGCCGTACATCTTGGTGCGCAGGACGGTGGCGGCGCCGGAGATCTCGGCGACGGTCTCGCCCCGGACGCGCAGCGCCATCAGGAACGCGCCCATCTGCGAGGGGGTCGCCTCGCCGGACGTCATCAGGGCGAAGGCGTCGGCGGCTTCCTCCCTGGTCAGCGGGTGGCCGTCGGCGGTCTTGGCGAGGAAGTCCTTGAACGTTCCTCTCACGCGGCACCTCCGGTTGGCGGGAAGGGCTGGTCCCAGTCGGGTGTGACGTTCTCCCGCCGGTACGGGGTCCGGTCGGTCAGGCCGGTGTCCAGGGTGCGGGCGAAGAGGTGCCCGCTGTGGACGGCGGCGGCGATGATCCCGGGCCCGAGGGCGTCCCCGACCCGGGCGACGCGGCGGATGCCGGCCGCCTCCAGGGCGCCGGGCTCCAGCGCGGTCAGCTCCTGGTAGAGGGCGTCCCGGGGGAGCCGGCCGGTGACGGGCACCACGGCGTCGGCGGGCACGGCGCTTTCGCGGCCGGTGTAGGTGCAGGCCAGATAGGCGGTGCCCGGTTCGGTGCGGACCAGGGCGGTGGAGGTGTGCACGGCGGCGCAGCGCTCCATGACGCGGCGCTGGACGCGTTTCTGCTCGGCGGTGAACTGGGTGAACGCCGCGACGATCGGCTCCGGGGTGACGAAGACGACCTCGCAGCCGGCGTCCGCGAGGCGTTCGGCGAGGACCGTGGCCATGTAGTAGTGGTCGTCGTCGTAGACCACGACGCGGCCTTGTGGCAGCTTGCCGTCCATGAGGGCGTCCGGGGTGAAGACCGGGAGCCCGTCCGCCAGTCCGGGGACCGGGTCGCGGTGGTGGCGTCCGACGCCGTCCGCCCGCCAGAACGCGCCGGTGGCGACGGCCACCAGTGAGCAGCCGGCTTCCAGGACGAGGTCGGCCGTGACGTCGTTGCCGGGCAGGACCTGCACGTTCTTCATGCGCTTGAGCTGTCCGACGCGCCAGTCCCGCACCCGGCCGTACGTGGCGAGGCCGGGCAGGCGGGCCTCGCGGGTGACGCGGCCGCCGAGCTCCCGGCCGGCCTCGCAGAGGATCACCTCGTAGCCGCGCTGGCCCAGGCCGCGGGCGGCTTCGAGTCCGGCCGGGCCGGCGCCGACGACGAGGACGGTGTCGCCGGTGTCCTTGGGCGGGATGGTCTCGGGGTGCCAGCCGCGCCGCCACTCCTCGCCGGTGGTGGGGTTCTGGGTGCAGCGGAAGGGCGCGCCCATGGAGTCGAAGGCCAGGCAGATGTTGCAGCCGATGCACTCGCGGATGTCGTCGAACCGGCCCTGTTCGATCTTGGTGGGGAGGAACGGGTCGGCGATGGACGGGCGGGCAGCCCCGATCAGGTCCAGGGTGCCGGAGCGGAGCATGGCCGCCATGGTGTCGGGCGAGGTGAAGCGGCCGACGCCGACGACGGGTTTGCTGGTGAGGCCCTTGACGAACGCGACGTACTTCTCCTGCCAGCCCTCCGGCTCGAACCGCGCGGTGGCGCCGTCGTGGCCCATGTTGGCGAGGTTGACGTCCCACAGGTCGGGGAGTTCGCCGAGCAGGGCGATGACCTCGCGGGCCTCGCCGTCCGCGGTGATACCGCGGTCGCCGATCATCTCGTCGACGCAGAAGCGGACGGCGACGGCGCAGGTGTCGCCGACCGCCTCCTTGGTGTCCTCGATGAGTTCGCGCAGCAGCCGGGCGCGGTTCTCCAGGCTGCCGCCGTATTCGTCGGTGCGCTTGTTGCGGCTGCGGGAGAGGAAGTTGATGGGCAGCGTCATGCTGTGCCCGGCGTAGATGTAGACGATGTCGAAGCCGGCGCGCCGGGCGTTGAGGGCGGCCTCGCGGTGCCAGCGCCGGAAGGCCCGGATGTCGTTCTTGTCCATGGCGCGGGCGGTGCCGGGGTAGAGGCTGCGGGTGGCCTCCGCGCTGGGGGCGAGGGGGACGGCGCGGGATTCGAGGTTGGCGACGTGCCCGCCGTTGTGGGCCAGTTCGACGCCGGCCAGGGCGCCGTGGGCGTGGATCTGCTCGGTGGTCCGGGCCAGGGCGGGGATGTCCTGGGCGTCCCAGAGGCGGAGTTCCCGCTGGTGCTGGCCGGAGTAGTGGATATCGCACTGCTCGGTGCAGACCACGCCCCAGCCGCCCTCCGCCTTGACGCCGCGCATCGCGGCCATCGGGGAGGGGTACGCCCGGCCCATGCCGTTGCAGTGCGGGACTTGGTAGAAGCGGTTCTTGGTGGTGACGGGGCCTATTCGAAGCGGTTCGAAGAGGATGTCGAAACGGGCTGGGCGGGACAACGTCGCGGTTCCCTTCGTGCCGGTCTCACGCACGGCGGTGCGGAAAGGTCACTGGGCGGCCGGGTAGGACCGGTTGCCGAAGATGGCGGAGCCCACCCGCACGTACGTCGCGCCGTGTTCGATGGCCGCGGGGAAATCGCCGCTCATCCCCATGGACAGCTCGGTCAGGCCGTTGCGTGCGGCGATCTTGGCGAGGTGGTCGAAGTGCGGCTCGGGGGGCTCCCCGGCCGGCGGGATGCACATCAGGCCGGTGACGTTCAGCCCGTGGACGTCCCGGCAGGAGTCGAGGAACGCGTCGGTGTCCTCGGGTGCGACACCGGCCTTCTGCGGTTCGGACCCGATGTTCACCTGGACGAACATCGCCGGGCGCCGCCCCTGGCTCTCGCACTGGCGGGCCAGGGCCTTGGCGAGGGAGGGCCGGTCCAGGGACTGGATGACGTCGAAGAGGGCGACGGCTTCCCGGGCCTTGTTGGACTGGAGGGGGCCGATGAGGTGGAGTTCGGCCCGGGGGTGGTCCGCTTTCAGCTCGGGCCACTTGCCCTTGGCTTCCTGGACGTAGTTCTCGCCGAAGGCCAGCTGGCCGTGGTCGAGGACCTGGCGTACGGCGTCGGCGCCGAAGGTCTTGCAGACGGCGATCAGCCGGACGCTCTCGGGCGCGCGGCCCGACCGCGCGCAGGCCGCGGCGATCTGCTCCCGGACGCGGGACAGGCCGTCGGCTATGCCGGAGGAACCGGACGTGCTCACGAAATCCCTTTCGGTACGCGGGTGTTGAGGGCCGCCCGCCCCTCGCGGGGGCGGGCGGCGGCGGGTCAGAAGTCGAGCCTGCGGTGCGTTTCCGTCAGGATGGTGGACGCGCCCAGGACGACGCCGAGCGTGGCCAGCCCGTCCTTCAGCTCCGCTTCCATCCCGGCCAGGTCCTCCGCGGCCGCGGCGTGGTGCGCCTCGGCGACGATCAGTACGGACGCGGTGTCCTGGGAGACCACCGAGCGCGCGGACTGCCGGAACGTCCAGCGGCGGGAGTGGGCGTGGCCGTCGGGGCCGGCGAAGACGATCTCGCCGGGCTCCGGATTCTCGACCGTGCCCTGGAAGGTCTGGTATTCCTCCGTCCCCGTGGCCGGCCGCACGGTGATTCCCGCGCCGATCTTCTCGGTGTCGAACACCGCGATCGGAATGGCGTAGGCCATGGAGACGTGGTTGAGGTAGTCCACCAGCGGGTGGAAACTCGGCAGGTTCTTCTCCTTGCGGTACCGGCGCAGCAGCGCCTCGGACGCGCACCGGTACTGGGTCGGCTTCAGACCCATGCGGGAGAACGTCTCACGCCAGGCCGCGATCTCCGGCATCTCGGCCTCGGCCGCGCTGCTCTGCCGCCGCTCGATCCGTTCGGCGAGGCCGGTGAGCAGCGCTTCGTCGGTCGCGGCCGAGGTGACGCCGGTGACGGTGGCGGTCAGCGCCCGCAAGTTCCGGTGCGCGGACCAGACCTCGTCGGCGTGCGTGAAGTACATTCGTCGAACCCTTCTTCGGACTTTCGCTAGGGGTAGAGGCGCCCCTGTTCCCAGGACCCCTGGGGACTCATTCTGGTGAAAACGACCCGGTCATGGAGCCGGAATGGCCGATCGGACCAGAATTCGAGGGAGATCGGCCGCACCCGATAGCCCGCCCAGTGCTCGGGGCGCGGTACGGCCTCTCCTTCGAAGCGCAGGGTTTCCGCCGCGACGGCGTCCTCCAGGACCTTCCGGGCGGGCAGTGGGCTGGACTGCTGACTGGCCCACGCCCCGATCCGGCTGTCCCGGGCCCGGGAGGCGAAATAGGCGTCGGATTCCGCGGGGGTGACGGATTCGACCGGCCCGCGGAAACGCACCTGGCGCCGCAGGCTCTTCCAGTGCAGAACGCCGGCCGCCTGCATGTTCTCCGCGAGTTCGCGGCCCTTGGCGGAGGTGGTGTTGGTGAAGAACACGAATCCGTCCGTGTCGTGGTGCTTGAGGAGCACCATGCGGACGTCCGGGAGCCCGTCGGCGCCCGCGGTGGCGATGGCCATCGCATTCGGATCGTTCAGCTCACTGGCCGCGGCTTCTTCCAGCCACTGCCGGAAAAGCACGAACGGCGCCTCTTCACCGGCCGGCCCGCTGGCGTCTTCCGGCAGACCGTCATGACTTATGGACATGGCGACTTCTTCCTCACTCTTCCTGGCCCATCTGGCTCTTCCTGGCTCTTCCTGACCCGCGGGTGGCCGCGGCCGGTGGTGCCGCTACGGCCACCCGCCGCGCTCGTCAGCCCTTGACCGGCTGCTTCTCGGACAGGAGATTCCGCCATTTGTCGAGCTCGTCGCCGGCGGAGGTGATGAGATCCATCGACCCGTCGCTGTTCACCAGGACTTCGGCGGCCGGCGGGACGTTGAGGAATTCCATGTGCTGGGTGGCGCAGTACGCCCCGGTGTCGAGGATGACCAGATAGCTCGACGCGTCGACGCCTTCGGGGACGTGCACCTCCCCGGGCAGGAGGTAGTCGTTGCGGAGGATCGTCCGGCCGCGGACCGCGGCGCTGACGCCCTTCTCGCTGACGATTTCGCGCATGTTCCCGTCGAGGAACGCGGTGTTGTGGCCGCGGTTGCGCAGCTGCGCCGAGGGCATCAGCATGCGGCAGCCGTCGGTGACGACGAGGGAGGAGACCGGTGTGGTGATGACGGAACGTTCCACCGACATCAGCAGGGCGCCGGTGTCGGCCAGTACGTCGCGCGCGGGCTCGAAGAGGAACCGCACATGCTCGGGAATGCCCATCCGGCGGGCGGCCTCGGCGAGCCGGGCGAAGTAGCGCGGCCAGTCGAAGTGCTTGTCCTCCTCGGCGTGGGCGTCGTAGTCGAAGCCGTGTCCGCCGGCGAAGTTGATGGCCCGGGCGGTGGGGAAATGCCGCTGGAAGACCTCGAACATCTCCTCGACCGTACGGACCATGTCGTCGAGGGAGTTGCCGCTCCCGCAGTACACCTCGACGCAGTCCAGCTCGCGCCCGTGCTCCTTCAGGAGCGCGGTCAGCCGGTCCAGTTCCCCGTACTTGACCCCGGGCTTCCCGGAATCGAGGGAGTCGATGCGGACGCTGATGGCGGGGGCTTCCGTGGTCAGCGAATGCGCCACCTCGTCGAGGCTGGCGAGGAAGGTGGGACATCGGGTGTTGTCCCAGAAGGAGATCTCCTCGTTGGAGACGTGCCCCGGGGAGACGATGAACTTCTCGAACCCGTGGGCCCGCAGAATCCGGTACTCACTGGGCAGCTGCACCAGGACGCCGAAGCCGTCCAATTCCTTGAGCGGCGCGAGGTGGTGCGGGTTGGAGTTCGGAAAGAACGGTATGTAGAACTCGACGCGGTCGCCTATACCGGCCTCGTCCGCCGCTCTTCTCACTCGGGTCAGATTCTTGCGGAACTGCGCTTCACTGTAGATGAAAACCGGGGTGCCCACTTGCTCGGCAATGAGCTTGAGGTCGATGTTGCGTAGCCACGAATGGGACAGAGCAGTCACGACAGTTCTCCCCTAGTGGTGTGCGCCCGCAGCGGGGAACACAACAGAGGGAACCGGCGAACGACGACAGTGGTGCCACGAAAAAAGCTCCCCCCGTGCACGTTCCGACGCTTTCCGTGCGGACTCGTCCATGACTGGAACGGTTCGCGGTAATTCTTAGCAGTCCCCCGGTGGCCCAGCAACGGCAAGCCGCCGAGAGTGGCCGGATATAGCACGGTTGGCCGGTTCATACTCCTGCAATGTTCTGTTATCGGACGGCCATTGACAAAGCAGCCCCCGCACGCCGTAGAGTCACCCCGCGAGCGAAGCGGTTTTCCGCCACGCTCACGGCCGTGTGCCCGAGTGGTGAGGGGGCCGCCTGCAAAGCGGCTTACATTGGTTCAATTCCAATCACGGCCTCTCCTGGTCCACGAGGTCCGGGTCCGTCGAAGTCCCTGATCAGACGGGGTTTCCCCGGACCGGCGGAATACCGGAAGAATTCCTTCCGCCACCGCGGCCGCATCGGCCGCCCCTCAGGCCCGCAGATACGTCAGCACCGCCAGGACGCGGCGGTGGTGGCGGCCGGTCAGGGGCAGGTCGAGTTTCTGGAAGATGTTGCCGATGTGCTTGTTGACGGCGGCTTCGGTGACGTGGAGCTGCTGGGCGATGGCGGCGTTGGCGCGTCCCTCCGCCATGAGGGCGAGGACCTCGCGTTCGCGGGGAGTGAGGCGCCGCAGGGGGTCCCGGCGGCGGTTGAGGAGCTGGCGGACGACCTCGGGGTCGATGACGGTCGCGCCCGCGGCGACCCGGGCCACCGCGTCGGTGAACTCGCCGACGGCGCTGACCCGGTCCTTCAGGAGGTAGCCGATGCCGGTGTCGCTGCCCAGGTCCAGCAGGTGGGCGGCGTAGGACTGCTCGATGTACTGGCTCAGCACCAGGACCGGCAGGTCGGGGCGGGCCCGGCGCAGGGCGACGGCGGCGCGCAGGCCGTCGTCGGCATCAGCCGGGTGACGGCCGCCCGGGCGCCGGCCCAGGCCGTGATGGTGTACGGGGCGGCGGCCAGCAGGCACAGGCCGACCGGGACCAGCGGCCAGGCGCCGGGGTCGTCGGCGGGCGGCATGATCACCAGTACCGGCAGGGCCAGGGCGAAGGCCAGGACCAGCAGGTCCATCCACCACAGGGCGGCCGCCGAGACCGCGGTGAAGCCCAGTTCGCGCCAGGTCGCCGGTTCCCGCGGCCGGGTCCGCAACCAGGCGCGCGGTCCGGCGTGTTCGGCGGCCCGGTGCGGGTCGGGCACCGGGTCCCGGTCCACCAGGCGCAGCCGCCACCGTTCGCAGCGGGTGACGGCGATGCCGGACAGCGCGACGCCGAGCAGCGGCACCGCGCCCACCACCGCGATCAGCGACACCAGGCCGGCGGCCAGCATCAGGACGAGCACGAGCGTGGTGACGGCACCGAAGGCGGCACCGGTCGCCAGGTAGGCGAACGAGCGCCAGGGCCAGGCGGAGCACAGCACCTTCAACGGGCCCTGCCCCAGAGCCTGCCAGGCGGTTCGGTAGCGCGTTCCCTGAACCCTGACCAGGCGGGGAGCGCGGCGCGGTAGTGCCCGCACTACCTTTGAACTCCCGTGTGCGCCAGTGCGCGAGCGGGGTCCGCGACGGTGCACTGGGCGCCATGACGGCCTTCCCCGATTCCATTTCCGGTGGCACGTCCGGCGCCGCCACCCGGCCCGCCGCCTCCTCCCCCGCCCGCCGGTGGCGCCGCGCCGGTGCGGTGCTGGCCGCGCTGGGCATCCTGGCCGCCGCGCCGGACACCCGGTTCGCGTACCACAACCCCAACTACTTCGTCGCGGCCCGGCTGGTCGAGGTCATCAGCGGGCAGCCGTTCGCCGCCTGGCCGACCGGGTCTTCCGGCCGCTGGGCATGGCGCACACCACCTCGGCCGGCACCACCGACGCCATGCCGGGCCGGGCCCGCGGCTACGTCCGGGCCTGCGGGGCGGCGTTCGCCGTCCCCCATCCCCGCTGGTTCACCGCGGGCGGCCACGGGGTCGTCACCACCGCCGGCGACCTCGCCCGCTGGCTGATCGCGCAGAACGACCAGGGCGTGTCCGCCGACGGCCGGCGGGTCGCCGGCGCGGCGGCCGTCGCGGCCACCCACACGCCGCCGGACCGGCCGGCGGGCAGCACATACGCCATGGGCTGGCAGCGCGGCCGCGACCCTGGCCACGCTTCTCGGGCTGTTGATGAACCGCTCGGGGGCACTCGCCCAGGCCGCCTACGCCTGGCCGGCGCTCGCCGTCTGCGCGGCCACCGGCGCCCTGGCCTCCGCGGTGGTGGCCGGCGCCCGGATCGTGGCGCTGGGCCGACTCGGTGCCGCTCGCCGGGCAGGTCGCGGATGAGCGGTACGCGGATATGCCGCTGACGTCGGTGGGGCGGGAGGCGTAGCGCACGGGGGCAGGCCCGGCCCGGCGCCCACGATGGCCGGATCCCGTCCCCCGTCCCCGGGGAGCCGCGACTCCCGGCGGTGGTGTCGTAGCTGACAGGTACGGTTTGGCCATGGATGTTAGGGACGCATACGCCGCCGAGGGGCACACCGGGCCGTCGGCGGAGATCAAGGCCGCCGCGCGCGGGCTGCTGGACAGCCTGGGCGCGGGCGGGCTGACCCTGGAGGCCGTGGCCGGGGCGGCCGGGCTGGGCGTGGCCGCGGTGGAGGCCGTCTTCCCGGACCGGGACGCGCTGCTGACGGCGCTGGTCATCGACGCGTACAACGCCTCCGGCGCGGCCATGGAGGACGCCGACCGGGCCGCCCGGGAGGCCGGGGCGGGGGCCGGGGCGCGGCTGCTCGCAGTGACCCGCGCGCTGCGGGCCTGGTCGTTCGCGCACACCGGCGAGTTCACGCTGATCTACGGTTCGCCGGTGCCGGGCTACCACGCCCCGCCGGAGACCGTGCCGCCCGCCTCGCGCACCCCCGGGGTGCTGGCCGGTATCGTCCGCGCGGCCCTGGAGGCCGGGGAGCTGACCCCGCCCCCGCGCGCGCTGCCCGGTCCGCCGCTGCTGCTGCCGGAGGCGGTGGAGCTCTTCGGCGGGCTGCCCGAGGCGCCGTTCGGGGATCTCATCGAGCGCGGCATCGTGCTGTGGAGCAATCTGATCGGACTGCTGGTCTTCCAGGTCTTCAGCCGCACCCACGACAGCGTCCGGGACGAGTCCGCGTTCTTCGACTACGCCATAGCCGTGGCGGCCGAGGGCATTGGCCTCACCGTTCCGGCCGGCGGCCCGACCGACTAGAGCCACCGCCGGGTGCCGGCCGACCGGCACCGGCGGGGAATGCAGACCGTGAACACCATCAAAACCCTCTGCTTCGTCATCGCGGCGCTCTCGTCGTACGCCGCGCTCGTCTACCGGCTGAGCCAGTTCCGGCGCAGCCGGGGCGACAGCGCCTACCGCACCCTGGTGATCACACTGGTCCTCCAGTGCCTCACCTTCACCATGGGTGCCGTCGCCATGGGCGGCGACCGCTTCCTGGGCGTCGGCAATCTCGCCATCCTCGTGATGCACGTCTCGGCGGTGGCCTTCTGCGTCAGCGCGCAGATCATCCTGCTGCACTGGGCGTCCACCGCCGAGGACGCGGCGCGCAAGTCCCGTTTCTGGCTGCTGACCGGCGGTGCGCTGACCGCGCTGCTGGTGGCGCTGTTCTTCGTGGCGAACGGCCCGGGGCGGCCGGCGGCCGACTTCAACACCGGCAGCGGGCAGCCGCTGGTCCTCGTCTACCTCCTGGTCTTCATCGTGTCCCAGGCGGTGCCGTGCGTCACGATCTTCCGCCAGTGCGGCCCGTACGCGCGGATGGCCGGCAAGTCCCCGCTGCGGCAGGCGCTGCGGCTGCTGTCCGTGGCCGCGGTGGTCCTCTTCCTCTACTGCCTGGCCCGGACGGTCAACATCCTCACGGCCGCGGGCGGGCTCGACATCGGCGGCTGGCAGCTGGCCTCGAACGTCTTCAGCGCGGCCGGCATCGTCCTGCTCTCGCTCAGCCTGACCATCTCCTCCTGGGGAGCCTCGGTCACCCGGCTGGCCACCTGGGCGCGCAACTACCGCTCGTACCGCGTGCTCCACCCGCTCTGGCGGGATCTGTACGAGTCCTCGCCGGACATCGTGCTGGAGCCGCCGGGGGCCGCGGTCTCCGACCTCGACTACCGGCTGCACCGGCGGGTGGTGGAGATACGCGACGGCTGGCGGGACCTGCGGCCCTACATCGACCGTACGGCGGGCGGTGACGGCGGTGCGGCGGCCGGGGCCGGCGAGGAGGCGCGGCAGGCGTACACCGAGGCGGCGCAGATCCGGCAGGCGCTGCGCGCCAAGCGCACCGGCACGAGGCCCGCCGAGAGCAAGGACGCCGGCGGCTTCGACGACCGGGACAATGAACACTTCCCGGCGGAGGTCGCCTGGCTGACGAAGGTCGCGGCCGCGTACCGGCGGCTCGGCGACGCGGGGTGAGGCGCGGCGCGCGTCAGGCGTGAGGCGCTACACGCGCCAACAGGCGTTACGCGCGCCCGGGTTGAGGGTCCCGCCCGGTCTGCCCCCGTGCAGTCCGGGCGGGGTCTCCCCCGTTCCCCCGTGAGGCCCCCGTTTCCCCCGTGGGGCCTCCGCTTGCGCCGTACCGGGCAGGCGGGTGGCCCGCCCGTCCGGTCCGCCCCGGCCGTTCCCCCGAAGGCCGGGCCGGACCGCGTGGCCGGCAGCCAACTCGGCTACCCCCGTGAGCAAAGTTAGCCATCAGCTATCGGCGTGGGGTCAACGTTGGCGGAGTCCGGTCCGATTGTCAACTGACAGCTAATCTGCGAAACTGGGAATTAGCCGAGGGCTATTCCGAGGAGGTGACGGGAGGGAGTTTCACCATGTCGGAGACCGACGACCGGCCCGTGCTGGCAGTGCGTCTGGACAACCTCTTCAAGACGGTCCGCCCCAAGGGCAGGCACTGGACCAACGCGGAGGTGGCGGACGAGCTGAAGCGGGCCAACCCCGAACTCCGCGTCGGCGGCGTCTACCTCTCCCAGCTCCGGACCGGCAAGCGCTCCAACCCCTCCCCCGATCTGCTGGCCGCCCTGGCCCGCTTCTTCGGCGTCTCGGTCGCCTACTTCTTCGACGACAAGGTCGCCGAGTCGGTGCTCGGCGAGGTCGCGGCGCTGGAGGCGCTGCGGCAGTCCGGCGTCCGCGCGGTGGCGATGCGGGCCGCCGGGATGAAGAAGGAGAACCTCCAGGCCATCACGGCGATCATGGACCAGTACCGCCAGATGCAGGGGCTGCCGCCGGTCACCGACGCCGCGGACCAGGAGTGAGGCTCCGCAAGGGGCGGTCGGCCGACCAGGAGCGCCGCAGCCGCCTCAAGCAGCTCCGCAAGGCCGGCGCGCGCCGGATCGCCGCGCTCGACCTGCCCGAGACGGCCGACGTGGCCGAGCTGTGCCGCCACCTCGGCGAGGTCCGCGGCCGCCCGATCACGCTCGTCCCGATGCCGATGCCGGCCTCGCACCCGTGCGGAATGTGGGTCGCCGCGCGCGACGAGGACCTCATCTTCTACGACGCCAACACCACCGGCGCGCATCAGGAGCACATCATCTTGCACGAGCTGGGCCACATCATCTGCTGCCACCGCGGGGCGGGCGGGCTGGACGAGGCGGGCGCCCGGATGCTCTTCCCCAACCTCGACCCCGACCTGGTCCGGGACATGCTGCTGCGCGCCACGTACGACGACGAGCAGGAGCAGGAGGCCGAGATCATCGCGTATCTGCTCTCGCAGCGGGTGGGCGGCGCGGCGGAACGGCCGAGCTCCGGTGGGGAGTTGGGGGACGGTGCGGCGGCGGGTGCCGGTGGTGCCGACGGCGCGGAGAGCGGGGCTTCCGGCGCCGACGCGATGCTCAGCAGGATCGAGCGCACGCTGATGTGAGCGGGGAGCGGGCCTTCGTCCGTTCCCGTGCTCAGCCGCCGGCCGCCGCCACCTCCTCGGCGAGGATCGCCACGGCCCGGCGGATGTCCTCCTCCCGGTGCTCGCTGGTGACGAAGAACCGCAGCCTGGCCAGGCCCTCCGCCACCGCCGGATGGAAGATCGGGTCGGCGGTCACGCCCCGCCGGAACAGCCGGTCCGCCACCCGCAGGGTCCGCGCCGAGTCGCCGAGCAGGCACGGCACGATCGGCGTGTGCGCGCTGGCGCCGGTCGCCAGACCGGCCTCGGAGGCCAGCCGGAGGAAGAGTCCGGCGTTGCGCCGCAGGGTGCGGACGCGGTGCGGTTCGGCGGTGATCAGCTCGGTGGCGGCCAGCGCCGCGGCCGCGTTCGCCGGGGACAGTCCGACGCTGTAGACGAAACCGGGCAGGGTGTGCCGCAGCCACCGCACCATCCGGGCCGAGCCGCCGAGGTAACCGCCGCAGCTGGCAAGGGACTTGGACAGGGTGCCCATCCACACGTCCACATCGGACCGGTCGGTGCCGAAGAACTCGCCGACGCCGCGGCCGCGTTCGCCGACCGTGCCGATGCTGTGCGCCTCGTCCACCATCAGCAGCGCGCCGTAGCGCTTCTTCAGCTCGATCACGGCGGGCAGGTCGAGCAGGTCGCCGTCCATGCTGTACGCGCCCTCGGCGGCGATCAGCACCCGCCGGAAGCGCGGACGGTTGCGGCGCAGCAGGTACTCCAGCTGACCGGTGTCGTTGTGCGCGAACGGGCGCCGGGCCGCGCCGGACAGCGCGCAGCCCTGGAGGATGCTGTCGTGCGCCAGGGAGTCGTGCAGCACCAGGTCCCCGGCGCCGACGAGGTGGCCGATGGCGGTGACGTTGGTGGCGTGGCCGCTCACCAGCGCCAGGCAGTCCTCGACGCCGAGGAAATCGGCCAGCGCCCGCTCCAGCCGTACGGTCAGGTCCCGTTCCCCGGAGAGCACCCGGCTCGCGGAGACCGAGGACCCGTACCGCTCGACGGCCCGGTGCACGGCCTCGTTGACCGCCGGATGGCCGGAGAGGCCCAGGTAGTTGTAGCTGCCGAAGGAGAGGTACGGGCGGCCGCCGATCTCGGTGGTGTCCCGCAGGGTGCCCTGGTGCACCCGGAAGTAGGGGAACTCCGCGCCGCTGCCGGCGACCGCCCGCAGCCGCTCCTCGAAGTCCCGGACCTCGGGGAAGTCGTCTATGCGGGCGGTGCCGGCATAGGGGTCGGCGGGGTTTTGGGGGGTCGCGGTGTACGGGGCGGCTTCCGGCGGCAGCGGGGCGCCGGGGGCCGGGGGTTCGGTGAGGTGGGCTCCGACCAGGGCGGTCAGCCGGGCGACGGTCAGGCCGGGGGCGAACATCTCGTCGGTGCGGAAGCCGGGCGCCCGTTTGCCGATGCCGACCTCCAGCTCCTGGAGCATCAGCGAGTCGAAGCCGAGGTCGGTGGTGAGCGTCATCGCCTCGTCGATATCGGCGGGCGGGTAGACGCCGGTGCGCGCCACCTCTTCGCGGACGAGGGCGGCGGCGGAGGCGGTTGCAGCGGGGGTCGGCGCGGGCGCGTCCTCGCGCGTCGCGGGGGCCGGCGGCGGGTCCCCGGCCTCGCGGGCCGCCTCGTCCACCGCCCAGTGGCGGCGCGGGGCGAGCGGGCTCGGCGGGAGGGTGCACGGGGGTATGCGCCCGCCGGGCGGAGGCACCGGCGGGTGGGCGGGACCGGCGCCGGGGCCACCGTCCGAGTCGGCGTCGGGGCCAATCTCCGGGGCGTCCCCCGCCTCCACCGCCGACGCCGCTTCCGTCAGCCGGGCGAGGGCGTCGTCGGTGTCCCCGGCCAGGACGGAGAGACGTTCCTCCAGGGGGGCTCGGCCGGCGAGGGTGGCCGCCACCGCGGCCAGCGGCGGGCGGTCGGCGGCCAGGGTGTCGGCCACCTCCCGGGCGTAACGGGCCAGTCCGGCCCGGTCGCGGGCGCTGAGGACCAGGCGGTACGGCCCCGCCTCAACGGCCGGACGGGCGGCCGGGTCCGGGCCCGTCACCGGCTCCGGCTCGTACGACTCCACGACCAGATGCACCCCGGTCCCCCCGAAGCCGAAGGCGCTCACCCCGGCCCGGCGCGGCCGCCCGGACGCGGGCCAGCGGACCGGCGCGGCCGGGACGGTCAGCCCGGCCGCGTCCAGCGCCGCGCGGTCGGCCGGTGCGTACGCGGGCTGCGGCGGTATGACCCCGCGGTGCACGGCCAGTACGGTCTTGATCAGCCCGGCGATGCCGGCGGCGTTGAGGGCGTGGCCGACCACCGCCTTCACCGCGCCGACGTAGGCCGGCGCGGCCCGTTCGCCGCGCAGGGCGCGCAGCGCGGCGAGTTCGACCGGGTCGCCCACGGGGGTGCCGGTGCCGTGCGCCTCCAGGTAGTCCACCGCGTCCGGCGGCAGCCCGGCGTCCCGGTAGGCGCGGCGCAGCGCCCGGAGCTGGCCGGCCTCCTGGGGGTGCAGTCCGCCCTGCACGGTCCCGTCGTTGGCCGTGCCGACGCCGCGGATCACCGCGTAGACCCGGTCGCCGGCCGCCAGCGCGTCGGACAGCGGCCGCAGCGCCAGCACCCCGGCGCCCTCGCCGAGCACGAAACCGTCGGCGTCCGCGCCGAACGGCAGGCAGCGGCCGCTGCGCGAGAGCGCGCCGATCCGGCACAGCCCGACCAGCAGGTCGGGGGTGAGCGTCAGCTGGGCGCCGCCGGCCAGCGCGATCCGGCAGCGGCCGGCGCGCAGCGCGTGCACGGCGTTGGCCACCGCCATCAGCCCGCCGGAGCACGCCGAGTCCAGGGCGTAGCTCTCCCCGTGCAGGTCGAAGACCGAACTGATGGTGTTGGGGCCCATGTTGAGCAGCAGCCCGGCCACCGAGGTGCCGTGCAGTCCGTCGACGCCGCGGACCATCTCCGCCCAGCCGGGGTCGGCCGCGCGGGCGCCGAACTCGCCGCCGGCCAGCTGCCGCATCCGGACGCGCAGGGTGCTCAGCTCGCGGTAGCCGCTCTCGGTGAGGGCGGTGATGACCGAGGTCTCCTCGCGGTCGAAGCCCCCGGCCTCCCACCCGGCGTCCTGGATCGCCTCACGGGCCAGATCGACCAGCAGCCGGGCCTGCGGGTCCATCGAACGGGCCCGGCGCGGCGGGATGCCGTAGTGCGCGGCGTCGAAGCGGTCGACGTCCGGCAGCAGTGCCATGGTGTCCGTGTAGGCGGCGGCGGTGTCGCGGAAGCTGTCGGTGAGGAACGCGGCGCGCCGCCACCGGGTGTCCGGGACGGGGGCGAACTGCGGTTCGGGGGCGGTCAGCAGCCGCCAGTACGCGGTGACGTGGCGCGCCCCGGGGAAGCGGCAGGCCATCCCGACCACCGCGATATCGTCCCGCCGCGCCCCGGCGGCCCCGGCGGCGCGCCCCGGCCGCTCCCCTCGCTCCGTACGCGGGGCAGGCTCCGCGCCCACCGCACCCATTGAACCCACTGCTTCCCTTGCCCTCTGCCCTGTGAACGACCCCCAGTTCCCCCTGCTCCCCCGCAATTCCCCGTATCCCGCTATGCGTCAACTACGCCAGAACGCACGGGCGTTGACGCATCACGGACCTCACCCGGCGGTGCCCGTCCGGGCCCGCCACCACTCCACCGTCGCCGTGATCTGCTCCTCGACGGGCGTGGCGCGGACCGCGAACGCGGCCTCGTACGCGCCGGTGTCCACGACGAACGGGCGCGCGAACTGGTAGCGGACCTCCTTCAGTTCGCGCAGCAGCGGCGAGACCAGGCCCGCGAGCCCGAGCACGGCCGGCGGCAGCGGGCGGACCTGGACCGGGCCGGTGCCGGCCTCGGCGGCGAGCCGGTCGACCATCTCCTGGGTGGACAGCGCGGGGGCGGTCGGGGCGTGCCAGGCGCGGCCCCAGGCCCGCTCCTCCCCGGCCACCTCGGCCAGCGCCCGGGCCACGTCGGGGATATAGGTCCAGCTGTGCGGGGCGCGCGGGTCGCCGAGCGCGGAGACCGGCTTGCCGCGCAGCAGCTTGGGCATGACCCGGTCGGCCAGATGCCCGCCGCCGGTCACGCCGGGCCCGAAGAAGTCCGAGGCCCGCAGCTCGACCGCGCGGATCCGGCCCTGCTCGTGCAGCGCGCGGGCCTGCTCCCAGGCGGCGGCCCGCACCCGGCCCTTGGGGCCGGTCGCGGCGAGCGGCAGGTCCTCGGTCAGCGGGCCGTCCACCGGGCCGTAGCCGTAGAGGTTGCCCAGCATGACCAGGACGGCGCCGGTGGCCTCGGCCGCCGCGCACGCGGACGCGGACAGCGCCGGCCATTCGGCGGCCCAGCGGGGGTACGGCGGCGCGCCGCAGCTGAAGAGCGCGTCCGCGCCGCGGGCGGCCTCGGTCAGCCGCCCGCTGTCCGCGGCGTCCAGCGCGAGGTGCTCGATACCGGGCTCGGGGCTCCGGCCCGACCTGGTGACGACCCGTACGGTGTGGCCCTGGCCGGCCAGCAGCCGGGCGGTGGCGGCCCCGGCGGGCCCGTATCCGATCACGACGTAAAGACTCACGCGCGCACACTAACCCGGCCGTGCGAACGCGCTGCCCGGTATGAGCCACCGGGCGGCGGACGGGCCCCGGGGCGGCGATCCGGGCCGCCCGCCGCGGCTCGCGGAACGCCCGACCCGGGGCTCGGCTACAGCCGGACCGCCTTGCGCGGCTCGGACTTGGCGCCCGTGAGCAGCCCGTGCAGGGTGGCGAACTCGTCCACGCACTTGGCGGTGCCGTTGACCACGCAGTCCAGGGGCGCGTCGGCGACCATGACCGGGACGCCCATCTCCTGGCGCAGGCGGCGGTCCAGGCCGCGGAGCAGGGCGCCGCCGCCGGTCAGCGCGATGCCCCGTTCGATGATGTCGCCGGACAGCTCCGGCGGGCACTCGTCGAGGGTGCGGTGGACGGCGCGGACGATGGCCTCGACCGGTTCGGCGAGGGCGCCGCGGATCTCCTCGGCGGTGATCTCCTGGAGGCGGGGCAGACCGCTGAGGTGGTCGCGGCCGCGGACGGTGTAGGAGTGGGCGGCCGGGGCGGCGTCCGCGCCGTCGCCGGGCGCCGCCTCGTCCTCCGGGTCGGGGAAGGCGTCGGCGAACGGGGCGTCGGGGGACCAGGCCGCCGAGCCGATGGCGATCTTGATGTCCTCGGCGGTGCGCTCGCCGATCGCCAGCCCGTGCTCCTTCTTGATGTACGCGGCGATCGCGGCGTCCATGGCGTCGCCGGCGACCCGGACGGACTGGGCGGTGACCAGGCCGCCCATGGAGACCACGGCGACCTCGGTGGTGCCGCCGCCGATGTCCACGACCATGCAGCCGACCGGTTCGTCCACCGGCAGGCCGGCGCCGATCGCGGCGGCCATCGGCTCCTCGATGAGATGCACCTCGCGGGCGCCGGCGCCGCGCGCGGAGTCGATGACGGCGCGCCGCTCGACACCGGTGATGCCGGACGGGACGCAGATGACGACGCGGGGGCGGGAGAAGCGGCGGCTGGGCAGGGCCTTCTTCATCAGGGCGCGCAGCATCTGCTCGGCCGCGTCGAAGTCGGCGATGACGCCCTCCCGCAGGGGCCGCATCGCGGTGATGCCGGAGGGGGTGCGGCCGATGGTGCGCTTGGCCTCCGAGCCGACGGCGACGACCTCGCCGGCGGCGTTCACCGCGACCACGGACGGTTCGTTCAGCACCACGCCTTTGCCGCGGGCGTAGACGAGGGTGTTGGCGGTGCCGAGGTCGATGCCTATGTCGTACGTTCCGGACGAAGTGCTGGACGCCATGGGGAGTTCGTTTGCTCTCTCTCGGGAGGACAGTGCGCCGCAGGGGCCGCCATTGACCCACCATGACGGCAATTGCGGGCAATTATCTAGACTACTGGGGGTGGTGAATGGTTCCTGCGGTGGTGCGGACGGAGCGCCGGGGCACCGGGGAGCGGACGGGGATCACGGGTCGGGGCCGGGGCTCGCGGGCAGCGCGTCGGTGAGGTCGTCCAGCGCGTCCAGGAGCAGCCCGGCGGCGCGCACGGCCACTCCCCCTTGTCCGTCCTCGGCCTGCCAGCGCTCCCAGACGGCGCGCGGGCCGCTCCAGTCCGGGCGGGCGCCCTCGCGGACCGCGCCGGCGGCCCGGTCGAGCGCGGGGCGCAGCGCCTCGGCGAACGCGGCGGCGCCCGGCGAGGGTTCGGCGTCCTTCTCCGGCAGATGCGCCTCCAGGATCATGGTGACCCGGCCCATCGCGGCGAGCGCGCCGCCCGCGGCGTGCGCGGCCCCCAGCGACAGGCCGCGGTGCCGGACCGGCTCCTTCTCGGCGCGGGCCTCGCTGGTCTCCCAGGCGGCGCGGGCCGCGCGGGCGTCGAGCAGCGCCTCGCGGACCTGCCGGGGGCGGCGGTCGGCGGGCCGGGCGTAGCCGTCGCAGACCGCCAGCGCGTACCGGCCGTTGGCCGCGAGCCAGTCGGCGAGGCGGTCGCGGAGCCTGGGCGTCTCCCAGGCCGGGAACAGCGCGTACGAGAACATCGCCAGCGCACCGCCGAGGAGGGTGAGCACCACCCGCTCCTCCACGGTCTGCTCCCAGCCGGCGCCCGCGATGCCCAGCAGGAAGACGACGTACGCGGCGACACAGGCGGAGGTAACGGAGAATCCGGTGCGCATCAGCAGGTACATCAGGAAGACGCAGACCACGGCGAGGGCGGCGCTGACGGCGGGCGCCGGGTGGGTCAGCGCCATCAGGCCGCCGCCGACCGCGACCCCGACCACCGTGCCGGCGAAACGGGCCACACCGCGCGCGTACGTCTGCGCGAAGTCGGGGCGCATCACCATGACGGCGGCGAGCGGCGCCCAGTAGCCGTGGCCGAACGGGAGGGCGGTGCCCAGGAGGTAGCCGGCGGCGGCGACCGCGGCGACCCGGAGGGCGTGCCGGAAGATGTGCGAGGACCAGCGGGCCTCGCGGTGCAGGGAGCGCAGCGCGACCGGGACGAGCCGGGGGACGCTGGGGCGCAGCAGGTGGCCGCGTTCGGCCTCGGTGGTGGGGCGGGTGGCCTCGACGGGCTCGTCGGCCAGTTCGACGGCGTCGGCGAGCAGCGAGATCAGGCGGTAGGCGGTGCGGCGGGCGGGGCCGCTGAGCATCGGGCCGGTGGCCGGGACCTCCAGGGCGGCCATCGCCTCCGGGGGCAGCCGGACCGGCCGCGCGTACCGGACGGCGTGCGCGACGGCGTCCAGGACGGTGCCGGCGGCGGCGAGGAGCTCCCGGACCCGGTCGCGTTCGGGTCCCTCCACCGGGGCGCCGACGACCGGGTCGGCCAGGGAGGCCAGGACCGGGCGGACCCGTTCGGCCACCCCGCGCGGGCCGTGCAGCTGGGCCGGGCGGCGCCGGGCCTGGCGGCGGGTCACCGTGGAGGCGGCGCGGGCGTGCATCAGCGGCGCGGGGTCGAAGGGCGCGACCGGGTCGTGGCGCAGCCGGCGGGCGTAGTCGGCCTCGGCGGCCAGCGCGTCGGCGAGCGCGTCCCGCTGGATCCCCCAGGGGCGCACCGGGAACAGCACGGTCAGGGTCGCCTGGACCAGCCCGCCGAAGGCGATCAGCGCGGCGTGCTCCAGGGCGCCGGCCACGGACGTCGGGAGGGTGACGGTGACCAGCATGATCGCCACGGTCTGGGTGCCGGCCAGCCCCGACACCGGCCCGATCGCCCAGGCCATCCCGGCCAGGAACGTCCAGCCGGTGAGCAGTACGACGAACCCGAGGACGTGCGCGGCGGCCAGATAGCCGAGGAAGGTGGAGACCGCGAGCGCCCCGGCGACGGCCAGGGCCAGCACCGGGCGGGGCCGCATACTGCGCTGGAAGGTGACGATCCCGGAGGAGAACGCGCCGAAGGCGGAGGAGACCGCGAGGGCCGGGCTGCCGCGCCACAGGCAGAGCCCGATGACGAGGGCGACGCCGGCCGTGCCGCGGATGGCGACCAGCGGGGTGAGTTTGGCGCGCTCGACGGTCAGCCCGGAGCGGGCGGCTTCCTTCAGCGCACGCGACCAGCTCATAGCCAGAGGATACGGGCCGGTGGCCGGGCTTCCGGGGCGCCGGGCGGAGGCGCCGCACGGCCACCCGGGCGGGCCGCGGGCGCGCCCCGGGAGCGGGGGCGCATCCGGGTGGCCGGGGCGCCGGGCGGGGGCGCGCAGGGGGCCATCTGGCGTCAGCGGACGCGCCCCCAGCGGGAAAATCACGGTAAACCGGTTCTCCGTTGACCGTAAACACCCCAGGTCAGAGGCGGATGGCGGCATCCGGGCGCGGCCGGTGCGAGGAAGCGGACACCCGGACGGGGAAACCTGTCCCCGCCCTGTCCCCTCTTGCTGGCCGGCCGGGACAACTCCCGGCCTGTCCGCCAAGGAGAAGGTCCCGTGCGCAAATCCCTCTTCACACCGGTGATCGCGTTGATCGCCCTGACCGTGCTCGGCGCGACGGCGGGCTGCGGCACGAGCGACGACCAGGGCGCGCCGGTACGGTTCAGCGGCCCCCGGACGGGCGCCGCGATGCAGACCGCGCCGGCCGGGAAGAACTCGCTGGTGCAGATGCCCACCCACCCGATCAGCTTCCAGGAGACCAGCCGGGTCGGGGGAGCCGGCGGGAACACCCCGATAGCCGTGACCACCTACCACGGGAAGAAGTCCGGCTTCACCGGCAAGGTCTGGGTCTGGGCGCCGCCGGAGTACTACGAGAAGCAGAACGCGAACAAGGGCTTCCCGGTCATGGAGGCGCTGCCCGGCGCCTACGGCTACCCGGTCAACTACTGGATCGGTTCCGACCTGAAGCTGGAGGAGTCCCTCGCGGCCTGGTCGAAGGCCGGTAAGAGCCTGCCCTTCATCGTCGTCATGCCGGTGCTCAACCCGAACGACAAGCAGTACTACGACGGCAGCGACATCCCCGGCCAGCCGAAGATCGGCACCTGGCTGGCGAAGGACGTGCCCGACCTGGTGCGGGAGAACTTCCGCACCCTGAAGACCCGGAACGCCTGGTGCATCATGGGCTCCTCGTCCGGCGGCTTCTCGGCGCTGAAGAACGTCCTGCAGAACCCCAAGGACTTCAAGGTCGCCATCCCGAACGGCCCGGACATCGTGCCGGACTCCCCGCTGTGGCGCGGCCACCTGTCGGCGATGCGGGCGAACAACCCCGAGGTGCTGGCCAAGCGGCTGATCGCCCGCGGCGGCCCGGACGTCTACCTGGCCTTCCAGGACGGCTCCAAGGAGAACACCGTGCTGCCGAAGGTGCGGAAGTTCATCGCGCAGTACGGCCGCGGGCCGGTGAAGACGCGGCTGCAGATCGTGCCGAACGGTACGCACAGCGGCGCCACCTACGTCCAGGGCCTGGGCATGGGCACCATGCAGTGGGTCAGCGCCCATATGCAGGGGCCGACCGGCTGAGCCGGGACCGGCCGTGGGGCGGCCGCCGCGGGATCGGTTTCCGCGGCGGCCGCCCCCTGTGTTTCCTGCGGTCAAGTCGGGTTACGACCCGCAGTCGACGTCCTGGAGGACGATCGGGCGGGACTCCAGGCCGACGTAGGCGGTGAAGTGGCGCCGGGTGCCGTCGCCCCAGGAGGTGGTGACGGTGGCCCAGCCGACCGCCGCGGACTGGGCGGTGGTCACCGGGCCGACGCTGATCGCGCGCGGGGTGTTCTGGGCGCAGAGCAGCAGGTCGTAGCCCTCGGTGTGGTCGGCGCGGTCCTTGAGGTAGGCGGAGACCTGGTGCCTGCGCTGGTACGGGGACGGGCCGTGCTGCCCGTAGAAGCGGGTCAGGAAGCGGTGGATCTCGGCGGCGGTGTGGCGGCCGTTCGGGTCGGTGCGGAGAGTGGGTGCGGCCTGCGGTGTGGCCGCCGTGGCCGGTCCGGCGGTGGCGAGGGCCAGGCCGAGGGCCGCGGCCCCGGCGGCCACGGCGCGGGCGGTACGCGACGAAACCGTACGCGACGTCCGTGGTGTGCGTGGCGTACGGGGCGTAGGTGACGAAGTGGTACGGGACATGGCGGGTCCTCCCCCTTCGGGCGTTCGTACCGGGTCAGACATGCCGCCGCCGGGAACGGTTGCGGTGCCCGGCCTGTGGACGGATGTCCGGTTCCGTCCCGGGCCGGGCAGGTGGCGACCCGGCCGTTACGACACCACGTCCTTGCGGGCGAAGCCGCGGAAGGCCAGCGCGGTCAGCACCAGCGCGTAGGACACCGACACCGAGGCGCCCTGGATCATGCCGGTCCACTCCACGCGCGGCTGGAGCGCGTCCGCCCAGGCGTACTGCCAGTGCGCGGGCAGCGCGGCCCGCCAGCCGCCGAGCGCGGTGACCTGGTCCAGGACGTTGCCGACGATGGTCAGGCCGACCGCCCCGCCGACCGCGCCCAGCGGGGCGTCGGTGACCGTCGACAGCCAGAACGCCAGCGCCGCGGTGACCAGCTGGCTGACGAAGACGTAGCCGGCGACCACCGCCAGCCGCAGCACCGCGTCACCCGGGTCCAGCGCGCCCCCGGTGGGCAGTTGCAGCGGCCCCCAGCCGTACGCGGCGGTGCCCACGGCCAGCGCGACCAGCGGCAGCAGCGCGATCGCGGCGGCGCTGAACACCAGCGCCACGGTCAGCTTGCTCAGCAGCAGCCGGGCCCGCGGCACCGGCGCGGCCAGCAGATAGCGCAGCGACGCCCAGCTCGCCTCCGAGGCCACCGTGTCGCCGCAGAACAGGGCGACCGGCACCACCAGCAGGAAGCCGGCCGAGACGAACAGCGCGGTGGCCGCGAGGTTGGCGCCGGACGCGGTGGCGGTGGCCATGAGGTTGATCCGGCCGGGGGTGCGGGTGCCCGGGTCGCCGCCGATGGCGAACGCGGTGACCAGCACGAACGGCAGCAGCACCAGGATCGCGGCGATCACCAGGGTGCGGCGGCGGCGCAGCTGGCGGCGGGCCTCGACGCGCAGCGGCAGGGTGCGGCGGGCGCGGTAGCCGGGCGCCGCCGCCGGGGTGGTGGCGGTCATCGTGCGTCGTCTCCGATCAGGGTGAGGAAGGCGTCCTCCAGGCGGCGGTGCGGGCCGACGCGGTGCACCGGCACGTCCAGCCGGACCAGTTCGGCCAGCAGCCGCGGGGTGCCGTCCGGGTCGGTGAGCCGGACCAGCAGGCCGTCGTCGGCGCGGACCGCGGAGGCCACGCCGGGCAGCGCGCCGGCCTTCTCCAGCAGCGCGTCCGGCAGCGCGGTGCCCTCGGGGACGCCGATGAGCACGGTGTCGCCGGAGCCCACCACGTCCGCCACCGGCCCGGCCTCGACCAGCCGGCCGCGGTCCATGACGACCAGGTGGGTGCAGCTCTGCTCCACCTCGGACAGCAGATGGCTGGAGACGATGACGGTGCGGCCGTCCGCGGCGTAGCGGATCATCACCTCGCGCATCGCGCGGATCTGCGGCGGGTCCAGGCCGTTGGTCGGCTCGTCGAGGATGAGCAGGTCGGGCAGGCCGAGCATGGCCTGGGCGAGGGCCAGGCGCTGGCGCATGCCCTGGGAATAGGTGCGCACCGCGCGGTCCAGGGCGTCGCCCAGACCGGCGATCTCCAGGGCCTCCTCGGTGTGCGCGTCGGCGGCCGGGCGGCCGGTCGCCTGCCAGTACAGGTCGAGGTTGGCGCGCCCGGACAGGTGCGGCAGGAATCCGGCGCCCTCCACGAACGCGCCGACCCGGGACAGCACCGGCGCGCCCGGCCGGACCGCCTGGCCGAAGACCCGGATCTCGCCGCCGTCCGGGCGGATCAGGCCCATCAGCATCCGCAGGGTGGTGGTCTTGCCGGCGCCGTTCGGGCCGAGCAGGCCGAGCACCTGGCCGCGTTCGACCCGGAAGGACAGGTCGCGTACGGCGTAGCGGTCGGCGGACTTGGCGTACCGCTTGGTCAGGCCGGTGATCTCCAGCGGTACGTCGGCCAGGGCCGGGTCGGGGGCGGGGGCGGCGGTGCGGCGGCGGGCGGTGAGCAGCAGCAGCGCGGCGGCCACCGCGGCGGCCGCGGGCAGCGCCCAGGTCCACGCGGGCAGCGGCGCGGCGGTGGCGCGCACCTCCGGCGCGGTGGGCACGGCGAGGTCCGGGGCGGCCAGGGACACGGTGTAGGTGGCGGGCCGGACCGGGGTGGCGTAGCCGAGGTCGGTGGCGGACAGCACCAGCCGCAGCCGGTGCCCGGCGGCGAACTCGTGGTCCACGGCCGGGAGTTGGAGCCGTACGGTGCGGCCGTCGCCGGCCCCCTCGACGCGGTACGGGGTGACCAGCTGGGACGGCAGGGTCTGGCGGCGGCCGTCCGGCGCGACGTCGTAGAGCTTGGCGAAGACCACCGCGTCCGGGGAGGTGGCGCGGATCCGCACGGTGGCGGTGGGGCTGCCGGTGAGGTGGACGGGGGTGCGCAGCGGCGCCGAGTCGAAGTGCGCGTACTGGCCGGGGAAGTCCAGGGCGAGGCCGCCGGCGCCGAGCGCGGAGAGGTCGCCGAGGGCGCCCGCGCCGGGGACGGCGGAGAGGGCGGGCGGGGCGGCGCCGGCGGGGTTGGCGAACCGCTGCTCCCGGCCGGTCAGCGGGATCCGGCGGGGGTCGTGGTCCAGGCCCGGGTAGCGGTCGGCGCTCGCGCCGGCCAGCCGCAGGGTGCCGGCGGTGGAGTCCACGCCGCCGGTGCGGCTGATGCGGAACGCGGGCCCGGTGGCGGCGTTCCGGTCGCCCTTCAGATAGCGGTCGAACCACGCGGTGGTGCGGGCGTTGGTGCGCGCGGTCTCCCGGTCGCCGCCGTCGTGGCCGCCGGCGATCCAGTCGACGGCGACCGGCGCGCCGTTGCGCCGGAGCGCGGTGGCCATCGCGTCGGCCTGGCCGAGCGGGAAGAGCGAGTCGGTCTGGCCCTGCGTGATCAGGGTCGGGACCTTGATGCGGTCGGCGACGGCGGAGGGGCTGCGGGCCGCCAGCACCCGGCGGGCCGCCGCGTCCGGGACGCCGCTGACCGCGACCCGTTCGTACAGGGCGCACAGCGCGGGCTCGAAGCGACCGCAGCCGCCGGGCGGCGAGCTGTCGGCGGAGGGGGCGCTTCCGGCGGACGGCGCACCGGTGGCGGACCCGGCCGACCCGGTGGTGAAGAAGATGCCGGCCCACAGCTTCTTGAACACGCCGTTGGGGAACAGCGCGTCGGCGAGGTTCCAGTACGTGATCTGCGGGGCGATGGCGTCCACCCGCGGGTCGTGGCCGGCGGCCAGCAGCGCGAGCGCGCCGCCGTACGAGGCGCCGGCCACGCCGACGCGCGGATCGCCGGGCCGGTCGAGCCGGACCTCGGGCCGCTTGGCGAGCCAGTCGATCAGGCGGCGGACGTCGGCGACCTCGCCGTCCGGGTCGTTCAGCCCGATCCGGCCGGTGGAGCGGCCGAAGCCGCGCGCGGACCAGGTCAGCACCGCGTAGCCGTCCCGGGCCAACTGCTCGGCCTCACCGCGGACATCGGCCTTGCTGCCGCCGAAGCCGTGGCCGAGCAGGACCGCGGGGCGCCGCCCGGGGGCGCCGGCGGTGAAGAACGAGGTGTCGATCCGCACCGTCCCCGGCCCGCCGGGCGCCTCGGGCATCGTCAGGACGCGGTCCTCGCGGTGCATCGCGGGCGGCGCGTCGGGGGCGGCGGCCGCCCAGGTGCCGCCCCCTATGAGGAGGGCCAGCGCGCCCGCGGCGGCGGCGAGCCGGCGCCCGCGCAGTCGGAGATCCATGGCTGAATCCTAGGGACCGGGCCGGGCGCGCCGCCCCGTCCGCCGGGTGGAGAGCGCCGCCCTCCCGGCGCAGTAGCCCCGCCCGGTGGCGTACCACCGGCGCGGTACGGCCGGGCGCCGGGGCCGGCTCGCGGCGGTCAGTACTGCGGCGGGCCGTAACCCCCGTACGGCGCCTGCGGGTTGGCCGGCGGGGCGGGCGGGAACGGCGGGGCGCCGGCCGGGGGCGCGGGCGGCGGGCCGGGCGGCTGCCAGCCGGCCGGGGGCGCGGGCGCGGGGCCCGGGACGAAGCCGGGGGCGGCGAACGCTACGGCCGGGGACGGCGGCTGCCAGGCCGGTGCGACCGGCTCACCGCGGGCCATCAGCGCGCACAGCGCCACCGACCCGAGCAGGTCGAGCAGCAGCTGGGTGTGGCTGATGAGGACCGCGCCCGGCATGGGGCCGGCGGTCCGGAAGAGGCTGCCGGTGCTCAGGAGGGTGATGAACGCCAGGACGGCGTTCGGCAGCAGGGCGAGGGCCAGGCCGAAGGACAGGCCGCGGGCCGCGCTGCCGCGGATCAGGGCGTTCAGACCGGCGATGCCGGTCAGCGCCATGAACACCAGCGCGTACCAGCCGCCGGCCAGCGACAGCAGCGTGGACAGCGAGCCCTTGCCGAGGTAGAGCATCTGCGGGGCGGAACTCCCGCCCTGCACCAGCATGTAGACCTGCCAGACCGCGTAGCCCAGCGCCATCGCGCCGAGCAGCAGCCCGCCGATCACACCGGCGGCCTTGGCGGGCCGGGCGGGCGGGGTGCTGGGCCGGGCGCGCGGCCAGGAGCGGTTCCCGGCGAGCAGCACCACCGCGGCGACCAGGGTCAGCAGGAACAGCGGCAGGCTGCTGAGGAAGACCCCGTCGAAGGTGGCCGTGCCGGTCTCGGCGTTCCGGAACCAGCGGTCGTCGCTGGTGTGGTTGCCGACGCTGATCAGGGCCTGGAGGGCGGTGGCGAAGGTGGCGGCGGTGGCGACGGCCATCAGGCCGCCGGCCGAGCGGCGGCCGGCGAACGCCGCGCCGGCCGCGGTGAGCTGGAGCAGGCAGAAGCCCAGCTGGACGGGGTCGGTGACCTCGTTGGTGCCCGGCGGCCGGCTGCCGGCCCAGCTGTCCCACAGCCCGACGAGACCGAACGCGCCGATGTCGGCCACGATCCAGTACGCCGTCCACAGGAAGAACAGCAGGCAGAGTATGCCGCCGGTGATCCGCGCGCCCTTGGCCAGCGCCATGCCGTGTGCCATCCGTGCCCCCGTCGTGTCGGTGCCGCGGCGGTCATCCGCCCGCCGCGCGAGGAGCACCGTAGCAACGCGGTGCGGCGGGGTCTGCCCCCGGGAGGCGCGGACGTCCCCGCCGGCCGGGGCCGGTGGGGACGTCCGCGACGGCCGCGCCCGTGAGGGGGGCGCGCCGTCGGTCCGGAACCCGGCGCTCCGTCAGTGGTTGCGCGGGAAGCCGAGGTTGATGCCGCCGTCGGCGGGGTCGGGCCAGCGGGTGGTGACGACCTTGCCGCGGGTGTAGAAGTGCACGCCGTCGTTGCCGTAGATGTGGTGGTCGCCGAAGAGGGAGTCCTTCCAGCCGCCGAAGGAGTGGTAGCCCACCGGGACGGGGATCGGGACGTTGACGCCGACCATGCCGGCCTCGACCTCCAGCTGGAAGCGGCGGGCGGCGCCGCCGTCCCGGGTGAAGATGGCGGTGCCGTTGCCCCACGGCGAGGAGTTCATCAGCTCGATGGCCTGCTCGTAGGTCTCCACGCGGACGACGGAGAGCACCGGGCCGAAGATCTCGTCGCGGTAGGCGTCCATCTCGGGGGTGACGTTGTCGAGCAGCGAGACGCCGATCCAGTGGCCGTTCTCGTGGCCCTCGACGGTGTAGCCGGTGCCGTCGATGACGACGTCGGCGCCCTGGGCGGCGGCGCCGGTGACGTACGAGGCGACCTTGTCGCGGTGGGCCTTGGTGATCAGCGGGCCCATCTCGGAGGCCGGGTCGTCGCCGGGGCCGATGCGCAGCTTGTCGGCGCGCTCCTTGATCTTGCCGATCAGCGGGTCGGCGGTCTCGCCGACCGCGACGACCACGGAGATCGCCATGCAGCGCTCGCCGGCCGAGCCGTACGCGGCGTTGATCGCGGAGTCGGCGGCCAGGTCGAGGTCGGCGTCGGGCAGGACCAGCATGTGGTTCTTGGCGCCGCCCAGCGCCTGGACGCGCTTGCCGTTCGCCGTACCGGTGGTGTGGATGTACTTGGCGATCGGGGTGGAGCCGACGAAGGAGACGGCGGCCACGTCCGGGTGCTCCAGCAGGGCGTCGACGGCCACCTTGTCGCCGTTGACGATGTTCAGCACGCCGTCGGGCAGGCCCGCCTCGGCGGCCAGCTCGGCGAGCTTGAACGCGGCGCTGGGGACCTTCTCGCTGGGCTTGAGGACGAAGGTGTTGCCGCAGGCGATGGCGAGCGGGAACATCCACATCGGCACCATGGCCGGGAAGTTGAACGGCGTGATGCCGGCGACCACGCCCAGCGACTGGCGGATCGCGGCCACGTCCACCCGCGTCGAGACCTGGGTGGACAGCTCGCCCTTGAGCTTCTCCGGGATGCCGCAGGCCAGCTCGATGATCTCCAGGCCGCGGGCCACCTCGCCGAGCGCGTCGGAGTGCACCTTGCCGTGCTCGGCGGTGATCAGCCGGGCCAGCTCCTCGCGGTGGTCGTCCACCAGGGCGCGGTACTTGAACAGGATCGTGGTGCGCCGGGCCAGCGAGCTGGTGCCCCAGGAGCCGTACGCCTCCTTGGCGGCGCGGACGGCGGCGCCGACCTCCTCGGCGGAGGCGAAGGCGACCTGCTTCTCCTGGGCGCCGGTGGCCGGGTTGTAGACCGGACCGTAGTTGCCGGAGACGCCCTCGACGGGCTTTCCGCCGATCCAGTGGTTGATGGTCTTCATGGCGAGGGGCCTTTCGTGTGCGGCGGAGCGGATGTCAGAGGTGGCGGCGGCGGGCGGCGGCGTGCTCGTCGTACGCCGTGCGCGCGGCGAGCGCCGCCGGACGCGTCGCGGTCTCGGCAACGGGTACATCCCACCAGGCGGCGGCGGGCGGCGCGCCCGGCACAGTGTCAGCCGTTGCGGTCTCGACATAGACACATGTGGGTGTTTTCGCCTCCCTGGCCTCGGCGAGGGCGGCGCGCAGCTCGCCGACGGTGGCGGCGCGCAGCACCCGCATCCCCAGGGACGCGGCGTTCGCGGCGAGGTCCACGGGCAGCGGGGGGCCGGTGTACGTGCCGTCCGCGGCGCGGAAGCGGTAGTCGGTGCCGAACCGCTCGCCGCCGGTCTCCTGGGAGAGGCCGCCGATGGACGCGTAGCCGTGGTTCTGGACGAGGACGACGGTGATGGCGATGCCCTCCTGGACGGCGGTGACGATTTCGGTGGGGTTCATCAAGTACGTACCGTCGCCGACGAGTGCCCACACCGGGCGGTCGGGGGCGGCCATCCGGACGCCGATGGCGGCGGGGATCTCGTAGCCCATGCAGGAGTAGCCGTATTCGAGGTGGTACTGCCTGCGGGACCGGGCGCGCCAGAGTTTGTGCAGGTCACCGGGGAGGGAGCCGGCGGCGTTGAGCACGATGTCGGTGTCGTCGACGAGGGCGTCCAGGACGCCGAGGACCTGCGTCTGGGTGGGCCGGGCGGCCGGGTCGGGGGCCGCGTAGGCGGCGTCCACCTGGCGCTCCCAGTCGGCCTTGGCGGCGGCGTACTCCGCCTCGTAGGCGGCGTCGACGCGGTGCCCTCCGAGCGCCTCGCGCAGGGCGTCGAGGCCGGTGCGGGCGTCGGCGACCAGGGCGAGGGCGCCGAGCTTGTGGGAGTCGAAGGCGGTGATGTTGAGGTTGACGAAGCGGACCGCGGGCTCGGCGAAGAGGGTGGCGGAGGCGGTGGTGAAGTCGGTGTAGCGGGTGCCGACACCGAGGACGAGATCGGCGCGGCGGGCCAGCGCGTCGGCGGTGGCGGTGCCGGTGTGGCCGATGCCGCCGACGTCCGCCGGGTGGTCGTGGCGCAGTGAGCCCTTGCCGGCCTGGGTGGACGCGACGGGGACGCCGGTCGCCTCGGCGAACGCGCGCAGCGCCTCCTCCGCCTCGCTGTGGTGCACCCCGCCGCCCGCGACGATCAGGGGCCGGCGGGCCGCCCGGAGGGCGCGGGCGGCGGCCGCGAGGGCGTCCGGGTCCGGTGCGGGCCGGGGCACCCGCCACACCCGCTCGGCGAAGAACTCCTCCGGCCAGTCGTACGCCTCGGCCTGGACGTCCTGCGGCAGGGCGAGGGTGACGGCGCCGGTCTCCACCGGGTCGGCGAGCACCCGCATGGCCTGGAGGGCGGCCGGGATCAGCGCCTCGGGGCGGGTGATCCGGTCGAAGTAGCGGGAGACCGGGCGGAGCGCGTCGTTGACCGACACATCGCCGGCGCCGACCGCTTCGAGCTGCTGGAGGACCGGGTCGGCGCGGCGGGTGGCGAAGACGTCGCCGGGCAGCAGCAGCACCGGGAGGCGGTTGACGGTGGCGAGCGCGGCGCCGGTGACGAGGTTGGTGGCGCCGGGGCCGATGGAGGTCGTCACGGCCTGGGCGGAGAGGCGGTCGCACTGCCGGGCGTAGCCCACCGCGGCGTGCACCATGGCCTGTTCGTTGCGGCCCTGGAAGAAGGGGAGCTTGGGCGGGGCGCCGGCCTCGCCGGGCGGCGCGGCGCTGCCGGACTCCAGCAGGGCCTGGCCGATCCCGGCGACGTTGCCGTGGCCGAAGATGCCCCAGCAGGCGGCGATCAGCCGGTGCCGGCGGCCGTCCCGCTCGGTGTACTGGCGGGCGAGGAACTCCACCAGGGCCTGGGCGACGGTCAGCCGGCGGGTGCCCGGGGCGGGGCCGGTGCGCGGGGCGCGGGTCGGTGCGGTCATCGCGGGTCTCCTGCCGGTGCGTCGTAGAGGGGGAGCCGGGGGTCGACCGGCTGCTGCGGCCAGGTGGCGCGGATCCAGCCGTGGTCGGGGTGGTCGCAGATCAGCCACTCCCGCTCGCCGGGCCCGGCCATGACGTTGAGGTAGTACATGTCGTGGCCGGGGGCGGCGATGGACGGGCCGTGCCAGCCGTCCGGGATCAGCACCGCGTCGCCGGACCGGACCTCGGCGAGGACGTCCGTACCGCGGCCGCGCCCGGAGGGCGTCACCCGCTGGTAGCCGAGCCCGGCCGTGCCGTGGGCGGCGGCGATCTCGTAGTAGTAGATCTCCTCGAGCTCGGACTCCTCGCCGGGGCGGCACTCGTCGTGCTTGTGCGGCGGGTACGAGGACCAGTTGCCGCCGGGGGTGAGGACCTCGACCGCGATCAGCCGGTCGCAGGGGAACACCCCGGCCGCGCCGAAGTTGTTGACCTGCCGGGAGCAGCTGCCGGCGCCGCGCAGCTCGACGGGGACGCCGGAGGCGGGGCCGTAGCGGGCCGGCAGCCGCCGGGCGCAGCGCGCCCCGGCCAGCGCGAACCGGCCGCCGGCCCGGCTGGAGATCCGCACCCGGGCGTCCCGGGGCACGTAGGCGAAGTCCGTGACGCCGCTGAACACGCTCTCCCGCCCGGCGAGTTCGAAGGTCTCCGCCCGGCCCGCCTCCGCCGTCCCGTCCGGCCCGGTGTCCGCCCCCGGCTCCGGCTCGGCGCGGACCGTGCAGCCGCCGGACAGCGGCAGCACGATCCACTCGCTGTCGCCGGTGGCGAAGGAATGGCCGCCGCCGGGCGGGACGTCGACCACCCGCAGCGAGGAATACCCCCACCCGGCGCGCTCGGGCGCGATGTCGAGGGCGTACGCGCCGCGGGCGGCGGCTCCGGCCCGGATGTGGAATCCGCCGGTCCGCCCCAGCGCCCCGCCGGTCTCTGCGATCTCAGCACTCATGACAGCAAGTCTCCTCCTCGCCACTGACAGTGAAGCTTTCCGGCGGCGCGCGGCCCGGAATCAGGCGGCGGGGCCGGGGCGGGCAAGTCGCCTCACGGGCACGGAATCAGGCCCTCCGCTTCCCGGCCGGCCCGGCCGCTACAGCAGCCCGACCGCCGTGTCCACCGCCGCCGCCACGTCCCCGTCCGCCGGGTACAGCAGCGAGCGGCCGACGACCAGGCCGTGGACGGTCGGCAGGCGCAGCGCCTTGCGCCACTTCTCGTAGACCGCCTCCTGCTCCCGGACCGTGCCGCCGGCGTCCCCGCCGAGCAGCACGGTGGGCAGCGTGGAGGTCTCGCAGACCCGGGCCATCGCGTCGGGGTCGTCGGTGACCGGCAGCTTCAGCCAGGTGTACGCGGAGGTGCCGCCGAGGCCGGAGGCGATGGCGACGGAGCGGGTGACGGCCTCGGGGCTGAGGTCGTTGCGGACCGCGCCGCCGGTGCGCCGGGAGAGGAACGGCTCGACGAAGGTGGGGAGTCGGCGCTCGGCCATCGCGTCGATGGTCCGGGCGGTGGCCTCCAGGGTGGTCAGCGATCCGGCGTCCTCGTAGTCGATGCGCAGCAGCAGCTTGCCGGCGTCGAAGCGGAGCCGGGCGAGGTCCTGCGGGCGGTGGCCGGTGAACCGGTCGTCCATCTCGAACGAGGCGCCCGCCAGGCCGCCCCGGTTCATCGAGCCCATCACCACCTTGCCCTCCAGGGCGCCGAGCAGCAGCAGGTCCTCCAGGATGTCGGCGGTGGCCAGCACTCCGTCGACCCCGGGGCGGGACAGCGCCAGGACCAGCCGTTCGAGCAGGTCGAGCCGGTTGGCCATGGCCTGGGGGCGGTCGCCCACGGCGAGCGCGCCCCGGGCCGGGTGGTCGGCGGCGACGATCATCAGCCGGCCGCGCTCGCCCAGCAGCGGGCGCCGGGCGCGCCGGGCGGCGGCCTCCGCGACGGCTTCGGGGTGCCGGGCCCGCAGCGCCGGGAGGTCACTGATCCGAGGGGACACCACACAACTCACCTTCTTCGGGAGGGGGACGGTCGGGACCCGGGGCGGGGCGGGGCGCTCCCGGGGCGGGGGGGGGCCCCCCCCCGCCCCGCTCCCGGGGCGGGTTCCCGCCCCGGTCCCCCCCCCCCCCC